>JBPOIW010000017.1:0-63562 GCA_052034165.1 Planctomycetota bacterium | reverse complement strand
GGGTCGCCAGAACCTGATAGTGTTCATGGATCATTTTGGCATCATCGGCAGTCCGCTCGAATGTTTGCTTGATGACATCCAGATCGCCATTCCTGCGGTTCACATCTTCGGTGTGTTGCCGAGCCTTCAAAGCAAACGCCGGGATATTTGAGTACTCGCGTTGTATTCTCGCGACGACTCGCCCGATCAAATCCAGATCGTAGGCATCAGCCCCGGCCGCCATGTCTTTTTCGACCGCGACAATGTTGACCAGAATCTTTTCCGCCTGCTCACGTTGCTTGCTCGCAAGATCCGTCAGCACATTACGATCCTGTGAAGCCTGTTCTTCGGTCTGCTCGGGCTTTCGTAGTCGCTCGATCACTTCCAGAGCAGTCACCTTCTGCTCCTGAAACAATTCGGAAAACTTTGCCAGCTCATCGACGAGTTCGATTTTGCGTTCCATCATCGTGTGCCGCTCCGGATCGAAGTCCTGAGCCGCAACGATCACTCGCAGCGGGATCGATTCGCCGATATTGCCTTTGCGATCAGTGGCCACGAGCTTCGTGAGCACCTGATCTCCGGTTTTCAGTTTGTGATTCTGCAGATCCCATTGCCACTCGGCCGTCAGACTTCGACCTTCTGTTTCCGCATCCGGTTTGGCGTCAAGCGGAAGGGCGATCCAGTCAAGCCCGTTGACAGAAACATGTTGCTCCAGTTTGACCAGCGGAAGATCGTCTTCCGCCATCGCTTTCAGTGCCACGATATCATTGGGCGGCAACAACAGAGTCGTCTCTTTTTGATCCACGAAACCCGCGCGAGGAATCAGGTCCGGCTGTGGTCGGATTTCGTACTTCGGACTGAAAAGATTTTCGAACCCTGTTTCCTTCGAAACCAGATGTACCTTGTAAATGGCCGCCGCATCCGCAGGAACAGTCGCCTTCCATTGCAAACCGTTCTGGCTGTCCGCGACCGGAGTCAACGGGATCGTGATCATCTCATCGGATTCTGACGGATCGATTCGCAATTCCGCAGCAGACACCTGCTGATCCAGCTCAAGTTGCATTTCCGCTTTCGTGCCTTCCAGCACCAAGAGATCGCCATGATTCTCCGTGACTGTCTTGTCCGGCAACAAGGCGTACGCCGGATAGACGAAGGTTTTTAGAAACGCTGTGACACGGGGACGAGGGCGTGCTTCGATTCGAAATCGCGCCGTCACTGCATCGCCAGCAAGAATGCGATACTCGACCGATTCGTCCATCACGTGGATATTGGATGTGAACTCCGCCTCCGTGCGACCTCGCATCACCTGCCGCACCGCACCTTGTTTCTCCGTGAAGGTCTCAAGCGTTACGTCATCAAAACTTCCGCCGGTGACTGAAGCCACCACAGCAACTGTTTCATCTTCGGCCATCATCAACGAATGCGGCGTCGGCTGCAGAATCTCGACGTTGACTCGAGAAACCCGGGCAATGTTGGCTCCCGGAAGAATTGCACGTGCGGCAAGCTGACGGTAACGATGATCGCTGGACAACAGCAGCACAGCTGCAACTGCAACGACGACTCCCGCAACCGCCATCCAACGCGCAACAAGTTTCAGAGGCAGCAACGCCGGAACTTCAATCCGTGTCATCTGCTCGGCCACTTTGCCCTGCAGCAAACTTCGAAAGACCGGGGAGTCGTGCAGAGAGGATGGATCATCAGTCGCCAGTTCAACGGCCGAGAGCAGATTCTCCCGAAGCTGCGGTTCTGTCATTTCCACCTGCGATGCGATCTCTTCCCTGAGCGGCCGATGCAGAATCCGACGCAGGCTGGTTGTCCAGATAACAACAATCACCGGCAAATAAATGGCCGCACTCAATGCCCATCGCGCGCGATCGCTCAGCAGCCAGTACCAGTCGATTGCAGCGACAATCGCAACGCAAATCAGAAACGTGGCAACGCCCGCGCAGAGTCCTCGCGCGATGATCAGTCGAAACCGACGGCGTCCGAATTCTTCGAGTTTTCGAGCAACTACGGGATCAAGCGAAACACTCATCGTGAATCTTCCTTTACCTGCACAGTGCCTGCAGAGACCATGCTGTCGGGCACAAAGCCATCACCGTTCAAAGCAACCCGGCTCGTTTTCGTAACACCCATTCAACCGTCAACAGAATAACAATCGCCGCAAACCACCAATAGCTCTGCCAGACTTGCGTGTCGGATTCGACGACTCGGCCGCTGCTGAGAGGACTCAACAGCTCTGGCAATCGAAACAGTTCCTCTTCGCGAAGGTAACCTCCTCCAGAAGCCGCAGCAATTTGTTTCAACAGCGTTTCATTGGCCGACGTCTGAGTCATCTCGCCGGATTCCGGTGGTAACACGATAAACCGGCTGCGAGCCTTCAGTGCGGCTTCACTATAACCCGCGGCTCGAACCGAAACCTCGTACTCGCCCTCTGGCAAAGCCGCGACGCGACCTCGATAAATCCCTGGCACATCGGCATCCGGAGTCAGGCTCACCGTTGAAACGATTCGCCCATCTTTCCAAACCAGAGCGTCCGCAGAAACACCCGTCGCCGGTTTTCCATCCAGCCCCAACAGGCGTGCTCGAACATCGACAGTCGCTCCAAAATCGTAACGCACTGAGCCTGTATCCAGCGATACATATTCGTCGCTGACAGCAAACGGCCGAGGCATCACATACTTCGCCAATTGATTCCACGCGCGCTGATGCCACAGATCGGCCGTCTTAAATCGCCAGCGCCAGGATTCATCGAACGCAAAGTAGACGACTCGACCGGAACCAAACAACCGCGTGACCATCGCCGGTCTCTGCCGACCATCGACATTCGCTTCGATCAGGACTTCAGCCCCTGGCAAAGCATTCACCGCCACCAGCGAATGAGGCGGGGGCAACTCAGTCCAGAAGCGACGATTCTGTTCCGCGTCCGGTGATAATCGCAGCGCACTTTCTGAGGCGCCTTTGTCCGTCAATTGCAGCGATGTCGGCTTGGCGGAAATTGTTTCGTTCAACCATTCGACAGGAATCAGACTCCCAAGCTTCGTGCTGGCAAGTTGTCGCAGTCGGCCTCGCTGACCATCGATAAACACGATGCCACCGCCGCGAGTTTCCACGAACTCGCTCAGCCATTGAAAGTCCTGCTCGTTAAACAATTCCGGAGCGACTTCGCCGAAGATCACCAGATCATAGACAAACAATTGCTCTCGCTTACCCGGGAACTGTCCCTCTTCTTCACCTCTCGTCAAACCGGCGTGATCCGTTCCCGGCCCAGCAATCAAAGTGTTGATCGACCATTGCTCATCGCGTTCAAAGACGTTGCGAAGATAGCGAGTTTCCCAGCGAGAACGCCCATCGATCAACAGCACTTTGTAGCTGGAGACAATAGCGGCCAGTCTCATCGAACGCTGATTGTTGTCCGTTTCAGACTCTTCGGGCAACGCGGCAATCGACGCCTGAAACTCCAACGGGACAGCATGCTGCTTGATGTCGGAAGCGAACTGAGCTCCGAGTTTTGTAACAAGCTCATCGATTTCGAAATCAAACTCGATCCGTCTTTCGGCAACGTTCTGAGTTTCCAGTTGCTGCTGCCAAAGCACTTGATCCTGATAGCTGATCTGAGCAACAAAAGGTTTCCCCGGCGTCATCTGATCACGAACAACCATCACGCCGCGAACCCGATCCTTCTGGAACACAAGATCCGGATGCTCAAGTCCGATCACCGCTAAATCAGCGGCCTGCTGCGACGCACCCAGCGACACGCTGAAAAACGGAACGCCCTGACCGCCTAAAACCTGTGCCGTCCGTAATGGTGACGGGCCGGAATTGTGCTGACCATCAGTAATCAGAACGATCGCAGTTTTCGCCTGAGCAGCATCGGCGGCATTGGTCTCTGTCGATGGCGTGCCGCTGGTGTTTTCCGGTGCGTTGACAGACTTTTGAGTCGCCACGATCCCGGAACTCAGGTCCGTGACACTGGAAAAGTCCTCGGCACTTCTTTCGTTCTGGCCTTCAGACTCTTCATCGACTCCGCCACTAGCAGACGTTGGCGCTGGACTGACCAGCAACTCTGCTTTTTCACCCGCCAGCCGCAGCACTTCAACATCATGCTGCTCCCGGAGCTTATCCAGAATCTTTGCGGATGACTCCGATAACCCCATCTCCACTCGACGCCAGCGCGGAGTTTCATCGAACATGGCGAGTGCCGAGCGAATCGATTCATCACCCGATTCAACGATCCGCGAAACCTCAGCCTCAAACGAACCGCAGACTGAACCTTCGAGCGATTCACAGACTTTGGCCAGTGCCACCAGTGCATTCGCCGCGGCGGCGGGATCCGCGTCGATTGTAGAGGCCGTTACATCTAACGGCTGAAGCAATTCGTTTTGAAATCGCTCAGAAAGCTCTGGCGGCAGAGAAGTTTTCAACTCCAGCAATCGTGAGCGAAACGCATCGACCGCAGTTCGAACAGCGTTGGCCGTGACAGCAGGGGCCGCGTTGACAGCAGGGGTAGCTGCACCGTCGACAGTTTTTGTATCGGCCACGGCTGCTGAAGCAACCTCCGAACTCTCGGCTCCGGGATCGGTCGCAGGTGCAGTACTCTTCGGAGCAATCGCATCCACAAATCCCAGCCGGGCCTCTGACAACTGATCCGCAAGTTTTAGCAGCTTCGAATCAATTCGCCCGGCACTGATCCATCCCAACTGTTCCGCAACCAGCAACTTTCTTCCGGTCGACATATGACGATCCTGCATCGTCATGCTGCGTGAATCATCGACATAAATTTTGACTCGACCAAGTTCGCCAAGAATCATGCGATGATGCAACACCGGCCCGGTGAGCACCAGAATCCCCAGCAGAAACGCCAAAGATCGCAGCAACGGCAGCAGCCATCGAAGTCGTCGTGGCAGATCAAAACTTTCGCGCCTGTAATAACGCCACGACAATACGCATACGACCAACGCCGCCAGCAAACCGGCCCAGAGCGGAACATCACCAACAAATCGCAGCGTTGTCATAGACGAACCCTCGCGAATCGTTGTTGCAGGATGAGTTCCAAAAACATAAATGCCAGAAAGGCCGCCAGCACAAACTTCCAGATCTCCTGACCGTGTCGTCGCAGACGATCCTGTTCGAGATACTCGGCCGGCGATTTGATCAGCGTCGAAGCCAGACTCTTTGATAACTCGGCAAGGGCCGGATCCGGCAGGATGCTCAGGTCCGATTCACTGCGAGAAGTCTCTGCGACGAAGTGAATCGTTTCGGCCGCAGGCGTTGACATCGCATAAACGCCAGGCCGTTGAGTTTCCTCAAACCTCGCCAGTTGTAGTTTACCTTGAGGCGTCGTGTTGAGAGTACGACGAGCCCCATCCGGCGTCACGACCGACAATGTTGTCGCTTGTTCGGTTCCTGGCAACATCGCAACAGCCGGATCACCGGTCGAAATATTTCGCGGTGGAGAAATCCCGGATGCCATCGTTGTAACGATCTGCTGCATCAGCGGCACATAAAGAGGCCGAACGGGTAAGTCGGACCAGTCCGCATCACAGGACGTCGCCATCTGCAACACGACCCCATCCCCAACTCGACGCTCAATCAGCAATGGATCACCCGAATCCAGCCGTGCCAAGACCGCGACATCGCTGCGACCATCCACATCGGCCAACTCATGCCAGCGTCGAATCTCCGCCGTCGACAAATCACCATTCGCCGGCTCGTTGAAGAACTCCAAGGCCGGATGGTCAAAGCGTTGCGCGACAACATGAGAACTCTTATTGACCGTTCCGGCGGCAGCATCGGCCTTGCCGTCGGAGTCGGTTTGCCCTTTCAAGATCCCAAACGCTGCTGGCAACAATCCTCCGCCATTCGCAAACATCTGCTCGCGATACCAATTCAGATCAATCTTATTTCCGGCACAGACCAGCAAGGCACCGCCATCGCTCACGAAAGCCGTCAACGCAGAGACTTGAGCTGGCTCGAGCTTCGACACATTCGCCAGCACTACGACGCGCGAAGTCTTCAGACGCTCTTCCGTAAGATCTTTCGACTGAACTGTCTGCGTCTGCACAAGATCAGCCAGACGCACTCGACCAAAGGTAAATGGCGTCAAAGCAATCGACAGATAATCCGTTTCACTTTGCAGAGGCTGCCCGCTGGGATCTCCATCAACCAGCAACACGTTAATACTGTCCCAAATCGTAACGGCGGCCGCATAACGATTATCATCTTTCAGAGGATCGTCGGCGATGACTTCGACTTCGATCACATGCGATCCTGCTTTCTCAAAAGAGCAGGGGAACAGTGTTTGAGTCGTCCCGTTCGCAGCCAGAGCAATTTGCGAAACGGACGATTCCGCTCCGTCCAGCCTTAGAACAACGCGAGCATTCTCAATCGGCGTGCTGCCGTGATTGCGAAGATTCGCTCGCACAGAAATCTGCTGTCCAACTCCCAACGCACGGCGAGGAAACTCAAGGGACTCCACAGAGATGTTGCTGCTGACAGGTTGACCGATCGATAGCAACGTCAAAGCGGGGGGAATCTTCAGTGAAGCCATTTGCCCTCGAATCGATTCGGCGGTGTCTTGCCCAATCGCCTGCCAATCCGCCGGCTGAAAATCGCTGATGACAATCAGTTCGCGGCGAGCATGTGACATCGCATCGACCGTCTTCAACGCTTCGTTGAGCGAAGCCTGCATATCACTGGCCCCATACCCGGCTTTGATCTGCCGCAGTCGGCGAACCACGGCTTCGCTGTCGAAGACCGGCTGATCAAACAATGGCGTCGGACGACCGCCCGTTTGAATCACGGCGACCTCGGAGCCACGACTGACCGCTTTCACGATCTGACAGGCTGCATCGACGGCTTTTTCAAAACGCGAGCCTGACGGATCGACAGTGTCCATCGAATAACTGGTATCCAGCAGAATCACCAGCGAAACCGGGGAGTCACCTTCCAGCAATCTGGAGCCGGTCAGAACAGGACGGGCCAGGCAGAGCGCCAGCAACACAGGAATCGCACAGCGTACGAACAGCAAAATCAGTTGATCAACATGGAGCCGTTTGTGATTGACCTTGATCACCGATTCGAGGAGATGCATGGCTCCCCATTCGACGGTCCGAAAGCGGCTTCGATTCAGAATATGAATAATCAGCGGAACAGCGAACGCCAAAGCTCCGAACGCCAAAGCTCCATTCAGGAACGTCATCGAACGCTCCTTCGGAAGCGTCCAATGTCATTCCCTGCGCGGTCATCGAGCAAAGATGACGCATCAGAATCATTGGCAAGGGGTACGTCAGCGGAAGATGATGACATCAAAACCGGAGGACACCGTGATAAAGGTAGCAATTTGGCTCGACCAATTCGCCATAGGCAGGAGTTCACAACGCAGGATAGAGCCCTAACCGCCTGCCGCAAACCAACTAGGGCGGATTCATCACGCCCAACTTCAGAAACATTTGGCATCCATGAAACAACGAGGAACGCTCAAATTCCTGCGAACACTGCATAAAACTTCAAAACTGGTGTGCCGGACGGGGTCGACTCCTTAATGAGGACGCAGAAAATTGACCCGCACTCCGGAAATGAGGCAGACTGCCCGGCTAAACGGGTTTACATGAATTCGCAAACCCGATATATCTTCCGCACGATTCGCGGACCGGACGATCGCCTGCGACTGGAGCAGGTGCCCGGAGCAGTTCCCCGGACGACTGGCGGTGTTCGAAAACACCTGTCAGTGTTTTGTTTCGCTGGAGGAAAGCATCAGTGTCGATTGAAGAAAAAGTGATTGGTATCGTCAGCGATCAGCTTGACGTCCCGAAAGAAGAAATCTCCCGCACCAGTTCATTCGTTGATGATCTGAAGGCGGATTCCCTTGATATTGTTGAACTCGTAATGGCTCTTGAAGACGAATTCGACGTCAAGATTCCAGACGAAGACTACGACAAGATCAAGACGGTCGGTAACGCGATCACTTACATTGAAGGTAAGCAATAGTTCCTTCGCTCGCATTCATTCGTCAACCACAATCGCAGCTTCATGCTGGCTGTGCTGATCGCCTCACCGGCATCAGCACTCCGGCATTGTGGCTGCGGATTTCGTTGGTTCGGTGCTGCGAGTTCTTTTTAGCGCCGCGAGCTGAATGATGTCACGCCGTCGAGTAGTAGTGACCGGGCTTGGCGTTGTCACCCCGCTTGGCTGCGAACTGGACGACGTCTGGGCGGCGGTCTGTGCAGGAAAAAGTGGTGTCGGTCCCGTTCAGCGGTTTGACTGCCGCGACTTCAAGGTTCGTTTCGGAGGCGAGATCCGAGACTTCGATCCGCTGCCTCATTTGCCGATCGAAAGCAAAGAGCTGCGGCGTATCGATCGCTTCAGTCAGTTCGCCATGGTTGCTGCTCAAAAGGCTATCAATCAGGCAAAGATCGATCTGTCTGAAGGCGACACTTACCGCTACGGCGTTCTGGTCGGCAGCGGTATCGGTGGACTCGATGAAATCGAGCAGCAGCATTCGATGCTGTTTGATCGTGGCCCCGATCGAATCTCAGCGTTCATGATTCCCAAACTGATCATCAACGCGGCCAGCGGAAACATTTCCGTGCGATGGGGCTTGAAAGGTCCTAACACCGCGGTGTGCACCGCATGTGCTTCGGGTACCAATGCCATCGGCGACGCTTATCGGCTGATCCAGATGGATGTGGCCGATGTCATGGTGACCGGCGGAACCGAAGCTGGTTTAACTCCGATGGGCATCGCCGGATTCGCTCGCATGGGAGCTCTCTCAACACGCAACGATGCCCCACAGCAAGCCAGTCGTCCGTTCGATCGTGATCGCGACGGTTTCGTGCTGTCCGAAGGAGCCGGGATTCTGGTTCTGGAAGAGTACGAGTTCGCAAAACGGCGAGGCGCCAATATTCTTGGGGAAGTTTTGGGCTACGGTTTGTCTTCCGATGCGACTCATCTGACGGCGCCAGATCCAAGCGGAACCGGTGCAGCCTACGCGATTCGAGCGGCTCTCCGCGATGCCGGCGTTTCACCAGACGAGATCGACCACATCAACGCTCACGGCACCAGCACACCGCTGGGCGACATCGCTGAAACGAGTGCGATTCGAACCGTCTTCGGCAGCCATGCCGACGCAATTGCGGTCTCCAGCACCAAGAGCCAGCTCGGTCATTTGCTGGGAGCTTCCGGCGGCGTTGAATCGGTCTTCTGCTTCCAGGCGATGAAAACCGAGACCGCTCCACCAACGATCAACCTGGATAATCCGGATCCGCGCTGCGATCTGGATTACGTCCCATTTCAGCCGCGAGCCATGAAGATCCGCAAAGCCATGAAAAACAGCTTCGGCTTCGGCGGCCACAACGCGTGTCTGGTGTTCTCCTCGATGGAGTAGTCGGTGCGTGTCCCAAACACGGCCGCGAAAGAGTTGCCTCGCTTGCAGTAGATCCTTTCTGCCGGAAATGGTTTTCGCCTCAAGGCGAACTAAGTCTGCATTTCGTTGAGGATTGCAGGCTCCGCGACAGTATCACATGCACACAGATCGCGGCTGGCCGCGAAGTCCTGCCCGGCAGGCAGGACCTACCGAAATTGGCGACAACACCCCATTCCAGCAAAGCACCTCGCCGCTTCCTAACGACGGTGTGATTAACTAGAGTCTTGCTGCTGGAAGCGTCCACGCAATTTCAGCAATCGACTCCTGCCCCACGAGCTTCGAAAGGCCCATCACGATGCAGAAATTCCTCTGCGCCGCAGTCTTTGTTTTGTCAGTTGTCTGCCACACCGTGCTGGCGGCAGAACGACCGAATATCATCTTTATCTTTTCCGACGACCACGCTCAGCATGCGATCTCCGCGTATGGTTCAAAGGTCAATCAGACTCCGCACCTGGACCGACTTGCCAAAGATGGGGCTCGATTCGTCAACTCGTTTGTCACGAACTCGATCTGCACGCCAAGTCGTGCGACCCTGCTGACGGGGCAGTATTCGCACCTGAATGGAGTTCCTGTCTTCAACCGATTCGATGGGACTCGAGACAACGCGGCCAAGCATTTGCGGGCCGGAGGTTATCACACGGGGATGATCGGCAAGTGGCATCTGGGTTCAGATCCTGCAGGCTTCGATCGCTGGATTGTTCTGCCAGGGCAGGGGGCTTACTGGAATCCAACGTTTCTGGTCCCCGGCAAGAAGGTGAACATCGAAGGACATTGCACCGACATCACGACAGATCTTGGAATTGAGTTTCTGGAGACACGTCCCAAAGACAAACCATTCTTCCTGATGCTGCACCAGAAGGCACCACATCGAGCATGGGAGCCGGATGAACGCAATAAGGCTCGTTTTCAGAATGCCGTTATTCCGGAACCAGAAACACTCTTCGACGACTACGCAACTCGTCCAACCGCACTGCCGATTAACGAGCAGACTGTCGCTCGCGATTTGACTCGGCGAGATCTGAAGCTTGAGCCGCCTGCGGACCTGAAGGGCCCGGCGCTGGCTCAATGGTACAACGCAAAGCCGATGGAACTGACGATCGACGGCAAAACACTGACGGGAAAAGATCTGGTCCAGTGGAAGTATCAGCGATACATGCAGGACTATCTCGCCTGCGTTCAGGGAGTTGATGACGGGGTCGGCAAGGTTCTGGACTATCTCGATCAGCACGGACTGGCCGAAAACACCATCGTCATGTACTCCGCCGACAATGGCTGGTACCTTGGTGATCTCGGGCTCTACGACAAGCGGTTTATGTACGAGCCCGGTCTAAAAACTCCGCTGATTGCTCGCGGTCCCGGAGTCAAAGCAGGCAGTGTGCCAACGCAGTTTGTTGCCAACATCGATCTGGCACCGACGTTTGTCGATCTTGCTGGTTTGCCCGTGCCGGATTCCATGCAGGGGCGTTCCCTGGCTCCGATTCTTCGCGGCGAATCGCCCACAGATTGGCGAACCAGCGTCTACTATCGTTATTACCATGACCCTGGACATCACAACACGGTGGCTCATCTGGGAGTTCGCACGGCGACTCACAAGCTGATTCACTACTGGAAGCAAGATGCGTATGAGATGTTCGATGTCGTCAACGACCCGACGGAGCAAAACAATCTGCTGTTCTCCGAAGCCAGTCGCAACAAATCCGAGATCGCCGCAAAGTTTGCCGAGCTGAAGGCTGAGATCGCTCGACTGCAAAAGCAGTACAAAGACGACGGCCAGTTTGCAGATCCAGCGACTTGGCCGAAGGGAGGATCCGACGGACCTTTTGATGACAAGAAGCCAGCTGGAAACAAATCCGTTGCCGAAGCAATGCAGTTGACGGTGGCGGGCGAAAAGTGACTTAGTAGCCGTCCCGAATTAGCATCCGGATCTTGCTGAGGCGAGAAATAACCACCAAAAACTTTAGTGAGGGATTTCTCGTACAAGATACCGATCCCTCGCTGACGCTTCGTGTTGGGATAGGCGGCACCAGTGTTCTCTGTGATTCATCCGTGTTATCCGCGGTATCTGTAGTAGAAATGCGATTCTGTTTTTAACCACAGATAGCACAGATTTCACAGATAAAAGCGCAGACAGAGCTTCACACGAACCCTGAACATCCACCCCAACATGGCGCCGTCCGATCAGGAACGGTCCATTATCACTTATTTCGGGACTGTTTCTTCATACGCGTCGTGCCTTCCCTGACTCAGAGTCGAAACCATCGGCCGGAATGCGTTAGCCTCCGGTTCACAATGTTCGGAATCACACATGAAGTTTTTCATCCCACTCTATCTGCTTCTGCTGACCACATCACAACTCGAAGCAGCCCCACCAAACATTGTCATCATTTTGGCCGATGACATGGGCTACTCCGATCTGGGCTGCTATGGCGGTGAGATCGCCACACCGAATCTGAATGGACTCGCAAAGAACGGTGTCCGGTTTACTCAGTTTTACAACACCGCGCGATGCTGGCCTTCGCGAGCGGCTTTGATGACAGGCTACTATCCTCAGCAAATTCATCGCGATGCGTTGCCAGATTTACCTGGCGGCAGTCAAGGGACACGTCCGAAGTGGGCCAAGCTGCTGCCGGAACGATTAAAGGCCGCAGGCTATCGCAGTTACCACAGCGGCAAATGGCATATCGACGGCGATGTGCTGGCGGGCGGTTTTGACCGATCTTTGCATACGCGGAACGACGGAAACTTCTTCACCGCCAAAGGCAATCTGATCGACGACAAACCCGTGGTTCCCGCAGAGGATGAATCGAACTACTACGTGACGACAGCCACCGCTGAACATGCGATTGAGTGCCTGAAAGATCACGCTGCGAATTACCGCGACAAACCGTTCCTCCACTATCTGCCGTTTATCGCTCCTCATTTTCCATTGCACGCGAAAGCAGAAGACATCGCGAAGTACCGCGATCGCTATCTGGAGGGATGGGACCAGTTGCGATTGGAACGTCATACTCGCCAACGTGAAATGGCATTGGTCAAGACATCCTTGTCAGCCCTCGAACGCGAAGTGGGACCTCCGTATCACTTTCCCGATGCATTTGAAAAGCTTGGCGCCGGTGAGATCAATCGACCTTTGCCGTGGACAGAACTGACCGATGAACAGCGGCGATTTCAGGCGACTAAGATGGCGATCCATGCCGCCATGATCGATCGCATGGATCAGGAAATTGGCCGCTATCTGGATCAGCTTCGGTCGATGGGAGCTTTTGAGAACACTCTGATCTTTGTCGCTTCCGACAACGGAGCCAGTGCGGAGATCATGGTGCGGCATGGCGGACACGACCCGATGGCAGCACCGGGAAGTGAAAAGTCTTATCTGTGTCTCGGTCCCGGATTCTCCAGCGCAGCGAATACTCCGTTTCGTCGACACAAGACATGGGTTCATGAAGGAGGAATTAGTACTCCGCTGATCGTGCATTGGCCACAGGGAATTTCGCAGACCAACGAATTGCGGCACTCACCGGGACACTTAATTGATCTCGTCCCCACGATTTTGGATGTCACCGGGCTTGCGGAAAGCGTTGAGCAGGAACGCACGGCAGATGAGACCGCACAAATTCCTCCATTTGCTGGACGCAGCCTGCTTCCCACGATCATGAATGATGAACCTGTCGATCGAGAATTCCTCTGGTGGCTCCATGAAGGCAACCGCGCGGTTCGAGTTGGCGACTGGAAACTGGTTGCTGCCAAGGGAGATCCCTGGGAACTTTATAACCTGGCTGATGATCGAGCAGAGCAGAAAAACCTGGCCACTCAAATGCCCGACAAGGTTTCTGAGTTAGAAGCAGTCTGGCAAGAACAAACCGACAGCTTCACAGCCCTCGCGAAGTTCACTGCTCCGCCTCAGACAAAGCAGGGAGCAAAAGGAAAAAAGAAGACAAAGAATTAGAGATGCGGTCTCTCTAATCTCGGCCAACGCCATTTGCTAAACCATCAGATCGAAAGAAGTGCTGTCCCCATTCGCCACCGGGTTCACCCCGGTGGTTTAACGGCCTTTGCACCACTCACAAATGCACTGAAGATGATCAGCAATTCTTTGAAAGAAGCGGATTGCCAGCACATAGGAATCCATTGTCAGTCGACCTCGATCCATAGCCAAACATCCTGCGGCTTGGTTTAGGTTTTTGTCTTACCCGTTCGGAACGCCAAAGTGTCCTCAAGGCCCCGCATGTTATGACCGAAAACCCTTTTTCTACGCCAGAAGCTCAGCATCTCGAACCAACGCCCGGACATAGCCCGTTTCGCTGGCTCAAAATCCTCGGAGTTGGTTCTGTATTGTTGGTTTTGGCGGCGGTGCTGCTACCGGCTGTCACACGAGGTCCGGCGATCGGTGCCGCCCGTCAAACTCAATGCAGGAATAACCTCAGGCAGATACGACTGGCCTTCGAAGCATACCACGACGAATACAATGCACTGCCTCCAGCGTATACGACCGATGAGAACGGACAGAGACTCCACAGTTGGCGCACTCTGATTTTGCCGTTCATGGAACACGAAGCTCTTTACAAGCAGATCGATCTATCAAAACCGTGGAACGATCCGGTCAACTCCGCACTGTCTTCAAAGATGCCAGAAGTGTACCAATGCCCCAGCGGGAATCTCCCGGATGGCGATACAACATACTTGGGAGCCGTCGGGGAAGACTTCTGTTTGCACCCGACGAAGTCTCGCACTTTCGAAGAGTTCTCCGACGGCTTATCTCAGACGCTGATGGTGTTTGAAGTGGCCCCGAATGACGCTGTGCCATGGATGTCGCCGCAGGATGCCGACCTTGAGTCAATCATGAGGCTCAATAGCGATGAACCGCTGCCGCATGAGAATGGATTTGAGGGCATTATGGGAGATGGCGCGATCCGCTACTTTCCCGCAGACCTTCCGCCCGAAACACGCAAAGCACTACTAACCGTAGGAGCGAAGGATGTGGTCGAGGAGTTTTAGGTCCTGTCGATCATTGGGTTCGACATTGGATCACAAACGGAATGGGAACAAGCTCCTTCACACAGCAATCGGTTCGTCCAGTTCGGCAAACAACTGATCAATCAAGTCAAACTCTAGCTCTGTCAGACGATCCTTCGGCAAACTGACCTCCATTAGATCAGACTCGACTGAATCATCGTTCATAAAGTTGATGCGAAGTCTGGTGAATATCCGCGGGCTGGTTCCATCTGAGCGGCGTTCAGAGTTGGCCGATGTTTCAGCTTCGACCTGTGCGATGATACGATCCCCGTGATGTTCCGCTGACGCAGCGTCGAGATCGGCCACGCAAGAGTTCCGCTCTGCACGGCTGCTGGCGAGTCCAGGCATCGCCAAACGTGGATTCGATATTGTCGAGGCAATTGCCCCTGACACAGGGCTTGAGCCGGAAGCATCCGCGACGACGAACATGGAACAGTACGCCTGAAGCTGGGAGTAGCTCAGTGCTCCCGGATGGCTAAAGCCCCACGGATTATGCAGTTGGAATGTATCAGTCGATGAATTATAGCCTGTGACAAGATAGGCGTGAGAACCGTAAAGGCCGGCAGACACAGACGTATTGGTTCCGATAGTCACGGCCTTTTGGCTGCTCAACGCGGTGATCAATGTTTGCTTGTTCGTGGATGCCAATGAGTAGTTTGAAGACGCAGTGCCCAGCACCTGAGCATTCACGTATCCCATCCATCCGCCTTCAATGGCAGCATAGCGATTTGTGCCATCGCGACCTTCGTTGCCCGTTTCGTTCCACTGCGCGTATGCTTTCTCGGCCAGAGCGATCCAGACGGTTGTGGTTGTGGATGTAACGCTCAATCCGTAGCCGGAATACCCCAACGCACCGTTGTACTGAGCCGGCAATCGACGGTTCACCGTCACATAGTCGGGCATTCCGTTCTGAATGCTGTAGAAGCGAACGGTGTAAGTTCCATCCCCGTTATCCACAAACATGTTACGAACAGCGGCCGGATTAACATCAGCGATCGTCGCCACTGCCGCGATAAAGTAACAATCGCCCAGAGCCCCCTGACGCGCATCGGCTCGTGATGGCGTGCCGTTAAACAGATTTCCTGTCGTTGTCTGATAGGTCAGTTGAGATGTCGTTAACGCAGGCTCATCGGTGCCGAGAAACCACTTGTCGACAAGGTTATTGAGAAGTGTGGAAGAACTTCCAGCCGAAAGATTGCCGGCCGTCTGACCTTTGTATCTGAGATTCGCCGGGCTGGCGTTCACGACATCAGTCGCAAGGCCACGCACATACTCCGGAATCGTATACGGCGTCGTACTGGAAACCAGAAATCGAAAATCAGCCAGTTCTGTCGCGCTGACCATTCCGTCGACTCCGGCACTCCGCAGGATCGCCATCATGTCAGTTCGATCAATCAGACCGTCGCCATAGTAGCCATTCACAAGAACTGCCAAATCCGGATCCAGCAAGCCATCCGGAATTTTTGGTGCTATGACTGCAACAGACATTGTCGCGGTGAACGTCCCGACTTTGGCACTGACGGAGTAAGAACCGGCCTGCGTCCCGGCAGTATAGAACCCCGTATTTGAAATCGTTCCTCCTGTGGCGGACCAAAGAAATGCAGGCTGAATGATGAATGGGGACTCGAACTGATCCAGAGCACTCGCCAGGAACTGTTGAGTCACTCCATAGGAGATTGTGAGATTTCCCGGGGTCAGGGCAATGCTCGTCAATGTCTGAACAACGGAGAAATTCAGGTTCAGGGACAACGCATCAAAGTTGACCCTTAGCGTGTAGTTACCAGCTTTGCTGAAGGTAATTGTGCGACTGCTTCCGGTATTGCTGAATGAGGCTGTACCGCCAGAGGGCGTAGTCACTTCCGACCATGTGAATTCAGGCTGTTCCGCAAGTGCCACTCGGAACTGATCGAGAGCGGTCAAGGTCACAACACTGCTGTCCCCTGCAACCGTAGTCGCCGTCGTGCCGAGCTGTCGACCATCAGGGCCAAAGGCTGCGATCGATTGCAGCGTCGGAATCACTTGGAATCCTGCTGTGACCGCAAATGCGCCAGTGGCTGCTCGAACAACATAATTGCCAGATCGATTGAATGAAACCGTAGCAATACCGGAACTGAATACTGTCGAAGCGGCCCCGCCCGAAGGAGCCAGCACATTGGTCCACGAAATCGAGGGCAGCGACGACAGTGGATTTCCAAACTGATCAAGCGACTGAACGGCCAGACGACAAGTCGTGGTCGAAACCGAAACAGGCACTGCCGGATCCAGGACCTCTCCGCCAGTGGTGGCAAGACGAAATGTCGTCAGGACCTGAGTAATGCTCAGAGTTACGTTCGACAGGATAGAGCCGGAAGACGCTCTCAGACTATAGGCACCAGCTTTGTTTACTGTGGCCTGAACCTTATTGCCCTCGGTGGTCAGCGTGGCTGTACCGCCACTCACCGAAGTGATCACTTGCCACGTGATTTCTGGTGGAGTCACCACAGGCTGAGAAAACTGATCCAGACCGATAGCATCCAGCTGATAGCTCGTGCCAGACAATGTCACAGTGCCGCCGGAGAGCACCTCGCGATTCTCTGGTGTCCGTACACTGATGCGAGACAACGTCGCTTCCGCTCTGACCAGAAAGCTGACGACCTGACTTCCGGCCACGCCTTTAAGTCCATAAACACCTGCCCGAGTAAATGTCGCCGTCGCCACGCCGGAGCCGAATTTTACACTCGCCGTACCGCCAGTGGGAGACGAGAGTGTGGACCACGTGATTGTTGGTGGTGAAGACATCGCGTTGCCGAACTGATCCAAGGCCTTGATCGCGATCAACTGCGAGGTCGTCTTTGTGACAACGGGAACGGTCGGGTCCACCAAGCTGCCATCGGGTGTCGATACCGCGAGAGACGTTAAGACCTGAGCAACACTCAATGTCACGTTCGACAGAACAGAGCCTGAGGTCGCTCGCAAGCTATACGCGCCGGCTTTGGTTACGGCCGCCACAACATTGTTTCCCGTGGTGGTCAGAGTGGCTGTACCGCCACTCACCGCAGTGATCACTTGCCACGTGATTTCTGGTGGAGTCACCATAGGCTGAGAAAACTGATCCAGACCGATGGCGTCTAACGAATAACTTGTGCCAGGAAATGTCACCGTGCCACCAGACAGCACTTCGCGGTTCTCTGGCGTTCGTACGCTGATTCGAGACAACTTCGCTTCCGCGCCGACTTGAAATGTGATGACCTTTCCTCCGGCTACACCTTTGATTTCATAAACACCTGCCCGAGTGAATGTTGCTGTCGCCACGCCGGAGCTGACTTTCACACTCGCTGTTCCGCCAACGGGAGCCGAAAGTGTGGACCATGTGATCGTTGGCGGCGACGCCATCACATTGCCAAACTGGTCAAAGGACTTGACGGCAATCGTTTGAGAGGTTGTCCTTGTCACCACTGGGATCGACGGATCGACCGCACTTCCACTGGGTGTCGAAACCGTGAGTGATGTCAGAACCTGAGTAACGCTCAATGTGACGTTCGACAGGACGGAGCCGGACGTCGCTCGCAGACTGTAGGCACCAGTCTTGTTCACGGCGGCCAGAACACTATTACCCTCGGTCGTCAGCGTAACGGTACCGCCAGTCGCAGACGTGATCGTTTGCCATTGAACTTCTGGCTGTGAAACCAGCGGCTGACCAAACTGATCCAGACCAATGGCACCCAGGCGGCAGTTCGTCCCCGTAACTGTCACGGTGCCGCCGGACAGCACTTCGCGATTCTCCTGTGTTCGCACACTGATTCGCGACAGCGTCGCTTCCGCGTTCACCTGAAAATTCAAGACCTGACTTCCGGACACCCCCTTGATTCCATACACGCCAGCCCGAGTGAATGTCACCGTCGCCACGCCAGAACTGAGCCGTGTGCTGGCCGTCCCTCCGCTGGGGGCAGAGATCGTCGACCACGTGATCGTGGGCAGCGTCGCCATCGAGTTACCGAATTGGTCGAATGCTTTGACCAGCACGGCCTGAGTTGTGGTTCTGGTAACCAGTGGCTCTGAACCGTTCAAAGTGATTCCGTTTGAGGTGGCCAGAGAAATCGTCGACATCACCTGAGACACACTGAGGGAGACCGTGGCGACCAGAGTGCCCGAGTTTGCTTTCAGAGTGTACGTTCCGGCTTTGCTGACAATCGTCGCAAGACTATTGCCGGTAGTCGTCAGTTTGGCAGTTCCGCCAACCGGTGCTGTGACTACGCTCCACGCAATTTCTGGTTGAGACAGCAGGGGCTGATTGAACTGGTCGATCGCAACGGCCGACAGTTTCGGCACGGCCGTTGTGACCTTAATGACGGCTCCTGAAGTCATCGTCTTGTTGAGATCATCCAGAAGTCCAACTCGTGTCGGCAGTTGTGTGACCGATAGCTGAAGTACCACGGTCGATACAACGGTTTGGCCTGACAGAATTGAAACTCTGGCCACATAAGCTCCGGCCCGTGTGAACGTCAGAGTGTTGTCCCGTGCGAGATTGTTGGAATTCTTCGCGTACGAGATTGTTCCGCCAACTGGAGCCGAAGTTGTTGTCCAGACATAAGTCAGCGAGGTGGTTGTAGTGGACGAGACGCCTTGAATGGACAGAGCGGCCGAAGTGCCTGAAATCGTAAAGCTGTCTGCCGTATCAGCTGACTTCGTAGCGGTGACGCTCTTCGCCAAAACGACGGGAGTGCCGGTCGCGAGATTCGACACAACAGGAAGGGATGTACTATTAATGCTGTTTGTCGACAACAGCAGCCGGGCTTCCAGTTGCTCAGGAGTCATGACTCTTTGCCGACGATCGTGATTCCTGCGACGGTCATTAAAGCGAAAATCAAAGGTCACGGCAGCGGCTCCATGCGAAGAGGAAAGCATCGTCTGTCGAAACCTGTGAACGAGTGAATGCGGTGGCATCTCAGGACCACACCCGTCACTCTCAGTCAGACACAACGTGCGATTCAACGCAAAAAACCTAGGCCCGTGTTTCGCAGTGAGCAACCTGTTGTTTTCAATTTGAGCTGTAAAAAACCGTGCAGGTAGGACATTCCATGACCAATGTTTTGCCCCTGCAACGGTGGCCTGTGGTGACAGTGCAACACCACTGTTGCATCAGACCAACGAGGTCACGGGTATCTACCCGGTCCGGGGCCGAATGGCATCATCAGAGAGGAAGACCAGTTTCTGTGTTGACGACGAACGGCGAACTGAACTTTAGACTTGAGCGTCGCTCCAATCCTGTCGAAATCCTGCGACGGCCTGCACAGTCAAGCTTCTTGAGAGGCTGCGTGAAGCCATCACACAAATCCTTATCGCGAGAACCATTCAATTACAGAAAGCGTGGCGCAACATCACATTGAATCGAATCTGCAAGGGAGCAATTCCGGAAAAGACTCCCCCTGTTTCAGTCGCCACGATTCGCCCATCGTCATCAAATCAGGATGCTCTCACAAGCTGTCCAGGAACGATCCATGGACAGCGAATCAGAGTGATGTCTTTTCTTCCGACGCATCATGATGCACAATCGCGGCTTTGGACAGATTCATCACAACGGCGCCCAAGGCGACGCTGACTGAACTCAAGGCGACATAGATAAACCACGGAAATCGCTCCGTGAACGGCAACGGAGGCGCGACATACGCCGGGTTTGGCTCAGCAACTCCCAGAACTCCTCGCACAGGCGTTGTCGGCAATGCTTCAGGCAGGTTACGTGCAAAGTCGTAGTTCGGACTTTCCGCTTCTGAATTGCCGAATCGCATGGTCAGAGGAAACTGCGTTGCCTCAGGACGCTGCAGAATAATCTGCCTCGCCGGTGCAGTGCCTTTGACGGATGTCAGCGTCAGTGGCTTGTTTCGATAGTCGGCCACGATGAGTCGCAGACGGCGTGTTCGGACTTCACCAAACGTCACAGAGAAGGCTTTCTGCTCATCCCCTCTCTGACGCTGCCATGTCGTACTCTCGTTGAACAGAACGGGATAAAATTGCCGCTGGCCGATTAGGTTGACAGTCTCCGCTTCCAGACTGATATCTCGGGCAAACTCCTGATCTTTGATGGAAACTTCCAGTCGATCAACAGGAATCTCAGCCCCAAAATCGAGGATCCAGCGAGACCCTGGTGAGCCATACTGTCGAGTCGGCTCGCGCGAACTAATCTCTGCATCGGTTGTGACTAAAACGGACGGAATGGAAATCTCGCGAGATGCCTGGACGGAATCAATCTTGAATTCATCCTTCCCCGACTCGGAAGTCATCAACTGTGGATCCGGAGTCACTTGAACTCGCAGGAACCGATGTCGGCTTTCTCGATATCGAAAGGCTTTCTGAACATACGATTGGCCGTCTGCCGTCAAATTAATCAAATGTCCCTTAGCAAGTTTCTTCCAATCCATGCCGTCGTCGCTGCCTTCAATCACAACCGATCGACGAAATTCCTCACCAGAGGTTTCGATCACGACCTGATTATGAGTGGGCTCGTCGGTGGAAAACTCCAGTGTGACTTCATGAACCCCATCGTCAGGTTCCGACCGGTTGAATTCCGACGCCGACTGATATTCCATCACATCTCTTGCCGCCAGAGTTCTCACAGCGTAAGGCACCGAGCTACCATCAGACGCATGGAGTCGCAGATCTGAAAGGTCTTGCCTTGAGTGCCGAAAGACATCTGCGGGAACAAATACATCCAGCAAGTCCGCTGATGCTGGCACTTCTCCCGGTGGTAATGAAAGCGTCGTCTGATACTGCCAATCGGCTGTATTTTCTGGCGGTAGTTCTGCTTCGGCCGTCTCGTCTGATGGCATTGTTTCAGCCTCCGCAGTCGCGGAGGCTATATCAGCTTCTGAGGGCAGAGTATTGTCCTGAGTCCAACCGGTTTCAACGGCCACCAGCAGCGAGAGAGATGCTGCAAACTTCGCGAGAAACAGTTTCGATTTCATGATCGTCAGCCTTTTTCGTATTGATTCGACTATTGTTTAAAACGCTGATACCCACGTGCCACAAGTCCGAGAACAACCGCCAGAATAAAGAAGGCTACGATCCGGTAGATCTGCTGCACATTCGCCATATCGACGACAAACAGCTTCAGTACTGTGATGCCAAATAAACCCATCGCGAACCAGCGCAGGCGTGCACGCTTGAATCGAAATCCCAGTAGTAACAGGGCCGTCGCAAACAGGATCCAGAAAACTGTCAGTGCCAATTGAGCTCGCCATCGCCAGAGTTCTACATCGCCGCCGAAAAACGATCGCGAAACAAAATAACCATGACACTCCAGGGACAACACCAACCAGACCAGCGTAATTCCGCAAACACCTGTGATACCGATCCCCCAATGTTCATTCGGCGAGAGCCGGGGCAAATACCGATCGGCTTTCCACACGGCAGCCAGAAGCAACCCACCGACGAACAGCGAGGGCAGGGCTTCGCGATTAAACACCGGAATAAATGGGTCGCGAATATAAAACGGCAGATCGAAACCAACGACGCGGATTACAGCGAGCGTCGCAAGGGCAGCCGCCATCGCTCTGAGAATTGAGGAAGAGATTCTCAGCCCAAACAGCCAGAGGGACATTGCCATCATGGTCCAGCCGAGGGAAATCCAGCGGGCATCCGCCTGAACAGGAATCGCCCACGCGATAAACCCGATCGCCACCGCCAGCGACGTCAGCATCAAACGAGAATCCTTCGGTCGCCATGCCATAATCAGGCGAGCGACAATGGCATAGATAGTCGCAAAGACGAGAGCCGCGGTTCCGATCCAGAGACTCCACGATTCCAGCGTCAACGCTCGAAAGGCCACAAAGCCTGTCACCGCGTTGATTACAAACCGAGCCAGTTCTTCATAGTCGGCCGAACGCTCTGAACGTCGTGAAATGATCAGACTGTGAATCAGATAGATTGCGAATAGACACAATTGAAAGCCCAGAGCCCAGGCGAATTTTTCGGGATGATAGTTCCCCTGAAACCATCCAAAGTAAATCAACTGTGTCCCCGAAAACGCGACGGACGCGACAGCCCGCCAACGCTGGACGCTGGTCGCAGCGACAACTCCGATGTTCAGCGTCAACAGGTACAAAAACAGAGACGAATAAGAATCGTGATCAGTCTGCATCAACAGCGGTGTCATGAGCCCGCCAACAACCGCAATCATGCCAATCAGCGCCGAACGACAGAATACAGCAGCCAGCATTGATTCCATGACCAAAACGGCCAGGAACATTCCCGCGTGTTGCTGAGGCAACAATTGATAAAACCCGAACGCGGAATAGGTTGCCAGATAGATGACTACGATGCCGGTCGACATCAACATGGAAGCGAATCGCCTCCAGCCTTTCATCAGGTAGCGGCAGCCAGAAATGACCAACCCCGCACCAAATAACTCCCCGATGGCAACTCGACCAATCGGCCCAATCCAGTTGTTCTGGTAGGCGTAACGCAGGAAGAAGGTGGCGGAGAACAGAAACAGAATCGCCGCGACCCATCCGAATGCCTTCTGCCCGATGAAGGTTTCCCAGCCGACTGGAGAAGTCGTTGGCTCTGAAGCGGATACGGAACGCCCTGGCCTGACAGGAGCAGAGGGCTCCTGCAGCGCAACAGGAGAGGACGGTCGGACGGGAACATGGACGGGAGACTCGGAAGCTGATTTCGCAGCAACCAGATGACCGCTACTCTCTGCCGACTCGTTGACTGTCAGCGGCGCTGCACTTGAAGTTGCAGAGTCATCAGTGATCGATGATGGTTGCCGTTCCATTGCAACACTTTGGGGTTGCGGCAGTGTGACACGACCATTCGCAACATCGCGCAGGTAATTCTCAATGCGATCCAGACGCCCGGTCACTTCCTTCAACTTGCGCGTCTTCACGAACGCAATGATGGACATCACGATCGCCGCTACCGGCAGGATTAGTACCGCACCGGCGACGAGCAGAATGATCAGGAGTTCTTCAAACCTCATTGTATACCGCCCGTTCCGGGACTTATCGTTGGTGTTATATTTGGAACCACAAGTTACGTTTCTAACCGAACCAGGTTAGTTGGACAGCGCCATGTTCGGCTCCCTTACAAGCCCGAAGCGCTGGCGAGTGAACACTTTGCGACTCATTCACTCGCTAGCGCTTCGGGCTTGTATTCTCAATGGTTTTCGTGAACATGGCGCTGTCCAGTTAGTGACTGCTCAACACAAGTCGTGGAGTTCAGTTTGATCTATCCAACAAATCCCGTGCCAGCACTCTTGAGAACATCGCGAACCCGTTCCCGTACATCCTCGCCCTACTTTAGCAACTTGCCCGCAGTTCATACACTGCACCCAAACTGCAACCTGGCCACTGCATACCCACAGCAAGGACTAAGCCGTGGCTCACTCGGTGTAAATGACCTAATGATCTGGCTACGTCCTGTTGGCTTCTGTTTTCCGCCCAGCCGCAGGCGCCGGCTCTTGAACGTGGCCGGCGTCTCTGGCTGGGCGGCAAACGATAAAATCAACTGTCTGATAAACTTGAGATGAATCCCAGAACTCTCCCTCGGTGCCTTAGGCACTTCCCGAACGGATTCGGGAAGTCCACATCAAAAGGCCTGCCCCACTCAAACGGTCCCGAAGATCTCGGGGAATGGCAGAGCTGTTTCCAGCCCGGGCTCTTCCGGAACGGCTGTGTCAACGATCCAGGTCAGCAATTCCGAAACCCCGCAACCGGTTTTTGCAGACACGTTGACCGTACCTGCAATAGAGTGAACAGAAGCCAGCGATGCCGTGAACAGAGGAACGCCGGGGTTCTCCGAAGCACTCAGAATGTCGCACTTATTGCGTACAACGCAAATCGGCACCTCGACCTCCTGCAGTCGTTCAATTAAGACAGACTGGAATGGTTCGCTGCTCGGCTCGACCACCAGGCAGATCATGTCGCAGTCACCCAAAAGTGCCAGGGACTGCACAATACCCAACTGCTCAGGTAAAGAATCGGACTCAAATCGTACGCCTGCGGTATCGATCAATCGAAACATCCATCCTCGTACGATGATATCGACTTCGACCAGATCTCGCGTAGTCCCCGGGGTCGCTGAAACAATCGATCGCTGGAGCCCGGCGATGGCATTGATTAGTGAAGACTTGCCAACATTGGGTTCCCCGACTACGGCCACTCGCCATGGTTGCGTCAAATGCATGGCCACTCCCTTCCAACGCTGCAGATGTTGGCGAGCATATCGGCTTCGATCGTCCGATTCGCTCTGCAGGTCTTCGGCGAACTTCAGCAAGCAGCCATCCTGTTGTGAAAGCACCAATCCGGCCGCTTTGCGGGTTCTGCATTTCAACAACGCCTCATGCGTGACTCGTTCAATCTTTTCGCCGAGAGATTCATTCGACGCAGGGCCAGAGACGTCAGTCGCCAAACCGGCAGCAGCCAGGTCCCGGCAAATGCGATGAACAGCAATGGTTCCTCCGTGACAATGGATTTCCCAGCAGAATTCCGTCGTGCGTATCAACACAACGTCTTCACCACTCCAGCTTCCAAAGAGAATTCTCCCTTGAGGTGCCTCCTCTAACTTGCATGCTGACCCCATCTGAAACGGCTCCATGATAGATGCAACGTCAGCATGGACATTCAGTCGGATCTCAATCACGGCGACCGCTCCCGGGCCTGATGGCGTCAGAATGCGGAAGCTTGAGAATGAGGGTGACCGTGGTAACTCAGAGAGCAATGGAGCAAACTTTCATTCAAAGAGTCGTTGCGACAACAGTTGATCAGCAGCCATCAGTTTCTTTCGGCAGAATTGTGCAGGTCATTGATAGCTTTCGCAAACGTCAGATTCGGACCAATCGCTATCAAAAGGCGGGTTTTCTGTAAGACCGTTAATTTTGAGCCTAAAGATTCGGCACGGCTTTTCTCAGAGTTCCAGTTTGGCTCCAGCCGCTCTTGTCGCAATGCCGATGTTCCGACTACGACCAGGTCTGTCGTGCGCTCGCTCACCGCGCGCATCATTAGAGTTGATCGTGATTGATGCACTTCGGCAGAACATGCCGTTATTAGATTCCTTTCTTTGCTCAACCCGTCACCCCGACCAGGGAAGGTCATGAGCCGACCGCAGGACAACGCGACAACGAGGTCACTTCCCGCCCGATTCCTCGGCTGGACAGTGGCAACAGTCTCCGCGCGTCCACGACTGATGCTGTGGCTGGTTCTTCTGGTCGCATGTGCCAGCGTTGGCGTCACCGTGACGCAGTTGCAGCTTCGCACCAGTCGCAGTGATCTTATGGATCCCGCTCAGAAGCACGCCAAAACCTGGAAGCAGTATGCTGACACCTTTGGAGCCGAATCGGATCTGCTCATCACCGTTCAGACTTCAAGCCCGAATGGCAAACTGATTCAGTCCGTCATTGACGATCTGGGGCAGCGTCTTGAACGAGAACCCGAGCTTTTCGGCAACGTCCTGTCTCGAGTTGACCTGACGGCGATGCGAGAAAAAGCCTTGCTGTTTCTTTCTCCCCGCGAAGCGCAGAAAACGGCTCAGCTTATTGGTCAGTATGACACCGTAGTCCAGAATCAAAACTGGAACTACGTTCGCGCAGAAATGCTGGCGAATACTCTCCGCAACAAGGTCGCTCGCGGACAACAGGACGGTGTGGTTTCTGACGAAACTTACCGAGCCGTTGAGAGATTCGCCGAGAGTCTCTCAGGATACATGAAGACCGCTCTGGAAACGGGAAAAGTTGAGAAGACTGCTTTCCGTTCTCCTCTGCCGGATCTAATGCAGGTTGCTGCTGATCAGAAGCTGACGGATTCAAAAACCGCCTACATGCTGAATCCTGAAAACACCGTAGGCGTCGTTCAGGTGACGGCGATTCGCAATTCAAAAGTGCCTACCGAAGATCCTAATGCCGCAGCGATTAACCGTCTGCGTGAACTGGCTGCTGAAGTCGAGAAAGCTCATGAGTCGCAGCCTGGCGATGTCTCCATCAGCGTGACCGGTATTCCGGCTCTTGAACATGATGAGATGCACAGCACTTCTGTCGACATGCGGAATGCCGGCATCGTGGCGTTCTTCGTCGTTGGGGCGATGCTGTTTCTGGCTTTCCGAGGCATCCGGCACCCGATGCTGGCGCTGATGACTTTGATCGTCGCTTTGTGCTGGACGTTTGGTGCAGCAACCCTGGTTGTCAAACACCTGAATATCATCAGTGTCTGCTTCCCGATCTTCCTGATAGGTCTGGGTATCGATTTCTCCGTTTCGTTTATCAACAAGTATCTGACTCTGCGTCAGGAACTTTATGAGCTACCAGACGCTCTGCGAGAAACCGCCGAGACAACGGGTGGAGGAATTCTGGTATCAGCCATTACGACGGCTCTCGCATTCTCGACAGCAATGCTGACGGGATTCCCGGGCCTCGCTGAGCTTGGTTTAATCTCAGCGATGGGCGTACTGCTTTGCGCTGCGGCCACGTTTATCTTTCTGCCCGCGCTCGTGGCTTTGTCCGACGCTGAATACGAAGTGGAAGCCTTACCACAACCATTCTCCCCCGCAGTATTGCGAAGAGTTCTCGTGGCATGGCCAGCGGTTTCTATTGGCATCGCTGCCGTATTGCTGGCATTCTTTGGCTATCAGGCGTTTCGTTACACCGACGGTACCGTTCGCTGCCTTGTGAACTACAACCCGAACCTGCTTAAACTCAATGATCCGACCGCTGAATCCGTGAAGGCCGAACGAGCTCTGGAAGAATCCGGTTCTGATACTGTGCTCTACGCGGTCTCTGTTGCAGGCACATGGGAAGAGGCCAGCGCCCTGCGTGAAAAATTCCTGAAGCTCGGCAGTGTCGCTCGAGTCAGCGATATTGCCAGCAAACTGCCGGACCAGCCGGATCAACAGACGATGGCTCTTCTGCAGAATCTTCAGCAACGTGCGAAGAGTATCCGACCAACCGTGCCCAACATTCCTCCGGCCGACCATATGGCGATCGGTAAAGAAGTTGATGCATTGTATGCGGCCGTTCGGAAATCTTCGAACCCGTCCGCCAAGCGAGCCACCGCGGCTCTGGACAAATTCCTGACCGATCTCTCGGAAACTCCGGGACGGAAATCGATCGCGATTTTGTCGGGTTACAACGACATGATTGCTCGCTGGTTGCTGCTGGAATATTCAGAGATCGCGTCAGCAGATAACTTCAGTCCCGTGGCTCCGCGAGATCTCCCTTCAGAACTTAGCAGCCGCTTTGTCTGGGCAGACCGCAATACCAGGGAACAGAGATGGGTCCTGCGAGTCTACCCGAAAGAAGATATCTGGGACGGATCTGCTCTGAACAAGTTCGTCGAAGAACTTCGAACTGTCGATGCTCAAGTGACCGGGGTTCCTGTTCAGAATCTGGAATCAGCGGGCCGGATGCATCTGACGTACGCCTCCATCGGACTCTATGCTCTGGCTGTGATCTCACTGGTTCTGCTGTTCAACTATTTGCGGCCCGGTCAGAAGTTGATGACGATTCTGCCTCCGATCGCTGTCGCGGCCTTTATTGGCTATACGCTGTTCCAGCGAAACGGCACCATCAATACGAATCTGTTGGTTGTGATCTGTCTCGGGCTAGTCGCCTTTATCGCCGGAGTGCTGGATTATCGCAATCTTCGCGACACTCTGTTGACTCTGGTTCCATCGCTCGCTGGCGGTGTCCTGATGCTGGGTGCGATGGCCCTGATGGGACTGGAACTGAATCCCGTCAATCTGATTGCTTTGCCACTGGTTTTTGCCATCGGCATCGACAACGGAATCTATCTGGTGTCCGACTGCCGCAAACAGATTGCTGCCGGCAAAGACTCATTCGAACCTTCTGCTGATACCATCAGCAGCATGCTGGTGACTTCGCTGACATCGATTGTTGGATTCGGAAGTCTGATGATTGCTGCTCATCAGGGCATGTTCAGCATCGGCGTGCTACTCGCATTAGGAGTGGCCTCCAGCCTGTTGATTTCGCTGGTCCTGATGCCGCCATTGTTGGTTCTCGTTGCGAAGCATCAACCAGCTTCGATGGAGCCAGTACGCATCATCCGCCGGCCAGAAGGGGAAGCGGAAGCCACGACCGGAAAAGACGCAGCCAAGCAGGCTGCTCCTCAGCAGAAAGCCAAGAAAGCGGCTTAACAGGATCGCGGCTAAAGGCAACGCATTGCTGAATCACGCAAAGCTTTCCCGCCGGAGAGCTTCATTAGGCATTTGAGATTTCAAATTTGAAATCTCAAATCCCAAAACTGAAGGATGGCTTCAATTGCAATAGATCCTGATCACGCCAACACGCCTTCATGCACATTACCGGCGATATCAGTCAGACGGAAATCTCGACCAGCATAGCGATACGTCAGACGCTTGTGGTCCATTCCCAACAGATGCAACAACGTCGCATGAACGTCGTGGATATGCATCGGCTTCTCAACCGCGTAATAGCCGTACTCATCTGTGGCTCCGTAACGCAGGCCGCCTTTCACGCCACCTCCGGCCATCCACATGGTGAAGCCTTCCGGATTATGGTCGCGGCCATCGGTCGTTCCCTGAGCCGTCGGCGTGCGTCCAAATTCGCCGCCCCACATGACCAGAGTATCCGACAATAGTCCTCGACGCTTCAGATCCGTCAGCAGCCCGGCAATCGGTTTATCAACTTCCAGCGCGTTCTTGCTATGGCCGGCTCGCAAATCGCCGTGCTGATCCCATTGAACCTTTGAATCACTATGCGTCACCTGAACGAAGCGAACGCCAGCTTCGCAGAATCTTCTGGCCATCAGACACTGACGAGCAAAGTTTTCGGTGACTGGCTGATCAAGACCGTACAGCTTTTGAGTATCCTCCGACTCCTGCGAAAGATCCTGCAAATGAGGCATCTCGGACTGCATGCGAAATGCCAGTTCATACGACTGAATACGCGCATTCAGAGCAGACTCCTGAGGTGACTGAGTCAAGTGCTGCTCATTCATCTGCTTCAGAAGATCCAACTGCATACGTTGAGTTGAACTGGACCATTTCTTATTCGCGATGTACTTCACAGCCGCTGCGGTCGCGGGCTGACTGGCCACTCCCAACGGAATCCCCTGATTCTCAGCAGGCAGGAAGGCAGAGCCCCAGTTGTTAACGCCCCCGTGAGCCAGCGTCGGACAGATGGTTACAAACGAGGGCAGATTGCGATTCTCCGTCCCCAGCCCGTAACTGACCCACGCTCCCATACTCGGCCGCACAAAGGCATCACTTCCGGTATGCAGTTTCAGGGCCGCTCCACCGTGAGCCGCGTTAGTGCCATGCACGGAATTCAGAAAACAGATATCGTCGACATGTTGCGCAACATTCGGGAACAGTTCGCTAACATGAATCCCGCTCTGGCCAAATTGTCGAAAACGCCATGGCGATCCCAGCAAATTCCCCGTTGGAGCAAACTGCACTCGAGGTTTATCGAACGGCAACGGCTTGCCATCATCCTGCTGAAGTCGAGGCTTGTAGTCGAAGGTATCAACCTGCGACGGGCCGCCCTTCATAAACATGAAGATGACGCGCTTGGCCCGAGGAGCAAAATGGAAGGGATTCACAACGGTCTGATCGGCCGCCGCCAATTCCTGCATCATTGACGCCAGCGCGACACCACCAAAACCTACGGCCGTGGATTGCAACAGTTGCCGTCGAGATTGATTGCAGTCAAACATGTTTCCTCCAGACATCATTCTGACCTCAGCAGTCTCATTCCGGCAGGAGCCGATCCTCTGAGATTTCAGTATTCACGTCAACAAATATGATCAGTCATATCAGGTCATGGAACATCGCCAACTGCTCGCATCACCGAACATACAGGAACTCATTCGACATCAACATCGCCTGAGCCACCGCTGTCCAGGTTGCCAGCGGATGAGTGGCCGGATCGACGCCGTCGTTCTGCAACTGACTTGTCAGCTTGTCTGCTGATGCCAGAAGCTGATCAATCTCTCCGGGTTCTGCAGGTCGACCCAGAGTTCGCAGGAACAAAATCCGCGAACGTTCACGAGCGTCCTCCGGACATTCTTTCAGCAGTTCCCCGGCCAGATGTTCGGCCGCATGAATCACAAGATCGCTGTTCATCAAAAACAGAGCTTGCGATGCCACTGTGGACGATGCTCGATCGCCGTTCGGGACAGTGCCATCCGTGCAATCAAACAGAGACATCGCGTCATACAGATTATTGCGAATCACCGGCAGATAAACCGACCGGCGTTTTGAATCATAAGAGGTCCCATCCTTTGACGTGTGGTCAAACAGGAACTCCCGATTCTTCACATGCAGCATGGATTGTCCCATTGACCGATCCAACAGGCCGGACACAGCCAACACGGAATCTCGCACAGACTCCGCTTCCAGTCTCTGAGTCGACCAGCGCCATTGAAGAATGTTGTCCGGATCCTTTTCTGCAGCGGCTTCGTTATGTTCATGACTCAGTTGCCAGGTTCGCGACATCATAATATTCCGATGCAACGTCTTGAGCGACCAGCCACTCTTCACAAAGTCAGTGGCCAACCAGTCCAGCAAGGCCTGATTCCCAGGACGATCACCAAGCTTTCCGAAGTTGTCTGCTGTAGAGACAAGACCTCGCCCAAAATGCCACCGCCAAACTCGATTCACGATGACACGCGCGGTCAGCGGATTTTCGGGGCTGGTCAACCATTCGGAAAACTCACGACGCCCGCTATGCTCGGCCGGAGCAGCGAACTTTGCAACATCCAACACGACGGGTACACCTCGATCAACCGTGCGTCCTGGCGACAGATGATTGCCACGCATCAAAATCTTCGAGTTCGTCACGGTGCCTTCCGCAACGCCCATCGCTGTCGGCAGTTCAGGAATAGTTGTTTCCAGTTGCTTCAGGCCTTCTCTCAGAGTGGCCAATTCTTTCTTCGCCTCTTCAGGCAACTGATCTTCTGAAACCTGCTGAGGTGTCCCGGTTCCAGCCGAAACGGCGACCGCAGATTTCGCTTTTTCCAAATAGTCAGCGATCTCTTTTTTCCGAGCTTCGATCTTGGCCTGATGAGCTTCCAGGTTCGCCTTGTCTGCAGCCGTTGCGATCGAATTTTCATTCCACTTCGCAATTCGCTTCAATGACTCCATCGTCCTGGTGCTTTGGAAAATACCCGCGATCGCGTAGTAGTCCGCCTGAGCAATGGGATCAAACTTATGATCATGGCATCGAGCACACCCGAGAGTCAGCCCCAGCATCGAACGACCGATCGTATCGATCTGTTCATCCAAAATATCCATCTGAAGTTTGGTCTCGTCGCCTTCCGCAAGAACCTTCGGCCCCATCGACAAAAAACCGGTTGCAATCAGTCGATCATGACGCACCACTTCATCAGTTTGCTCATCAATCAACAGATCACCGGCCAATTGTTCGCGTAAGAACAAATCGTATGGCTTGTCGGCATTCAGCGAATTGATCACATAGTTGCGATACCGCCAGGCATTCCCATGCGCGATGTTTTCATCCAGACCATTCGAGTCAGCGTAGCGGACCACATCCAGCCAATGTCGGCCCCAGCGTTCGCCATATTGTTGGCTGGCTAACAATCGATCCAGCACTTTCGCAAACGCCTCTGGCGATTCGTCGGCCAGGAAGTCCTGAATCTCCTGAGGAGACGGCGGAAGCCCAGTCACATCGAATGTTGCTCGACGAATCAACGTGGCCTTGTCAGCGACGGGATTTGGCTGAAGACCGTTCTCCGCAAGTCGCGACACAACAAACGCATCGATGGGTGAGTAAATCAGTTCCTTATTCGACACCTCAGGCACAGCAGGGATCTGAACTGGTTGAAACGACCAGAACTTGCGAGCTTCCTCGACATCAAACGGCAGGGCGTGTTCGTCGACGACAATAGCGCCATCGGGATGAATTGCCCCGGCCTGAACCCACTCGATCAGTCGCTTCACGTCTTCATCCGGAAGTTTCTCATCCGGAGGCATCTGTAACAGTTCGTCCTCCCTGCGAACGGCCGTAATCAGCAGACTCTGATCAGGCTTGCCGGGCAATAACAACGAGCCCGACTTCCCGCCCTTGTTCAGTCCGGCCAGCGTATCAAGACGCAGCCCACCCTCCTGCATGTCAGGCCCATGACATGCAATGCAATGCTTTTGCAGCAAAGGTGCGACGGAGTCTGCAAACGCTGTGGAAACCTGCGTCTCCTGCGAATTTGCAGTGACAGACAGGCAAACAGAAGCCGCGAGGATCAGTCCGGATCGGACGGCATATATGGCAAGTGGCATTGGAGTTCCTCCAAACCCAAAAAGAGGCGGGAACAACAAGGTAGGCGTTCGAACTCCGAATCACAAGTCGGAAACTGGGCGGCCTTGAAAATGGGGTCAGGAACAAACATTTTGAGAGTCCCACTCGGCCCTTTGACGATCAGGTTCAGCCTCATTCTCGACGGCGTTCACGATTACGCCTGATGTACCTTAAAGGAGAACAGATGTTGCAGAATGCTGCGAGAATCCGACTGTCGACTTGCCTGCAGGCCATTCAGTTGCCACCATGGGCAAATCTCCGCAATTTCCCGCCGCACATCTTCCTTGAAGGACCACGCCACGATGCCTTCCGGTTCTCATCTCCTGCTGGTCGCTTTGATTGTCACCATTGTTGCTTTCTCTGGCGACACCGCCCAGGCTCAGGTTCGCGACAGAGCCGTCATCAGCCTCAATTTTGACGATGCTCCCGCCGTCGTGACAACAGCCACCGATAGTGGCAAAGCTGGCAAAGTGGCCGATGCCGTTTCGTTTGCGGCCAGCCCATCACGAATCCCATCAGCCTTCGTCACGGGCAGCACTGGCTATTCGTTGATGATCGACGGAACCAAACAACAGGTTCTCTCCATCGCGAATAGTGAAGACACGAGTCGTCCAAATGCCGTCACGGTCAGTGGGCTCTTTGCCAGTTTGCACGCCCTGAACGACGGTGGAACTTTTGGACTCTTTGCGAAACGAAAAGTGGGTGCCGGAGATCCGACCAACTACGGCATCAACTTTCAGCCAGCCGTCGACAACTTCCAGGTGTACGTCAATGACGCAACAGGATTCAAAGTCGTCAACTACAGCGTCAAAGGCGCGATCGGGTATCGTCGGCGAGTTCACCTGACTGTCAGTCTCGATCAGGGCGATGCTCCCGGAGCCGACGCAGACGCCGATGCTGACGATGTTCGCATTCGCCTCTTTATCAACGGTGTTCCCCTCGCGCCAGTAAAAGCTTCAGGCGGTTTTGCCGAGGGCAACGTGGGCTGGCTGCAGGACGTTATACTGGCCAAATGCGTGAATGATACACAGCTGCTGATCGGCTCAAGTTTTGCCAACGGCGAAATGATGAAACTGATCTGCGACGAAGTGCATGTCTTCGCCGAAGCTCTGACAGATGACGATGCGAAGGCCTTGTTCGCCGAAGTCGCAGGTCCGGCTGCGGCCGAGATCACTGCTGATCAGGGCAGTGCAGGGGACGGAGCAAAGCCACTTCCGCAGATCGTAAGAGTTGCTCCGCACTCTGCAGAGATTGGCAAGACGACTCGAATGGTCATTGCCGGCCAGAACCTCGAAAACGCAAAGCTGCACGCCGACATCAAGGGACTAACAGTCGCCGTGGCGGAAGGCGGGAATGCAGGACAGGCCGTTATCGACGTCACAGCAGATGCCTCTGTCGTCCCCGGTCGTTATCTCGTTCGCTGCGTGACTCCTGCGGGTGTCAGCAACCCGGTCATCATGACTCTGGACCGAATCGCAACGCACCCGGAAGGAACCTTTACCGAGGCCAATCCTGCGGCCACATTTCCGATTGCTTCCTCAGGCCTGATCTCCGGCGCGGAACAGAAACGAGTCTGGTTCAAAGGCACAGCTAATCAGAAGATCATCGCGGAAGTCGAAAGCCGACGAGTCGGCTCGAAGCTGGATCCTGTGATTGAAATTCGCAGCCAGGCTGGTACGCCTCTGGCCATTCAATGGCAACAATCCGATCTCAAGGGCGATGCGCGAACCGCTGTCGTTCTTCCGGCTGATGGTCTGTATTTCGCCGAAGTTCATGATCTCCAGTTTCGTGCTCCCGGTGGCAGCCCGTGGAGACTTTTACTGGGCGATCTGCCTCCCTCATCGCTGGCGTTTCCAGCCACTGTCGCAGCGGCGACAACGTCCTTGCGAACAGTTGGAGCTGATGCCGTCTCAGAAGCCGTCTCTGTGAAAACTGCCGCTGGTCAGGTCGCTGTGGAGGCCGGATCACCAATCCTCGCTCTGCCACCATTGAAGACAGAAGCTGGGACACTGATCCTCGAGCCTGTCGACGGGACGTACGCCGCAACCGCCATCGATGCAGCCTTCACTGCCGCACCGTTTCCTGCCCTGTTGGTCAGCGGTCGCATTACCGCGGCAAAAGAAGTTGACACATTGCTCCTGACCGTAACGCCAGGCCAGACCCTGCATATCGCTGTCGCTGCCAGGGAACTCTCTTCACCACTGCGACCACATCTTGCGGTCCTGAATGGTGAGGCTGTCGTGGCTCAGAATGACGGTGAAACGGGAGCGACCGATCCTGCTCTGGATTTCAAGGTTCCTGACGGGGTCACTCAGTTGAAGGTTCAAATCAAGGATGTGAACGGAAAAGGCTCGCCGAATTCAACGTATCGACTGCTGGTGTCTCGCACAGATCGACAGGCCTTCCAGATTTCAACCCGCGACGGCGCTTTGAGATTGCCATTGAATGGCTCAGTCCCGTTAAGACTCTCTGTTGTTCGCCAGTCACGTTCGTTCCGATACACTGGTCCGATTCGGCTGGCCGTAAAAGGGATTGCCGGTGTGAGTATTGTCCCTGAGTCAATCGCCGCCAGCGAACAGAATCAGCAAGTGCTGGTTATGGTGACTCGTTCAACAGCCGGCGACGCCAACGCTCTTGCAGCCGGCCAGTCGTTTCTGATTGAAGCCCGTGCGGAAGGCGCGGAGCCGGTCTTCACGACGGCGGCCACGGTCGAAGTTGATAATCTTCAAACTGAGTCACTAACACTTCCAGAAACTTCTCTTGTCGCAGGACCCGCAGATTCTGTACCGGCAACCATGCTGCTGGATCAGGTGCCGCCGGTTCTGTTTCGTGGTATCCCGGCAACGATTTCCGTTCGAATCATTCCACTGACGGAACAGGTGCCGGCCTACGCTCGCTTCGAAATGACAACCACCGAGATTGCTCGACGCGAAGATCCAAACAATCCAAATTCACCTCTGAAGCCACAAGTCAGTCTTGATGATTTCCAGTTCGGCCCAACGTCACAAGGTGTATTCCCGTTGACTGTTCGAGTTCCGGCGGACACTCCGTCAAGCACGATCGATTCAGTCATCTCGGCTGACTTCGTGCCACAACCTCTGGCCGCAGCCAGTGGTTCGCGTTCGTGGACCGCACCATTGGTTCTGGCTGTAGATGATGCCGTGCTGGTCAACGCCCCCGCAGAACCGGCTAAGGGCAAGAAAGCAACAATGGTGAACATTGTTGGCTCGATCCGTCGCCATCCGTTCTTCAGTGAAGCGGTCACTGTCGTGCTGGATGGCCTGCCTCAGGGCTACGCAGCAACTCCTGTCGCCATCGCGGCAGATCAGACAGCGTTCGCATTGGCCGTCACCGTTCCGGAATCAGCCGCACCCGGTGAAGTCCCAAATCTGTCAGTGCGAGTTCAGCACGCAAACGGGGCAACGATCAGCAAGCCGGCTCCAGTGAAGCTGGTCATTGAGTAAAAAACGATCTGTTGATCGAGTCGATTCATCAGCCGCAGGGGCGATAGCGGTCTGTTGAATTTGCGGCGGTGCGGTGTTTTTCACAAGTAAACCGGACGCCAGCGCGTTCCGGCTCATAACGCGAACGCCGCGTCAATGAAGTAATTCGTCCTTCACACCGGTTCTGGGTGAATCCATGGTGCTCGGTATTCGCGGCGGAGGAGTCGAGTGGCTTCTTCGTCACCGATAACCGAGTGAGTTTTCTCGTCCCAATTCAGAGTGCGTCCCAGCTTCAACGCGATGTTGGCAAGGATGCAACTGGCGGTCGAAATATGGCCTTCTTCAATGTCCGAGACCGGCTTCTCACGACTTTCGATGCACTCGAGGAAGTTCAACATATGACCGCGCACTGCTGACGCCACGTGCCGCTCAAGGTCTTTTTCAGTCTCGTCTTCAGGGTACTTGTCGTACTCGAACAACGCCGAGCCTGTTAGCTTCTCGCCACCATTGCGAGGAGTGAATTCGTACTTGTCGACGCTGAGTTTCAAAGTGCCTTTGTCACCGTAAATCGTCGAGCCCCACGGGTACTGCGGATCGGCCGCGGCTCCCCACGAGCGATGCTGCCAGATCACTGGAAAGTCGGGATGCTGAAACGTAGCGGTCTGAGTATCGGTGATATTGGCTGCTGAAGTCGTCTGAACCAGAATACCACCGGACGACGAAATCTGACTTGGCCAGCCCAGCTTCAGCATCCAGCGAACCATGTCATACATGTGCACGCACATATCGCCGACAATGCCATTGCTGTACTCCATAAACGCTCGCCAGCTTCGTGGATGAGTCAGCTCCGTGAAGGGTCGCAGCGGAGCAGGGCCGGTCCAGAGTTCGTAATCCAGGTTCTCCGGAACCGCAATCTCCGGCGGATTCTTCTGAGCTCGCATGTGGTAGTAGCAGTAACATTCAACCATGCCGATGTCGCCCAACAGCCCGGCGTCGACAACACGCTTCTTCGCTTCGATCAGATGCGGAGTACTTCGGCGCTGAGTTCCCACCTGCACGACGCGATTGTTCTTTCGAGCGGCCGTGACCATCGACAGCCCTTCGATCACGTCAACACTGATCGGCTTCTGGACCCAGACATCTAAGCCCTGATTCACGCAGTCAATCATCGGCAGAGCATGCCAGTGGTCGGGAGTATCGACCAGCATGATGTCGAACTCCTGCTCCTTCAGCATCTGGCGATAGTCCTTCCAGGTCTTAGGCTTTTGCCCCGACGCCTGTCGCCCGGCAACCATCTCGGCCGCCTCAGCCACCATCCTGCTGTCGACATCGCAAAGCCCGACAACTTCCACTGGAGCAACCTGTATCAGTCGCAGCAGGTCGACCTTGCCATACCAGCCGGTTCCGATCAGACCGACTCGCGGAATCTTCGTGACCGGAGCCGCAAACGCTCCATGACTCAACGATAGCGCAGAAAGGCTCGCGCCGGACTTCAGGAAGGTACGACGGTCCATAATTTCACCTGTGGAGCGTGGGGAACAAGAATGTGGGAGAGACAGCGGAGGACGCACACTTCACGATCAACCGTCGCTTGATTCCAAACTGACGATCGAATCGTTTACCGCCCAGCCGGAGGCGCCGGCTCAAGGGAAAGCCGGCGCCTCCGGCGGGGCGGTAAACAAGAGGTACGAAGTCCGCAAGATACTACCTTAGACGAACTCAATCGCCAGAGCCTATTCTTCGCCTTGCCCGAACTTTTTGATCGTTCGAGTCGGCCGATTTCGGCTGCGGAACGCTTCAAAGCCTTCGACTTTGTACTCCGGCAGAACCGTGTTGATACGCTTTTCGATGTTCGTCAGTTCGCCGCCCTGCTGCAGCGTGACGAACGTGATCGCACGTCCGTTTTCTGCCGACGACAATCGGCCCGTTCGGCCAACGCGATGCACATAGTCATCGCAGTACTCGGGGATATCGAAGTTGATAATGTGCGAGATCCCGCTGACGTCGATGCCGCGTCCGACGACATCCGTTGCAATCAACAGCCGAATGTTGCCCGCTCGCAACGACTTAATCACGTTATCACGTTTTCGTTGCGGCAGGTCGCCGTGAATCGCAGCGATGCGATCAGACTTCAGTCGTTTGGAAAACTTCAGATGCAACGCATCCGCCCCGCGCTTTGTGCGAGTAAACACAATCGCCTGGCTTGGCTTCTCCTTCGCGAGCACTCGCAGCAGCAGGGCCGTCTTGCGATCCTCGTCCACTGTAATGTAGTACTGCTCAATCGTATCAACGACCACTCGATCCTCAGACAGGTCCACCATCTGCGGATCAGACATAAATTTCTGAGCCAGCTTCTCGACGGGAGGCGGCAACGTGGCCGACAACAACAGTGTCTGGCGATCTTCAGGACATGACTTCAGAATGCGTTCAATGTCCGGACGAAAACCGATGTCCAGCATGCGGTCGGCTTCATCCAGCACAACCACAATCAGATTCTTCAGTTTCAGATGCTGACGGCGTAACAAGTCGATGACTCGACCTGGCGTTCCAATCACCGCCTGAGCACCACTTTCCAGATCATCGATCTGCTTACCAATCGGACGACCACCAGTCGCCAAAGCAAACTTCAGTTTATCGCCACCGGCCAGCTTTTTTGATTCGGCATAAACCTGCTCGCTTAGTTCACGAGTCGGTGCCATCACCAGCACCTGGACTTTCGGCAGACTCAGGTCCACTCGCTCCAGCGCGGGAAGCATAAAGGCGGCCGTCTTACCAGTTCCGGTTCGGGCCTGTCCGATACAGTCGCGTCCCGTCAATGCGACGGGAATGAAGGCCGCTTGAATCGGGCTTGGCTTTTCGTAGCCGATCTTTTGAAGTTGCTTCAGGGTCGAAGATTTCAGACCCAATTTTTCAAATGTCGTTTCCAACAGGACTTCCAATGTATTTCCAGGATCATGCGCCAATATTCTGCGGCCTGCCGTTTCTTCAAATCTGAAATCAACACACACTGCAGGCACTTGTGAGGCCGAATGGCGATGCCGCCCCACGATTTCCAATAAAATTGTGGCCCAACTCTAATGGACAGCGACCGGCTTCGTCAACACGCTGCCACTCGCATTCAGCATTCCTTCGATTGTATGGAACCCAAAGCCTCACAATGATACGCAGTAACCCCAAATTTGGCTGACTTGTTCGTTGGACGGACAATATTGAGGCCGAATACTGGCGGAAGACCCGTTCCGAGCACGCTGTCCTTCGTTCCGGCCAACGGAACATGTTGCCAAATGTCAACCATCCATCACATGAGCCGCTGTCTATGGCCAGTTTATTTCCCGACGATGAAATCGATGAACTTCGCAAGGTGCTGGAACGACACAACCGCCTGTACTACGTTGACGCCAAGCCAGAAATCACGGACCGAGAATACGACGCGCTGATGGCCCGGCTGGTTGCCCTGGAGAAAGCCAACCCGGAACTGATGAGGGCCGACAGTCCCAGCGTCAAAGTTGGCGGAGAACCCATCGTCGGGTTTACTCAGGTCTCTCATCGCATCCCCATGCTGTCCATCGAAAATGCGTTTGAGGAACAGGAACTCGTCGACTGGGATGCTGGCCTGCGAAAAGCTCTGGATAGTGAATCCCTTGAGTACTCCGTTGAATTCAAAATCGATGGCGTCGCGATCGCCCTGATCTGGGAAAACGGAACTCTTGTCCGCGCGGCGACTCGAGGCAATGGGGCCGTCGGCGATGATGTTACGAACAACGCAAGAGTCATCGCCGGAATTCCGCTTCGCCTGATGACTGACAAGCCTCCAGCCTCATTGGAAGTTCGCGGTGAAGTCATCATCCTGAATGAGCAATTCGCTGCATTTCAGGCAGATCAGGTTCGCGCCGGTGAAGAGCCATTCAAAAATCCTCGAAACGCTGCAGCTGGTGCATTGAAGCTGCTGGACCCAACTCTGACGCGAGAACGCAAACTCCGATTTTTGGCTCACGGTGTCGGGCACGTTGAAGGAATCTCCTGGACTTCTTACCACGAATTTCTTGAGTCCATTCGAAGCCTCGGTATTCCGACAACCCCTAACGTTTCGCGTGCCAACGGATTCGAAGAGCTGATGCGAGTCTGCACCGAAATGATTGCACTGGTTCCAGAGTTGCCTTTCGAAGTCGATGGTCTCGTGATCAAGCTGAATAATCTGACCGATCGCGAACAGCTCGGAGCAACCTCGAAACATCCTCGCTGGGTCCGAGCCTATAAATGGGAACGCTACGAAGCCGAAACGCGAGTTCGTGCGATCACGATTCAGGTTGGCAAGACCGGCGCGTTAACTCCCGTGGCAGAACTTGAGCCCGTCGAAATCGCCGGCACAACGGTGTCTCGTGCCAGCCTGCATAATCGCGAAGAACTGGATCGCCTCGGCATCCGCATTGGTGATCTCGTTGTTGTGGAGAAAGCCGGCAAGATTATTCCCCACGTCATGCGAGTCAACGAGTCTGCTCGTACTGGAAATGAACAACCGTTTGAATTTCCAACACAATGTCCGGAATGCAAATCAGACGTCCAGCAGGACGAAGGAGGCGTTTATATTCGCTGCCAGAATCCTGCATGCCCGGCACAGTTGCGCGAAACGCTGATCTTCTTTGCCTCTCGTCCCGCGATGAATATTGACGGACTGGGAGAAAAGCTGGTTGAACAATTGCTGGCTGCAAAACTGGTTGATGGCATTCCGTCGCTTTATCGACTACGTGAACGTCGAGAAGAGTTGCTGAAGCTGGATCGACTGGGCGCAAAATCCATCGACAAACTCCTGTCCGGGCTGGAACTGTCGAAGCAACAGCCATTGTGGCGATTGCTGACGGGCATGAACATACGCCACGTTGGCCAAACAAATGCAAGAACTCTGGATCGCGCCTTCGGAACAATGCAGGAGATTGCGGCGCAGACAGTGGAGTCTCTGTCGCAGGTCAATGAAATCGGGGATGTGATCGCGGCGTCTGTTGTGGAATTTTTTCAGTCTGACTACGGCAAAACGCTTGTCGAGGAACTGACGGAACTGGGCCTCAATATGGGGCAGGCCATTGATCGATCGACGATCACGACATCACCAGAAGGCGGCAAGCTCTTCGGCAAGACGTTGGTCGTGACCGGCACTATGGTTCGCATGAAACGTGATGAGATCGAACAGCTCATTCGCGATCATGGCGGCAAAGCCAGTGGCAGCGTCTCGAAGAAGACGGACTATGTCGTCGCTGGCGAAGCGGCTGGAAGCAAGCTCACGAAAGCTCGGGAATTGGGAGTGAAGGTGCTGACGGAAGATGAGTTGCTCGCGATGCTGCAGACATCATAACGTGCGGACAACTTACCCTTTCATGGAACAAACAATCGCGATCAGATTCGCTGGGCGTTGCCCATGACCGACGCAATGTCATGGCTTACGCGTACCTATTGAAGGCATTCTGAAATCGAGCCCAACAGCTCGAATGTTGGCAATCGCCCTCATTTTCAGAAGCCCTCTTCCACAATGGCTGGAAACGAAAAGATTGCCAGCCCCCTGAATCGCGCCGCAGTCCGAACGCTATCGGGAAAGTTGGTCCACGATGTCCGTACCGTGGACCATTCTTTCACTTCCATCTCTGAACTTGTTTGGCGAAAAGCCAGCGTTCAGTTTGAGTCGAAGGCTCCGTGCAGGTCTCGCTCGACAACCGATCAGCAGTTGGTAATCCGGATCGGCCCCGAGAAAGCCCTCCACGTTGACCTGTACAATAGACTTTCGGCCGTTGTCTTCTCAAAAGGAAAAGGGGTGTAACAAACATCTCCCTCATCGAATCAATGGACAAAAAATCCAGTGAACAGAACTGAGCCGGTTCAAAACGGAGTGCGCACTGCAGGAAGTCAACCTCGGTGCGTCCTAGGAAGCCCTGCACTCCATCGCACGGGTTACTTCAAATTCAGTCAACCGAGGTTTTCTTCCCGCAAAGACCTAGATGGAAAACTCCGGGGTAAGTGAGACACGGAAATCTGAGATATTCTGTTCTCCGGACTACTTCACGTTGTTGAAGTCACGTGGAACAATGATTCCGAATCACACACTGCTCGGACATGCAGAAAAAGCCGCCAGGCCGCAGACCATTGGAACTGAGGTGCTGAAATTGCCGTGAAATGACCGCATCCTGACGCCAAGTGCCTACTGCAAAGAGGAGTCAGGGGCTTATGATGAAGCAGCGTAAGGAGCATGTTTGCACGCGAGGATTCAAGGTTCGTCATGACTGACCCCAGTTCGATTTCTGAATGGATTCTGCATTTTCGCAACAGCGGTGACGAGGTGGCAGCACTCCGACTCTGGGATCGTATTCATCCGCGAGTTCGCGAACTTGCTCGGCGGTGGATTGCGAGAATCGGAATTCCCGTTGCCTTTGATGAAGACGATGTCACCATCAGCGTCTTCGCAACATTGTGTGATCGATTAAGATCCGGACAACTACCGGATCTGCACGACCGCGATGCGCTGTGGCGACTTCTGATTCTGATGACGGCGCGCAAGGCCAACGACCATGCCAAGAACGCTCGCGCTCAAAAGCGTTCGAATGGACTCGACAATCCGGATGTGGGACTGCACGCGATCAGCGAACTCCGGGACACGCAACTTGAACCTTCGATTGAAGTGATGATGGAGGACCAATGTCAGTCCATGTTGAAGGCTCTCAGAGATCCAGCTCTTGAGACGGTCGTACTGCTGAAACTGGAGGGATATTCGAATGTTGAGATCGCGGAGAAGATGAAGTACAGCCGCCGTACCATTCAGCGAATGCTGGAGTTGGTGAAAGATATCTGGGGCCAACATGTCCAGGACTGACATCAATGCTCCGGCGTGGTCTGATCCACGGCTTCGCCAGCGGCACATGATTGACTTGCTCTGCCGTGACTACGAGGATCTGTGGCACAGCGAAGAGCAGGCTGATATCAGTGCGTTTCTGCTGAAGGTCGACGCGAACCTGCATGAGGATCTGCTGCCCGAACTTATTGCTGCCGAATGGGAGTTGCGAACCCAGGCTGGTCAGCGACCAGATCGGGCCGAATACATTTCGCGATTTCCGCAATTCGCCAGCCTCCTGTCGGAGCTGGAAACAACGGACTTCCAGACACGTCCGTCGACAACTCCCTCATCGTCAGCAACCCTGCCGCAGCCGGGAGAAGAATTCTGCGGATACAGAATCATCAAAGAACTTGGCCGTGGAGCGATGGGGACTGTGTTTCTGGCCGAAGTGCCCGTGATTGGCCATCAGGTCGCGCTCAAGATTCTGGAAATCAGCCTGCGGGAGAGTCCAGTCGCTGTCAGCCGATTCGAGCGTGAAGCCAAACTGCTTTCGAAACTGGATCACCCGGGAATTGTTCCACTCTACTCCTATGGCAAATCTCAGGGGCTGCGCTATCTTGTGATGAAGGCCATCCCCGGCGTGTCACTGGCAACCGTCATCTCTGGTATAGAGCCGGAAGGTTTTGCACTGCAAACCCTGCGCACGGCTGACCATGAAGCTCGTCCGGCATTATTGCTTGCGATCGCTCGGCAACTCACGGAAGCACTTCAGGCCGTGCATTCGGCGGAAGTGTTGCATCGAGATATCAAGCCGTCCAATATTCTGCTCACCAACAGCGGGCAGATCTTCCTCACAGACTTCAGTCTGGCCCGAATTGAATCGCCCGGCGTCGAGATTACTCGCAGTGATGAGTTCGTTGGAACCCTTCGCTACTGCGCTCCGGAATCACTGGACGGAGTCTATACGAAACAGGGAGATATCTATTCCCTGGGATTGGTTCTGTTCGAATTATTCAGCCTGACGACACCATTCGCAGCGAACTCCCGGCGAGAACTCCTGAACAAAAAACTGAGTGGCGTCCTGCCGGAAATCACCAGCCACGCGGTTGCCATCCCCGGGCCGATGCTGCAGGTTCTGCAACGAATGACAGCCTATGATTCTGCGGAGCGATATCGGACTGCGAGCGAAGTCCTTGAAGCTTTGGAATTGTGCCAGCATACGATTTCAAGACCTCAGCACTTCGGTGCTCGGCGACTGATCCTGGCCTCGGTGCTGATCTTTGTCATCGCCGCAGCGGGATTGCTCTTGAGGATCAACTTGCGGCCCGCGGGCATGACTTCTGAGCCGATCTCAGAACTCGACACAGTAAAGAGCAGCGTCGAAGAAAAGAGTCCACCGGAGAACTCAAGTACCGTCTCCGCAAGCCCTTCCACGCTGTATGCTCTCGGCTCGGATTTAACCCCGGGCGAGAGCACAGGGAATGGATGGTTGATTCCCGAACGTCAATTTGAGCTGCCCAGAAAAACTGCGGTAACGCTTGTGTCGCTTTCGGAAGATGGAACACATGTGATCTTCGTCATGATGGGAGCGAGCCTGTTTATGGGGCCGTTCGACGCCGAACGACTGCCCATGATCAACAGACCGTATCAAAGCCAGATCGTAGCGGCGGATCAGTCTGTCAATGGTGATCATGTCATACTGGTGAATCAGGACTTCGGGCGGCCAACTGGACACGATCAACATGTCGGCGAACCATCCAATCCGCAATTTTTTGTCGAGGTCTTCAACAAACAGCGGGAAAAATGGACACGCATTTCCGGGCCATTGTTTCATCTGGCTCACGGCATGCCTCATTTTATCCCCGGTCCGCCGCCCTATCACAAGCGTGAAGTCCTCATCCCGGAACCTGAGTCACCCATCATTCTGCACCCGTATACCTCAGGTTATCAGTCTGTGCGCTGGCCAGAAGGTCCCCGCGTGGCCATCTCCTGCTACTTCAATGAAGGGATCGCTGCAATGTCGGACGGGAAGGTCGTTCTTTTCCCGCTCGGCTATGTTGATCTCAAGGGAACTCAGGCCCCAAGCCGAACTATTGAGACACCTGTTTCGGACGGCCAATTTATTCAAACATCATCAGATGGATATTACGCTGTTCTGGTTGGAAAAACTCAGGCGTGCGTCGTCTCCATTAAGGACGCAGCATTAATCGCCACCTTTGACGTGAGCCATTTCGAGAATCCGCTGCTTACATGTTCTGAAGATGGCGGTTGGCTGGTTTTCTCAGATGCGAAGCAGGCTCAGGTCTTCGATTTAACGGCAAAGAAATGGCTTGCTGAGCCACGACGATTTGATGATAAACTTTTGTTGGCGATTCCAATGTCGGAGTCCTTACTGACTGTTGAGCAGTCCGGTCTCGTTCGACTCACTCCAATTCGCTCGAGCGCTGTCCAGGAGGTTCGGGAGTCTCAACTGGAACAGCTCTCCGCTGCATCACTCAGCATCGAACGGCGCAGGCTGGTCGTGGCGACAGAAGCGGGCCATGTGTTTTTCTTTCGAATACCGTAAGCCAGCCCTCAATCTCGCCGCGTAACAGCGCAGCGCTGAAGCAGCCTAACGGACAGGGCTCCTGAACCTGCAGTCGAGACTCAACAGACGACCAAAGCAGCGGCAGAGACTTCTGAGACCACAACGAAAGACGCTCGATCAACAAAAAACCACGGGCCGCCTCATTGTGACAGGCCCGTGGTCAAGGATGTCTGGACGCGCGATATTCTGATTCGCTATTCAGCAGCAACACAGAACAGGTGCTTCTCGCCACGAATGAACAGTTCGTTGTCAACTGGGGCTGGAGTTGCATCGACGGTTTCATCAACATTGTTTGTCGCGACGATGTTCAGTTCGGCAGCATCAGAAATCACCACGGTCGTACCTGCTCGTGAGGTCAGATAAACATGACCACCGGCGGCCACAGGCGACGCATAGATCGAATCCAGACCCGGTATACGTTCAGCAGTGTAAAACGGTTTGCCGCTGACTGCATCCACGCATGACAGTTGCCCGTTCTTGCCCTTGTGGAAATAAATGCGTCCGGAAGAAAGCAGCAACGAAGCGATGTCCGGAGTGTCATGGTCAATCGTCCAGACCACTTTGTCACTGCCTTTGATGTCTCCCTGACCATCCAACCGGAATGCTCCAAGAAACGATCCGCGATGACCGCTGCCGACGTAAACCAGTCCGTCCTGGGCGACTGGCGAAGCACATGGACGTTCCGTTTGTCCTGCACAACGCCAAAGTTCTTTGCCGGTTTCCAGGTCGTAGCTGCGAGCACATGTCTGACCGTTCATGACGACTTGCTGCTTACCTTCGAATTCAACCACCAGCGGCGTCGCCCAGCAGGTGGGTTCATCTCGGTCAGTCTTCCACAGAGTCTTTCCGGTGAGCTTATCCAGAGCAAACAACGCTGATGGCCCCTCATGATCCCACGGCACGATGATCTTGTTTCCCGCGAGCGTTGGAGAACTTCCTTCTCCGAAGCTGTTGCGAGTATTCATTCGTCCGAAATCATCACGCTTCCAGACAAGGTCGCCTGTCATCGTGTAGCAGTAGAGGCCGCGCGAACCAAAATGAGCATAAACATGTTTGCCGTCGGTACACGGAGAAGCCGACGCAAAGCCATTGGTTGAATGTGTTTCCTGATGCGGAACGGAAACGACGGCTGTCTTTTCCCACAACAACTTTCCATCAGCGCGATTGAAACACAGCAGTTTGAATTCCAGGTTCGGCAACTTCCCGCCCGTGCCTGTCGCAGCCGGAACCGCGGTCGTTACAAAGACCTGCTGATCCCAGATCACCGGCGATGAGGAACCTCGACCCGGCAAAGCAACTTTCCATTTCACGTTCTTTGTGCTGCTCCACTCCGTCGGAGGAGCCGCATCCGGAGCCGCCCCATTCCCGGACGGACCTCGCCAATGCCCCCAGTTTCCTGCGAGTACGACATTGCTGAAGCCAAGAATCATCACGACGACAGCGATCAGTCGACTGAAGTGCGATGCAAAAACAAAAGCCATCATGACGATCCCATCTGAAAAATTCGCGAGTGCATCGGCGAGCTTGCAAAACACTCTCCGCCGACCATTAACTGCAGGTTCGGCGTGTTATGCCTTCAGACGCTCAAACAGTCCAGCCATCGGTAAAAGTCATTGTGATCGGCCTTGAAGATGATCGACTGGCGGGCTGCACACCGGTTCCCTCCCACGCGTTTCGCTGACGCGTTGAGCCGGGAATTGGGCTCCGATTCGCTTCAGAAACAGCGAATCCCACCATAGTTTTAGAGCGTGAGCAGGAAAACCATGGGTGTCTGGAGAGTTTCCTGAAGGATGGGCTCAAAAACGCTGGCTTTTTTCTGAGCTTTATGGCAAAAAACGGGGTGCGGAGTGAGACACCACGGAATACCGTGAGATTCCCTCTGCGATTTTCAACTGAATGACCGATGGCAGGTCTTTGAGTCTGATCGATTTGTTCTTTCCGGAGGTAATCATTAAACGATCTCGTCCAGCAGCAGCTCCCCCGCAGAGCAATCTTCCGCGCATGAATGAGCGGATTCGCATTTCTCCAATTCGAGTTGTAAGTGCGACCGGGGAAATGCTTGGTGAAATGGAAACCGCAGTCGCACTGCGGATGGCCCAGGATGAAGGTTTGGACCTGGTTGAGGTCAGCCCGGAAGCTCGTCCTCCCGTCTGCCGTATCATGAATTACGGCAAAGTGATTTATGAACGACAGAAAAAGTCCAGTGGTCCAAAGCAACACAAGACTCAGCTGAAACAACTGCGTCTTCGTGCCAAGACCGGACAAAATGACATTGATGTCAAGATCCGACAGGCACGCGACTTTCTGTCACGACGTGACAAAGTCAAAATCAACGTCATGTTCAAGGGACGCGAAAACGCGCATCATGAGCGTGGTATGGAAATGCTTCAGGAAGTCGTGAAGAAGCTGGAAGACATCGCAACTGTTGAACAGGCACCGCGGATGGAAAGCGGCAAGATGATGTCCGTGATGCTGACGCCGATCAAGCATTGATCTTCGTCGCACCCTATTGGTTAGCTGGAGGGCACGCATTCAGCGTGCCCTCTGTCATTCAAGGAGCAGAAAGAATGAAGTCTGTTAATCGTTTCATGCTCGTTGCGGCTTTGGCAGTACCATTCAGCGGATGTGCTGAAGGGCCTGAGCCGAATGCGGTGGGGACAATCTCCTCCGCAGTTGTTCAGCCGGACACAAGCTCAGTTAACGCCCCGGTCGAACCATCCGAACCGAAAGCCGACGAAATGCCCCAACAACCTGCCCCGACAGAATACAACGAGCTGACCGATTTTGAAAAATACGTGATAATTGAAAAGGGAACTGAGCGAGCATTTGTCGGTGAGTATACCGATCTGAAAGATCCCGGAACCTACATCTGCCGTCGCTGTAACGCAGCGCTGTACAAATCCGAAGACAAATTCAGCAGCCATTGCGGATGGCCAAGTTTCGATGACAAAATCGAAGGCGCTGTTGAAGAAACTCCGGATGAAGATGGCCAACGTACGGAGATCACCTGCAAGAACTGTGGCGGTCACCTGGGTCACGTCTTCGTGGGCGAAGGCTTCACGGATAAAGACACTCGCCACTGCGTCAACTCGGTCTCAATGAAGTTCATTGCAGAAGGCAAAGAACTTCCACCGGTGGTTAAGAAGCCCGCTGAAACAAAGACCGAAGAGGCTCCGAAGCAGGGATAAGCGCCGGCAGTCTGCCGCTGGCTGACGCACAACAATCCTGATCATCACTACGGCAAGCTGCAGGCGAATATTTCTTTTGCGGCATCCTGCAGCGAGTTCGCGTCTCTGTACAGGCAGCACGCGTTGTACCAGCGCCCCGTCGGATCTGGCAGGACCTCATTCACGACGCTCGCGCCAGAGCTGTGCGATGAATTCGGCCCAGCAACTCCTCATGTGGCGGCAGGTCGCGGACTGCCTGTTCATTCTGCGCTTTGATCGAAGCCAATATTGAATGAACCATATGCGGATCAGCCGAAGCCGCAAGTGCCGGGGCTCGACGTGGCAGACGCTTATTCCCCGTCAGCAGATGAAAATAACTGGTCTCAGGAAATGCTTCCGCCTGCAGGTTGTCCAGCATCCCAACTTCATCGTAGAGATTCAGCCGTCGCTTCAGATCAGGGGAGATTTCCGCTTCTCGCGCAGCAATCCAGAATGTGCTGTCCGTACGCCGACTGAGTCGATAATGCATCTGGACGAAGTCGCGAACTTCATCATAGATCAAGGCCATACGCTGGTTGTAGTAATCGCGCAATGAGTCCACCGGGCGGCCGGATGGAAAGTTCTTCAGCAGCAGTTCAATTCCAACCTGACTCAGATGAATGCCGCTGGATTCAAGTGGTTCCAGAAAACCGGCCGACAGCCCGATCGCCACAACGTTCTGTTTCCAGAATGATCGCTGACGACCAACACGCATCTTCAGGAAGCGGGGTTCCTGACCGGCACCCGGGTTGAGTTGAGCGTGCTCACGTAATTCCTCCCAGGCAGCGTCATCGGAAATGAACTTTGAACTGTAGACATACCCCAGCCCCAGATGCGAGGCCAGCGGAATATGCCACGCCCAGCCTGCCGACAGAGCATGTGACTTCGTATACGGCGGCACAGAACCAGCGGACGGAATTTTGAATGCGACTGCTCGATCACAAAGCAGATGGCTGTTCCAGGTCTCGAATGGATCTCCCAGAGCTTTATTCATCAGCACGGACTGAAAGCCGGAACAATCCACGAAGAGGTCGCCCTCGACTCGTTCTCCGGCGAACAGTGTCACCGAATTCACATCTCCGCTTTCCGCCAGTTCAGCATCCTTAACTGCCCCGGCAATCTCTTTCACGCCGTTTCTCAGAGCCCTCTCGCGAAGCCAGCCAGCCAGTGCTTCGGCATTGAAATGAAATGCGTATGACTCAGTTTGTGCGATCGGTGACGGGCCATGAAACGCGTGTGGGGCTTTTCCCGCGATCGATGCGGCCCATGACAGAGAATACGCTTCATAAGGCTCCGGCGCACCGAATCTCTTTGAGTCCGCCAACCAGAAAGGAAACAAATCTCGCCCGTCAATTCTCGCGCCGCAGACCCCAAACGGGTGCCAGTTATCATGACCCTTTTCAAACCAGTCGCAGAATCGAATCCCCAGCTTGTACGTTGCTTCACACCGCTGCATCATCTCCACTTCATCAGCGCCCAGCTTTCTCAGCAATTGAGTCATGGAAATCACGGACGCTTCACCAACGCCGATTCCACGTGGGCCGGGCGGCTCAATGACGGTAACAGAATAGTCGGATGATTGCATGACCTGTGACATCAGGGCTGCCGTCATCCATCCGGATGTCCCACCACCAACGATCACGATTCTTTTTGTCGACTCAGCGACTTTGCTACCCATCGGAATCCAACTCCATCTCGAATGATCAGCCGGTACGCGTTAGCGCCCGGTCGTGCTGGATTCTTCCGAATGAACCGGGTACTCACGCACTCCGGCTGACGAAACCAGGTCACTTTCCAGCGCAGGAACAATACGAGTCCGCCAGTTCTCAGGCACTCCTCGGAAGAGGCTTCAGCAGGTCTTCATGCCAGCCGAATTCTCGAACATACGCGGCATTAAGCCCTAGACATTGTCGAGAACCACAGACTTCGCGAAATGCACATTGATGAAACCCATTTCGGTTAAACTCATTCCAGAAGCGAGGATCAATTCGCAGTTCCGGCTGATCATTGACCAACGAATCGGCGTCAGATCCCAGCAGGCACTGAGGAAAATTCTTGACCTCGACCTGTCGACCCAGAACACGAGCCCGTCGGATCGCAGATCGAAGAAATGGCTGGACTTCGAAATGCGAGATGAGAAGATTCGGATCACCGTCCTCGGCCATCGGCCAGTAATTCCAGAAGTCCATCTCGACGAGATTGGGAATATCTTTCAGCAGCTCGACAACCTTCGGCAGGGATTGATAACTGAGTTTTGTGATGACAGTGTTGGTCATCTGGCGCACGCCGGTTAACAGAGCCAGGTTGCGAATCGCCTGCAGCGTTTTCTCAAAGGAACCTGGCACTTCCGTAATTGAATCGTGAAGTTCTGCAGTATCAGCCGTCAGACTGATAAAGAACTCATCGATCCCGGCATCGACCAAAGTCTGACAATATCGACGATCGGCCAATCGCATTCCATGCGTCTGAATTCGCACATGCTCAAAGCCAGCATCGCGTGCTCGCTGAGCCATCAGGGGAAGATCTGAGCGAAGAGTGACTTCAGAGCCAGTGAGTATCAGGCCCTTCCATCGGGACGTTCGGCGATTCTCTTCCAGCAATTCGGAGAACTCGCGTTCATCGGCGGGACGCAGCCAGTCCATCGTGTCCAGAATCATGCAGTGACGGCATCGCAGATTGCAGCGAAAGTGAACCGTCATCTCGACGTAGTCAGCATGATTGAAGTAGCCCATGACACTCGCATCCTGCGATGACTCGACGATCAATTCCGTTTCTGAGCCTCCACAAGATGGAGCAGGAGTGCTCTGTCCCGGGAAGAAATCGTCGCTAGCGACACTGCGTCTCTGGTTGACAGAATTTCGCACCAGCCATTTCGCACCCGAAAAAACACGAGCAAGGAGGGGCGGACGTCGTTATTCCCACGGAAAAACTCGGTGACGTTTTTCGTTTAGAAACTAGTACCGCAATTCCACGGACAATGTCGGCCCGGTGAATCCAAGGTTCGATCCAATTCCGTAAACGTCGTCTGACAATGATGAATTCATCCAGTATTGAGTTTCCCAGGCGGTCTTCACATCCAGTTGCACAAACCTGTTCAAATCATGCGTCCATGCGACGCCAAGCTGGTTCTCGGCAACCGTCATGATTTCATCTTCCAGTCTCACGGCTGGCATGAAAGGCAACAATGCCGAATTGCGAATATCTCCGATCAGCACCGACCCTCGGACGTTACCAAAGAATGAGAACCCGCTGTTGCTGATCGCGCGACGACCACTCAGGGCAAACGTGGGACCTACGCCTTCAAACGTGGCTGTCCCCACACCAAATAACGTGGGCGTTTCGTTGGAGTATTCAAGACGACCGTAACGAAGTCCGGCCGCGACCTGCATGTCCCAGTGTCGCAGACGCTGGTCGAGTGTGATTTCCGTATCTGCGACATCCATGCGGATGCCAAACACGGCGGGTTCAAATGGCGGAAGGTAGACGAAGCTGTGATCGTACTGCCAGAAACGCCCGCGAACGCCGACTCCGGAATCATTACGATAGCCAAGGACGTAACGCATGCCAGTCTGAAAGTCACCGTCAATAAGCCGCCCCACAGCGCCAAGGCCAAAAGCCGCTTGTGAACCTGAAATATGCGGCTGCAGAAAAGTGACTTCGATATCACCGAACAGGGCACCGGTCCCTGAATCCTGTCTGCGAAGCTGTGACTCCAGAGTTCTCATCGGATCCGAATAAGTCGGCGAGCGGAATTGAGACAATTCTGCTTCCAGCCGCTGAACCCGAGCTTCCAGTTCTGCCGTATCATCCGAGACCGTCTCGTTTCGAAAGGAAGTAAAACTGGTTGCCCCTTCCACGTGATCCGGCCTGGCATTCCCTGCAACAGATTCACTTCCAAACTGCGCTGATGCGACCACGCACTGAAGGCAGAAGATGCTCAGGTAAATATGACGTTGAAACAGCACTTTCAACCTCCTCCGTGAATCACTGGTCTCAACGAGACACACCGATGCGAACAGGCCTTGACCAGGCGATCCAGATTCTGCCAGACGCGCAAGGACGGATTTCCTTTGGACACGTTGTCAATGTCTAGGATCGGCCATCCATCGGTTGATCAAAGCTATCGGAGGTATAAATACCAGCAACCCATGCCGAACCATATTCAGCGTTGCTGCATGATCAGTACTGTTGTTACGGATTGCCAAACGTCGGGTTTTTGCCCGGTTGTGCGGGTTTTAACCCTGCCGCCGGGAGTCACAATTTCAGGAGCACTTCAGTACGAAAGCACAGGCCAGCGGCGATTTCTCACCGGACACGATTCATCATTTGAGTTGCATCATAGATGCAGAGCATTGGCCATTTTTCTCGCTCCTGACTGTCTGGACTTGATGGAGCCAAAGCAATAATGTCTGCGGATCATCGTGACGTTCTACTCCACCCTTTGAATTCGTGGACTCTGAAGAATCCGGAGCGCAGAAGGCTCTGGCGGTTGTCGGGTTTGCGACTTCTCGAAAGTAAAGTGACTTATGCCGATCGAGATCCGGTGTCAGTGCGGGAAACGCCTGAAAGCTCCTGACAACCTGGCAGGACGAACCGTCTCCTGCCCGGGCTGTAAAGCTCCAATTCAAGTCCCGGCACTCGCCCCGGCGGAAGTGGAGGACGACTATGAAGACGATGTGGAGTACGAAGAATCTGCTCCCCAGAAATCGGTCTTTGGATCGCCACCAGCCTTTTCTGCACCGCGGAAAAGTTCCCCGCCCCCGGACAATGATCAACGATATTCATTGGCCGAGTTCGTAGAGGAGACGTCTCAGCAGGATCATGGCCAGGGCTTTTTCGAACTGGAAAGTCCATACATGCTGGAGGTCAATCTGAATGGGCCAGTGTGGACAAAAATGGGATCCATGGTGGCCTATGTCGGCAACATTAAATTTACTCGCGAAGGCCTGCTGGAGAAGGGGCTTGGAAAACTGCTCAAGAAAGCGGTGAGCGGTGAAGGCACCAAGCTGACGAAGGCCGAGGGACAGGGGCGACTGTATCTGGCGGATTCCGGCAAGCGAATCAGCATTCTAAGCCTCAATCGCGAAGCAATTTTTGTCAACGGCAACGACCTGTTGGCGTTGGAAACGACGGTTGAGTGGGACATCAAAATGATGAAGTCCATCACAGGCATGCTGGCTGGAGGACTCTTCAACGTCAAACTCTGGGGGACCGGGATGATCGCGATCACCTCCCATTTTCAACCCATGACATTGCGAGTGCGTCCGGGCCAGCCTGTCACCACTGATCCCAATGCCACAATCGCATGGTCCGGAAACCTCACGCCGGAGTTCAAGAAGGATATCTCTCTGAAGACGTTTTTTGGCCGTGGCAGCGGCGAATCAATTCAGATGCTGTTTCAGGGTGACGGATTTGTTGTCGTTCAACCGTATGAAGAAGTTTATTTCCAGGGACAACATTAGTACTCAAAAGAAAAAGACTGAGCAACCCGAATGGGTCGCTCAGTCTTTTTAAGTTTTTCAGATCCATCCATTTCGGAGGCAGGCAAAAGTAGGTTGGACATTCTGGTCCGACCAACCTGCGACGGGCAAGAATGCCCATCCTACCCCCCCAAATGAAAACCTGGCTCGTACTAGTTCAGGATCTTCTCTGTGTCTTTCACGACCTTGCCGATAGCTTCAGCGTCAAGCTTGCCATCTTCAAATGCGTAGTTGACCTTTACGTTGGAATCAACCCACATCATCACAGTGACAGAAGCCTTTTCGCTGATCTTGTACTTTGCAGGACCAACAGCGTTTTCGAAAACAGTCAGCGGAGTGTGCTCAATCTTCTGCTCTTCAGCAGCCTTCTTCAGAGCAGCTTCCTGAGCATCCGGATCATCAGTCAGAACAGTCACGAATGCAGCCATCTTCTTGTCTTCAGCGTTTTTGCCAACAACTGCATCCAGTTCTTTGACCAGCTTCAGTGTGTTCTCGTCCATCTTGCGAACGAAAATGCTGATCACCGGACGAGCACCGTACTGGCAGCGGTAGCACAGTTTCTCACCAGCAGATGGGCCAGTGATGTCGGTCACGTTGAACGCTGCAGGGAACTCATCAATCTGCAGACCGGACTTAATGTCAGCAGCGCTGACAACGTTTACGGTGGCCAGAGCCATCATGCAAAATGCAACAAACTTCCTCATGCTTCGAAACTCCCTGAATGAAACAATTCGAAAACCAGAGTCTCTCAACACACTGAGAGAAACCCATCACAAAGCCAGTCGTTCAGTTGGCCTGCCCAACTGCCTGGATTCTTTTCCAGCCTTCGACGCACGCATTATTCGGCATCAGCAGTCAAACGTCGAACGGTTTCCAGAACTTTTCTGTAATCCTGTTCGGCGTCGACCATGGTGTTTTTCCGAATAATTCGCCCATCTTTCCCGATGATAAAGGTCCAGCGACTCGCTGTTACACCGCGTTTCAACGTTTGCTCAACACCTTCCACCATTCTGGTGATCGTGTCGCCTTCGCGAACCGGCACTCCAAAGGCCTGAGCCACCTTGCCATCTTCATCAGCTAACAAGTCGAATTTTAGCGAGTTGACTCGCGCAAACAATTCATGTGTCCGGATCGAATCACCACTGATCCCGACGACCTCGACATCTGCCTCTTCAAGTTCCTGCCGGTGATCTCTGAATCCGCAGGCCTGACGAGTACACCCGTTGGTAAAATCTGCGGGGTAGAAATACACCACGACAAATTTCTTTCCAACGTGCTCCTCTGATTTCCAAACTTCCCCGGACACTGAGATCGCTTCGAATGCCGGTGCGGGATCTCCCTCTGCCAGAGCGACCTCGGGAGATTCTGCGTTCACAGCAGATGCCAGCAAAACCATCAGTAAACCAGAAACCGCGCCACGCATGAAACAACTCCGAAATCGGAATCGCAGGGACCCGATCGTTCGCGTCGCTCCGTCAACGCACAAACACACCAAGGGAATCAAAACCAGCAGGCATTTCAGACCGAAAAAGATGGCCGCTCAAACGCCGACTCTTCCGGGACAAAACCCTTCAGAAAGGCGAAACGGGTGAGGGTGGGGTTCAAGGCAGGCAAACTTTCGGCGGGGCATCGTGCAATAATGCACACATGTTGCTCTCAGGATAGGAGTACAGGCCATCTTCGTCAAATGCAGACAAGACCACTTGTTCCAGATTTCCACAACGAAGGAGCCCGATTGATTCCTCGGCTGGGTCAAACAGAAGTCGGTGGCAGTTTGAGGCTTCGAGGATTACATTCGGAGCGGGACTTCTGGAACGCAGCTTTGCAAGGATTCGGCCCATGTTACATCGCAGACGGTTTTTGGCCGCCGGAATCGCCGGCATTTCCGCTGTCGCGAGCACCTCACCGTCGAAAGCGTCTGCGGTGCTGATCCCCGTTTCTGAGGCGCCGCCGAACGAAGACCTCTTTGTCTGGATTCAACGAACTCAGGGCCGATGGGACGAGAACCTCTATCGTCAGATGCTGGGTGCGGCCAATGAGTTTAAAGAGGGCGATCAGATTGTGGGGGTCGCTGCGGCTGATGATTCAGTTCGTACGCTGGCTCGCAATCTCCTGTCTCGCACCACAGTTCAACAAATCGATGAACATCCTCCGTTCAAAGATGAGCTGTTTGAATTCATCAACGCGGATCTGGATCGCAGCCTGAAAACTCGCCTTGGTCCAATGACTCTTGGCGATCTCAGAACCTTTCTGCTGGAGCGGAGCGAAAAGGATATTCATGAGATTCGAAATGGTCTTTCCAGCGACGTCATTGCCTGCGTCGTGCGATTAATGAGTCATGAAGAACTTATCAACATTGGCGCGAAGGTTTTTAATCCGCTGCCGGGAACTCAGCTTGGCGCTAAGGGCTACATGGGAGCTCGAATCCAGCCAAACTCCCCCACGGACAACATCGACGATATTCGCTGGCAGGTCTTCGATGCATTCGCGTACGGCGTTGGTGATGTGTTGATCGGAACAAATCCGGTTTCCAGCACTCCCGAGTCTGTCGCAGCCGTCGAGACGGCCCTGCAGGACATCCTTTCGACCTTCGGCATCACAGATGCTCTTCCTCATTGCGTCTTATCCCATATCGACGTGCAGGCCGAAGTCGAACGCAACCATCCTGGATCCACAGAGTTTTGGTTTCAGAGCATTGCCGGTAACGATGCTGCCAACAAAACTTTCGATTTGACCGTCGAGAAAATGAAGCTGCATGCGAGATCTCGCACGGGGCGTTATGCGCTCTATTTTGAGACGGGGCAGGGGGCCGATTTCACGAACGGTCATGGCCATGGGACGGACATGGTGATCCATGAATCTCGCAAGTATGGCTTCGCAAGAGCCCTGACCGGAATTGTCGCGGAATCACTCAGGAAACGCGGACAGGACCGTCCGCCATGGGTGCATCTGAATGATGTGGCGGGCTTTATCGGACCAGAAGTTTTCCGCTCCCGCGAGCAGCTTGTTCGCTGCTGCCTTGAGGATATCGTGATGGGGAAACTTCACGGCCTGATGATCGGCCTTGATGTTTGCTCCACGCTGCATATGGATGTCAGTCTGGACGATCTTGGCTGGTGCATTGATCAGATTATGCCGGCCAATCCAGGCTATCTGATGGCTCTGCCGACGCGGATCGATCCGATGCTGGGATACCTGACCACAGGCTATCAGGACCATGTCCACATCCGCGAAAAATTCCGATTCCGAGTCAATGATCGCATGTGGACCTTTTTCCAGTCGTTGAAGATTGTCGACGAAGACGGAAGACCAACGCCGCACTTTGGCGATCCATCATGGGTTTATCTGCAGTACTGTCGAAGGAAGAACGATCCTCGCGATGAAGCCATCATTCGTCAGGAGGCTCGTGACCGTATTGAAGAAGTGCGATCGCGAGGTGTCTTCATCGCGGAAGGTTACGGAGCCAGCCCGGCCGATCTGCAGCCGGAACTGGCCAGGCAGATTCAGCATATCTACGAAGACGCCAGAATCTCAATCTGGAAAGAACTAAATGACGCCTTTATTGCGACCATCCCGAACGCCGTTCGACTCCACACCCAGTCGGCGGATCGGACGGACTATATTCTGCATCCGGTGTCCGGTGAACATCTCTCTGAATCGTCACGAGAAATCATCGATACGATCCGCCGTCGGAATGATCAATGGAATACTCAGATCGTAATCTCCGACGGGCTAAACGCTCAGGCGGTGACCGATGGTGATCAGTTGATGAGTCTGATCACGAGCCTCCGCAGAGAACTGCAGACCGCAGGCTTCAGAACTTCGCCAGAGCATCTGGTTGTCGATGCGGGACGAGTTCGCGCTGGTTATCGTATCGGTGAACAACTCTTTGGAGGCCGCGAGGGACGTTTCACGCTCCTGCATGTCATCGGCGAACGTCCCGGAAGTGGGCATCACACACTGTCAATTTACATGACAACCGCAGATGGTGCAGAATGGTCAATTCCTGACAAAGTGGACCATAACATTACAAAAGTTGTCTCGGGCATCTCCATCACAACGATGGCACCGGATGTGGCAGCCGTCGACGCTGTTCGAATTCTGAGACAGATGTAGTCTCCACCGCTCATCAAAGGCACCTTCATGACTAGTTCTCTTTTTGATCTTTCCGGTAAAGTGGCAATCGTTTCCGGGGCTGCCAGTGGTCTTGGCAAAGCGGCCGCATTGGCCCTGGCATCGCATGGTGCAGATTTACTGCTCGCGGATCTGAATGAACCAGGACTGAAGGCGACCGCTGACGAGATTCTGAAGACCGGTCGCAAGGCGGTTTATCGTCGCACGGATGTCTCCGATGCGGATGAGATTCAGGAACTATTCACCGTTCTTGATCATCAGTTCGGACGCATTGATTTTCTGGCCAATATCGCGGGTGAAGGCATCCTCGGCAAACCCGAAGAGATGTTACTGACAACAGTGCAGCAGGTCTTTCAGAATCTTGTCTTCGGACGTTTCCTGATGTGTCAGGAAGCGGGTCGCCGCATGCTGGCGGCAGGCAAGGGAAGCATCGTTAACATTGGTTCGTTGGCAAGCACGACGGCACTGGGGCGAGGTCACATCGCGTACAGTATGGCAATGGGAGCTGTCGTCCAGATGACTCGCGAACTAAGTACCGAATGGGCCGCACAGGGAATTCGGTGTAATGCGATTTTACCTGCTCAAGTGCTGAACCCCAGTCTCGAAAAACGCATCGCTGCTGACCCCGCGATCGAACAGAAATGGCTCAGCGGAATCCCGTCTGGCCGATTGGGAAAGCCATCCGATATTCAGGGCCTGATTGTGTTGTTGGCCTCCGATGCCTCAGAATGGGTCACTGGAACTCTCATCCCCATGGACGGCGGCAACCTGGCGGCCAACGCTGGTGCGACACTTCGAAAGTCATCGCATCACTGAACCTGCGGAAGCCAATGTCTTGACGTCACCATCGTGTCCGGTCAGTATCCGTTTCACATTACACCATGACGAAGAATGCACGTCAGGTGTTCAGGAGCAGCGAATGATGAATAGTTTTTTCAGGCACATGGCATGACACTCGACGAATTACAGCAGTTGATTGATCGAATGTATTCTCGCAAAGATCAGGCACGCGGTGTTGAGGGGACCTTCATGTGGCTCATGGAGGAAATCGGCGAACTCGCCGCGGCTCTGCGTGAGTCACCGAAAGAAGAGATTGCTAAAGAATTTGCGGACGTTCTGGCCTGGCTGGCGACTATTGCCAATGTGGCGGGCATCAATCTGACCGAAGCGGTCCAGATGAAGTACGGCCACGGATGCCCCGGCTGTCACAAAATGATCTGCGTGTGTGCCGATTCGGAAAAGCCGTAATCAATGAACAATAAAATCAAGCATGGCAGCGTGTTGAAAAAGGCGTCGGCCCGACACCAGCCCCTTGCATGAATCAGCGAGATAGACTCATGAAGCTTTCAACGTCGTTGCTCCTGACTGTGCTTTGTGCCGGCCTTCATTGGCTACCCGGGGTAACGCTCTTTTCAACGGCGGCCTGGGCAGATGATTCAAGCCCCGTGATTTTGCTGACCGGATTCGAGCCATTCGGGCCAGGTCGCCCGGCCAATCCATCATGGGAGGGAATCCGAAATCTTCATGAGTCCGACTGGCACGAGTACCGAATTATCGCTCAGGAGCTGCCGGTTGTCTGGGGCGAGCCGCTTAAGCATCTTCAGCAACTGATTGAACAGCACAAGCCTGTCGCAGTGTTCTCCTTCGGCCAGGGAGGAGCAGACAGTTTTGCGATTGAATCGCGAGCCGCCAATGAACGCGGCCAGATTCCGGATAACAATGGCAAGCTTCCTGCTGTGACAGCGATTACGGCTGACGGTCCGGCGGAATTAACGGCGTCCATTGATTGCGAAGCCATGAAGTCTCGATTGGCTGAGAAAGGATACCCCATTCGAGTTTCCCGTCGTGCAGGTCAGTATCTGTGTGAGGAAACACTGTACTCACTTGAATACCTGCATGCCAAACATCCGAAAATCGATGTCGCGTTTTGTCATGTGCCTCCACTCGGAGCAACGCTCAGCAAAAAGCGTGTTGATGGAAACTACATTCAACAGTTCGTAGGCGATTATCTGGAAACCTGGCGAGCACTTCGGATTGCAAAGAAAGCCGCTGACACAAAGGCAACTCCAACGTCGTTTATGCCAGCAGAGCCCGTAACTCAGTCAGCCGAGAAATCTGCCAGGGCAACAAATCCCGAGCTGCCTGCCGTCGAGAAACTGATCAAGCATTACTTTTTGTCGTGGTCCGAACAGCGCATGAAAGACTACGGAGATTGTTTTGCCGATGGAGCGGTGGTGCAGGAGATCAATCGTGGCGGAGAAATCTATACGCAGAATAAAGTCCCGTTTGTCGCTGGCCAGACCGCGTACCACAAATCGGCGACTCACAAAGCTGTTGAAGTTCCCGTGAAAACAGAAATCCGCTTCGAAGCCGATCTCGCGCGAGCGGTCGTGTACTGGAAACTCACGGCCGGCCCACGACTTCAATATGGCTACGATCACTTCACGCTGATCAAACAGGGCGACGATTGGAAGATCGTGAATCTCGTGTTCTACGGAACTGACGACAAAGAATAGCCGGTCTTTTTTTCCGTTCTCGTTCGATGGATCGGATTCCGCAGGCCGGTAAGGCGTACCCAGCCTCCATCACCTCGCATTGATCGGATCGACGTCGATCGCGAATTCGATGTCATCAGGCAGGGATAAAGATTGCTCAGCAGCCTGCCAGAGTTCTCTCACCAACTCCGGTGTCTTTCCAGCAATCTGCAGATGAAATCGCCAGAGCCCCCGCAAACGCGTAATCGGGGCTGGCGCTGCTCCGAGAACTCTCACGGCTTCCGTTGGCCCTTTGCGAGCCGACCGCAATCGATCAGCCACGTCCTGCGCGGTCTGCCGAGTTCTCTGTTCATCCGGTCCACGAAAGATCACTCGCGCCACTGCAGAGAACGGTGGAGCCTGAGTGTCGTAGCGTTCGGCCAGCTCGTGCTGAGCAAACCCGATAAAGTCATGCTTCGATGCAAACTTGACCGCGGGATCGTTGGGACTTGTTGTCTGCACGAGAACTCTACCACCGCGTTCGCCGCGACCGGTACGGCCAGCCACCTGAGCAATCAACTGAAACGTACGCTCGGCCGCACGAAGATCCGGTTGGCGCAACATCGTGTCGGCATCGATCACGCCGACCAGAGTAACGTTCGGAAAATCGAGCCCCTTCGCAATCATCTGAGTCCCCAGAAGAATCTGGACTTCGCCTTTTCGGAACTTCTCCAGAGCTTCGTCGTGGCTGCCGGGTTTCTGCATAGAATCGCTGTCCATGCGAATTACAGTTGCATTCGGAAATGTATTCTGAACCTCTTCATCCAGCTTCTGAGTGCCCGTCCCAAGGTATCGCACGGCCGGGCTTTGGCACGTCGGACAAGCCTTGGGCGGCGCAATTTCGTAGTCGCAACTGTGGCAAACAACGCATTGTCGGTCTCGATGCCATGTCAAAGTAATGTCGCAGTTCGGGCACTTGATGCCGGCTCCACAACTGCGGCACCAGACAGTCGGCGAGTACCCTCGGAGATTCAGAAACAGAATCACCTGTCCCTTTTCTTTGAGAGCACGATCAATCGCCCCGTACAACGCGCGACCAATGGCGGAACCTTTTGAGATGCGAGGATCATTCCGCGTGTCGACAACCACAACCGGCGGCAACGGTCGATCTTCGACTCGACTTGGCATTGAAACCAGCACATCCAGCTTGCGAGTCGCCCGGATCCATGACTCCAAAGTTGGCGTGGCTGACCCCAGGATCAGCGGCACTCGTTCGTCGAAGCAACGCTTCCGAGCCACCTCGCGAGCATGGTATCGGGGCGTACTGTCCTGTTTGAACGACGGTTCATGTTCCTCGTCGATCACGATCAACCCCAGATTCGGTGTCGGGGCAAAAACCGCGCTGCGGGCTCCGACGACAACCTGAATTTCACCGCTGGAAATTTGCTGCCACTGCCAGTGTCGCTCAGCATCGGTCATATGACTGTGCAACACGGCCACGGTTGAAAATCGACTGCGAAAGCGGCGAATCGTCTGTGGGGTCAGGCTGATCTCCGGCACCAGCACAATCGCCTGCCGACCATAGCTCACCACTTCGCGAATCGCGCGAATGTACACTTCCGTCTTACCGCTGCCAGTCACGCCATGTAACAGCAGCGTTTCATGTTCACTGGCGCGAATCGGCTGCAGAATTCTGTCCAAAGCCTGTTGCTGCTGAACATTCAGTTTCAAGTCTGCCTGTTGCTGCACCGGCACCAGGTCGTCACCTGAGATCTCTGACCGAATTCGCAACGCCTTGATGAGCCCTCGTTCCTGAAGTGACTTCAGCGGCCCCGGGCTGCAACCGGCTCGTTCACAAAGATCCGTCGCCGTGACTGGTCCGGTCGACTTCTGCAGAACCTCAATCACCATCTTTTGCTGGCGACTCAGACGTGCGGTTGTCAGTTTTTCTTCCGTGCCCGGTACAAGAATAAAGTTCTGAACTTCTCGCGTACCACTCTTCTTACGAACGCCGGCCGGGATGACACTGTCCAGGACCTGCCCCCAGCCACAAAGGTAGCGTTCGCCAATCCAACGAGTCAACTCCAGCATCTGGTTATTGAGCAAGGGTTCACTGTCAAGCAATTCTTCGATGGGCTTCAGACGCTTCTGGCTCGATTCACCAGGTTTGATTGCAACGCAATAGCCGACAACGATGCGATTACTTCGACCGAGCGGAGCCTTGACTCGCTGTCCGGGTTTGATCAAATCTCGCAGTGGTTCTGGAATCGAGTAGGTGTAAGGACGCTCCAACGGCAAATTGAAAACGACCTCTGCGACCTTAACATCATCGATCGCAGCGTGCTCCCACTCACGCATCTCCGCAAAACCAAATTGTCCCTGAGAACTCACAGTCGCCGCTCACTCAATAATGCTCACCAACCTCATCGAAGTCGTATGATACTTTCACAGAGCGAAAGACGACACTCAATCGTGTAACACAGACTGTTGACTTAATCTGCCGGAACGAGTCAGCGGCCATTTTATTGCCGCAGAAACGCTGCAAAAACAACCGCAGGCTAACGGCTGAGTGCCGATGAAGCGACTAGTGTTCTGTCAAGAACAAGATTTGGGGTTCAATGCGAACCGACGGAGCGGCTCGACTACGATAGGGGTAGGGAGGGCCGATTGAATTCGGCTCCCCCTCCCTCCGAACCGGACTTGCGGATCTCCCACATCCGGCTCTCCGGTCGGTGGTATTACCTGAAACAGG
>JBPOIW010000199.1:0-42441 GCA_052034165.1 Planctomycetota bacterium | reverse complement strand
AACTCATTCACCGACACCCCAACTCCCCAACAAACACCCGCACAGACTTCCTCATCAGAATAAATTTCACAGAAAAGTTTTCGCGGACTGTCAGGCTGGCAACAAAATTGTGGTGAAACCTAAGGGTGATGGTCCCGGGACGGCGACTTTCGGCTTGCGGCAAAATGCAAATCCCGAAAAGATTCGTTTCCGCGCAGAACCCGATGAAGACTGACCGTTCAGGGGCAGCGAGTACCCGCGTGAGACATGAATTCGACGAAGGTCAGGGAGGGTAATACCGTGAGTGATTTTGCGGTGCGACGAGCGATAGTATTGTCGGCGGCTGGAGCTTTAATACCGGGCGTTGTCAATTCGGATGAGAAATCCAGTTCGCTGAATTCGAATGAAGGCATCATTCTCATCGATCCCCCGGACTCCCAGCGCGCGACGCATGTTCGATATTCGCTGAGGATTAAGGGCAAACTAAGCACACCTTCCGCTGCAGGGGCGACTGACTGGGATCTGAACAGTTCAGCGACGTTTGAGTTTGATCAGCGTCGTTTTGCTTCAGATTCCACAGGGCAGTTGGGTATTCGGGCGGTTCGTCGATTTCAGCGGGCGGAAACGACCTCGAAGGTGGGTAAAGAGCATGAGAATGAAGTCAGCCTTCCGCAACAATCGAGACTTATCCAGATCTACGGTGGCGAGTTGCAGCTTGTTCAACTGAGTCCCGATGTTCGATTGACGCGTTCTCAGATTGACCTCCTGCAATTTCCCTGCGACCCACTTGCAGTCACTGGTCTCCTGCCGGACAGAAGCCTGAAGGACTCGAAAGAAAAATGGAATGCGGACGTTTGGGTCGTTGCGATGTTGTCGGGAATTGACGCTGTCGTGACACAGTCTGCGACCTGCGAACTCAAGTCGCTGTCAGCCGAAGAAGCCGTGGTTCTCTTCGAATGTCAGGGGACCGGAGCAATCACAGGCTCGTCAACGACGGTCAGCATCAGTGGCGAAATGGTCATTGATCGCAGGCAGGCCGTAATTAAACGGCTCAAAGCAATCCTGAAGGAAAAAAGAACTCCGGGAACAGTTTCTCCTGGCCTGGATGTAGTAGCGGACATCGAATGGACTCAGGAGATCGCGAAGCCAGAGATGGACCTTCCGGAGACAATGCCGGACGCCATACCGGATGAAAGACGGTTGCTTTTGACCTTGGCGACTCCCTGGCGAGTACTGTTGCTACATAGCCGAAGTTGGCATGTTTTTCATGAGACGTCCGAATTGGTCATGCTTCGGATGTTAAACAATGGCACACTGCTGGCTCAATGCAATATCGCGTCAGCGCCGCTGATGGCTGCCGGAAAATTCACCAGTGAGCAGGATTACCTCGCGGATGTGGAGCGAGCCCTTAAGGACCGGGCTGGCCGAATTGTCGCCACGAATGTAACTCCGGACCAAAACGGCTGGCGAATTCATCACGTGCGGGCCAGTGGAGAAGCAAACAAGAAGACTCTGATCTGGGATTACTATCTCTGTTCGACAAAATCCGGGGAACAGATCTCCCTCGTCTTCTCACACGCAGAGGAAGACAGTCGCAGCTTCATCGGAGTACCCGACCAGATGCTGCAATCGCTGACAATTCGGTCAGTTCGACCGAAAATAGCGTTACCACGCTGAGTGAATACCGGAAATTCGTCAAACGCCACTCAGGGAACAACCGTGAGTGGCAACAAAGCCAATATCCGGCTGAGCGCCCATTTGCCAAGCATGGTGCATCAGACCGATGCGGAACATTCCGACACGGTGGACCCGCCAGTTTGAAGAAAGATATTTCCCGGACGAACACAAATTGTCTGGCTGAACGCAGATACGCTCTTGCTGAACAATTCACTCGTCCTTTACCATTGGTTTGTCCGATCGTGAAGGATCGATGACAATCGTGATCGAGTCTGATAAGCACAATTTGTATTTTCCGCTGAATCGCGTTCGAAGTTTAGTCCGCTTCGGTCGTGCGTTTGTCTAAGGAAATGTGATATGACAACGCTGTCTTTCGCCAGACGTTCAACTTTTCTGGCACTGGCCTTCTCCCTTCTCGGCAGCAGCAGCATGTCGGCAGCCGAGAAAATCGTCCTCACTCCGGACGACGGAAAAACCGCCCAGCTGGTTGCTTCGATGGTTACCTCGCGGCACATCAATCATCCGGAGATTGATGATGTGCTTTCCGAGAAGCTGATGAATCGCTACATCGAAATCTGGGATCCTCAGAAGCTCTATTTCCTGCAGTCAGATATCGACTCATTCTCGGTTGAGAAGACTTCTCTCGACGACAAAATTCTGAAGGGCGATGTCACCTTTGCCACCACGGTCTTTGAGCGATTCAAGCTTCGAATGGGTGAACGATCAGGCAAGATCGGTGCGGCTATTGACGCCGAACATGATTTCACCGTCGAAGAAGAGATGATCAAGGACCCGGATGATCTGACCTGGGCTGTTGATGAAGCGGAACTCGACGAGCGATGGCGCAAGCGAATCAAGTTCGATCTGCTGATGCTGAAGCTGGACGACACGGATCTCACCGAAGCTCGCAAGCGACTGCATACGCGTTATCACACAAACAAGGTGTTTCTCGAACAGACCGAGGCACACGAGGTTCTGGAACTGTATCTTTCGTCCATGACTCATTGCCTCGATCCTCACTCCAGCTACATGTCTCCTCAGACCCTGGCTGATTTCGAAATCGACATGCGTCTGAAGCTGGAAGGCATAGGAGCTCGACTGAAATACGAAGATGGCTACACAACCGTCGAAGAAGTCATTGACGGTGGGGCCGCTCACGCTGATGGCCGACTGACCAAGGGTGACAAAATCATCGGTGTGTCGTCAGATGCGGTCAAAGACTACGTTGACGTTGTCGAGATGAAACTGACCAAAGTCGTTGACATGATTCGTGGCAAGAAGGGCACGAAAGTCAAGCTTCAGGTGATGAAGGAAGCGGGCGGCATTGAAGAGTACGTGTTGACTCGAACTGAGGTCAAGATTACCGAAGATGAAGTCAAAGGCAAGATTCTTGAGTCTGAAGAATGGATTGACGGACGCAAGTCAAAAGTCGGTATCCTGCAGATTCCGTCATTCTACCGTGACTTTCAGGGTGCAAACCTTGGTGGTGAGTTCAAGAGCACTTCTCGTGACGTAAAGCTGGTTCTGGACGAATTCAAACAGAATGGCGTTGATATTCTGATTGTTGACCTCCGCTGGAATGGTGGCGGGGCACTTCAGGAAGCAATTGAAGTTTCTGGTCTGTTTATCCCGAAAGGTTCCGTCGTCCAGGTCAAAGAGCCTGGCGATAGCGTTCAGGCCTTTGAAGACGAAGACCCGGAAGTTTACTGGCGGAAGCCAATGATTGTGGTCTGTAACCGGTTTTCAGCTTCCGCCTCCGAGATCTTTGCGGGAGCAATCAAAGACTATCGCCGCGGTATCGTTGTCGGCGACCGCACAACGCACGGAAAAGGTACTGTCCAGAATGTGGTTCAGGTTGCTCAGAACAGACTGTCTCTGCGTCCCGTCGATCGTGGCGCATTGAAGTTAACAATCAGCAAGTTTTATCGAGTCAACGGCGACAGCACTCAGACCAAGGGCGTGACATCCGACGTGACGCTGCCGTCACTGTTGAATCATCGAGAGATCGGCGAAGACTCTCTCGACAATGCCCTGGAGTTCGACCGGATCACTCGAGCAGACTACGTGCCATTCTCGGCCAGTGTGACTGATGCAATGATTTCTCAGCTGAAGACTCGCAGCGAATCTCGAGTTGCTGAAGACAAGGATTTCGTTCAGATCAAAAAACTGATTGCCAAGTATCTCGAACGTCAGAATGACAAGACAATCTCCCTGAACGAAGGTGTCCTGCGAGCAGGAGAAGAGGAATTGAAGCAGGAGAAGAAGGAAGAGGAAGAGGCCATCAAGCAGGCCACGGGGTCTGGCAAGGACGACATCTTCCCGAACAACTTCTACAACAAAGAGCTTGTCAATATCACGCTGGACTATCTTGAACTGGTGAACAGCATGACATCGGCAAAGAAGTAGACCAGCCTCAGACTGGATCAGAAAACGAATCGACGGCAAGCCAATATCAAATTTGGCTTGCCGTTATTCGTTATATGTTTCCCGTGGATCGAGTCATGCACGATATGCAAGGCTGAACGTTCAACGTTGCGACCATGATTTCTTCTCCGGCAAGTTTCCACATTAGTCGAGTGCTTTTGGTGACGATCACATTCCCGGATCGCTACTCTCCGTTGGCAACTGCATCGTTTATTTCCAGCTCGGTGTACATCAAGACTGGGTGCTCGCGAGATACCTTGCAGAGGATGGCCTCAATCGTGGCCCATTGAACATTCTTGCTCGGAGACATTGCATGACTCTTGGACTTCCCCGAAGGCGTTTCATTTCCGGTGTCGCAGCATCCGCATTTTCGTCATCCCTGTTTACGAATACCTCAACACTGCTCAATGCGGGAACAGCCTCAAGTTCAAGTTCTGCCGACCATTGGAAGTCCGGAGTTGCCAAAAGGGTAATTACGCCGGAAACGTCAGTGTGGCTGGCCGGGTATGGCTCTAAACGTGCCCCGGACGGAAAGCTTCACGACCTGTGGATGAAGGCGATCGCCCTTGAAGATCTTTCTGGAAACCGGGCCGTCCTGATTACCAGCGACTTTCAAGGCGTGCCAAAGGTCATGAGTGATCGAGTCTTCAAGAAAGCAGAAGAGCAGTTCCAGCTTACGCGATCACAGATCATGTTGACGTTTTCACACAATCACTGTGGTCCGCGGCTGGGAGACGACTTAATCGACTATTATCCAGTCGACGAAAGTCAGGAGAAACTGGTTGCCGAGTATACAGACCTGATGGTCGACCAGGCTGTCGCCTTGATTGGCGAAGCACTTCAGCATCTGGCACCTGCCAGCCTTCAGTTCGGAGACGGGAAAACCACATTCGCTGTCAATCGCCGTAATAATCGTGAGGCAGATATCCCGGAATTGCTGGCTAAAGGAACTCCACTTGTAGGACCAGTGGACCATACGGTTCCCGTCCTGACGATCACAGGGAAGGACGGAACTCTGAACGCGGTTTTGTTCGGATATGCATGTCATCCAACAACGCTCAGCTTCATGACATGGTGTGGCGACTACCCTGGATTTGCTCAGGTCGAGATTGAAAAGAACCATCCCGGCACGACGGCCATGTTCGTGAATACCTGTGGCGGTGACCAGAACCCTCTTCCTCGTCGCACCGTTGAGCTCTGCGAAAAGTACGGCCATATGCTGGCCATTGCCGTTGAGGAAGTTTTGGCGAAGCCACTGAAGCCCATTTCGCCCGGCATAAGGACGGCGTTCGAAATGATTGATCTTCAGTATCTCAATGTCGTTTCTCGAGAAGAACTGATGATGCTTGTGAGCGACAGCAACGAACTCAAAGCACGCTGGGCGAAAAGGTTGCTTGCAAAGCTGGAGGCCGGAGAAGAATTTAAGGACTCCTACCCGTATCCGGTCCACGCATGGCAGCTTGGCAAAGAAACTCTTTTCATCGGTATGGGCGCGGAGACTGTTGTGGACTATGCCCTGCGATTTAAGGCTGAATATGGCGAAGGAACGTGGGTCATGGGCTACGCTGACGACATGATCTCCTACATACCTTCTCGTCGAGTCTGGGACGAGGGAGGCTACGAAGGAGGTTCAAATCTTTATGAATACGGCCGCCCGGCATTTCGATGGGCGGGAGATATCGAGGATCGAATCGCGGCTTCAGTGCATAAACTTGTCAGACAAGTCAAAGAGTGACGCAGCCTTCGAGGGATTGACGCCCGGCGGGGGCTTGATCGTGATTGAGACAACCGAGCAGCCACGACACTCAGAGCTGTGCAGGAAATATCCTGAATTTGTGCAGCACTTACAGACGAAAAGCGACAACTATCCTGGAGTGACAATACGAGCAACTCTGCAACAATTCGCCGAGGGCTCGATTCCATTGGACTGCGGAGATGAGGTTACAGGTCGCTTAAGCACCAACACGACTGAAATCGCTTGATACTTGTACGGCTGAACGTGGAACCAGATCGTAACGACTTTATAGACCGGCCATCAGGCCAACCCGCATGAGGCGATGAAGTTCTCAGCAGGATTGACAACGGGAAATGAACGTGATTCGAGTGAACGAGGACAAAGCCATCCGACGTGTGATGGATCTTATTTCAATTTCGGGTGGCAGCTGTCAGGAACACGAGGTATCAGCGTGGATCCAAAAAGCTTTGATAGACGCGGGGATTCCGGAAAATTCCATCACGATCGACAATGCTCACAAAAAGAGTCCTGCGGGTGGCACGACTGGCAATCTGATTGTCAAACTGAAAGGCACGGTCAAGGGGCCGCGACGGCTGTTGATGGCGCACATGGACACAGTCCCAATTTGCGTGGGATGTCAACCCGTTCGAGAAGGTGACTGGATTCGTCCGAAGTCCAAAGAGACAGGATTGGGTGGGGATAATCGTGGAGGTTGTGCCGTAGTGCTGACAGCGATCCTTGAAGCGATCAGCCAGGGGTTCGATTATCCGCCTCTGACACTATTGTTCACCGTTCAGGAAGAAATCGGACTCCGCGGAGCTCGTTTTCTGAATGCCGGAAAGCTCGGCAAGCCGGAACTCTGCTTTAACTGGGACGGGCGAGATCCCAACAGCCTGATCACAGGAGCCGTTGGTGCCAACAATCTGTCGATTCTCATTGAAGGAATCGCCAGCCACGCCGGCGCGCATCCTCAGGATGGCGTCAATGCAGCCGTGATTGCGTCGATTGCGATCGCTCAACTTCAAAAGACCGGCTGGCATGGACTGGTCCGGAAAGGAAAGCAGCGAGGCTCCAGCAATCTGGGCGTCATCTCCGGCGGAGATGCCACGAATGTTGTCATGCCACTGGTGACTCTGCAGGCTGAAGCTCGCAGCCATGACAGTAAGTTTCGTCAGCAAATTGTGGCCGCATGGCGAGATGCGTTTGAAACTGCGACTGACAGCGTAACGAATGCAGGCGGCCAGTATGGATCGTTGAAGTTCGTCGAAGACATTCGTTACGACGCATTTCGAATTGACGATAACAGCCCGTGCGTTCTGGCGGCGAAGGCCGCATCGGAGGCGGTTGGTCTCCACCCAATTGCCCAGATCTGCGATGGTGGATTGGACGCCAACTGGATGGCTCTGCACGGATATCCGGCGGTAACGATGGGTTGTGGTCAGCACGAGATTCACACCGTCAAAGAACGCCTGAATATTCCCGAGTATCTGGCAGCGTGCAAAGTAGGCCTGGCTCTGGCGACGGGAATGTAGGGCCGCTTGCTGAATCAATCGCGGAGCGACTGGTACACTGTCAGCCGTGAACTGAGGAGTTGTGTTTCGTAGGCCGGACCGAGCGACGGCGAGTTCCGGCAATTCGAAACAGCCTGTAACATGCCGGAACTCGCTCGGTTCGGCCCACATTCATCACAGCATTGTTGACCCAGCACCAGGGAGCGATCGATAAAGAGTTTGCTCCTGCCTCTGGGGTCACACACGGCTTCCATTGAAAGTTCCTGGCATGCGACTGTCACTGCTGAGTTGGCTGATCTTCTCCGGAATCATTGTGGCGGGTGAAACACCGCCTCAGCCTGCTATTCGAAAGCCAATTCCGGATCGCTTGGTGGTGCTGACGTTTGACGATTCATCAAAATCACACTTCACCGTCGCTCGGCCATTGCTCAAAGAGTACGGCTTTGGAGCGACGTTCTTTATTACCGAAGGCTTTGACTTCAAAGAGAACAAGCGGGACTACATGACCTGGGATGAAATCCGTCAGTTGCACGAAGACGGATTCGAGATCGGAAATCACACGCGAGACCATCTCGGAATTACAGATAAAACTGTCGATCGCCTGGATGAACAGCTCGAAGGGATCGAGTCACAATGCAAGGCTCACGGAATTCCTTCTCCGACAACTTTTGCCTGGCCAGGAAATGCGTCAACGCCCGCTGCGTTTGCCATCCTGCAGAAACACGGCATTCAGTTCGCTCGTCGTGGCGGAGCCCCCGAGTATCCGTATGAAGAAGGGCGAGGATTCGCGTTTGAGCCCGGCAGTGATCATCCAATGCTGTTGCCATCCGCCGGTGATGCTCGCCCCAAATGGGCCATTCAGGATTTGATTCGAGCGGCTGAGCAAGCTCGTGATGGTCGAATCGCAATTCTCCAATTCCACGGGGTGCCAGATACGGCCCACGACTGGGTCAGCAGCAGCCAGCAGAATTTTGAGGCTTACCTGAAGTACCTTCATCTTGAAAAATACACGGTCATCGCCCTGAGAGATCTTCAGCACTACGTCGATCCCAAGGTTGCTCCTACGGATCCGAATGCCATCATCGACGCGAGAAAAGCGAAGCTGAAGAACTGACGCTCAGTCCATAACTCCAAACATATGCTGACGCGTCAATGAAAACGGCTCATCGCATTTGCGACGAGCCGAATTATTGTCGTAATCTCGAAGCACCTCTACGCGAGTGGCTTCTGCCAACAGGCTTTCAGATCTTTCAGGCCAGCTCGCACAAGCTGGCGCCCGGAAGAGGTGATGATCAGCTCTTCGCCAGTTGATGTCGCCCCAAGCTTCTCGATCGTCAGACCAGCGAGCAACTTGTTGAATGCGTCTTCTGAAGTAGCCGCGACCTCAACAAGAAATCGAGTGTTGCTCTCGGAAAAGAGCGATGCGACCGAGCCAGCTTTCAATTCGATCTGGACACCTACTCCGCCAGCAAATGCCATCTCAGCCGCGGCAACTGCCAAGCCGCCTTCGCTGAGGTCATGGCAGGAAAGAATCAGTCCTTGCTTGATGGCCTGATGCAGTGCTCGGAAAACCTGCGGTGCTTTGTCTTTGTCAACAGTCGGCACTTTGCCGCCGCTGAGGCCATTCACAAGGTTGTAATGGCTGCCACCCATCTCGTCTTTGGTTTCACCAATCAGATAAAGCAGATTGCCAGAGCCTTTAAGATCCATCGTGACGCAGGTTTCCACATCGTCGACCTGACCAAGGGCCGTAATCAGCAGCGTGGAAGGGATCGCAACAGTACGACGAGTTCCACTTCCATCTTCGTAACTGAACTCGTTGTTCAGGCTGTCTTTTCCACTGACAAACGGTGTGCCGTAAGCCACGGCCATGTCCTGACAGCCAACAGCAGCTCGGACCAGAGTCCCAAGAGTTTCCGGACGCTCCGTGTTTCCCCAACAGAAGTTATCGAGGATCGCGATGCGATTGGGGTCCGCTCCAACTGCGACGCAGTTTCGCACGGCCTCATCAATTGCACTGGCCGCCATCCAATAAGGATCCTGATCGCCGAAGTGAGGATTGATTCCGCACGACACCACAAGACCACGACTGGAATTCAGATCGGGGCGAACAACAGCCGCGTCGGACGGCCCGTCGTTATGAATTCCGACCAGCGGTTTAATCACGCTGCCAGCCTGAACTTCGTGGTCATATTGGCGAATGATCCACTCTTTACTGGCCACATTCAGTGAGCCCAGAATCTTTTTCAGATCATCCGTGTAGTCAGCTTTACCGGATTCAGCCGCCGAAGTGAGATGAGTCTCCTTGATCTCATACACAGCTTCCCGAATAACCGGCGGGCGACCGTCATGCAGAAAGTGCATGCTGACTTCGCCAACTTTTGTCTCACCATACTTCAGAACCAGTTGCTTCGTATCGGTGAATTGACCGATGGCGGTCGCTTCCACACCTTCAGAAGCACACAAATCCCGGAACTGCTCCCAGTTTGCAGGAGGCACCGAGAGAACCATTCGTTCCTGGGCTTCCGAGATCCAGATCTCTGTGTAAGACAATCCGGAATACTTCAGAGGTGCCTTATCCAGCCAGACTTCGGCTCCCGTGTCTTCTCCCATTTCGCCGACGGCACTGCTGAAGCCACCAGCTCCGCAGTCGGTAATTGCCGAATACAGGTTCAGATCGCGAGCCGCCAGAATCACATCAGCAACCATTTTTTCCGTCACGGGATTGCCAATCTGAACAGCTCCGCCACTGATATGTTCGCTCTCTTCTGTTAGCTCAACAGATGAGAATGTCGCGCCGTGAATTCCATCTCGCCCCGTTCGTCCTCCAACGGAGACGATCAGATCACCGGGACTGACCTTCTTGTCGCATTTGTCGACGGGAATCATCGCCACGTTGCCGCAGTAAACGAGGGGATTACCCAGGTAGCGATCGTCAAAACAGACGGCACCGTTAACAGTTGGAATCCCCATCCTGTTCCCGTAATCTCGAACGCCGGAGACAACTCCCTGCATAACAGCCTGAGGATGCAAAACGCCCGGTGGGAGCTGATCGGCCGGATAATCCGGTCGAGCGAAACAGAACACATCGGTACTGCAGACAGGGCGGGCCCCCAGCCCAGTTCCGAGCGGATCGCGAATCACTCCGCCAAGCCCAGTATTGGCTCCACCGTAAGGTTCAATCGCCGACGGGTGATTGTGAGTTTCGACTTTAATGCAGACGTTTTGCTTCTCGTCGAACTTCACGATTCCGGCATTGTCTTTGAAGACGCTGACGCACCAGTCATCGGTGCCAAGTGCTTCACGAATCTGCACTGTTGCCGCGAAGATTGTTTCCTTCAGCATGCTGTTAAAATGAATGTCGCGAACGACTTTACCTGCGGATGTTTCCACGTAATGAATGCGACCACCGAGCGTCTTGTGCGAACAATGCTCACTCCAGGTCTGGGCGACAGTTTCCAGTTCGATATCGGTAGGATCGCGCTGCAACGAGCGAAAGTAATCCTGAACCGTCTTCATTTCAGCGATGCTGAGATAAAGCTGTCCCTTTTTGCTAAGAACCATCAGCTCGTCATCGTTCATTTCGCGAATCGGAACGGTCGTCAGCTTCAACTTGTATTCACTTCCGAGCGACAAGTCCTTTATTTGCAGCGGACCTTTGACGACGTATTCGATCGCGACATTCGACAGCACCTTCTTCGTCAGCTGTGATAGCCTGGCAGCATCGAGTTCACCCGCGATCCAATAACGTCGACAAGTTGCAACGTTCGTGACGTTCAAGTTCAGCCGCACTAATGCTCGCACAGCGTTCTCCGCGACACTGTCAGTGACGCCCGGATGCAAAAGTACGTTCAACAGAATTTGAGACTGGGAATTTGAGCCGTCTGCAGACGCCGCGGGCAATTGACGAACATGAAACTGCTCCGTCACAGCATCCACCAGCAGTTGATCGGCCGCACGATGAATATCATCCGCTGTCAACTCGCCCTGAATCAGGAAAGTGCGGGCCGAGATGACCGATTTCAGGCCAGCAATCCCCTGGCTCTTGGCACTCGCCAAAACTCGCTGACCTTCGTAGTCTTTTTCGCTGCCGATAGGCAGAATTTCCACTTCCCAAAGCATGATTGATTGAGATCCGTGAGAGGAGATTAAGTGCCGATCGGCAGAACAACAGGAATCGCGATTCGTCGCAACAGGGACGTAGATTCGTCGGATTTCCCAGATAACTGACAAACTCAACAAGGTCACCATACACCGGCACCGCTGCGGAATGCTCGTTCCTGCTGATACCAAAGTGATTTGTGAGCGAAGTATTTCACGGCATGAACGTGAGTACAAGAAACGGAGCAGGGGGATTCTCAGGAAGCGGGATTCCGCTGGGTTGTCGGGTTGATGCGGGAAAACGGAGCATTCAGCCCAGGAGGTCATAGCCTTAATCCACAGCCTCGGTACACTGTGGAGCGAAAATGGACGATTATTCAGCCCCTCGACCCAGGCGGCCGCATTAGACCGTACGATCGCTCGCGTTGTTCATAGTTCAGCATGCTGGCTTTTGAGCGTCCAATCGGTTGAGCACCCCATCCAGCTTTTTGCTCGCTCTGCGAGTCTTTGAACCACCAGGAACTAATACGACCAATGGCCTCTCTTCCGATCATCGACTTGTCTGCACCGTCATCTCCAGTCGGCTCACTGGAGCCTGTCGACCCACGCCAGACCAAGGGAACCTATGCCTTTGTGAGCTTAGGCTGCCCCAAAAACCTCGTTGACAGCGAGAAGATGCTGGGGTCATTGTCTCTTGACGGCTATGCCCTCGTCTCTGAACCTGAGGGTGCCGATTTTGTCATCGTCAACACCTGTGGTTTTATTGAAAGCTCCCGAGCGGAATCCCGATCCGTCATTCAGGAAATGCTGGACCTGAAAAAAGCTGGCAAAACAAAGGGCGTGATTGTCGCAGGCTGCCTTCCTCAGCGACTTGAAGCCGATGGCGGACTGCTAAAGCAGATGCCGGACATTGATCATGTTGTGGGCGTGTTCGGACGTGATGAGATCACCAAGGTCGCCGATCGACTGGTCGGTGGTGCTCGCGAGCAACGTGAATTATTCCGCCCGGCCCCAATCAAGGCGATGAACGACCAGTCTCGCCTGCGTATCACTCCGGACCACTACGCTTACCTGAAAATTTCGGAAGGGTGCGATCGAACTTGTACGTTTTGTTCAATCCCGTCAATGCGAGGAAAGCATATCACGAAGCCCATCGAGATGATTCTTGATGAAGCTCGCGAACTGTCCGAGGACGGTGTGCGAGAGCTGATCCTGGTTGCTCAGGACACAACTTATTACGGCATGGACCTCTACGGCAAGGTTCAACTGGCAGAACTGCTGCGACAACTGCAGAAGGTCGATGGCATCGACTGGATTCGCCTGATGTACCTGTATCCGATTAACTTCTCTGATGAGCTGATCGACGTCATCGCCGACTCTCGCAATATTCTGCCATATCTTGATATGCCGCTGCAGCACATTAATTCCAATGTCCTGAAACGAATGCAGCGGCGCGTAAACAGTGAACAGACTCGAGAACTCGTCCAGAAGCTGCGTGAGCGAATTCCGAACGTTGTCCTCCGAACAACTTTTATCGCCGGATTCCCCGGAGAAACGGACGAACAATTCGAGGAACTGAAACAGTTCGTGAAAGAGACACGTTTTGAGCGAATGGGAGTCTTCACATACTCGCTCGAACCCGGAACGCCCGCTGTCAAACTGGAGGGCCATCTGCCGGAAGATGTCAAAGAAGCCCGACGCGACGCTTTGATGGAATTGCAGCAGGAGATCGCCTTCGAGCATGCCGACAGAATGATCGGCTACGAACTGGATGTCATCATTGACGAAGAAGTTGGTGACGGCGTCTACGTGGGTCGCACGTTTGCTGATGCTCCGGAAATTGACTCTAACGTAATTGTAACCGGATCTGCATTGCAGATCGGAGATATGGTGCCCGTGGAAATCATGGAGCGTCAGGATTATGACCTTGTCGGCATGGTATCCATGATTGATGACGAGGGCGAGGAAGAGTAATCTGCTGGCGAGGCAGTTGTGACATAAGAGTGTCGATGCCCGAGAAGAACTCCATGACAGATGTCAGCAGTGACCCTGTTCGGCGTGACTTCGCAACCATCACCAACTCAACTTCTCCTCTGTTGGATTCAGATTCTTCCGACTACTCGCTGACACGCAGTTCTTTATGTCATCACCGAAATCGATACCTCGCACGGAAGCAGAATCCGAGCCGAAACGCGGAGCGGTCATTGGGCGTGAATCGCTCAACATGCCGAACTTCGTTACGGCGACTCGGCTGCTTTTGTCGATTGTTCTTTTTTCGATGATCACTTCCGGCGGCTGGTGGATTTCCTCCGCCGCACTATTCGTCTTTGCTGCGTCAACTGACGCGCTCGATGGTTATTTAGCTCGCAAGTACAAACAAATTACGGTCCTTGGACGCATTCTTGATCCATTCGTTGACAAGGTGATCGTTTGCGGCACTTTCGTTTTTCTGCTCGAAAAACAGGAGGCACCGGGCTCGGGTGTCAATGCATGGATGGTCATCCTGATCATCGGACGTGAGATGTTTGTCTCCAGCCTTCGCGGAATTCTGGAGAAAGAAGGCAAGGATTTCTCCGCCAGCCTGGCCGGCAAACTCAAGATGTCTGTGCAGTGTGTGGCCGTAACCGCCAGCCTTCTCTCGCTCTCTGCAGATCTCCCCTGGCCGTGGCTTCCAAGCGTCCGAGATGCACTCCTCTGGATCGCAGTTGCCATTACAGTCTGGAGCGGATTCGTTTACCTGCTGCGTGGCTTCTCCCTGCTGAGACAGGGATAGTTCTTCCATTGTCCGCAATGCAGGAAACAATGTTGGATTGGCAGACACTCCCGCAGTTTGCCCAGTCCAGCCTTATCATCGAGTGGAGGGCCGACCGAAGGATTCGCTCAGCCCGCTCGTTTATGACAGTTCTGTTTCGAACGCTTTGAAGCCGAAAGCATCGCTCCACTACGGGTTTTCCCAGCGCGGAGAACCATCACGACCGGAGTGTTTGCATCCTCCTTGCAGTAAGGCGCGCCCCCCCGGGGAATTTCACGCAAGTGAGGGCAATGATCCTCAGATCACAGGACCTGACTTCGCCACATGGCGGATCTACCTGGAAACGCCCACAGGAACTGCCCGCATCACGGGTAATAGAGGTACTTACTCAGGTTGGAGTTGATAAACACCCGTTCGTCAACCCGAATAGAATCTCTAACTCAAGCCATCAAAAAACTGACTCAGGTTCTGCAAAGTTTGAAAGCCTGAGCTTACGGCACACAGAAGAAAATTGGAGACGCAGCGATGATCCAGTCAGTTGCACCATCAATGACATCAAGCTCATTTTCAGCACCGATTTCCGAAGAAGTTGCGTTCCGATCATGGATGTCACGACGTGACGCAGCAAGGCAGCAGATCCGACGCCTTTCACGCCGAGAGCTTCAAGTGGTGCAGCTTGTCTCTAATGGACTTGCCAACAAGAGCATCGCTCAGGAACTTCAGATCAGCGTGAAGACGATTGAAAAACATCGCGCGAACGCGGCTCGCAAACTGGGAGTGAACAGCACGGCAGAAATGGTTCGCATCTCAGTTCTCGCGGACCAGGAGCTTCAGGAGCGAAATCGATTCGCCAACCAGAGCTACTTCGAGCCGACAGAGTCATTGATCTCCGAAAACTGATTTTGTGTCTGCCGTGATGCATCGCCTGCGGATGGCCTGCGGATGAATGGAAAAGAAACTGCCACACCGGCCGGGAGTGCCGCGATGCCTTCAACCGGCCGTCCAGAGGCATGAATTCTCCCCTACAACTGCCCTCGAAGAACTGAACGGCAGAGCGGACTTTTCATCGGCCTGGCCCGACGACGACCTGTGAATCTTAGCCCCAGGCTCCTTCGACGACCGAACAAAGTTTAGAATCAACACTTGCGCCGAAGCGGGAAATCGGCATATCCGATCCACGAATTCTGAGCGGGTATTTCTTGGGCCCTGAAGGGGTATAGTTTACACATCCCCCAATTGAGATGCCCCTCCGACCTGACTCTGGTGTCGGAACCATGTTCTGGCCTCCTGAACGTCAAACCTGACGGGTGCCATGCGATTGCTTTCCCGAAGACAGGCGGAGCCAACGATTTCCTGCCGTTGACTAGCCAGTATCTACCCTGACTGTACACTCTGTTGGCTCAGGTTTCGCCGAGCCCCAAAATCCTGCGACATCGGGTCATTCTGGCGATCAGAGGTTTCTTGTCAGCGAAATTGGCTTCCAAGTAGTTCATCCATGTCGTCACCCCCATCCGTTCAATATGCGTCACGCACGGACAAAGGGATGCGGCGCGCCATGAATCAGGATTCGTTGCAGATCCGAATGTGCAACGATGCGGACGAGTGGAGCCGCTGTGGCCACCTGTTTGTCGTGGCTGATGGTATGGGCGGACACGCAGTTGGAGATCTCGCCAGCCGCATTGCGATCGATACACTTCCGCATGCATACTTCAAGAACAATACCGCCACGACCGTAGAAAGTCGCATGCGAGAAGCCATCGTTGCGGCCAACAAAGCGATCAATGATCGAGGCCGGGAGAATCGTGAATTCGAAGGAATGGGGACGACGTGTAGTGTCCTTAGTCTCTCCGAAAGAGGTGCTCTGGTTGGCCATGTTGGAGATAGTCGCGTCTACAGAGTCCGGTGCGGCCACATTGAACAACTGACATTTGACCATAGTCTCCAGTGGGAAATGATACGGTTGGGCCGAGCAACACCAGAGAACGTAGAGCTCTTTCATCCACGCAATGTGATCACTCGCTGCCTCGGTCCCGACCCTCACGTTCAGGTCGATATTGAAGGACCATTTTCGGTTGAACCCGGTGACCTGTTCCTGCTCTGCTCAGATGGCCTGACGAATCATGTCAGTGACACTGAGATTGGACAGATTGTCGGATCAATGCCGCCGACCGAGTCCTCCAGGCTGCTGATTAATCTGGCGAACTGTCGTGGAGGGTCCGATAACAGCACGGTCGTCGTGATCTCCATAGACAGTTATCCTCAATCTTCTACTGAGGAGGCAATGTCCGGATCTATGCCAGTCGTGCAGGTACGCACATCAGAGATGTCATCCGGACATGGTGCCGGATTATGGAAGACTCTTCTGGCGATTGCTGCGGTAATCTGTCTTGTTTCCGGTATCAGCCTTGCACTCATCAAGAACAACGCCGCAGCCGCCCTGTTGGTTGCAGCATCAGTTTTTGCATGGCTGATCAGCCGCCGCCTCTCGAAGAACGATCTGGTAGTCACTTCGACGAATGCAGACGCAGATCCTCTCCCCCAACTCAACAATGCAGATGCTTCGGCAGAGCAGCTCGAACCGCAACGAAGAAGAAATGCCATGCCGGATTCATCCAGCATTTCACGATCCGCTTTTTTGCCAACATCGCCCTATCGAGTCATCAATTCGGAACTGTCGGAAGCACTCCTGTCGAATCTTGCAGAAATTCAAAGCGATCTTGTCCAGGCAGCCAGAGACAGTGGCTGGAAAGTCGATTTTGAAGAATTGACTAATCTCAACCGTCACGCTGTTCAGTCACAGCAGGCGCAGAAACTTGACAGAGCCATCAAGTCACGTGGAAAGGCAATCGATTTACTGATGAAAGAGCTGTATCTCCGATCGCGTCCAAATTAGCTTTTTCCTCTCGCCCCTCGCGAGTCAAAATCCGTCAACTCGGATCGACGGAACACGCTTTCAACACTGGAGATACATCAACAGCCAAAATGGGGGCTGGACCTCCGGTTATGGCGTGAATACGATATCGGAAGCTGCCTCGCGGCCCGTCGTGACAATTTTTACAGCGTGTCCTCGCCTTTTGAGTCCGAATATTCGCTCGCCTGTTTCGTGATACCTTCAATGAGTACTTCTCAGAAACAACCTGCTGCTGCGACAGAACCTGACCTGACCGTCGTTCCCTCTCCACAATGCGCCGTGGGTAACGAAACGGAACACGAGCTGTCTCACGAAGAAGCCGAACAGCTGCGGAAGGAAAGACTGGAGGCCATCCGTGGTGCGATCGCTCGAGGCGATTATGACTCGGAAGAAATCCTCGAAAAGGCGCTTTCGCGGATGTTGCAGAGCCTGGAAGACGACAATTTGTCTGTTTGACCGAATTTTGGCTGCTGTCAGCGAGCGGCTTTTCAGAAAAGAGCGGCTACTTGGGTATCGCGAGTGACATTTCGCGAAATCCTGGCCAAACTGAGGCTGTCATTGGGTGAAATTGAAGTTTCACTCGGCCCAGCCGCCCGAGATCAGCAAAGCGAAAGCTTATGCCCGTGTTTCGGTACAGCGTTTTTTCTGAGGTTCAAAGTGAGTGATCTGGCTGTTAACGAATTCGATCGTCAGGAAGTCGCAGCGTCGCCTGTGGAAAAATTTCGTGAGTACCTGGCAACACAGGGAAAACGTCTGACACAGGAACGCGAAACGATTGTTCGTGAGATCTTCGCTGAGCACGAGCATTTCGATTCCGATCAGATCGTCGCGCGACTGACCCAGCCCCGACGTGATGGAGGTCGTGTTAGTCGAGCGACCATCTACCGCACAATCAGTTCACTCGAAGAAGCAGGACTGATTCGTAAAGTCGCGCGTTCCAATGATCGTGAAGTTTACGAACACGATTACGGGTACCCTCAGCACGACCATTTCATCTGCGAAAAGTGCCAGCAGCTCGTCGAGTTTCGCAACGAGGAAATTTCGGCTGTCCTCGAACGCGTTGCTGCGGATCACGGCTTCCGCATGAGTGGACACCGTCTGGAAGTGCATGGCATCTGTGCCGAATGCGCGAAGCCCCCTTCACGACGACACCGTAAGCTGGACATGATCTAGGTATGGCCGTGTCATCTGTGCGAGTGCTGTCTGTCATTCCGCCGATGACACAGCTTAACACGCCGTACCCGTCAACAGCTTACCTGACGGGATACCTGCGTTCACAGGGCATCAACGCCACACAGGAAGATCTGGCCCTGGCTCTCGTGCTGAGGCTGCTGTCATCAGACGGATTAACGTCCATTCGAGAGCGCATTCTGCTCATTGATGAACGGCAGCGAACCCCTGGAGTCAAACGATTTCTTCAACAGTTCGATCAGTATCATTCGACGATCGATCGGACAATCGCATTCCTGCAGGGGAAAGATTCCACGCTCGCCCACCGCATCGCAAGTCGCCACTTCCTGCCAGAAGGATCGCGTTTCGATTCGCTCGATGTCTACATAGCTGATGAAGACTTTAGCGACGATCCCATGGCGTGGGCGTTCGGAATGCTGGGTGTTCAGGATCGAGCTCGGCACTTCGCAACTCTCTATCTGAGTGATCTGGCAGACGTCCTGCGTGAAGCCATTGATCCCAGATTCGAATTTGTCCGTTACGCAGAATCGCTGGCCCAGAGTCAGCCCACGTTTGATCCTCTGGCAGAAGCACTCGCTGCTCCTTTGAATCTCGTCGATGAGTTCCTGCGGGACCTGACACTTCAGGCAATCGATCGGCATCGGCCGGATCTTGTGCTGATCACCGTTCCTTTCCCAGGCACCGTCTATGCGGCTTTCCGCATTGCACAGGCCATTCGATCACAGTACCCCGCGATCCGGACCGCATTGGGCGGCGGATTTGCCAACACAGAGCTTCGCGAATTATCCGAACCGCGAGTTTTCGACTATTTCGACTTTGTGACTCTGGATGATGGCGAACGTCCTCTGCTTGCGTTACTGGCCTTTATTCAAGGTCAACGCCCGGCAAGTCAACTCGTCCGCACATTTATGCGCAGTACAGACAACGAGGCGGAACCTAACAAAGTTCTCTACGTCAACTACGCTGAACCCGATGTGACCTTTGCGGAGGTCGGCACTCCGACCTGGGATGGCCTTCCCATCGACCGTTATCTTTCGACACTCGATATGCTGAACCCGATGCATCGACTGTGGTCCGATGGTCGCTGGAACAAACTCACCATCGCTCATGGGTGTTATTGGAAGAAGTGCAGTTTCTGCGACGTCACTCTCGACTATATTTCACGCTACGATACCGCAGCAGCAGAGACACTTGTCGATCGAATTGAGACGATCGTTGCCGAAACAGGTCAGACGGGATTTCACTTTGTCGACGAAGCCGCTCCTCCCAAAGGGCTGAAGGCACTTGCCGAAGAATTGCTGCGACGCAAGGTTTCGATTTCGTGGTGGGGCAACATTCGCTTCGAAAAATCATTTACTCCGGAGCTTTGTCAGTTATTGGCCGACAGCGGCTGCATCGCTATCTCCGGAGGCCTTGAAGTCGCTTCCGATCGACTATTGAATCTGATGAAGAAGGGTGTCACCGTCGAGCAGGTTGCACGCGTCACTCGCGGATTCAGCGATGCCGGAATTCTGGTGCATGCGTATCTGATGTATGGTTTTCCAACTCAGACAGTGCAGGACACTGTCGACGCACTGGAGTACGTTCGGCAGTTGTTTGAAGAAGGATGCATCCAGAGCGGCTTCTTCCACCGATTTACCTGCACCGTTCATTCCCCCGTCGGAAAGAACCCGGAGGACTATGGAGTCACGCTGATTCCTCTTCCCCCGGTGACGTTCGCCAAAAACGACATCGGCTTCATTGACCCGACCGGCGTCGATCATGACACTCTTGGGCAGGCACTCAACAAAGCACTCTACAACTTTATGCATGGCATCGGGCTGCAGGAAGATATCCGCAGTTGGTTCGGAGGCAAGGTGCCCAAGTCTCGAGTGGCCAGAAACTATATTGCCAGAGCTCTTTACACAAACTGACGCGAGGGGTGCCTCATGGACGACAATGCGAAGCGAACTCAATTGGCGAGACTGAGTTTGAATGGGCTCTCCATTGGTGATGCGCTCGGCACTATGCTCCAGCTTCATCCGGAGTGTGTTGCGAGCCGAAAAACACCTGCACCTTCCTGGTATTTCACTGATGACACGGTTATGGGCATCGCCGTAACGCGATCACTGGAATTGAATGGATTCATCGATCAGGACGAACTTGCTCGCAGATTTGCTCAGGAGTACTCTCTCGATCCTCACCGAGGCTACGGCCATGGCGCTCACCAGATTCTGACAGACATCAGTCAGGGACTCCCGTGGAAGGACGCGGCAAGCAAAGTATTTCGCGGGTCTGGTTCGATGGGAAACGGAGCTGCAATGCGTGTTGGTCCGCTGGGAGCCTGGTTTTACGATGACCTCGAAAAGTCTGCAGAGCAGGCCGACTTGAGCGCGCAGGTCACTCATGCCCACATTGAAGGAAGGGCAGGGGCAATTGCCGTTTCCGTTGCATCATCGCTGGCGACAAAGTGGTTTCTTGAAAAATCAACGGAAGCAAACGGTAGGAATCTAATCGAATCTCTTCTGCCTTTCGTCCCTGAATCACAGACTCGGGATGTCATCGTTCGGGCCTCCGCATTATCTCCGTCAACTCTGCCAACGAATGCGGCGAAGCAAATCGGCTGTGGAGAACAGGTGCTTTCTCAGGACACCGTTCCATTCTGTCTTTGGGTAACTCAACGATATCTGACAGATTTTGAAGAGGCTCTTTGGACGACCGCGTCTGTATTCGGAGACATCGACACAAACTGTGCGATTGTTGGCTCCATCGTCAGTTGCGCCGTAGGTGCAAAGCGAATCCCGATCGACTGGCTGCTTTCGAGAGAACCGCTCAACGGCTAACTTGGCACACTGCTCCCTTTCAAGATCCTGAACCCGTGATTCAGAAATGATGTTTCATGAACTCAGCATTACTCTCTTCGTGGCGATGCCCGTCCATCATATTCGCTTCGGCGACTCTGATTTTGATGCATCCGCGATTCAGTGTTGCTGAAAGCTCGTCACATACGGAAGTCCTGATTTACGGTACAACTCCGGCCGGTATTTCTGCAGCCATCGCTGTAGCCACCGAGGGACACGAGGTCCTGCTGGTTGAGCCCACGAATCGAATCGGTGGTCTGGTCACAAGCGGGCTGTCGCATACCGACTTTCATTCCCGCGAAAGCCTTTCAGGGGCATTTCTGGATTTCGCACTGCGTGTGCAGAAACACTACGAAACAACTTATGGCCCGGATTCACAACAACTGAAGGAATGCGATGGAGGTGTTTTCGCTGAGCCCAAAGTCAATCTCGCCGTCTTCGAGCAGATGCTCGGGGAGTGGCCAAGGATCAGAGTCCTGCATCAACACATATTGAAGTCCGTTGAAATGAACTCGGCCGAATCTCGCATACAGTCCGTAACACTCACTGACGCCAATGGTGCTGAGCTCACTATCAACGCTAAAGTCGTGATCGATGCGTCTTACGAAGGCGATCTGATGGCCATGGCCGGAGTACCGTGGCGAGCCGGACGAGAAGGGCAGGGCGAGTACGGCGAAACGTTGGCTCCTGAGGAGCCTGACGACCAATTGCAGGCTTACAATTTCCGTTTCATTATGACTCAGGATCCCGCGAACCGAGTCACCCCGCAGGCACCTGCGGGATATCGACGCGAAGACTTCACCGACGTTCTTGTGGCTCTGCAATCCGGCCAGATCGACAAGATCTTTGACTATCCTCGCCGATGCATCTTCAAAGCTCATCAGCCGCCCTTGCCGAACGGTAAGTACGATATCAACGATGTCTCCGGTGGATTCGTGCGTCTTTCATTGCCTGGACAGAACCTGAATTGGCCAAACGGAACAGTGAACGAACGCCAGCAGATTTACGCTGAGCACCTGCGAGATCAGGTCGGGCTGTTGTATTTTCTGCAGAACGATGAAGCCGTGCCGGAGAAATTTCGCCTCGAAGCCCAGCAATGGGGTTGGTGTCGAGATGAATTCATAGACACCCATCATTTGCCGCCTCAGCTTTATGTACGTGAAGCTCGCCGCATGATTGGACGCCGTGTGTTTACTCAGAGAGACAGCGAACATGCTCCAGGAGATGCGCGAGCAGTCCTGCATCCTGACTCCATCGCCATGGGAGACTATGGCAACAACTGCCATGGCACATTTCACGAAGGTCCGCGCTTCGGAGGAAAGCATTCCGGCGAGTTCTACAACCCTGTTCCGCCTTATCAGATTCCTTACGGAACACTGCTTCCAAACGATGTTGAAAATCTGCTGGTACCAACAGCGGCCAGCTCTACTCATGTGGGCTTTTGCGCGTTGCGGCTTGAACCGATCTGGATGTCGCTCGGGGAGGCCGCTGGTCATGCGGCTGCAATCTCGATTCAGAAAAACCTCGCTGTGCAGGATGTCCCCATCGCCCCATTACAACAAAAGCTGCACGCGGCAGGATCAGCAACCATTTATGTGTCTGACGTGTTGCCGTCTCATCCGGACTTTGCTGCCGTTCAATGGTGGGGAACTGCAGGCGGACTTCATGGACTGTCTCCGATGCCGGAGAAACCAGGCCAGCGAGGAAAGAACCTGCATGGCCAATATTTCGAAGCGACCCCGGGACACACGGCAGACCTGAACACTCCAATCTCCAAAGAACAAGTCAAACGCTGGACGGCGCTGGCGATTATCGCAGGGTTGCCTTTGGACGCTGTGCCACAAATCAGTTCAACAACAACGCGAGGAGACTTCATTCGTGAAGCCTACAGTCACTGGAAAGCAGCAGAATATTCGACGGCGACGGAGAGATCGTTTCGGCTTCACGCAAAAGCTATCTCCAATGCTCACGCCCCCGGTGAGGTCGATGATCCGTTTCTGGTTCCATTCATCGTCACAGATCTTCGGACGCTTCCCGGAATCGTGTTAGATGACAGCGACGCAGAGCTCACCGGCGACTGGCAGTATTCGAGCCACACGCCTCCGTACGTTGGGCGAGGCTATTTGCATGATCGGAACAACGGCAAAGCCCAGAAATCTGCAACGTTCAGGCCTGTAATCCCTGCCACAGGAAAGTACGAGGTACGAATCTCTCACTGTTACAACGTCCGCCGCTCCACTAACACCACAGTCACGATCCATCATGCCGACGGTGAATTTGCAACGGAGATCAATCAGCAGGAAGAGCCCGCTCATGATCGGCTCTTTCGTACACTGGGAACATTTCGCTTTGAGGCCGGCACTGAAAGCTGGATTCGCATTTCAAATACAGGCACCGACGGGAAGTATGTGATAGTGGACGGAGTCCAATTGCTTCCAGCAGATTAAGGGAATGAATTTCCTATTTGACCTCCGGTGGAGGCGCAAGGGAGTTCGAGTGAGTGATACCATGGTGAGGACCGTCCACGTGAGACTCACGCGATTTATCTTTGAGGGATCAGGCACCATGTTTTCTGCAGACTCTCGTCTCGCCATGCATCGTTTTTTCGCCTTGGTCATATTCGGTTTTATTGGGACCAGTGGCCTGATGGGTTGTGGTGCCTCAGATGCTGTCGCACCGGCTCCAATGATTCCGGAAGTGACGGTCTCAGTTCCGGCAAGTCGCGAACTGGTGGACTATGAATACTTCACAGGGCGAATTGAGCCGAAAGAAAAAATTGAGTTGCGTGCCAGAACCAGCGGACACCTGGTCAAACTCCATTTTCAGCCCGGAACAGAAGTCCAAAAAGACGACCTGCTGGTCGAGATCGATCCGCAACCGTTTGAAACCGATTTGGCTCGTGCAACTGCCGATCTGGCTCAGGCGGAAGCTCGTCACACAAAGCTCCAGGGGACACTGAAGCGAATCGAAGCGGCTCGGGCGAAAGGGGCCTCTACGGAAGAAGAACTTCAAACGGCGATCGGTGATACAGCCGAGGCGGCGGCCGCCGTTGATGTGGCCAAAGCGGCAAAGAAAACAGCGGAGATCAATCTTGGTTACTGTCAGCTGAAAGCGCCAATCTCCGGGAAGATCGGTGATCGCATGATGGACGAAGGCAATCTCGTCACTGGGGGGCCGTCCGGCGCTTTCAATTCCACGTTGCTGACAACAATCGTCGCCGTTGATCCTGTTACGGTCTTGTTTGATATGGATGAGAATACTCTGGTGCGGCTGCAGCAGGCAATCCGCGATGGAAAGCTGGAAGTACCGGCAGAAAACTCCATCTCTGTCGAACTCGGACTCCCGATCCATCAGAATCAGTATCCATTGAAAGGCGTTGTTCGCTTCATTAACAATCAGGTGGATTCTCGCACCGGAACAATCCTGATCAAAGCGGACGTTCCAAACCCTAAACCTGAGACAGGTGGGCGTGTTTTGACGGCCGGCATGTTCACACGAATCCGAATTCCGATCGGCAAACCGCGTTCAGCGATGATGGTTCCCGAAGCGGCTCTCGGCTCTGATCAGGGAAGTCGCTTTCTCTTTGTCGTGAACAAAGACAAGAAGGCCGTTCGCCTCAATGCGGAAGTGGGATTGCTTGATGGCGACATGCGTGAGATCGTGTCAGTCAAGGCATCGGGCGAATCAGAATCTCGGCCTTTGACCGCCGACGAACAGGTCATCGTGCGAGGAATCCAGCGAGTTCGCTCCGGCATCGAAGTCGCTGCGAAAGCTGCTGATCAGTAGGTCATAAATCGCTTAACGGCAAGCCGCAGGCGACCGCAATCGGGCGATCCGAAATGCAACTGGATCGCCTGTAACAAGACTCCGCTTCCCGGACCATCATTTCTTTCTCGAGGCATGACGTGTCAGCTCTATCCAAGTTCTTTATCGATCGACCGATCTTTGCCGCAGTGCTTTCGGTCGTCATCGTGATTGCCGGAGCCATTGCTGTCACTACGTTGCCCATTGCGCAGTATCCCGAAATCGCTCCACCGACAGTTCAGGTCACTTGTGCTTATCCAGGTGCAAACGCCAGCGTTGTTGCAGACACAGTCGCCTCGCCGATTGAACAGCAGGTCACGGGTGTGGAAAACATGCTCTACATGTCGTCGCAATGTACAAACGATGGTCAGTACAGCCTGACGGTCACATTCGATGTTGGTGTCAATCTGGATATGGCGCAGGTTCTCGTACAGAACCGAGTGAATCTGGCGTTGCCATCGCTGCCCGATGTTGTCAAACAAACAGGCGTGAGCGTCAAAAAGCGGTCTCCCAGTATTCTTCTCGTCGTCAATCTGTTCTCTCCGGATGACTCCTATGACCAGCTCAAGCTGAGCAACTATGCGACGATCAATCTTCGAGATGAGTTAGCTCAGTTATCAGGTGTCGGTGACATCAGCATGTTTGGTCAACAGGACTACAGCATGCGCATCTGGCTTGATCCGGAGAAGATTGCAGCTCGCGGCCTCACAGCCGCCGACGTTGTAAGCTCATTGAAAGAGCAGAACGTTCAGGTCGCTGCTGGATCTCTGGGACGTCCGCCTGTTCCTAACGGTCAGGCATTCCAATACACACTCAGCACACTGGGACGACTACAGGATCAGAAGCAGTTCGGCGAGATTATCGTGCGGTCCGGCTTTGAAGGTGAGATCGTTCGCTTGCGTGATCTGATCAGCGAACAACGCATGGACTCATCAGGCGCGCAGCTTGGAGGAATTGAACTCGGGGCAAAGAACCAGGACACGTTGTGTTATCTTGACGGAAAGCCGTCCGTTGGTCTTTCGATCTATCAACAACCCGGATCGAACGCGCTGGCGACGGCCGACAAAATCCGCGAACGCATGGAACAACTGAAGCTTTCATTTCCAGACGGCGTGGACTATGGCATCGTCTACGACACGACTCCCTTTATTGATGAATCGATCCACGAAGTCTTCAAAGCCTTGCGCGACGCGATCGTGCTGGTTGGAATCGTCGTGCTTCTGTTTCTGCAGTCCTGGCGAGCCACTTTGATTCCATTGATTGCAGTGCCAGTAGCCATTATCGGCACGTTTGCTCTGATGGCTGGCTTCGGTTTCAGCCTGAACAATCTTTCGCTGCTCGGCCTGGTACTGGCGATCGGGATTGTGGTGGATGATGCGATCGTGGTGGTCGAAGCCGTGGAGCATCATCTGGAACACGGCCTGTCGCCTCGCGATGCCTCAAGAAAAGCCATGGATGAGGTCGCTGTTCCGGTCATTGCGATTTCGCTCGTCCTGATGGCCGTCTTTATTCCGTGTGCATTTATCACCGGGATTACTGGCCAGTTCTTTCGACAGTTTGCCGTCACCATTGCGGTCTCCACGTTTTTCTCGGCCGTGAACTCCCTGACACTCAGCCCGGCTCTGGCCGCCTTGTTGCTGCGTCCGAAAGCCGAACAGAAAGACATCCTGACTCGACTTCTGAACGGTGTGCTCGGCTGGTTCTTCAAACTATTCAACAAATTTTTTGACAAAGCCTCCAGCGGCTATGCGTGGTCCGTTGGTTGGCTCCTGCGTCTATCGGTGATTGTTCTCTGCGTATACGGTGGGCTGCTTTACGCGACCTATTACAGCTTTACGCATGTTCCGACGGGATTCGTCCCGGCTCAGGACAAAGGTTACCTGCTGGTGAATGTGCAACTTCCCGATGCAGCCTCGCTGGAACGCACCAATGCCGTCATGAAGGAAATCGATCGCATCGCGCGGGGTGATGACGGTGACAAAACGAAGTATCCGGGTATCAAAGGAGTCGGCCATGTCATTTCGATCCCAGGTCAGTCGATTGTGCAGAATGCGACCGGTTCAAACTTTGGTTCGATGTTTGTGATTTTAAATGAGTTCGAAGAGCGCGGTCCCGAACTCAATTCAGACGTGATCGCTCAGCAACTGCGAGCAGCTGCGTTTCGAAGTATTCAGGATGCCGCTGTCGCCGTGTTTGGACCACCGGCTGTTGATGGTCTCGGTAATGCTGGCGGTTTTAAAGTGATGATTCAGGATCGCTCCGGCACCGGTTTCAGTGGCCTGCAGGATGCGGCCGACACCTTTGCCGCGCAGGGAAATCAGCGTCCCGGGCTGGCGGGTCTCTTCAACGCCTTCCGTGCGAATACTCCTCAGATGTTTGTTGAGGTCGATCGAGAAAAATGTAAGTCACTGGGGGTTCCTCTGAACGATGTCTTCCTGACTCTTCAGGTCTATCTTGGCGGCTTCTACGCCAACGACTTCAATAGATTTGGCCGTACCTGGCAGGTCAATCTTCAGGCGGATCCCGCGTTTCGTCTGACGGCCGATGACGTTCGCAAGCTCAAGGTCCGAAACCTGATGCGGGACATGGTTCCGCTGGCCAGCATCGCCGAGGTTCGCGACATCGCAGGTCCGGGTTTGATCACTCGCTATAACGGAGTTGTCGCGGCCACGATCAACGGAGGAACTTTGCCGGGTGTGAGTTCCGGGCAGATGATTTCCACGGTCGACAATCTGGCAGCCACAGAACTGCCGCCGGGGATGACCTCTTTGTGGACTGAGCTGACTCTTCTGCAGATTCGAGCTGGCAATACGGCGATGGTTGTGTTCGCTCTGGCCGTTGTTCTGGTGTATCTGCTTTTGGCCGCACAGTATGAGAGTCTCCGCTTGCCGTTCGCCGTGATTCTTGTCGTGCCGATGTGTCTGTTATGCTCGGTGATCGGCGTGGCATGGGCTCACCTGGACATCAACATCTTTGTGCAGACCGGTCTCGTCGTGCTTGTGGGCCTCGCAAGCAAGAATGCGATTTTGATCGTCGAGTTCGCCAAAGAAAAACGGGCGGCTGGCGCGACGGCCTTCGACGCCACCGTGGAAGCCTGTCGGATGCGACTGCGTCCGATTCTGATGACCTCGTTCGCCTTCATTCTCGGCGTCGTTCCCCTGGCAATTGCGCACGGGGCAGGGGCCGAGATGCGAAGAACTCTGGGGATTGCTGTCTTCTCCGGGATGTTGGGGGTCACAATCTTCGGAGTCTTTCTGACTCCAGTGTTCTACTTTATGCTGGAGCGGCTCGGCAGTCTTGTCTTTGGTGAGGCAAATCCGGCACCAAATTCAGCTCCAGAGTCAACGGTCCATCACTGATCCGCTTGGGATCAAGTGACTTCAGAAACGCAGACGTTCACGAAATGAGCCAACGAGCATTTCCTCTCGCCGCGAATCGCAGTGTGAGACAAAAAGTTGGTCGTCGCGAACAAAATAAAGGGCGTCTTGTCGGAACTGGTGCCCGAGATCGCATGCGTCTGAAAATGACAACTCCACGGCCCAGCCCGGCTCTGCATGTCCTGTCCGTGGTGAGTATCCAGTGATGCGTTGAATCCAGACGCCTCGCCGCAGCAGTTCGGCGTGCAACTCAAGATCCGCCTTCGTATTGGCTTCCGAGGTCCATTCTTCTCCTGTCGTTGCGTAGCCCGTGATAATCGCAAACTGACGTGGCCATGGACCTTCGTAACCAGCGGGATTAAAGTGAGTTTCAAAGTATTCGGGATGCATGCCAGGCATCGTTACGGAAATCTGACGAATGTTCAACAGATGCGTGTCAGCCCTTAAATTGTCCACCGACAGTGGGATTCAAGTCAGAGGAAATCGGAGTCGACGACTGGTATCCTGTCTCACCCGGTTTAAGTCACTCGAAAAGGCAAATTATGAAACACATCATTCTGACGATCATCGTAGCGATGCAATGCTCACTGCTTGCGGGAGCCGAGACTTCGCCGAATGTGATATTGATTCTTGCTGATGATCTGGGTGCGAAGGAACTTTCTTGCTACGGCAGTCAGCGGCATCGAACTCCCAATCTGGATCGCGTGGCAGCAGAGGGAACACGTTTCGAAACTTTCTACGCCATGCCGCTGTGTACTCCGACTCGAGTCTGTCTGATGACTGGCCAGTATGGCTTTCGCAACGGATTTCTGGGAATGCAGAACCCGGCCTTTAAGCCGCCCGCGGACTCTCCAAAGGCCGACATCGGCCATCATTTTACCCATGCCGATTTGATGAAATCTCGAGGCTACGTGACGGCGCAGGCGGGTAAGTGGCAGCTCAGTGGAAAGCTCCCAACGCTCGTGCGAGACACCGGGTTCGATGAATACCTGATGTGGGCGTACGATCATAATTTGCCAGAAGGCGTGAAACATCCGGGGAAGGAAAAAGGCGGAAAGGCCAGTCGCTTCTGGCATCCCAGCCTGATTCGAAACGGCGAGTACCCTCCAACAACGCCGAACGACTACGGCCCGGACATGTTTAACGACTTCGTGCTCGATTTTGCACGGCGAAACAAGACGAAACCGTTCTTTATCTATTACACGTCTGTCTTGACTCACGGGCCGCATCTCGAAACACCGAATCCCGGCGACCCCGGACAGCGCTGGCCAGCGGGGTTCAAGTCCAACCTTGAGTATCTCGATCATCTGATGGGCAAGCTTCTTGACGGACTGAAGGCCGAGGGTCTCGACCAGAACACGTATGTCATCTTCATCGGCGACAACGGCACTGGCAGTGATGGCAAAGGAACATTGACGGAACTGGGCGCGCGAGTTCCCTGTATCATTCGCGGCCCCGGCGTTCAACGCGGCGTGGTATCGCGAGCTGCGGCCGACCTCACCGACATCATGCCAACACTGGCCGAGATCTCCGGAGCGGAACTGCCGAAGGACGTTCCTTTCGATGGTCACAGCCTTATCCCTGTGCTTCGCGGCGAGAAGAAATCGCATCGCGACTGGATCTACAGCCACCTCGACGACGGACGAATCCTCCGCGACTCGCGCTGGCTGCTGGAAATCGATAAAGCCGGCAAAAGTGAACGCTTCTTCGATTGTGGCGACAGCCGCGATGGCTCAGGCTACAAGGATGTAACGACTTCTACAGATCCCGAGGTCGTCGCGGCTCGCAAACACTTCAGTGAGATCCTCGCCACGATACCGGAACCCAAGCCGAACTCGGATGCAAATACTCGTTCCGCGGCGAAGGCAGCTAAAGCGAAGCCCGGATCATCCCGCTTCGCAACTCGCGACCAGAACAATGATGGTTCCATCGATCGCGCTGAATTCGTCGCCACGGCCACTGCGAAGAACAAGGACTCCATAGAAACCCGTTTCAGTAAAATGGACGCGAACAATGACGGCAAGATTACCGAGGATGAGTTCAGTCAACTGACGGCGGCAGAGAAATAGCGACTTTATCGCCCATGGCTTGACACACAGACCTATGCGGATAAATTCGTACGTATACGCACGAATTTGTCCATGGGGTCAGAAGATGATATCGCCGAAAGATGAACTTCCGCTGGCACTGCGAACGGCCTACCTGACTCTACACCGTCGATCTGATGCGGTGTTTGTTGAGTATGGAATTACGGCCGACCAGTTTGTACTCCTTGCTACACTCGCACGGGGACAGGCGATGACTCAGCGAGAATTGGCGGCTCGTATGCCTTCGGATCCCAGCACGGTTCGGGCGATGCTTGTGCTGCTGGAAAAGCAGGGCCTGGTAACACGTGAAGCTCATCCAACCGATGCGCGAGCGCGTACGGTGAGCCTGACGAAATCTGGTCTTCGAACCTTTCAGCAGGCGTTTGATGCTGGACAGGAGGTTCGAGATCAAATGGTGACGTCGCTCAGTGCCAGTGAGACTCGCGTGCTTCTTTCACTGCTGCAGCGAATGACAGAGTCTCTTAACAACAGTGGAGCCGAAAAGGCAACGGCGGTGGCTCGCCAACCTGACTGAAGTGTTCTCCAATAGTGAAAGCCTGCAAGCGTTCACCTGATCTTGTCCAAGTCGTGTCAATCCAGGTCGTGCCAATCAAGGCGGAGTCCCACCGGGCTCCGGACTATTTACTCAAGGAGCGTGTTATGCGACGCATGGCGATACTCGCAGTAGTGCTGTTCACATCTTCGATTCTTTCTGCTCAGGACGAAGCAAAACCCGAGCCTGAAAAGACGGCTCAGGAATCACCTCGACCGAACGACGAACCGAATCGTCCGCCGCAGGGACGAGGCGGGTTTGGTGGTCCGATTGTCCTTGGGCCCGATGATGTCGCTGTTTACGACGCTCCTCCGGAAAGCTTCAAAACGGAACGCGAAGGCATACCGCATGGCAGGCTGGAAATGGTCGAGTATGAATCAAAAACCGTCGGCACGACTCGCAAGATGCAGGTCTACACGCCTCCAGGATATTCAGCCGAAACGAAGTACCCCGTGCTTTATCTTCTTCATGGAATTGGTGGAGATGAAACGGAATGGCAGCGTTTCGCGACCCCGAATGTGATCCTTGATAACCTGATTGCGGATGGCAAGGCCGTCCCGATGATCGTTGTCATGCCCAACGGCCGAGCTCAAAAGAATGATCGAGCCGAAGGCGATATGTTTAAATCGGCACCTGCGTTTGCCGTTTTTGAACGTGACCTTCTGGACGATGTGATTCCCTTCATCGAAGCGAAGTACTCGGTCGACCGCAATCGTGAGAAGCGAGCCATCGCAGGGCTTTCAATGGGTGGCGGTCAGTCGTTCAACTTTGGCCTCGGAAATCTCGACACCTTCGCATGGGTTGGCCCATTCTCGGCCGCGCCCAATACGAAGAAGCCGGAAGAACTGATTCCCGATGTTGCTGCGGCAAAGGCCAAACTGAAGCTGCTTTGGATCTCCTGCGGAAACAAAGACGGCCTGATCAACATCAGCCAAAGAACTCATCAGTTTCTGAAGAAGAACGAGATCAATCATGTCTGGCACGTCGATGGCCACGGCCATGATCCTCAACACTGGAGCAGCAGTTTGTACTGGTTTGCTCAGAGCGTTTTCCAGGACAAGCCGATCGTCGCCAAAGCAACCACCAGTTCGCTTGATGGCGAATCTCCAGTTGACGATTGGCAACCTGCCGTCACCAATCAGGAAGGCAAAGAGTATCCTCAAGTGAACTCAGAGGGCCGGGTCCGATTTCGTATCGTTGCACCTCAAGCGACTAGTGTTTCTTGCAGTTTCCGCGACAGCAGCGAGTTCGTGAAAGATGGCCAGGGAGTCTGGACGGGCTATACACGAAAGTTGGACGAGGGATTTCACTACTACACGATCAAAATTGATGGAGCCGAGGTCCCCGACCCAAACAGCAAGTACTTCTTCGGTGCCATGCGATGGGGCAGTGGCGTCGAAGTGCCGGCGAAGGATAAAGACTTTTACGCAATGAAGAGTGTTTCTCATGGCCAAATGCGTGAGGTGTTGTTTCCGTCCGAAAGCACAAAGACCGATCGTCGCGCCTTTGTTTACACACCGCCGGGTTACGATAGCGATCTTGAAAAACGATATCCAGTGCTCTATCTGCAGCATGGATGGGGAGAGAACGAATATGGCTGGAGCGTTCAGGGCCACGCGGGCCTGATCCTCGACAACCTGATCGCCGAAGGCAAAGCCAGGCCATTCATCGTCGTGATGACATACGGAATGACGAACGATACTCGACCGGGTGGAATCGGCAGCTTCGACATTACTCATTTCGAAACCGTTCTGGTCAAAGAGCTGATTCCATACGTCGACTCCAACTTCCGGACCCTTACGGACCAACCCAATCGAGCCATGGCCGGGCTTTCCATGGGCGGCATGGAAACGAAGGCCATCACGCTCCGTAACCTCGATAAGTTCTCTCACATCGGACTCTTCAGCGGCGGATCAATCTCGATAGAAGACGTTGAAAAGACGGACGGATTCAAAGAGAAAGTGAAACTGGTCTTCGTCAGTTACGGCAGCAAGGAAGTCGGTGGAGGCCAGAATCCACGACGCAGCGGCGATCCCGAAGCGAATACAAATGCCCTCAAAAAAGTCGGCATTAACAGTCATTACTATGTGTCACCGGAGACGGCTCACGAATGGCAAACATGGCGTCGCGGCCTGCGCGAAATTGCTCCGCTGCTGTTTGTCGCAAACGTTGCAACGCGTGATATCCCCAAGCCTGCTCCAGCGTCAACAACCCCCACAGCTGAAGTCCAAATTGATCGCATCATCAAAGACGCGTTCAAGGACTCCTTCGTGATCGGCATGGCTGGTGATGTACCGGTGCGATACTCCGAAGCGGAACTTGAAGCGGCCGCAAAGCACTTCAACGCGGTGACTCCCGAGAATTGTATGAAGCCGGAAGGCGTTCATCCGGAAGAAGGTCGCTGGCAGCTCGAAACACCAGATGCACTGGTGGAGTGGGGTCAGAAGAATCAAATGTCGGTTCACGGTCACACACTGGTCTGGCATGCACAGACTCGTGACTGGTTCTTTGAGGGCGGCGATCGAGCCGTCGTGACTCAGCGAATGAAGGACCATATCTCGACACTGGTCGGTCGCTACAAAGGGAAGATCCAAAGTTGGGACGTCGTGAACGAAGCGATCAACGATGGCGGCAACGACGAGACCGGGAGAACCGAACATCTCCGAGAATCAAAGTGGCTGCAAACTCTTGGCCCCGAATTTCTGACGCTGGCCTTTAAGTTCGCTCACGAAGCAGACCCAGACGCGGTTTTGTATTACAACGATTACAACATCGAATCTGGTCCGAAGCACGCCAGTTCGATGGTCTTGCTGAAGCGACTGCTGGCAGACGGCGCGCCGGTTCATGCGGTCGGCATTCAGGGACACTGGCGAACGGGCAGCGTTCCGTTCGACGACATTGACAAAGCTATTTCCGACTACGCATCGCTCGGCCTGAAGGTCAGCATCACGGAACTGGACGTGACGATTCGAGGCGCATCCGGCGGACAGTTCGGAGGCGGTCCGGGACGCCAAGGTCAACGGAATGTTGCTCCGGCATCAACAGAGGACCTGACTCGTCAGGCAGAAGACTACGCGAAGCTGTTCGCGATCTTCACGAAGCACAAAGACGTCATCGAACGTGTCACATTCTGGGGTCTCCACGATCGCCGCACCTGGCGTTTCGGCCAGCACCCTTTGATTCTCGACGCAAACTCCCAGCCGAAACCGGCCTATGCGGCGATTGTGAATAAGCCGGATAGCAAATGACGCCAACCGACGGCGTTGCTTGCGGTAAATGAATGGCAAACAACAGCGCAGCAAAAACGCTCACACCTTTCGCAATGCGAATGGCGTGAGCGTTTAGTTTTTGCTGTATTCTCAATGAAGTCGAGCGACTTCAACGGTTGGCTATGACAGCTTCTTGGCCTTCATCAGTTTAGCGGCGTTACCAGCCTGGCCGAAGGCAATCATACGAGCGATACAGACCTGCTTCATCGCGTCGCGAGCTGGCTTCAGGTATTCGCGTGGGTCGAAAGCTCGTGGCTTTTCAGCGAAGACCTTTCGAATCGCACCCGTGATGGCCATGCGGCAGTCGGTGTCGACGTTGATCTTTCGCACGCCGTGCTTGATGCCTCGCTGAATTTCTTCAACCGGCACGCCGTAGGTTTCTTCCATCTGACCACCGAACTGACGGATGATGTCCTGAAGTTCTTGCGGGACAGATGAGCTGCCGTGCATGACCAAGTGAGTGTTTGGCAGGCGACGGTGAATCTCTTCGATCAGAGACATCTTCAGCACTTCACCCGTCGGCTTGTGCTTGAACTTGTAAGCACCGTGGCTGGTACCGATTGCAACGGCCAACGCATCGCATCCAGTCTCAGCGACGAAGCGTTCCGCTTCTTCAGGGTCAGTCAGGTGCGATGAATCCATACCACCTGAAGCACCACCGGTCGCGTGTGAGTCGCGATCGCCAGGTTCTTTTTCCAGATCCTTATCGTGGGCATGAGCACCAGCCGCTGGTGTGGCTGGAGCATGTCCAACCTGTCCCAGGCAACCGATTTCGCCTTCGACGGAAACTCCCATGGAGTGAGCCACCAGCACGACTTCGCGAGTCACCTTCACGTTGTATTCGTAGGATGCCGGAGTCGCTGCGTCTTCCTTCAGCGAGCCGTCCATCATCACGGAGGTGAAACCATACTTGATCGCGCTGTAGCAGGTGGCTGGGCTGTTGCCGTGGTCCTGGTGCATGACGATCGGGAGGTCCGGATACAGCTCAGAAGCAGCCAGCATCAGGTGACGCAGGTAGTTGTCCTGTGAATAAGAGCGAGCACCGCGAGAAGCCTGAACGATCACCGGTGAATCGGTTTCGCGAGCAGCCTCCATGATCGACTGAATCTGCTCCATATTGTTAACATTGAACGCAGCAACTCCGTAGTTGTTTTCTGCAGCATGATCCAGGACAACGCGAAGAGGAACCAGAGGCATTTGAATACTCCGAGCGCGACCAACACTGACCGCGCGAATAAGGGCGAACGAAGGCAGACAGGAATCTGTCTGCCGAATCTTCATTCCGGGACGTGAAAACGAGCGCCATAGAGTAACGCTCCGCGATATCCTTCGCAACGACCGGGCACCGTAGTTGCAACTTGTGGAATCTCGCAAAATCCTGATTTCCTGTGCCAATCGGGCATTCTGCGGCCTTTGCCGCGCACGACGCTCGCCTGATGGAGGCGAGTGGACAACGATCCCGCTATCGTTCGGGTCTATTTTCCTTCTGTTATCTCGCACATCAAAACGGGCTTCCCATGCAATCAACCTTATGTTTGCTGATCGCAGTCGTGGTTTCGACCAGTTCGGCTTTCGCTCAGGCTCGTGCTCCGCGGGAGGTCGCGGAACAACTGGCGAGCGTCTATGGTCACAAGCTGGATCAGGTCGCCTATATTCCTGCACTGCCTCTGGTCGCGAAGCTCAGGCTGACCGAGATCACCGGAGACGAAAAGTACGCGGCCGAAGTTCGCACGATTGTGGAGCCGTTTCGAACAGGCGAAAAGTCGCCTGTCCCAAAGTCGGGCAGTGAACAGGCTGGACATCTCATATTTGCCGCATTGGCGGAAAGATCTTCCGGAGCCGATCGTGAACGATGGATCGCCCTGTGTCACATCGCAGCCGACCAGGTCTTTGATGATTCCGGAAAGGCTCTTGCCGTCATGCCATTTCACAATGAAATGAGCGATGCCGTGTTTATGGCCGGTCCTATTCTGGTTGCGACAGGAAGGCTGACTGGTGATCGGAAGTACTTTGACGCAGCCGCCGTTCACTTTGTATCAATGCGAACATATTGCCTTCGCGAGGACGGCTTGTATCGACATTCTCCGCTGTGTGAAGCCGCGTGGGGACGAGGAAACGGATTCCCGGCACTCGGTCTTGCCCTCGCGCTGAGTGACTGGCCGGAAGATCATCCGGCGTTTCAGCCTTTGCTGGAAGAATTCCGGAAGCACATCGCCGCATTGAAGCTTCATCAGGATCCCAAAACGAACTGTTGGCATCAGGTGATTGATCATCCGGAAAGCTACGATGAATATTCCTGTACGTGCATGATCGGCTTCGCGATGGCTCGCGGAATTCGCCGTGGTTGGTTGTCTCGCAATGAGTATCAGCCGCACGTTGATCGGGCATGGCAGGCGATCGAATCACGCACGAGCCCAAACGGTGATCTGGTCAATGTCTGCACGGGCACGGGGAAACAAAAGACCCTGCAGGATTATTTTGACCGGCCCGCCATCAACGGCAAAGACGACCGCGGCGGCGCAATGGGACTGATGTTTGCCACGGAGCTTGAGCTGAATAGCCCGTAACGCGGAGAGCCCCTGGCGTGCCATGCGATGAGGTTTCGTGCACAATGGCACCAGCGAATTCAATCTTTCAGTGCCTGCCAATTCGGATGGTCTCATGCTGCGATCTGTTTCCTTCCTGTTGTTGATGCTTGTGTTCTGTCTTCACACAAACGTAAGCGCTGCGCCGGGCGAGGATGAAACCACGGTGCGGGTCTTCATCTTTGCCGGGCAGTCGAATATGGTCGGCTCGGATTCAAAGATTGAAGACATCGATCGCTTTCCTCCATTTGCAGGCCTGGACAAGCTGCAGACCAGCGTGCGGTTTTCTTATTGCCTCGGACGCGAAGACAAGCTGTTGTCCGAGGGCTGGGAACCTCTGCGTCCCGTTTACAATGTTGTCGGGCCGGAGCTGAGTTTTGCTCGCGAGATGACTCGGCACATCAAGGCGCCGATTGCGATCATCAAGATTGCTGCGGGAGGGACTCATCTGGGCGGCGACTGGAACCGGGATGAACCGTCGGGGTTCAAAATGTATCCGCTGGCGCTGGAGCAGATTCGATCGTCACTGGCTCTGCTGGATCAGCAGGGAATCAAGTACCGCATGGAGGGCTTTATGTGGCATCAGGGCGAGAACGATATGTTCGAAGCCGATTACATGGCTAACTACGGCAAGAACCTGAAGAATTTCATCGCGTGCTGGCGGCGAGATCTAAAGACTCCTGACCTGCGATTCTACATCGGCGAATTGTGTACCAAGACGATCTGGGGAATGGACCTCCGGCCTCGCATGTATGCCATCAGCCTCGGCCAGAAAGAAGTCACCGACGCAGATCCGCTGGCCGATTATGTTCCAACAAACCATGTCGGTGTTGAAATCGGAGGCGGCACTGGCCTGCATTATCATTATGGAACGCTCGGCCAGCTTGAGCACGGCGTGAACTATGCTCACGCGTATCTGAAAGCGATTGAAAAGTGGTCGCCAACGCCACGTCAGCTGACGACATGGCCGTATGCTCAAGGATCAAGGATTAAGCTGTTCGTCATGGCTGGTCACCGCAACATGGAAGGCGAACGAGCGTTCGTTCAGGACCTGGCAAAGCTTGAGGGAAGAGCAGGACTGCTGCAGGACGATGTGGCCATCGCATGTCGCTACAGTTTGGGCGGCGGCTACAAGGTCTCGCACGACTGGGAACCGCTTGGTCCGTTCGGCTTCTACGACACCTTCGGGCCGGAACTCAGCTTCGGATCGACTTTAAAGGCCGCTGGTGTAGAGAACATCGCCATCGCCAAGTTTACTCACAGCGGTTCGCAGATTATCGACTGGACTCCGGAAGGCAGCGAAGCGAAGTCTCGAAACCTTTACCCGGCTTTTCTGCAGTTCGTAAAGGATTCGGTTCAGCAGTTGAAAGATCGAGGTCACGAAGTCGAACTCGCCGGCATCTTCTATCACGTGGGTGAAAACGACATGTCGTGGGGACCATTTCGAGAAGGAGCAGCCAAGCATGTAATGTCACTCATCACGGCTCTGCGTCGCCATCTTGGACAGCCGGAACTGAAGTGGTATGTCAGTCAGCAGCAGCCGACCAACGATGAAAGCGTCAACCGAATCGACTCAATGGCCATGATCAGCAAAGCCACTGCCAGTGACTCAAACATCATCCACATTCGCCTGACCGACTTGCCTCCTCAGCGCGAGCAGTTGGTGATTGACGCTGAGAGCACAGTATGGCTTGGCGAACGACTGGCGAAGGAGTATTTGCAGAAACGATGATGGACCAATCGACCCGGGTATGGACGTCAGGTCAATTCGGATGCTCGTTGGAACAGCTCTGCGACATTGAGCTTCATGCCCGGAAGAACTCTGGATTCAACAATTGGACGCTGGTCCACTTCGCGGTATTCGCCGTCACTGATTGTCAGCACCCGCACACTTTGGTCTCGCGGATCAACGATCCAGTATTCCGGGATGCCTGCGAGTGCATAATCACGCCGCTTGTCGACCAAATCACGATCCGGGTCATCAGGACTGACAATTTCGACAACGATATCGGCCGTTTCCCAATACTGTGCCTGACGACGGTTAAGGTTCCGTCCGGCAACAAACAGAACATCCGGCTCACGATAATGTCGAGAGCCAATCTGAACTCTTGTCGGTGCCGTCATGACAATTCCAGCTTTTCGCAATTCACTGGCCTCGTGCAGCTTAAGAAAGATGAGCCGAGCAAGAAACTGGTGCTGCAAAGACGGCATTGGCAGGACCTCGACAAAACCATCAACCATCTCAACCAATCTGTTTCCGGGCAGCGAAAAGTAGTCCCCGTCCTGCCACTCTCCCTGCGAAGGAAAAAGCTGGAGGATGCTGGTGGTGGGAAGAGGATCGATCGGTGTATGTATAGACATCGCCTCATCATCCTCGGCAGATCGTTTGCGATTCAGACTTCAATCACTGACGTAGGAATTGGTTGAGCCATGGATTTCTAATTGGCGAGATTCTACTCCGGAATGTCAGGCAGCGAAACACATCTTTCGATTCTTTTGAAAGCACTTGCAGGCGGGCTATTTCGTTGGGTCCGAAGCAGCGTTCGACATTCTGATCCTCTCGACAAAGCACTGCAGCTCAGGCAACTGCTTTGAAGTTGATATTGCGGTGGATACATTGTGCCGCCGAGCCAACGTTCCCTGTCCTCCGGTTCCGTCCTACTCAGGAAGTGCCATGAAACTGGCCTCACGAATCAATCTGATCATTCGCCGCATCCATCTGTATTCAGGCATTTTCCTGCTGCCGTGGGTGCTGATGTATGGCATCACGGGCGCCATGTATAATCATCTCGGTTTGTTTCCTCGCATGCAGATTCAAACAGTGAATCCGCAGTCCTCAGTCGAAGCAGGCGTCAAGGAGCTTCCGGATGCAAATCAACTGGCCGAACAGGTCGTTGAGGCGATTCAGAAAAACGCCGATTCATCCCGCATAAAGCTCTCTGAAAATTCTCAGGCAGAATTCACCAACGAGATCTCGTTCGAGGTCAAACAGGATGGACTGCAGCACGTCGTCTACATCAATCCAGTGACCCACGAAAGCTGGATCGGCACGATGCCAAAGAATGATGAAGATCCAGAGACAATGCTACCCGAGATTCGCAATGTGAAGCTCAGCCCCGATCCTCAGGAAGCGGCAAAGAAAGCAGCAGCCAGCCTGCTGGACGGTGCCGGCCTGTTAAATGGCAAAGAGCCGCAGCCGTTCGGCTGGACCAAGCTGAACTTTCTGGCCACCGTGGATGATCAGCCCGCTCGCATCACTTATGTTCTGAAAGACGGGCATGTCGACATTAATCGCTTCACGGGAGAAGACGGAATGCCGATTCGTCATTTCTTCCTCCGGATGCACACATCTCATGGTCAGTCGCCGACATGGAACGGCCGATCGTTCTGGTCGCTGGCTGTCGACACGATGGCGATTGCCATGGTCTTCTGGGGCATCAGCGGAATCATTATGTGGTGGCAGATCAAACGCACGCGATGGATTGGCGCAGTGATTATCGGTCTGAGTCTTTTGACAGCGGCGTCAATGGCGATGGGCCTGCACGACTTCTATGCTCACACACGGATGTAAGATGAACCGTCATGACAGAATCGGACAAGACAAGGATGATTCGTTCTCCAAGACTGCTGCTCCGCCCTTGGAAACAGGAAGATCTGGAACAATTGTTCGCGATGAGCAACGATGATCGAGTGATGGAATTCTTCCCGTCACTTCTCACTCGCGATGACTGTGAAGCGATGCTGGCCCGGATGATCAATCATCACGAGGAGCATGGCTTCGGATATTGGGCGGTTGAGATTCCGGGCATCACCAGTTTCGCTGGTTTGCTTGGACTGGCGGTGCCGCGTTTCGATGCACACTTCACTCCGTGTGTCGAGATTGGTTGGCGATTGATGGCCGAGCACTGGGGTCGCGGCTATGCCACCGAAGGCGCGATGGCTGCTCTTCAGTTTGGATTCGAACACATTGGGCTTCCTGAGATTATCTCAATGACCGCAGTAATCAATATGCGATCACAGCGAGTTATGCAGAAGCTTGGGATGACATGTAACCGCGATGAAGACTTTGATCATCCCTTCGTGCCAGCCGGCCACAAACTCCAGCGTCATGTGCTGTTTCGCCTGTCAAAGCATGCGTTTGAGTCGACTCAATCCTGAGTGAACACAACCTGCCTGCGCATAACTATCAGCAACTATTCACAGCAATTCACTGATACCTTCAGCTCGATCGACCAGCGCGACCGGGCGGCCGGAGTAATCAAGGAAGTGAGTTGTCGGATCAATCCCGAGCACTCGATAGACCGTGGCCAGCAAATCATGAGGCGCGACTTCTCGTTCGACGGGGTACTCTGCCTTGGAGTTGGTCGCTCCGACAACAACACCCTGCTTCAATCCGCCGCCAGCCAGCATAACCGAAAACGCATCGCCCCAGTGATCGCGGCCGGGGATGGGAATTCCCGGTTGTCCTTCATTGATGCGAGGAGTTCTGCCGAACTCGCCCATGACAATTACCAGAACCTGATCCAGCAGATTTCTCTCGACCAGATCTGTCATCAGGGCTCCCACGCACTGATCCATCACTCGCATATTGGGAGCATGCCCATCGACCAGCGATGAATGATGATCCCAGTGAGGCATGTCGACCGTGACGAAGGACACGCCAGATTCCACCAGTCGGCGAGCCATCAAAGTGTATTGTCCCCACGGAGTACTGCCGTAGCGTTCGGCAACAGCGGGTGACTCTTTGGAAATATCGAATGCATCCATCGCGGCTCCGCCGAAGACGAGTGACAGCGCCGACTGATGGTGAGAATCCATAACGTCCATCACGCCCGTGTTGTCAACATCGCGTCGCAGACGATCGAGCGAAGCCATGAGATGACTTCGGTCCTGTGCTCTGGATTGATCGAGGCCTGTGGCCGATTTGAAGCAGGCCGGAGCTTCGACTTTTGTCTTGTAAGTGTGGTGCAGATATCGAATGTCGTTGTTGACCGCGAACGGATCATGCTCACCGCCCAGATAGGCGGCTCCCTGATAGCCAGGATAGAGGTAAACACTTTCTGCCGACGGCAAACCAACATAAGCAGGGAGACCAGGCTTGTTGGCACCTTTCAATTTGGAGACGCACGAACCGAGCGACGGATATCGAATCCCTTTCGACGCGGTTGTTGCTCCGAACCGGCCCGTCAGCATCCAGTGAGCACCCGCGAAGTGATCTCCGGTCCCATGTCGCATGGAACGAATGATCGACATCTTGTCCGCAAACTTCGCCTGTTGAGACATTAGTTCCGAAAAATGCACGCCAGACAAACTCGTCTGAATGGTTCCAAACGGACCGCGAAACTCAGCGGGAGCCTCGGGCTTCGGGTCATAGGACTCCAACTGGCTCGGACCACCATCCAGCCAGATCAGAATGACGCTCTTGTTGTTCTTCTTCGCTGTGCCTTCTGCCAGCAATCGCTGTTGTGTGGCAAGATTCAATCCAGCGATACTCAAGACGCCGGCCTGCAGAACAGCCCGTCGGCCGAGCACTTTGGGACTTCGAATCTGCAACATGGCTGAGTCCTGCAAAAAGAATGGCAATCAGGCGGGCGGCAAACAACATCCTGCGGGCTTTTGTTTACCGCCCAGCCAAAGGCGCCGGC
>JBPOIW010000053.1:0-6119 GCA_052034165.1 Planctomycetota bacterium | reverse complement strand
CCGCAGGATCGAATCTGCTCAAGCTGCTGCGCGCGCTGGCGCAATCGCTGATTTTCTGGCTCCGATTTGCGTTTTCAGAAGCAGATTCGGTGAGTCGGAACAGTTTCAGGTCGGTCATGGTGCCGCTCGGCTGTGCATAAAACACAGAGACCAAACCCAGGTAACCCCTAAGCCATTAGCCACCGCTGAATACAAAAACGGCTCCTGACTTTTTCAGGGACGACTAGTGAGCTTCGGCCGTCCCGGTTGAGCGAATTCGTCATATGGAACTGATGCCTCGTGTGACTGCGATTGCTCAGAAGCAGTCGGCACTGTCGGCGAATTCGTCAGGTTCCAGTTCAGCGAGGATCCTGAATCCGCGAATACACTGAGACGAAGAGAAAATGCCCGCCACAATCTGAAGTTCTTGCGCAATTTGGGTTTGCGTCGCGGTGCTTCGGCATCGAAGATGCTTTCTACCCTGCCTTAAATACGGCAAGTTCCAACTCGAAAAGACGTTTCGTCGATAATTTGTGGGGCCAAGGTATAACTCTGGGGCAATAAGTGGCTGACGCCTGAGTTTTCTGTTGAATACAATACGGTTTCGTTCAGGCAAAAAAAGACAGAAATCACGCAACCATTTTCCGCCTCGGCAGAGAATAGTGCATCAAGTTGAAACGAACGTTGAACTTGAACCGGCTGCAAAGTGTGGCCCCAGCGTTCGAGAGACGAAGAGCAGGAGATAGTATCATGGCCGCATTTTTGAAGACAGAATCACCAGAAATCAAGGGACAGATCACGGACGAAGGTCACAAGAACTGGATCGAGATCAAGTCGATGTCCTCGCCGATCTTCCGATCGATCGCTCAGGGTGCAAAGGACACTCAGCGTACACAGGGCGATACAACCTTGGGTGATATCGTGATCGTTCGAAATCTCGATACATCGTCCGTGGAACTGCAGAAGGCTTGTGCCAACGGCACTCCTCTGAAGAAGGTGACAATTCACTTTACGCTTCAGGCAAAGAACAAGCAGGAAACGTACCTTGAGTACATTCTCGAAAATGTCATCATCACAAGCTACAGTATCCACGTGAACGAAAAGGGTGACCCAACAGCCTCCGAGGAGCTGACCCTCGCGTACACCAAGGTTGAGTGGAACTACACGAAGATCAATCCGGAAACCTTCAATAAGGAAACTCCAGTTAGAGCCTCCTTCGAAGTGGGCAAGAACGTTGGCAAGTAGTCACGTTCTGGTGGATTAGGTTCCATTCGCTGCGGTTTCGGTCATCTTCAGAAGTTGGCCTGAGACCGCAGCGTTGTTTCGTTTGCGGGGTATTCAGTTTTCGGGGAGCCAGCAGTCATGTCGACATTTGCGCAGGACGATCGAACAATTGGTATAGAGACCCCGCTTGGACCCAACAAGTTGTTTCTTGAGTCATTCTCGGGCGAAGAACAACTCTCCGGGCTGTTTCATTTTTCATTGTCGTTGCTGTCCGACGACCGGGCAATCAAGTCGTCCGACATTCTGGGCAAGAGTGTGAGTTTCTATGTGCTGAAACCGGATGGTGCGAAACGTTGGTTCAACGGCGTTGTGAACCAGTTTGGGTCGGTGGGCGAAAATGAGCGAGCAAAGAACTACGCAGCGGAAGTTGTTCCCTGGATGTGGTTTCTCACCAAGGGTTCAGACTGTCGCGTCTTCGAATGCGAAAAGAGCAAGGATATTAAGGATATTATCGATGCCCTTTTAAAAGACCTTGGATTTTCGGACTACAAGTGGGACGTGAAGCGTTCCCTTGCCAAACGTGAATACTGCATTCAGTATCGAGAAACCCATTTCGACTATTTGTCGAGACTCCTGGAAGAAGAAGGGATCTTCTACTACTTCAAGCATTCACAGGGCAAACACGAACTGGTTTTGTCTGATCATATCGGCGGGGTTTACGATTGCCCGGAAACACCCATTGGCCTTGCTTCGCAATTGTATGCGTACGAGGACGCAGACAATCTGTCCAGTTGGTCGCATGGTTTTCAGTATACCAGCGGCAAATGGACGCATACGGACTACGATTTTGAAAACCCGACAACGCCACTCTCTGTCACCACCTCCAGCAAGATTTCGCACCCCGGAAACTCTAAGTTGGAGTTCTATGATCATCCGGCGGATTACGTTGAAAAAGGCGAAGGGAACAGCCTCTTGAAATTGCGGATGGAAGCTGAGGAAGTTCAGTTCGATACCATTTCCGCCTCGGGGACTGTCCGCTCCTTTTCGCCAGGTGTGAAGTTTGCTGTCGATAAGCATCCAGACAAAGCCGAGGTAGGCAAAAAATGGGTCATTACAACCGTTGAGCATCGCGCATCGGTTGGAGGAAGTTTCATTAGTGGCGGTCAGTCCGGAGGTCAGAACTACGTCAATTCGTTCCGGGCGATACCGGCTGATGTCGTGTTTCGTCCGGCCCGAACGCGTCAGAAACCTCGTCTGATGGGGATTCAGTCTGCGGTCGTCGTTGGACCCTCGGGGGACGAGATCTACACTGACAAATATGGTCGGGTCAAGATCCAGTTTCACTGGGACAGAAAAGGAAAGAATGACGACAAGTCCAGCTTGTGGGTGCGAGTTTCCACTCCGTGGGCTGGCAAGCAGTGGGGAATGGTCCAGATTCCGCGAATTGGTCAGGAAGTAATCGTCAGCTTTCTGGAAGGGGATCCGGATCGGCCGGTGATAACCGGCATGCTCTTCAATGCCGAGAACATGCCTCCGTACACGCTTCCGGACAACAAAACTCAATCCGGTATGAAGACGCGAAGTTCCATGGAAGGAAGTGATGAGAACTTCAACGAAATTCGGTTTGAAGACAAAAAGGATAGTGAAGAGATTTACGTCCACGCAGAAAAGGATTTCAACTGCGTCATCGAGAATAACGAGACTCGCAAAGTCGGCTTTGAAGACAAGGAGGCGGGTGATCAGGAGATCGAAATCTACAACGACCAGAAATTCACAGTAGGCGTTGGCTCCAAAGCCGGGAGCCAGATGACGACAATTTACAAAGACAGAATGGTCGAATTGGAAACAGGAAATGATTCCCTCGTCATCAAGAAGGGAAATCTTTCTGTGGTGGTCAAGAGTGGCAACGTGGCCCTTGAGCTTGGCCAGGGGAACCAGGAGACCGTTTTGAAAATGGGAAATCAGAAGACCGAGCTGAAAATGGGAAACCAAGACGTGAAGCTGTCGATGGGGAACCAGACTACGAAACTCGATCTTGGAGCTAGCAAGACCGAAGCAATGCAGGCAATTGAGTTCAAGGTTGGGGCCAATAGTATTAAAATTGACCAAACTGGTGTTACAATCAAGGGCTTGATGGTAAAGGTGGAGGGAACCGCGATGGCCAGTTTCAAAGCCCCGATGTCACAGGTGTCTGGAGACGGGATGCTGACGGTCAAAGGCGGGATTACAATGATCAATTGAGGGGACCATCGTGCAACTCGTGGTACGAAGCGGAGAGCAATGGAGGAAGGTCGCAGACCTCGCAACGGGTTGCCCCGTCATTGTGGGGCGACTGGACACCTGCAATATTACGTTTCCACAGGATCTTGAGATGTCTGGCCGCCATCTGACCTTGGAGGCCCTTGCGGATGGCACTTGCTATTTTCGTGATCTTGGTAGCACGAATGGCACCTACCTGAATGAAAAACCAGCCACTGAAGGGGTGCTGACCGACCATGATGTTCTGAGATGTGGTGATACTAATCTCTCGGTGAGCCTGAAGGAATCCGGAACATCGTCGAAATCTCAGTCGCCGACGCGTCAGTCGACACCGAAAGCTGCATCCCAGTCGCTCCCAATCATTGGTTCTGACAAGACTGGCACGACCCCGCGAATTCAAGCAAAGCCTCAGCAGGACGAGAATCAGGAAGGTCTGGCTCAGGCAAAAGGGTTTCTGGCAGAAGAAGCCCTCGTCATTTGGACCGAAAATGGTTTGAAAGAAGACGTTCCTGTTGAACCGGGAGTGGGTGAGGCGACCGCAGATTATGCCAAACGCCTAGCTGAGTCTCAGGATGACAATTCCTGCCTTAAATTTCTGTCAGCAGCATTACCGAAGCGTCCATCAGTCTGGTGGCTGACCTCATGCGTTCGCGCGGTCGACGAGCGGCTCGTTGATCCTGACCTTGAGCTGCTGGTTGTCGTTGAAGCATGGGTCAAAGATCCCAGCGAATCGAATCGCAGGCGTGCGATGGCGATTGCTCAGAAAATGGAATTCTGCAACGGGATTGCCTGGGCAGGTGTAGCAGCATTCTGGTCCCACGGAAGCATGGGGCCGCCTGATGCTCCCTTTGTACCTCCTGCTCCAAACCTTTACATGAAGGCTGTTTTCGGAAGTGTTGCGTTGACAGCAGTTCAGCAAGTTCCGGAAAAGGCGCCGGAGCGGCGGCGCCAGTTCACAGAATTGGCACTGCGTATCGCAAATGGGTCGTTGAGTTGGGAGTAGCCCGCGGAGTCTCTCAGCTTCCCATTGAAATCAGGATAGAGCACGAGGGCATCCTGTTCGGCTTTGAAGCCAGTGCGAGTTCCATCATAGTGATGGGGCTCGTCAAAACGCCCGGCACATTTGTTCGATGGAGCTTTTCTTCGGCTTGGTTACGTTCTCGTTGTTCACGCAAAAGATCTCCCAACGTCGACAACGAGAGTCAGCTCGATTCAACATCCAAAGCAATTCGCCCGATTTCAGATACGCAGAAAATCCGGGCTGATCTATGTCATTTCCCCGAAGTCTGATTAAGCGAATTCTCTTTCACCACCTCGACAGAAATTTCGCCTTCTTCCGGGACAAGAACCGTCAATCAGAAGTGCGAGGACTTTTCCCAGGGCAATCGCATGTCGGTAAGCGCCCGGCGAACAGCACTCTATTCGTCTGCACAGCGTTCGCGTTCGAGTTTTCTGCGGTCGGCGATGGTCCAGCGGTGCTCGGGTTGTGACGCGAGCCAGGTGTTCGGCAGCAGCGACTCCAGAGTTGCCCCGAGCGGAAGCTGGATCAGCACGTCCTTCAGCCAGGCCCATGGTTCCACGAGATTGGCTTTGCAGCTGGCGATCAGAGACATCAGGATCGCAGCTCGGTGGCCGGCGGGTTTGCTGCCGACAAACATCCAGTTCTTGCGACCGATCGCCACTGGACGCATCGCCCGTTCGGACGCGTTGTTATCGATCGACAGATTACCGTCTTCGAGATAGCGATTAAGCGCGGCCCACTGGTTGAGCGTATACGTGGCCGCTTTCCCGGACAGGCTCTTCGGAAGAAAGACTTCCGCATCAAGTCATGTCTTCAGATCGTTCAGCAAGGGGCGTGAGTGCTCTTCGCGCAGCGACTGGCGCGCAGCAGCTGACTTCTCCTTAGCGGCATCTTCCACCTTGTAAAGTTTGGCCACGATCGCCAGCACGTAATGAGCCCGCGCTGGGTCTTCGCACGCCTTGTGCCAGTAGCGACGAGCATGAGCCCAGCAGGCGACCTCTTTGATTGCGCCATCTCCCTTCAGATAAACTCCGTCGTAGCCTCCATGGGCATCGGCTTGTAAGTAGCCGGAGTAATCGCGAAGAAATTCCTGCGGACCATGTCGTTCACGCGACACGGTGAAGTCATACACCTCAAACGGATGATCCTGGTCACCAAGATACGCCCAGAAGCGAGCCGTCCGTGAGCCACCTTCCGCCAGTGCATCGATCAGCTTCACCAACGTGTCGTCTGTCTGAATGATCTTCGATTGCAGTACGAGTTGCTTCATCAATTCGTACAATGGCTTCGTGACATCGGCGACCGCGGCCATCCAGTCATAGAGCGTGCTGCGATTGAGATTCACACCACCGCGCGACAGGATATCTTCCATGCGATAGCCAAGCAGATGATCACCAAACAGCAAAGCAGGAAGTGGACGAGCCGGCTAACCCAACTTCCCCAACTCGCTTCAGAAACACAGTCGTTTCCGCAGTTTCCGTTCCAAAGTTTCCACTACATTTTGCGTTGGACTATTTTGGACGGCAGCTTGAGACGCAGCTTTTCGAGAAGGATTTGCTGGTGATCGGTCGGCTTTGAAATGCAACGCGTGCGAATCTCCGGCCCGGATCGAGTTGGCAGCACCACGTCCATTGCG
>JBPOIW010000202.1:0-16635 GCA_052034165.1 Planctomycetota bacterium | reverse complement strand
CGGTGATTTTGCTCCCGGCCCGAACATCGTCGGTGCATTTGAAGCCGTTGAGCGAATCCCGAATCTGGAAGTCCTGCTGGTTGGTGATCGCCCTCGACTGGAAGAAGAAATCGCCAAAGTCGGCTCTTTGCCTCCGAGTATTCAGATTGTTGAATCTGAAGGCTTCGTCGGAATGGAAGAGAAGCCGACTGTCGCGCTGCGCGAAAAACCGAACTGTTCCATCGTTCGCTGCTGGCAGTTGATGGCGTCCAGAGACGTCCAGGCGGTTGTGAGTGCTGGGCATACTGGGGCTGTCGTTGCTGCGGGCCTGAGAACTCGACTTTTCCTGAAGGGCGTGAAGCGTCCGGGGATTGCGGTCCGCCTGCCGACGATTAATGGCTCGTGCATCCTGATCGATGTTGGTGCGAATCCTGCGGCTCGACCTGAGCATCTGGCCCAGTATGGCTTGATGGGTTCGGTGTGGGCTCGGGAAATGCTGGGTATTGAATCACCTCGCATTGGCCTGATGAACATCGGCAGTGAAGAAGGCAAGGGGACCGATCTTTATCGCGACACCCACACGATGCTGGCCAATTCCAAATTGCACGGAACCTACATCGGCAACGTGGAAGGACGCGGTCTTTATCACGGCGAAGCGGATGTGATCGTCTGTGAAGGTTTCGTTGGAAACGTGGTGCTGAAGGTCAGCGAAGGGATGGCAGAATTCATCCTGAAGACCGTCGGTGGGGCCATGATGAAGGCTCTGTCTTCCGAGCGTGATCTTGCGAAGCAGACCTTAGGTAAGCTCACGGATCAATTCCACTATCAGGAGTCCGGTGGCGCGCCGTTGCTGGGTATTGATGGTGTCTGCATCATTTGTCACGGCTCCAGTGATCATCGATCGATCCGGAATGCCCTGAAGATGGCGACAGAAATCGATAACCATCACATTAATTCGCGCATCACGGATCTGCTGGCTCAACAGAACCTGCCGCAGTAGACTGATTGGCCAATTCACTTCAGCCTTTGACTTCGCTCTGTCGCATCAGCCCACGCTCGGCTGCGCAAAGGAGAATTCATGTCCAAGATTGCTTTGTTCTTTCCTGGTCAGGGCGCCCAACATGTTGGGATGGGCCGCAAGCTGGCAGCTCAGTATCCGAAAGCTCGTGAGCTTTACGAGCGGGCCGCCGACATCATGGGCTTTGATCTGGCGAAGCTTTGTTTTGAAGGTCCCGCTGAAGAACTGGATTCTACGGTCATCAGTCAGCCAGCTTTGTTTGTGACAAGCCTGGCCGCATTGGAGAAGCTACGGGCGGACTCACCGGAAATCGTGCTGGCCTGTGAGATGGCAGCTGGTTTGAGCCTCGGTGAGTACACAGCATTGGTGTTTTCCGGAGCGATGTCGTTTGAAGATGGATTGAGAGTCGTCAAACGCCGTGGTGAGGCGATGCAGGCAGCGGCCGATGCAACTCCTTCCGGAATGGTCAGCATTCTTTTGATGGAGCGTCCTCAGGTTGAGCAGATCTGCAAAGAGGCGTCTGCTCACGGTCCGATTCAGATCGCCAACTTTTTGTGCCCGGGTAATCTCGTCGTCAGCGGAGAAAATGCTGCCTGCGAACGTGCTGCGGAACTTGCTGTAGCAGCCGGTGGTCGAGCGATTCCTCTGGCTGTTGCCGGAGCTTTCCACACGGAGATTATGCGGCCGGCCGATGAAGCCCTGGCCGAAGTTCTTGCGGAAGTCGAAATCCGTACTCCGGAGATTCCCGTGGTCTCCAACGTCGATGCGCAGACTCATACGGATCCGGAAGAGATTCGTCAGTTACTCATCCGGCAGGTGCTCAACCCGGTCCGCTGGGAAGATTCAATCAATCTTATGTTGAGCGAAGGTTGTGATGACTTTTATGAAGTCGGCCCTGGCAAAGTTCTGAAGGGACTGTTGAAACGCATCAGCCGCAAGACCAACTGCACGACGATCAACGATTCGTTTGATGAGACCGGCGGCGTGTAGTTCCGAAGAGCGATTGCGTCAGCCGCCTTCGTGTCCGATTGTCGTGAATACTCACTGGGGCAGGGGATTCAATGCGTCGGCGATTCGTAATCCTTGAGCACGATCATCCCTTTTTGCACTGGGATCTGTTGCTGGAAGAAGAATGCTCCGCGAGAACCTGGAGGCTGCTCCGGAAGCCGTGTCTCGGCGAATCGATTGCTGCGGAGCCGTTGCCTGACCACAGACTGATGTATCTGGACTATGAGGGCGTTGTGAGCGGAGATCGTGGAAGCGTAAAACGCTTTCTCGCCGGAACCTACGAACGTATGTCCGATCAGACAGATGTTTTCGGCTTTGCACTTTGGGACAACAGCTTTGCAGAGTCCGTCCTTATTCGAATTCTTGTGGACGGACGTCTGTTCGTTTCATTTGCGTGAGAAGAGAGGTCGTCCTTCATTCCTGATCAACAGAGCCCCGTTAGTTCGACGTTTGAAGTCTCTCTCGCGGTGTCTTCGTAAAAGAAGAAACGCTCACACCACATAGTGCAAGCGTTTCGTTGAGAGCAATCTTTTCGGAGCCCGATTGATGGGCACCGATCATCCAGGGTCAGCAGCATTTAGATGACATTGGCCACTTGAACGGCAAGACCGCTTGCGAGCAGATTTGTCGTCAGGATTGCGGTCAATGCACCAGTTCGTGTTGGCCGAGTTGTGAAGGTGATGGTTAGTGTTGTTGCCGTTGCGGCGGTTACTGTTCCAATGGCTCCGTTGTTGAAGACAACTCGATTGTTAGCAGCAACTGTCGAGAAGCCGAATCCAGTAATTGTCATGGTGTTTGCCGTGATGGCCAGGTTAGCAGTGCTGATTGTGACCACAGGTATCACGTTGGCAACCTGAACGGCGGCTCCACTGGATGTTCCGTTGGTTGTGACCACGGCGGTCAGGCTTCCGGCGGTCTGCGGTTTTGTTGAGAATGTCACGGTGAGTGTCGTCGCGGTAGCTGCGGTCACTGTCCCGACGGCCCCATTATTGAACGTGACGATGTTGTTTCCGGCCACAGTGCTAAACCCCGCACCCGTGATCGTGACTGTGGACGCGTTGGCTGCTAACGATGTTGTCGTGGCTGTCACTGCTGGTGCAACAGTTGCGATCTGAGTTGGTGCTCCGCTGGAAAGTGAACCTGACGTAACAACTACGGTCAGGCTACCGAGTGAAGTGGGCTTGGTCGAGAATGTCACAGTGAGTGAAGTCGCCGAGGCCGCTGTGACAGTCCCAACGGCTCCATTGTTCATAACCACTGTGTTGCCGCCGGCTACCGTGGAGAATCCAAAACCTGCGATAGTAACGGTTGTGGAGTTGATGCCGAGGCTTGCGGTACTGCTCGTGACAACTGGAGTCACCGTCGCCACCTGAACGGCGGTACCACTTGATGCACCACCTGTTGAGACGACAGCGGTCAAACTGCCAGCCGTTGTAGGTTTTGTCGAGAATGTGACGGTCAGCGCAGTGGTTGTCGCTGAAGTTACAGTACCGACTGCCCCCTTATCAAAGACAACGGTGTTATTCGCAGCTATCGGATCAAAGTTTGTGCCGGTGATCGTAACAGTGGTCGCAGTGGCTGCCACGTTTGTCGTTGTTGCGGTCACTGTGGGCGAGACTGTTGCGATTGCTGTTGCCGCACTGCTGAATCCGCCAGTCGTGACCACTACGGTCAGAGGACCGCCGACGTTTGGTAAGGCCGCGAGAGTCACGCTGAGCGAAGTTGACGTTGCAGCCGTGATAATTCCGACGGCCCCATGATTGAATGAGATAGCATTGTTGGTGATCGTTGAATCGAAACCGAAACCGGCAATCGTCAGTGTGTTGGTCCCGGAGGGCAGAAGTGTAGTGCTTGACGTCACGCTTGGTACAACTTTGGCCACCTGAACCGCACTACCGCTGCTCAGGCTGTTGGTTGTGACAACAGCTGTCAGGCTTCCGACCGTTGTTGGTCTTGTCGAGAGTGTCACTGTCAACAGTGTCGCCGTGGCTGTGGTGACCGTTCCGACCACGCCGTTGTTGAAGACGATCGTGTTACTTGCGGCCGTCGTTGAGAAGCCAAATCCACTGATTGTCATCGTTGCGGAGTTGGCCGCGAGACTTGCTGTACTGCTGGTGACCTTAGGAATCACATTGGCGATCTGCACCGGCGTTCCGTTGGAAAGTGAGTTTGTTGTCACAGTGGCAGTCAGGCTGCCTGCAGTCGTTGGGCGAGTCGAGAACGTGACCGTAAGAATCGTCTGTGTCGCCGATGTGACTGTTCCGACGGCACCATTGTTGAACACAACAGTGTTGCGTGAAGCTACGGGATCAAACGCGAATCCTCGAATGGTGACCGTTGTCAGGTCCGCTGCTCGACTGAGTGTACTGCTTGTCACGACCGGAATGACGGTCGCGACCTGAACCACTGAGCCGCTGCTGACGCCGTTGGTCGTGACGCTTGCTGTCATGTTCCCGACAGAAGTCGGTTTGGTTGAGAGGGTCACGGTCAGAACGGTTGCAGTCGCCGTGGTTACGGTTCCGACAGCTCCGTTGCTGAGGGTCACGCTGTTGTTCGAGGCTGTTGTATCAAAGCCGAAGCCGTTGATTGTGATCGTGGACGCATTTGCTGCGAGGTTAGCCGTACCTGCAGTCACAACTGGCTGAACGGTCGCGACCTTGATAGCAGAACCACTCGAAACACTGCTAACTGTTACGACAGCCGTCAGATCTCCGACTGCTGTCGGCCTGGTTGAGAATGTTACGGTCAGCGATGTGGTTGTTGCCGTTGTGACTGTACCGACGGCTCCATTGTTGAAGACCACAGAATTCAGATTCGCTGTTGAGCTGAAACCTGCTCCCGTGATCACAACCGACGTGGCGTTAATCTGCAGGCCCGTATTGCTGTTCGTAACAACTGGTGTGACTGTGGCTACCTGAACAGCGGTTCCACTGGCGATCGTATTGGTCGTCACAATCGCTGTCATACTCCCCAATAAGTTTGGTCGAGTTGAGAACGAGATAGTCAGCGAGGTTACTGACGCAGCTGTGACAGTTCCTACGGCTCCATTGCTGAAGACAACCGTATTGCGATTGGCCACCGGATCAAATCCGAAGCCGTTGATCGTCATCGTTGTCGTGGTGATTCCGAGACCAGCGGTACTGCTGGTAACAACCGGAACTGCATTCGCCACTTTGACAGCAGCGCCGCTCGACAGACTGTTTGTTGTAACAACCGCTGTCAGGTTGCTGCTTGCAATTGGTTTTGTGCTGAGTGTCACTGTCAATGAGGTCGCTGTTGCGGCTGTGACGGTACCCACTGCTCCGCTGTTGAGAACGACTGTATTCTTTGATGGAGTGGGATCGAATCCGAATCCGGTGATTGTCAGAGTAGCCGCGTTCGCCAGCAAGTTACCGCTGGTTGCCGTAACGACTGGAGTAACTGTCGCTACCTGGACTGCCGCACCGCTCGTCAAACTGTTGGTAGTTACGACAGCGGTCAGACTGCCGGCTGTTGATGGTCTTGTTGACAGTGTTACGGTCAGGGATGTGGCTGTTGCAGCGGTCACTGCTCCTACAGCACCGTTGTTGAAAACCACTGTGTTTCTGTTAGCGATGGGGTCAAATCCCAGACCGTTGATGGTCAATGTTGTCGCATTGGCGGCGAGGGTTGATGCGCTGCTCGTCACGACGGGGACCACACTGGCGACCTGAACGGCCGTCCCGCTCGCGATGCCGTTTGTGACGACGATTGCTGTCAGACTGCCAGCACTTCTTGGCTTCATGGAGAATGTTACCACCAGAGAGGTCTTTGTTGCTGCCGTGACGGTGCCGATTGCGTTGTTGTTGAACGCAACAAGGTTTTGTGACGCAACGGGGTTGAAACCGAAGCCGTTGATGGTCACGGTTGTTGCGTTGGCAGATTGGCTCACAGTGCGACTGGTAACGATTGGTCGAGCATTTGCCACCTGAACCGCTGAGCCACTGCTGACGCCATTCGTGGTGACCAGAGCCGTCAGACCTCCGGCGGCCGCGGGGTTGAAGGAGAAGGTTACGGTGAGGGCCGTAGTTGTGGCCGCAGTGACTGTCCCCACTGCTCCGTTATCAAGAGCAACCGAATTGTTGGCCGGAGTAGGGTCAAAGCCAAGGCCGTTTATGACTAACGTCGCGGCATTGACGGCGATGTTTGCAGTGTTGGTGGTGACAACTGGTATCACAGTTGCGACATCAACGGCTGCTCCACTGCTGATGCTGTTCGTTGTTACGACAGCGGTCAGTTTTCCGGCAGTCTCCGGCCGTGTGGAGAGGGTGACAGTGAGAGATGTTGCGGTGGCTTCCGTGACTGTCCCCGCTGCACCGTTGTTAAAGACAACCGTATTGTTTGTGGCTGTTGTGTCAAAGCCAAAGCCGTTGATCGTTAATGACGACTGATCAGCGCCAAGATTGGATGTCGAACTGGTGACGACCGGAACTGCAGTCGCGACCTGAGTTGACGAACCGCTGGTTCGGGAATTGGAGGTCACGATTGCGGTGATAGCTCCCGCGGCGACCGGTGGGGTTGTCAGACTCACAGTCAGCGATCTGGCCGTTGCTGCTGTCACCGTTCCGATGGCTCCATTTGTGAGCGTTAGCGAATTGTTTGCGGCCGTTGGGTCAAAACCGAATCCATTAATTGTTAATGTACTTGCATTAGCAGCAAGATCCACCGAGCTGCTAGTGACGACCGGAATAACCGAAGCGACCTGAACCGCTGCTGCGTTGCTGATTCCGCCGGTGCTTACGATGGCCGTTAACGATCCCGCCGTTGCTGGCTTGGTGGAGAATGTCACTGTGATTGATGTGGCGGTGGCCGCTGTCACGTCACCGACGGCACCGTTGTTTAGCGTGACAGAATTGTTCGCGATCGTCGGGGCGAAGCCGAATCCGTTGATTACGACCGTTGATCCATTGGCCGCAAGATTCGTTGTGCTGCTTGTCACCACAGGTATAACAGTGGCAACTTTGACTGCAGAGCCGTTGTCCAAAGTGTTGGTTGTGACCACAGCCGTAAGATCGCCGGCAGTCGTTGGCATAGTAGACAGCGTGATTGTCAATGAAGTGGCGGTCGCCGCGGTCACGGTGCCTTCCGCATCATTGTTGAACACGACTTCATTGTTGGCTGCGACTGGGTCAAATCCGAATCCGGAGATCGTAATTGTTGCCGCATTTGCAGCGAGGTTAGCGCTGCTGGCTGTCACGACAGGGATAATTGTCGCGACCTGAACTGCGGACCCGCTGCTCATGCCATTCGTAGTTACTATGGCGGTCAAAGGCCCTGCTGTTTCAGGCAAGGTTGTGAATGTAACGGAAAGACTTGTGGCCGTTGCAGAGTTGACAGTTCCAACTGCTCCGTTGTTGAACGTCACGGTGTTGTTTGCGGCTGTTGTATCGAAGCCAATTCCATTGATGGTCAGAGTGTTTGTGCTGGCACTAATGTTGTTCGAAGTTTCAGCAGCGACGACGGGAACGATGTTCGCGATCTCAATAGCCGCTCCACTGGACAGAGAGTTTGACACAACAACGGCAGTGAGCGAACCTGCGGCTGTCGGGTTCGTTGTAAAGGTGACCGTAAATGATGTTGCAGAGGCCGAGGTGACTGTACCTTCCGCGCCATTATTCAGGGTCACGATGTTGTTGGCCGCGACTGAGTCGAATCCCAGACCGTCGATCGTGACAGTTGTGGCGTTTGCGGCGACCGTTGTCGTGCTGCTTGTAATGACAGGATAGACCGTCGCGACTGAAGTAGGTGCTCCGCTGTTGACAGAGTTGCTGGTCACTACTGCTGTCAGAACAACAGGTGATGTTGGTTTGGTGCTGAAGGTGACTGTGAGAGAAGTGGTTGTTGCAGCAGTTACGGTCCCCACAGCACCATTGTTGAAGACCACCGTATTGTTGGCTGCCGCGGTGTCAAATCCAAACCCGCTGATCGTCAGGGTTGTGTCATCCGCCAGCAGACTGGAAGTGCTGCTGGTGACCACCGGAACGACGGTCGAGACCTGAACGGCTGCCCCGCTGCTCTGACTGTTTGTTGTAACGATCGCCGTCAAACTGCCAGCTGAGGTAGGAGCCGTTGTCAAATTTACGGTCAGCGTCGTGGCTGTTGCTGCGGTTACATTGCCGACAGCACCATTGTTGAAGACCACGGTGTTGTTGGCTGCCGTGGTTGAGAACCCGGTACCGGTGATCGTCATGCTGCTGGCATTTGCCGCCAGGCGAGCCGTTGTGTTCGTTGTGACAACGGGTCTTACGATGGCAACTGGAATCGCAGAACTGCCGACGATACCGTTGGATGTAATTGACGCAGAAAGAGTTCCGGCAGCGGTCGGCTTGATTGAGAACGTAACCGTCAGCAAAGTGGCCGAAGCTGCCGTCACAACACCCACAGCTCCGTTGTTGAAGGTGACAACATTTCTGCTCGCCACGGTATGAAAGCCGAAACCACTGATTGTCACAGTGCTGGCATTTGCGGCGATGGTTGGGCTGGCGGAAGTAATCACGGGAGTAACCGTCGCGATCTGAACTGCTGCTCCACTGGATTTGCTGTTCGTTGTGACGACAGCCGTCAGGCTGCCAGCCGCTGCAGGTTTCGTGGATAATGTGACAGTCAGGGATGTTGCTGTTGCGGCGGTGACAGTGCCGACGGCTCCGTTGTTGAACACCACGGAGTTCTGTGATGCCGTTGTACTAAAGGCCAGACCAGTAATCGTCACCGTGCTGGCATTTGCTGCGAGGCCTGAAGTGCTGGCCGTGACGGACGGAACGACAGAGGCCACTACGACCGATGCCCCGCTCGACACGCTGTTTGTGACAACAATTGCGGACAGATTTCCGACAGAAGTTGGCAACGTTGTCAGCGATACTGTCAGAGATGTTGCGGTTGCTGCAGACACGGACCCGACAGCACCGTTGTTAAATGTAACCGAGTTGTTGGCCAGCGTTGTGTCGAATCCGCTCCCGATGATTGTGAGCGTCGCGGTGCTGGCTTTCAGAATATTACCCGTATTGGCAAGGACAACCGGAGTTACGGTTGCTATCTGAACAGCGGAGCCACTTGTCTCCGTGTTTGTGGTCACGATGGCTGTCAGACTTCCTGCTTTTGCCGGCTTTGTGGTCAGTGTGATCGTGAGTGCTGTCGCGGTTGCCGAAGCAATAGTGCCCACCGCTCCATTATTCAGCGACACGGAGTTATTTGCTGCCGTTGGATCAAATCCGTATCCATTAATAACGACCGTTGATGCATTGGCGAGGAGACTGGCGGTGCTGCTGGTGACGACGGGTGTTACTGTGGCGACCTGTACTGCCGAACCGCTGTTCTGGCTATTGGTCGTTACGATCACGGTCAGGCTGCCCGCTGTGGCTGGCCGCGTTGAAAACGTGACAGTCAGCGAAGTGTTTGTTGCAGACGTCACAGTCCCCACAGCGCTTTTGTTCAGGACAACGGTGTTGCGAGAAGCGATCGGGTCAAAGCCAAAGCCACTGATCGTCAGAGTATTGGAGCTTGCTGCCAGAGATGTTGTACTGCTGGTGATGACAGGTTTTACTGTAGCCACCTGAATCGCAGTGCCGCTTGTTTGTCCGCCTGTCGTAACAATTGCCGTCAAACTTCCTGCGGCCTTAGGTTTCGTTGAGAAGCTGACTGTCAGGGATGTCGCGGTCGCCGCGGTCACTGTCCCTACGGCTCCATTGTTGAACTGAACAGTGTTATTGCCCGGAGTTGTTGCATCGAAGCCGAAGCCGCTGATTGTCATCGTCGAGACGTTGGCTAGCAGGTTCGAAGTACTGCTGGTCACCACAGGTTTGACATTCGCCACCTGCACACTCGAACCACTGCCGAGACTGTTTGTGGTGACCACTGCGGTCAAACTGCCCATCGTGGCGGGCGAGGTATCGAATCCCACTGTCATTGAGGTTGCAGTCGAGGAAATGACTGTTCCGACGGCTCCACTGCTGAATGAAACGGTATTGTTGGCGGCAGTTGTGTCAAAGCCGAGGCCGGCGATCACGACTGTCGCGGCATTCGCTGCGAGGCTCGCTGTACTGCTCGTGACGACGGGAGTGATCGCGGCGATCTGCGTGCCGCTCCCGCTGTTCTGGCTGTTCGTCGTGACAATCGCTGTCAGGCTGCCTGCGGTGGAAGGCTTTGTTGAAAACGAAACGGTCATCGACGTCGGTGTTGCGGATGTAATTGTGCCCACCGCACTATTATTCAACGTGACGGCATTGTTGGCGACGGTTGGGTCAAATCCAAAACCGTTAATGGTGACTGTCGACGCATTTGCGGCCACTTGAGCTGATGACGAAGTGACGACTGGTGTCACGAGTGCCACCTGGACCGGAGTCCCGCTGCTGACACCATTGCTGGTGACGACGGCCATGAAGCTGCCGGCAGTGACCGGGCGTGTAGTGAGGCTTACGGTCAAAGACGTTGAGGTGGCTGCGGTGATCGACCCGACGGCTCCGTTGTCAAATGTGATGGAGTCATTCGCCAATGTCGTATCGAACCCCAGCCCCGCGATGATGACCGAGTTGGCGTTCGCTGCAAGAAACGCGTTGCTGCTGGTCACAACCGGAGCAACAGTCCCCACCTGCGTTGCAGTGCCACTGGCACCGTTCGTTACGACGGTCGCATTCAATGCACCAGCTGTCGTCGGCGGTGTGGTGAGTGTTACGGTCAATTGGGTTGCAGTCGCTGCAGAAACAGTTCCGACAGCTCCGTTGTTGAATGTAACGGTGTTATTCGAGGCTGTTGTGTCGAAACCATCACCATCAATCAGGAGCTCCGTTTCATCAGCGGGAATGCTTGCGGGATTGCTGATGACTTCAGGGACGACCGTTGCAACCTGTACTGCTGAGCCGCTGCTGACACTGTTGGATGTGACAATGGCGGTAAGATTTCCGGCGGAGGACGGCTCTGTCGTGAAGGTGACTGTTAACGATGTTGCCGTTGCGGCCGTCACGATTCCCACAGCGCTTTTGTTGAAGCTTACGCTGTTGTTCGAGACAATCGGGTCAAAGCCCGAACCGTTGATGACGACTTCTGTCGCCGAGGCCGAGAGCGAGGTCGTCGCCAGTGTTACTGAAACGCTGAGGAGAGTACGATCTTCCAGAGCTTCGAGTGATTCTATCGCCGAAGGGCGAGTTCCAATCAGACGAGTTCGTGACCTTCGGCGACGAGTCGATTCCTTCTGCATGAACCGGAATGAAAACAGATTCAAAAACGAAATCAGACTTTTCCGCGGCATTGTGAATCTCTCGTCAGCGAGGGCAATTGGGGAATAAATGAAGTGAGCTCGCGCCCTCGTTTGGATCGGGCATGCGGAAGAAAGCAACCAGGGCCGGCCTACCTTACGCAATTGAGCTCGCAGCGCAGGATCGAGCGCACGGCTTCGGAGGTCATCGCACACGATGAAATAGACTTGCCGTGAAAACGGCAAACTTCTTGCCTCGTTGAAGCAGACTCGAACGGCCTTTTGAATATGCCGGATCTGAGAATTCCGAAGTACTCCGCGTATGCGGTGACTCTGCTGTGAAGAACGGTCAGGTAAGCCGTTGCGAATATGAAATGCAGTTTGCGTTTTAACACGTGGGCAAAATAGAATGGGAGTTCGCTGATCGAGTCACGATGCAGTGAAGACCTCGCCCATTGTTATCAATCGACAACGCGTGGTTTTGCGTCACAGTGGTCAGAGTCGGAGTTTTGATTTCGGGCCAGGTCCTATGTTGCGATACTCAAAGATCACTCTGTCTCTGACCACTTGCTGCTGGTTCATTGGGGCCATTACTGTTTTCTGCGGGACGGTGGACGCAGATGATCGGCCCCCGATTCAGTCGAAGGCCACTGATCAGCCAGGGCGAGATCCTGCGAACGACACATTGCCTGAGGCTGGCATTGAAGCGAGGCTGGAGTACTTTGAAGCGGTCGTCCGCCCCGTATTCGCCAGGCGATGCTACGACTGTCATTCGACTGAAAAAGGGCTCGATAATGGCGGTCTTATTTTGGACACGACCGACGGCATTGCCGCCGGAGGAAGTCGTGGGAAACTCATTTCAACAGAAGATTCTGGTGAGAGTCTCCTGCTGCACACGGTTCGCTATTCCGACGTTGATCTTCAGATGCCTCCGGAAGGAAAATTGCCCGACGAGGAGATCGCTATTTTCGAACGATGGGTCAAAGATGGAGCGGCTTTGCCTCAGTACAAGGTGGCTCCCAGAGCGGCGACCCATGAGATTGATTATGAATCTGCGGGCAAGTTCTGGTCGTTTCAGCCGCTGAACCCTGTTTCACTTCCGACATTTGACCAAACTGACTGGGTGCGTCGTCCTCTGGATACATTCATTCTTGCCAGGCTCAACGAACATAAGCTAAATCCCAATCCAGAAGCAGACCGAGCGACACTGCTTAGACGAGTCACGTTTGATGTGATTGGATTGCCTCCAAGCACTCAGGAGCGTGATGCGTTTATCAACGATCAAGCGCCCGATGCGTTTGAAAAAGTGGTTGATCGCTTGCTGTCCTCACCGCATTTCGGAGAACGCTGGGCGAGAGTTTGGCTGGATCTGGCGAGATACACGGACTTCACGCCGGAATGGCAAAGCCCGACAGATCGAGGCTGGATGTATCGTGACTGGGTCGTTCAGGCATTCAATCAGAACATGCCTTACGACCAGTTTCTCCGACTGCAACTTGCCGCCGATCTGATTCCTGAAACGCAGCCCGCAGATCTTGCGGCACTTGGATTCATTGGCCTGAGCCCTACCTATTGGAAGGAACTGGCTCTTGCTCCCTCCGTGATTGAACAGATCGTTGCTGATGAGTGGGACGAACGGATCGATGCGGTATCTCGCACGTTTCTGGGACTGACGGTTTCCTGTGCTCGATGCCATGACCATAAGTTTGATCCGATCTCGACACAGGACTATTACGGGCTCGCCGGAGTCTTCGCGAGTTCACAGCTTGATGAACGACCGCTGCTGCCTGCGCCGGAAGTTGCGACTGTGAAGGCCGTGCGGCAACAGATCAGAGATCTGGAAGCCAAATTGAAACCGCTCAAGGAGCAGAAGTCGCCTGAGGCAGAGGCTGTTGAAAAGCAGATCGCTGATCTAAAGGCTGCGAATCCGAATGTCGATCTTCCGTGGGCTCACGTGTTGCGTGAAACCAGTTTGTATGTGCAGCCGGACGGAGCTGATCGCACACGGCTTGAATACCGTGAAGGCGAGTTCCGAGATCTCCCGGTGTTTCGCCGTGGTAATCCTGCGAATCCCGGTGAAATCGTACCGCGACGCTTTCTGAAGGTCTTTCATCCGGGGGAAGAATCCCGTTTCACAAAAGGCAGTGGTCGAGCAGAGCTGGCTGAAGCGCTGTTGACACAGTCACAGGGACTTGTCGCTCGCGTCATCGTGAATCGCATCTGGGATCAGCATTTCAATGCCGGGCTGGTGCGTACTCCGAGCGACTTCGGTGCACAGGGAGATCGGCCGACTCATCCCGAATTGCTGGAGTATCTGGCGGCAGAGTTTGTGAGTCATGGGTGGGATCTGAAATGGCTGCATCGTGAAATCCTGCTCTCAGCCGCTTATCGGCAGTCAACCACGTTTCGTGAAGACGGATACCGTATTGATCCGGCCAACAATCTTCTTTGGAGATCAAATCGTCGTCGGCTCGACATCGAAATGTGGCGTGATGCGACGCTCGCTGTGTGTGGAAAACTGGATCTGAAAATGGGAGGCCCATCGCAGCCCATCGACGATCTCAACAACGTGCGTCGCACAATCTACGTGAAGGTGGAAAGAGAAGAACTGCATCCGATGTTGCGGATGCATGACTTCCCCGAGGCCAGTTCCCACAGTCCTCGTCGCGATCCGACGACGACTCCCTTGCAGCAGTTGTTTGTTCTGAATTCGGAGTGGATAGAACAACAGTCGTCAGCTCTTTATGAACGGCTGAGACCGATCGAGAATCATGAGGAGCGACTGCGGACCTGTTATCGGCTGTTGTTTGCTCGCGAACCCAATACTCAGGAACTTGAGTTTTCAACGCAGTACCTTCAGTTCAGCAGCACGGCGTCTGATGCTGAAAAGGCCGCCCGCTGGAACGATTACCTGCAAGCATTGCTGGGGCTGAATGAGTTTCACTTCGTCGACTAGTGCTCGGCCAGACCTGACCAGGTAGGTTGGACATTTTTGTTCGACAAGGCCGAGACGGGCAAAAATGCCCATCCTACTCCCAAATGGCGAATCGACAAAGTGCCAGGTTCAGGAGTAGCAGCGTCGAAGGTTCGAGATGACTATTCGTTTCAGCGACCCTTGCGCCGATACGAAAGAAACGCGGCCAGCGAGTCCGCATGAGGCTGATCGGTCGTCAGCGGAACTAAACTGATGCGATGCCGATTGCATCCGTTTGTCAGCTGCTCCCTGAACTGAGTCAGCTTCTCAAGATATGCTCGACGAATCTGAGCGGGATCCACCAGATGCCGATTCGTCGCCGATTCGAGCGAAGCAAACTGCGTCCATTGTCGGAAGGGAAAGTCGAGTTCATCCGGGTCCCAGATCTGGAAGATCAGGATCTCATGATTCGAGTGGCGAAAATGAGCCAGTGCCTTCATCAGCTGATCGACGTCACCGAACAGATCCGAAATGATCACCACAAGACCTCGGCGGTGCAGCTTTGAGACCATCTCGTGAAACACGGTGCCCAGTTCCGTTTCGAACTCGGGCTTTTGAGCCGTCAGTTCGTTGATGATCACTTGCAGATGTTTGGGGCGCGCTCTGGGTGGAATGTAGCGACGCACCTGCTTGTCAAAAGTCACAAGTCCGACACTGTCCTGTTGCTGCAACAGAAGATACGTCAGACAAGCCGCCGTGCGAACCGCATACGCGTGTTTGCTGAGTCCATTGCTGCGTGATCCGCTGTAAGCCATTGAGCCACTCGAATCCAGCAGGATCGTGCACCGGAGGTTCGTCTCTTCTTCATACTCCCGAATATACAGTCGATCCGTCTTACCAAACAGTTTCCAGTCAATCGTACGAATGTCATCGCCAGGAACATACGAACGATGCTCCTTGAACTCCACGCTGAAGCCTTTGTGCGGCGAACGATGAAGCCCAGAACAGAAGCCTTCGACCACGCCTTTGGCGAGAATCTGCAGGCTGGAAAATCGAGCGATATCGCCGCCTGACAATAAGTCCGATACGTGTGCCATAAGATCTTTCCGGCTCTGTTCATCAGCCGGAACGCGTTAGCGTCCGGTTGTCACTTCAAAAGAACCGCAAAACAACCGGGTGCTATCGCACTGCGACTGATCAGAGTATGTGGTTTTTCAGTCAGAGCAATTGCTTCGAGGCTTTTGGCAATTCACGCAGAAGCCGCCGAATGATGTCGTCGACACTGACACCTTCGGCTTCGGCATTGAAGGTCGGCACGATACGATGTCGCAGAACAGGGAAGGCCAGCGCCTCCGCGTCATCGCGAGTCACATGGTGGCGACCATGTAGCAACGCACGAGCCTTCGCTGCCAGCACAAGCTGCTGACAGGCTCGTGGTCCAGGTCCCCAGTCAATCAGATCACGGACCCACGATGCAGTCGAGGGATCTTTCGGTCTGGCCGATCGCACAAGATCCAGCACGAAATTCTTGACGTGTTCCGGCAATGGAACGAGCCGCACGGTCTGCTGGTACTCGATAATTTCCGCACCGGAAACGACCGGCTGTGGTTTGGCCGACATTGTCGACGTTGTGCGATCGATGATCTCGCCTTCTTCATCCCGGCTGGGATAATCCACAATCACATTGAACAGAAAACGGTCGCGCTGTGCTTCTGGCAGCGGGTAAGTGCCTTCCTGTTCAATCGGGTTCTGAGTCGCCAGGACGAAGAATGGTTCATCGAGACGATAGGTTGTCCCGCCAACAGTGACTTCATGCTCCTGCATGGCTTCCAGCAGCGCGGCTTGTGTCTTGGGGGGAGTTCGGTTGATTTCATCCGCCAGCAGCATCTGTGTAAAGATCGGACCCTTGTCGAAGACGAGATCGCGGTGGCCGGTTTCCCGATTCTCCTGAATAATGTCTGTACCAGTGATGTCCGCTGGCATCAGGTCTGGAGTGAATTGAATGCGATGAAACGAAAGGCTCATCGATTCCGCCAGGGATCTGACCATGAGAGTCTTGGCCAGCCCCGGCACACCTTCCAGCAGGCAGTGCCCACGTGCCAGAATTGCGATCAGCAGTTGTTCGACGACATCTTCCTGTCCGACAACGATGCGTCCGACCTGTTCACGGATTTTTCGACACGCTTCCACCAGCCGCGCCGCGCGTTGCTGATGGTCGACAGGAATTGTCTCAGCCGTCGGAGACATAACTTCATCCTCTAAAGATATTCACAGAGTCGTCAGCCGGGATTCTGACGCAATGGCGGTCGGAATGTCTATTCACGCAGGGTGTGATGTTCCCGAGACTCGAAACTCCCCCGCGAGCGCGTTTTGAAGTTGCGCTATTTCGAATCAGTCTCGGAGACTGGTATTGCAAAAAAAGCGGATCCCACGCATGAACGGATCATTGGAATCTCACCACTCATGCGGAAGGACCCGCCATGGTGATCGTCGTCGAATCGGCTCGTGCAT
>JBPOIW010000315.1:0-5571 GCA_052034165.1 Planctomycetota bacterium | reverse complement strand
TTTCTCGCCGGACATGTGCAGCCTGCGGTCCGCCTGAAGTTGTTGCGAACGGCGAGTATTTCCACCTTATTTGTGTCAGACAGGAATTTGAAAAGATGGCGGTTAAAGTTTATTACGACGACGATGCAGACCTCAGTCTCCTCAAGGGCAAGACGATTTCCATCATCGGTTACGGAAGTCAGGGCCATGCTCAGGCTCAAAACCTTCGCGACAGTGGTTGCAACGTCCTTGTCGGCCAGCGTCCGGGCGGTGCCAATTATGATCTCGCCATCAGCCACGGTTTCAAACCGGTCTCCGCTGCCGAAGCTGCCGAAAAAGGGGATCTGATCAACATCCTGCTTCCAGACGAATTGCAGGGCGACGTCTACCGCAACGACATCAAGCAACACCTGAAGCCAGGCAATTTGCTGATGTGTTCTCACGGTTTCAATATTCATTTCGGTCAGGTTCAGCCTCCGAAGGGTGTTGATGCCGCACTTGTTGCACCAAAAGGCCCCGGCCACCTGGTTCGCAGCGAGTACGAAAAAGGCGGCGGTGTCCCGAGCCTGATCGCACTCAGCGAAGGTGCCTCGGAGACATCCCGCCAATTGGCTCTCGCATATGCCAAGGGCATTGGTGGTACTCGTGGCGGCGTTATCGAAACAACGTTTGCTGAAGAAACTGAAACAGACCTCTTCGGCGAACAAGTTGTTCTCTGCGGCGGTGTCAGTGCTCTGGTGAAGGCTGGCTTCGAAACTCTGGTTGAAGCCGGTTATCAGCCGGAAATGGCCTACTTCGAATGTATGCATGAGCTGAAGCTGATCGTTGACCTGTTCTATCAGGGCGGTCTGAACTACATGCGATACAGCGTGTCAAACACCGCTGAGTACGGTGACTACACTCGCGGTAACCGCATCGTGACCGATCAGACAAAGGCCGAGATGAAGAAGATTCTGGAAGAAATCCAGAGCGGAAAATTCGCTCGTGACTGGTTGCTTGAAAACAAGGCCGGTCAGGCTTCCTTCCTCGCAACTCGACGCCGCGAACGCAATCATCTGATTGAAACCGTTGGCAAGCAGCTGCGTAAGATGATGAGCTGGATTTCGTCCAAGGAAGTCTAGTCGTCCATCAATCGTGATTTCTCAAAGCCCGGCCGTTCGATCACAGATCGGCCGGGCTTTGTTATTGTCACAAAGCGATCTTTGTAAATTCCCTGGCAGTTGGCCCCACGTCGCTACGGTAACCTTATGTCGTTCATCGAAATTCAACCAGTAAAGTCGCCGATCAGGGGCACGATTCGTCCGCCTGGTTCGAAAAGCATTACCAACCGCGCCATGATCCTGGCAGCTCTGGCGGATGGGCCAACGACTCTCACCGGAATGCTCGACAGCCAGGACACGCGAGTGATGGTGGAGAGTCTTCGACGGCTGGGCTTTATCGTCGAGCAGGATGTTGCGGCATGCAGCTGCACCGTGAATGGCCTGGCGGGAAAAATTCCGGCGAAGCAGGCTGATCTCTGGCTGGAGAACAGCGGGACCAGTATTCGATTCCTTACCTCACTTTGTGCACTCGGAAGCGGGAGGTATCGCCTTGATGGCGTGGAGCGGATGCGGCAGCGTCCTATCGGTGATCTCGTTCGAGCACTCCAGCCGCTGGGTGCGAATATTCGTTTCGAAGTTCCCGACAGCGATTGTCCGCCGATTATCATCGACGGTCTGCTGAGCTATTTCACCGGCGGATGGACTTCGATTCAGGGGAGCATCAGCAGCCAGTTTCTCAGCAGCCTGCTGATGACAGCTCCAGCCTGCCAGAAAGATGTCCATGTTCGCGTCGATGGCGAACTCGTCTCAAAGCCTTACGTCACGATGACACTGCAAATGATGCAGGCCTTCGGTGCCGAAGTATTCTGCCCGGACGATCTTTCCGAATTCCACATCAGTGCGAAGCCCTATAAGGCTGGCACGTACGACATCGAACCGGATGCGTCGGCAGCCAGTTACTTCTTCGGCGCTGCGGCAGTAACGGGCGGTGAAGTCACTGTCACGGGGCTCTCGCGGAATGCCTTGCAGGGAGATGTGGGTTTCGCTGCAGCTCTGGAACAAATGGGGTGCGAAGTCATCTGGGGTACAGATCGGATCACAGTCAAAGGAAAGCCTCTGCATGGCATCGACATCGATATGAATGCCATTAGTGATACAGCGCAGACATTGTCGACGGTCGCCGTCTTCGCCGACAGTCCAACCACGATTCGCAATGTCGGTCATATGCGACATAAAGAAACCGATCGCATTGCAGCGGTCGTGACGGAACTCAAACGAGCCGGCATCCAGGCGGAAGAGCATGCCGATGGGCTTACGATCTTTCCGGGAATGCCTCAACCCGCCGAGATTCATACCTACGATGATCATCGCATGGCGATGAGTTTTTCATTGCTGGGGCTGCGAGTTCCCGGGATCAAAATTCTGGACCCAGGCTGCACGGCCAAAACATATCCCAACTATTTTCAGGACCTCCAGACGCTCTGCACGGCAGGGTTTCCGGCAGGAGCCAACTCATGAGCAATGGCGGATGGCCGGAAGGCAATCGATCGGGAGATCGCGGACGACGACCTCAGTTTGGCAATCGAGATCAATCCGGCCCACGACATCGACGACCTCAACAGGGCGGCAATCCGTGGGACAAATCTCAGAACTCCCGCAGCAGTGACGAGGCCAGCCTTGTCGTTCCCGAACCGTACATGAACGGACGTCATCTGGCGTACGCTGTCCTGCAGGAATATGACCGGTCCGATCGCTTCGTGCAGGATCTCTTTGCTGAGCTTGATCATCGTCATCACTTATCATCGCAAGATCGCGCGCTGGCGGTGGATGTTGCCTCTGGAGTTGTTCGCCGCAGCAGAACTTTGGATGTGCTGCTGGAATCCCGGATGACTCGGCCACGACACAACGTGGAACCGGACCTGTGGCGTATTCTCCGCCTTGGCGCTTACCAATTGCTGTTTGCACGGACGCCGGAACATGCGGCTGTCGATTCAACGGTCGATCTGTGCCGAGATCTCAATCGAGCCCGGTGGACGGGATTCGTCAACGGCGTGCTTCGCAACATCGGACGCTTGTTGTCAGACGTGCCTTGTCATGGGCCATCATCGACTTCTCTTCCGATAGTGAATGGCCTTTGGCGGTCGCTCAATGAATCGGTGTTCGCCGATCCTGCAATTGATCCGGCTCAGTATTTTGCGGATGCCTTTTCCCTGCCTGCTTTCCTGGCGAAGCGTTGGGTGACACGATTTGGTAATTCGCCTGAGGGCACAGAATTGCTGGCCATCTGTTTTCAGTCGATCAGCCCGCCGTCCACTTCACTGCGAGTCAACTCACTGCGCAGCAATGCTGCAGACGTACTGACTCTGCTGACAGAAGCCGGCTGCAAGGCCAGCCTGGGACAAGCCGATGGCAGCATTCATCTGGATCAGTCTGTTCGGCTTGAATCGTTGCCAGGCTATGCCGACGGCCTGTGGAGCGTTCAGGATGAGGCGGCTATGTCCGCATCTCAGCTGCTGAATCCACAACCCGGTGAACGCATCCTTGATATGTGTGCGGCACCAGGCGGCAAGACAACCCACTTGGCGGAGCTCAGCAACGATCAGGCCAAGATCACGGCTTGTGATGTCGCCACGGGGCGGCTCCAGCGAGTGCTCGACAATGCCGCGCGGCTGCAACTGCATTCGATCAATCCGCAACTGATCGGCAAAGATGGAAACAGCCTGCCCGATGGACCATTCGATGCCATTCTCGTCGATGTTCCCTGCTCGAACACCGGTGTTCTGAATCGCCGACCAGAAGCTCGCTGGCGGTGTGATGAAAGCTCCCTGCGAGAACTCGTGATCCTCCAGACAAGACTGCTGCTGCAGGCCTGTGAGCGAGTTCGCTCCGGTGGTCGAGTCGTTTATTCAACCTGCAGCCTGGAACCGGAAGAGAATCGCGGTGTCGTGGATGCCGTGCTTTCGGCAATGCGAGAATTTCGTTTGGAACGCGAATGCCTGCATCTTCCCGGCCTGCCTGCCGACGGCGCTTATCAAGCTCTCTTGATCCGCAGCTAACATCGTGAAATGATTTCTGTCAGAATTCAGTTTCAGATGTCACCCATGTGAAACTCTGCGGAGTTTTGCGGACTGAAAGAATATATCGACAGAGAATATGACCATCCAGAATTTGCTGATCGCTATTACAGTCATGCTGACAGTTGCCATCGCAATTCTGGCTTATCGTGCGTCCCGGTGCAGTGCGGGCTGGCGTGCGTGGGTCTGTTACCAGGTAGCAGCGATTTACAATTTCCTGCTGCCGCGATGCACTGCGACAAACGCCTGCACTTTTCCAGAACACGGCCCCGCAATCATCGTGGCGAATCACACAAGTCCGGCCGACCCGGTGCTGCTGTGGATGCGGCACTTCGCTCAGTTCAAGAAACCGCGACTACGCGTGATCGGCTACATGATGGCCAAAGAGTATTACGTTCGCGGCGGAATTCTCACGTGGATTTGCAGGGCGATGGAAAGTATTCCTGTCGAACGAAACGGGCAGGATATGGCTCCGATCAAGGAAGCTTTGCGTCGGCTTCAGGCGGGGCACTTGCTGGGACTGTTTCCTGAAGGCGGCATCAACGTGGAATCCCCCAATGAGCGTCTTCGGGCCGGAGGCACCGGAGTCGCATGGCTCGCTCTGCGTTCCAAAGCACCTGTGATACCGGTGTTCATCACAGACGCACCGCGTTCAACTTCGATGGTCTGGGTCTTCTTTCAGCGAACTCGAACCAAATTGACGTATGGTCCGCCGGTCGATCTGTCTCGGTGGCAGAATGACAAGCCCAGTCATACCGACCTGATGGAAGCGACCGACAAGATCATGCAAAGCATCGCCAGTCTTGGCGGTCTTCAGATTACCCCGTCCTTCACTCGCGCAACGCAGTCTTCAACGTAGGGCAAATCGCTTCAATACAGCGACAAAAACTCACTGCATCATTGTTGCAATCATCATTCTGTCCAACTCAGCTCAACATTGCTTCAGTTGATGCAGAGAAGAAAGACACGGGACAAAATCATGAGAACAAAATAATGAAGGGCTTCGATGCGGCCGAAACTGATCCGCGGCAGAAAGACATGCCATCATTTTGTAATCATCATTTTGTCCAAACCAATTCAACGTGGCCTCGGCTAATGGAGGGAAGAAAGCACGGGACAAAATGATGGGAACAAAATGATGGAGGGCTCCGATGCGGCCGAAGCTGATCCGCGGCAGAAAGACACGTCATCATTTTGTAATCATCATTTTGTCCAAACCAATTCAACGTGGCCACGGCTGATGGAGAGAAGAAAGCACGGGATAAAATGAGGGGAACAAAATGATGGAGGTCTCCAATGCGGCCGAAACTGATCCGCGGCAGAAAGACATGTCATCATTTTGTAATCATCATTCTGTCCAACTCAATTCAACGTGGCCACGGCTGATGGAGGGAAGAAAGCACGGGATAAAATGATGGAGGTCTCCGATGCGGCCGAAGCTGATCCGCGGCAGAAAGACACGTCATCATTTTGTAATC
>JBPOIW010000185.1:0-1879 GCA_052034165.1 Planctomycetota bacterium | reverse complement strand
CGGCGAAAGTCTTTTCCGTTTGATCTTTCGCCGACAATACGCAATGCAGGCCGCTTTGTGTGAATGCGTTGGGAAGATCTACCGGCCCCAGATGGATGCAAGCGGGGCACTGCAAGGCTCGTCTCGGCGGAGCGAGACGGCTACTCTGCTGATCTCAGAATCACTCGGCAGATGAAATCAAATGACCTAAACCCCGGGTTTAACGATCGATGTTTCAATCAGCCCGAGCAGACGGTCGGCCACTTCTTCTTTGGTGCCTTTAAAGAGGGCGATGGTTTCGGCTTCAGGAGAGAGCACTTCAACGGTGTTTGTGAGTGAACCAATCGCCGACGTATCGTTGAGTCCGATGCAGTTGCAATTCTTCATTCGCAGTTTTCGCATCGCGTTGTTGCGAGGATCCTGCGACTCAAGGGCGAAGCCAACGACCCAGCGATGGCCCTTTTGGCCACCAAGTTCTGCCAGCACATCCGAGGTTTCTGTCAGCTCAAGAGTAATCGGATGGCCGTTCTTCGTGATCTTCCCGCTAATGCGTTCTTTCGGGCGATAGTCGCATACAGCGGCTGTGGCAATAACGCCGTCGCACTCAGGAAACAGTTCGAGACATCGCTGGCGCAACTGATCGGTGGTTTCGATGCGATGCACCGTGCAACCTGCCGGTGCAGACTGCTCAACGGGGCCTGTGACAAGTTCGACCTGATGACCACGAGCTAACGCGGCGGCGGCGAGCGAATAGCCCATGCGGCCACTGCTGGCGTTCGAAAGAAATCGAACGTCGTCGATGTACTCGCGAGTCGGTCCGGCGGTGATCAGAATCTTCATGACGGTCCTTATTCCGCTTGACGGGTGCGAGTCTGATTGGTGCCAGGATTCTGGCTTAGCAACGACTCCATGGCTTTAATGATGTTGCCGGGGTCCGACAATCGACCGGCACCAACTTGCCCGCAACTGAGCCAGCCCTCGTCGGGACCCACAAACATGTATCCATCGTCTTTGAGCTGGGCCACGTTTCGCTGGACGGACGGCTTGGCCCACATGTCGCAATTCATCGCAGGTGCCAACAACACCGGTGCGGTAACCACCAGCAGAGTCGTGCTCAGTAAATCATCGGCCATCCCGTGGGCCAGCCGTGCTATCGTCTGAGCTGTTGCCGGAGCCACGACAGCCAGCTCTGCGCGCTGAGCCAACCCGATATGCTCACCCTGAAAATGTTCTTTCGCTTCGAACGCATGTGAATAGACTGGTCGACGCGTCAGCGCTTCGAAAGTTCGGGCGCCGATAAACTGATGCGCGGATTCTGTCATGATGACCGTAACCTTCGCCCCGCGCTGAACCAGGCGACTGCAGAGATCAGCGGCCTTGTAGGCGGCAACACCTCCGGAGACACCCAACAGGATTTCGCGATTGTGAAGTATGTCTGTCATGGCAGATTATGGTCGTATAAAAAAACAGCCCTGAGACTCGATGACGATCCTCAGGGCATAGATTCGGAATTGACTGTGCTGTCAAACCCTCAGTTGTAGGTTGGACATTCTTGTCCGACTGGGTTTCGACGGGCAAGAATGCCCATCCTACCCAAAAATCGAGAGTGGCCGGTCTGATCAAAGATCGTCGATACCGGGACCACCATCTTCGGCCAGCAAGCGATCGAGCTTGTCGACGAGAGCCGAATCGTCCTCAACGGCTTTCAGGTTGCCGCTGGCGTCCAGATAAATCTTATCGCCCATGATTTCGGCGACAACAATCTGCATCAGATCCTTCGTCTGCAGATCAACCAGAGCCCGCGCGCCACGGTTCAGTGCAACCATGCGTTTCTGGATCAGGGCGGTCATCTTGAAACGACCTCCGACCTTGCGGGCGATTTCGTCTTCACGGAATTCAT
>JBPOIW010000204.1:0-19326 GCA_052034165.1 Planctomycetota bacterium | reverse complement strand
TGGAGTTTCTAGGAGACGGACACCGCGGACTCTCAATCCCCCCCAGCCTAGCAGATTGACAGCCTCGACATGGACATATGGCGCATTCGTGCCCATGACAGGAGGGTCATCGGCAGGCATGGAGTTTCTAGGAGACGGACACCGCGGACTCTCAATCCCCCCCCAGCCTAGCAGATTGACAGCCTCGACATGGACATATGGCGCATTCGTGCCCATGACAGGAGGGTCATCGGCAGGCATGGGGTTTCTGGGAGATCGATGGGCGGGAAAAAAAAACGAATTGGTCCATGTCAACTCGAACGCAGTCTGCGGCCGAGTATGATGACATGCTGCTATGATGTTTGACTTGCGTGCTACCAACGACCAGCAAAAAATCAGCTTGCATAGACTACTTGGTATCTCGTTTGCCTTGGGCATTCGTGCGGCGAGGGTGGGCTTCTTCGCGTCAGCCCAGCATCCCTGACGTCCGCCAACGTTCAATACAAATGCGAGAGGAGACAGCATCCAGCAAGAAACTGTTTTCTACCTTAAGCCCTCATTTGGCAAACAGTTCATCGAGAGAAATACCTGACGACTTATGAGCATGCTTGCACTCATCCACGCGGACCTGGGATCGCAGACGCCGGAAGCTCAGTGATGTCGTGATAGCCCGTCACCTCAACCGTATCGCTGTGGTCTTTCATCAGTCGACGCAGTTCATTCAGGCTGGCCCGTCGCCAGTCATCGTTATCAGCTCGCTGAGCAGCGAGCGCTGAGACCGGATGATTCTCGTCAGACAATTCGGCCCGCAGGTAGTACGCGTCGCCTACGTGAAGCAGCCAGCGGTCATCCTGTTGCACGGCTACTCCGCAGTGACCGAGTGTGTGGCCGAATAAAGGAATCAGCAGCACCTCCGAGGAGAACCCTGTCGACACCGGACGAGCTTCCATGCCAAACCACGTCCGACTTGATTTTTTATATGACTGCCAGTGTGGCTGATGCTCGAAGTGCCGCGAGATGTAACGCCAATGCCCTGACTGACAATGAGCCAGTTCTTCCGCTGCGACATGCACTGAGGCGTTCGGGAAATCGGCCAACCCTCCGGCGTGATCAGGATCAAGGTGCGTCATCACAACGTGGCGAACATCTTCTGCACGGAAACCAAGTTGTTCAATTCGCCGCACGGCTGTGTCTTCTTCATGAAACTGAAAACCGGCCATAGCAATCAGTTGCTGGCCCAACCGCTCGACGGGAATTTGAACATCCAGCAGGCCAATCCCTGTGTCGACGAGAGCCAGACCAGAGCTGTCCTCCAAAAGTAAGCAGTGGCAGACTACTGTCGGAAAGTTCGGGACCAGCAGCGTTCCGCAATTGATGTGATGAATTCTCGTCATAGTGAAATGGTGCAAGGGTCAGAGTGATTGCGCAGAACTATTGAGCACATCTTGTTCTTATCAAAAGACACCAGCATCTGCGAGTACTCATGAACAGCGACGCGCAGGTGACGGTGACGTGTAGCTCACTGTTTGTCCATAATCTCGACCGACTTTTGAAATTCAACCGAGCTCGGTTCAAGTGCCCGAATGGGGTTGTTACTCTGGTGCACCTTACTCCACCACCAGTACGAACCGTTTCATCGCAGAATTTGCGGCGTGTCGCAGTCACCTATTCAACCCGGAAGCATCATCTCTGGGCCAACGCTGCCGGAAAGCGTTGAAGTTCTGGCTGTCGTTCCGTTCGGCACATCACTCAAAGTCATCGGGCGAGGCCTCAAAACGCAGAAGACCTATGACCCAGTCCTGAGTCCTTCCCAGCTCGAACAACTGATAGTTTCCGCTGAGACGGAACCATTCGACGGAGATGCGAGGCTCTTCCGGTTGGGAATCGAGGCTCAGCGGCTTGGGCTGGCCTACGAGTATGATCCGTTCTTTTCACTCTCGATTGCCCGTGTCGATCCACTTCCCCATCAGTTGGAAGCTGTCTATGGGTATTTTCTGAAGCTGCCACGCATCCGGTTTCTGCTGGCCGACGACCCAGGTGCCGGGAAGACTGTGATGGCTGGATTGCTTCTGAAAGAATTGAAAGCCCGTGGCCTCGTTCGCCGAGTTCTCATCGTCACACCTGCAAATCTGACCTTTCAGTGGCAACGTGAACTCTCAGAGAAATTCCGTGAGAAGTTTGATGTGATCCGAGGCGACGTATTGCGAGCCAACTACGGTCAGAACCCCTGGCAGGAACGCGATCAGGTCATCACATCCGTGTCATGGGTGTCGGTCGTTGAAGATGCTCGTGAAAGCCTGCTGCGTTCACGCTGGGATCTGATCATCGTTGACGAAGCTCACAAGATGAGTGCCCGGTCTGACGACAGTCACACCTATGCCTACAAGCTGGGCGCGTCGCTGTCGAAGATGACGGATCACTACCTTTTGATGACGGCGACACCGCACAAGGGAGATCCTGAACACTTTCGTCGATTCCTGGCCCTGTTGGACGCGGATGTCTACGGAAGCATACAGAGCTTGCAACAGGCCCTGCGTGAGCATGAGGCGCCCTTCTACCTTCGCCGAACGAAAGAGGCGTTGGTGACTTTTCCGGATCCTGAAACCGGCGAAGTGCGTAAGCTATTCACGAAGCGAGACGTTCGAACTGCGGCCTTCGACTTCGATGGTGAAGAACTGGAGTTCTACGACGAGCTGACTCGCTATGTGGAAGACCAGTCCATGGCAGCAGCTGGACAGGAAACAGCCCGAGCCCGTGCTGTTGGGTTCACGATGGCGATGCTGCAACGGCGCATGGCGTCGTCGGTCTACGCTGTCCGACGAAGTCTTGAGCGGATGCAGGCACGACGTCAACGCATCCTTGATGATCCAGAAGCATTTCGTCTCGAACAGATCGAACGCAAACTGCCGGATGATTTCGATGAACTGACCGAGGAGGAACAGAATAGCCTCACTGAAAAACTCGCTGACGAAGTTTTGTCCGTCGATCCGGCAACACTTCGAGAAGAAATCGGACGGCTTTCTGTGCTTGTGACTCATGGGAAGCATCTGGAAGCCAGGGACCTACAGACGAAGCTGCTGAAGCTCAAGGCGATCCTGAAGGCCGAAGGCATCTTTGACAACCCGAAGATGAAGCTGCTGATCTTTACAGAACACAAGGACACACTTGACTATCTGGCCGGTGATGGCCGAGATGAGCGGCCGATGGGTAAGCTTCGTGAATGGGGACTGACGCTTACGCAGATCCATGGCGGCATGAAGATCGGCGATCGTGATACTCCCGGGACACGCATCTATGCGGAGCGGGAGTTTCGAGAGTCCGCTCAGGTACTGGTCGCAACCGAAGCGGCTGGCGAAGGCATCAATCTGCAGTTTTGCTGGCTGATGGTGAACTTTGATATCCCGTGGAACCCTGTTCGACTGGAACAGCGAGTTGGTCGTATTCACCGATACGGCCAGGAAAAGAACTGTCTCGTCTTCAACTTCGTTGCGCAGAACACTCGCGAGGGCAGAGTTCTTCAGACACTCATTGAACGTCTGCGTGAGATCCGGGAAGACCTTGGCAGTGATCAGGTCTTTGACGTTGTCGGTGAAGTGTTCCCTTCGAATCTTCTGGAGAAGCTGTTTCGGGAGATGTACGCACGACAAACGAATGAGCATCAAATTCAGGACCGCATCGTTCGCGAAGTCAGCCCGGAGAAGTTTCGGCAGATCACAGAATCAACCCTCGAAGGTCTCGCAAAGAAGGAACTGAATCTCTCGGCAATTGTCGGCAAGTCAGCGGAAGCCAAAGAGCGTCGGCTTGTGCCGGAGGTTATTGAGCAGTTCTTTATTGCTGCTGCACCGGAGACTGGTGTTTCCCCGAAGCCTGTTGATGCCAAGTCTTCTGCCGCATCGACTTGTTCTATTTATCGAGTCGGAAAGATTCCACGTCATTTAATCCAGATTGGTGACCAGCAGGAAGAGAGATTTGGTCGGCTTGGTCGCGAGTATGGACGAATTGTTTTCGACAAGCAGTTGTTGAAGAACGACGCAACTCTGGAATGGATTACCCCGGGACATCCTCTGTTTGAATCTGTCCGTACGGACATCCTCGATCGCACGGAAGAAGCGCTGCGACGTGGGGCAGTGTTCTATGACTTACATCGACCACAACCCGCATTGTTGGATGTCTTCGCGGCTTCGATCAAAGATGGACGCGGTCAGCCACTGCATCGTCGCCTGTTTGTTGTAGAAACGACCACTGACGGTAGCATGCAGATTCACGAGCCCACAATCCTGCATGATGTGATGCCTGCACCGGCCGGGACAAAGGCTCCCGCGTTGCCAACGCCTGAACATCAGCAGGCTGAGGTCTATTTGTACGAGAAAGCACTTCAGCCCTGGTGTGCGAAGGAATCGGTCGCACGCGAACACGAAGTTGCCAGAGTTCTGCGGCATGTTGAGATCAGCTTGAACTCGCTGATCGATCGGCAGCAGAATCAGCTCGGTGAGTATTTGAGCCGACAGATTGAAGGTCAAACTGTGCAGGGCCTCGACGGCATCATTTCGCAAGCTGAGGAACATCTCGACAAGCTCACGAATCGACTGGATGCACGACGAGCAGAGCTGGCTTTGGAGCGGCACTGTGCGATCTCTGACATCAATCATTTCGGTCGCGCTTGGGTGCTGCCTCATCCTGAGAGAGCGACACCTCAATTGGCGCCCATGGTTCGGGATGACGAGATCGAATGCATCGCAGTTGCGGTCGCGATTGCTCACGAGGAAGCTCGCGGCTGGGTCGTGGAAAGCGTTGAATCAGAAAACCGTGGCTTCGATCTGATTTCGCGGCGACCGCATCCGGAAGATCCGAGAACGTTTGTTGAGGTGCGGTTCATTGAAGTGAAAGGCCGAGCGGGCGTTGGCGTGGTGGCACTCAGTTCGAATGAGTACACAACATCACATCGAATCAAAGCAGACTATTGGCTTTACGTCGTTTTCAACTGCGCAGGTGCCCCTCAGTTGCATACTGTGCAGAATCCATGTCGCCTGAGTTGGAATCCTGTCATGGCAGTCGAGCATTATCAAGTCGGACCAGAGTTTCTGTTATCTGCAGAGGAGACACATAAGTGAGCATCCAACGTTCCGTGCGGCAAAGTTACATCGACCTTCGTGGACTGAACCTCGGCGCGGAATTCCTACGTCAGTATCAGCTACAACCCGGGCAGCGATACTCGGTCACAGTCGCAATTAATGGGCTTTCCGACATCGACACAACCGGAACGCTCGACAAGAGTGGTTTCATTGGCGGATTGGCTGTCATGTACAACACATTCGCTCTACAAGATGGCGATCTCATTGAAGTTGATTACGAATCAGGAATCATCCGCTTAACGCCGCCAATGGCAAAGTTGCGACAAGCAACAACTACTACTACGCCAGCTCCAACTCCGGTGGCGGCACTTGTTTTCACGCGTCAAAGCCTTCGGCATATTCACATCGAACCTTTCGCCTTCGGGAGCTTGAGTGAATGGGTTCCGCATACGGAAGCCGATGTGTACCTGGTCTTCGGCACATTGTCAGAGTACACCGATTATCGGTATGTCTGTGGCGCCAGTAAATCGCTGCTAGACCGGCTTGGTTACTCGGCCCAAACCAAGCCAGACGCGATTTTGATTGACAGGCGGACAGACGAATATCTGATGGGTGAGTTTAAAATGACATCTAAGGACTTCACGTTGAATCATCAAAAAGACGACGTCGATGTTTTGGTCTGCTGGGATCATAACGAGACCGATCACACAAAGCTTCCTCCGCAAATCGTTGCCTTAAAGCAACTGGTCGACAACGCAATCCGAAACGGTGACCTGCAGCTGTGAAATACCCAAAACGTCTCATCGAAGTCGATCTTCCCATTGCTCGAATATCTGCACATGCGCGGAGGGAGAAGTCGATCCGGCATGGGCATATTTCGACGCTGCATATTTGGTGGGCGAGGCGGCCGTTGGCGGCTTGTCGGGCGGTGATTTGTGCTTCGCTCTGGCCGGATCCGGCGGATGAATTGTGCCCGCAGGCGTTTCGTGACGCGGCGGTGGTGATTCTCAAAGCGTTCGCACAGCGGGCTGCGTCGGCTTACGTTCCGCATTCGGAGGGCGGTGCGTCGTTCTCTGAGGAGACACGAAAGTTAGAAGCTGGCGTGTCACCACAGAGCCGGGCTCGATGGGAAGCAATGGCCGCAGGGACGTTGGCGCTGGATCCAGCAGAGCCCGCCGACATGGTTACATTGCGAATGGCACTCCTGGACTTCATCGCTGACTTTGCTAACTGGGACAACAGCACTGTACCCGCTTATCTGGAGACGGCTCGGCGACTCACGGGAGTGGCGCACGCGTCGCTGAGTGAGACGCCATTTGAGTTGCCGATGTCGTTTGCCAAGTTGGATGCTCAACCGACAAAAGTATCGAAGGCAAAAGCCAAGAGAAATAAGATTGTTGCTGGCGGCATTGGCGAATGGATGGACGCCCTGGACAAACAACTTGCCGATTTGCCTCGTCCGCTTGTTGTGGACCCGTTTGCCGGAGGCGGCAGCATACCATTGGAAGCACTGCGAGTTGGAGCAGATGCGTTTGCCAGTGATCTCAATTCGGTGCCAGTACTCCTAAATAAGTTTGTGCTGGAGTGCATACCAAAGTTTGGCCCTCGCCTCGCAGATGAAGTCAGGACATGGGGCCAATGGGTTAAGACAGAAGCGCAACTAGAACTCTCCGAGTTCTATCCGCGTGACGCCGATGGTTCGACACCCCTCGCATATTTGTGGGCTCGCACCGTACTTTCCGAAGAGCCAGTGGCGAATAGTTCCGCAGTTGAGATTCCGCTTCTCCGAACAATGTGGCTTTCTAAGCGCAAAGGTTTCAGCTTCGCACTGCGTTGGGTTCGCGACAAACGCGGAAACGTAGTTACAGATGATGCATCGATTAAGGTTGGTGACGCATCAGTAAAGGTCCGTCGGCCGCGGCTAGAGATCTTCGCACCTGACTCAAGCTCGCAAGTTGAGAATGGTACGGCGAAAGGCGGTTCTGCGACATGCCCCATCTCCGGTTTCACGACTTCGGCAGCAAGAGTGAAAGTGCAGCTCTCTGGACAGAGGGGCGGCGCACAGACGTCGCGGTTGTACGCCGTCTATATTGAGGGCACTGTTGGTCGTTCGTTTCGAATTGCAACGGCAGACGACCTGACCGCATTCAACGCTGCAACAAAGTGTGCAGCAGACATCTTGCGAATTCACCCTGATGCTTTTCCAACGGAGAAGATCAATCCCATTCGGCCATACAAGAATTCACGGGGATTGAGTGCCGTAACTCGAATCGGGTGTTCGACGTTCGGGGATCTCTACAACCACAGGCAGGCACTATCAATTGTGAAGTTGTACTCAGTCCTGCAGCGAGTTGAAGGCACTGCGCGTGGGCTTGATCCTGACCTACTCAGGGCCGTCCAACTTGCATTATCGCTCGCGATAAATCGATCGGTTTCTCAAAACACGTCAATGTCGAGATGGGACGCCAGCAGACTGACAATCAAAGGGGCATTCTCCAAACAAGCGCTGGCGGTTGTTTGGGATTTTGCTGAAGCAAATCCTTTTTCAGGAGGCTCTGCTGATTGGGACGGGGCTATCGAATGGGTAACCAAATTTATTGATGCAAACAGCGTGCTTGGCTGGCCTGGAACTGTTGTTCAATCTTCCGCTACGAATAGTGTCCTCCCATCTGATTCTGCGGCAGCTCTGGTAACAGATCCCCCATACTTTGCTGCAATTCCCTATGCGGACCTTTCCGACTTTTTCTATGTCTGGTTCAAACGCGGGCTCAAAGAAATCTTCGGCGAATTCTTATCATCTGACTTGAGCGAAAAGGACGAAGAGTTAATCGTCACAAACGCGCAGAAAGGCGTAGGGGGGCGCCAAAAAGACGATACGTTTTTTCGCGAAGGAATGGCAACTGCCCTTGAAAAAGCCAGAGACTGTGTACAGCCGTCTGGAATTGGTGTCGTCGTTTATGCTGAGGGCACTCCGGCTGGTTGGGAAGCCATTCTTGGAGCAATCATTGATGCAAAATGGACGGTTACATCATCGTGGCCCATTGACACAGAAATGGCGAATCGTACACAGGCACACGATTCTGCTTCGCTTCAGTCGTCGATTCACATCGTATGTCGTCCACGTGAGGACGCCCATGGATCTCCTACAGAGAATGTTGGTGAGTGGCGAGATGTTCTGGGGGAGTTGCCGAAGCGCATTCATGAATGGATGCCGCGACTAGCGGCCGAAGGAGTCGTCGGAGCGGATGCGATCTTTGCTTGCCTCGGTCCAGCACTCGAAGTGTTCAGTCGTTATAGCCGTGTCGAGAAAGCAAACGGTGATACGGCAACGCTTCGCGAGTACCTGGAGTTCGTCTGGGCTGCGGTGTCAACCGAAGCCCTGTCTCTGATATTCAAGGATGCTGATGCGGCTGGCCTCGAACCGGATGCTCGGCTGACGGCGATGTGGTTGTGGACGCTGGGCGGCGGGAACCCGGCAGAGGAGCAAGGAAGCGATGGATCAGACGAGGCCGACGAAGACGATGATGAGGACGAGCCGACTTCCAAAGGCGGCAAGCTGAGTGGATTCACTTTGGAGTACGATGCGGCCCGAAAGATTGCTCAGGGGCTTGGAGTGCATTTGGAACAATGCCAGTCGTTGGTCGAAGTCAAAGGTGACAAGGCTCGCATGTTGCCTGTAAAGGAACGCGCGAAATCGCTGTTCGGAAAATCAGGTGCAGCAGCAACGCAGTCTAGTGGCAAAAATGCGAAGAAGTTAACGCAGAAATCCCTCTTCGACGAGATGGTTGCCGAAGAACCCGCCAGCAACAGTGCCACCTGGGGCGATCTCCACGGACCAACCGCTGGCAGCACAGTTCTGGATCGAGTCCACCAGTCGATGATCCTGTTTGCTGCCGGTCGAGGTGAACTGCTCAAACGCTTCCTCGTCGAAGACGGCATCGGCAAAGACGCTCGCTTCTGGAAACTGGCTCAATCCCTGTCCGCTCTTTATCCCAAAGAATGCGAAGAAAAACGCTGGGTAGACGGCGTGCTTGCGAGGAAAAAGGGGCTTGGACTGTAACGTTCATGTACTGCGGATGTCACAATTCCGCAGGTTCAGCGTCACTCGGACGTTGCCGCGAATTTACCAGAGTGGTAAACTTTTTGAGTCAAGAAAGTCGATAGATGGAAGTCAGCTTTGCAAATCAGAAACTGCAAAAGCTGTGTAATAATGCAGGCAAACTCCGGGGCGAATACGGCTCGAAGTGTGCCGACAAGATCAAGCGGCGACTAGACGAACTCAAGGCAGCAGAGTGCTTGGAGGATTTGCGAAATCTGCCCGGTCCAAGATGTCATGAGTTAACGGCAGATCGTGTAGGGCAGTTGGCGGTCGATTTGGAGCATCCTAAACGATTGATCTTTGAGCCTGACCATGAGCCCGTTCCAGTCGGCAAAAGCGGTGGTCTTGATTGGCAGCAGGTCACTCGGGTGCTAGTGATTGAGATTGTGGATTACCATTAGAAGCGGTGGGCTGTAGCGGTGGCGAAGAAAACAAAGCAACGATATCCGTACGAGCCAGACTACGTCACGGAGCCAGGCGACACGTTGCAGGAAACAATTGACGGTCTGGGAATCAGTCAAAAGGAACTGGCTGCGCGCACAGGGTTTTCAACAAAGCATATCAATCAGTTGATTAGTGGTGAGAAGCGAATTTCTCCAGAAGCAGCTCTGCGTCTCGAGAAAGTCACAGGCGTCCCCGCAAGATTTTGGAACAATCTGGAATCCAACTACCAGGAGCGAAAGGCTCGACTGGAAGATAGCCATTCCTCGGATGAAGATCTTGAATGGATGGAGTCAATACCCACAAAAGATCTGACCAAACGGGGCGTACTTCGAGCTACCACTGATCCAAATGAGTTGCTTCAAGAGACGCTGTCCTTCTTTCGCGTGGCTTCCGTTGAAGCATGGCGTACCGGATGGAGCCATCATCAGATTGCTTTTCGAAAGTCTGGAAGTAAAACGGATTGCACAGGAAAGATTGCAGCGTGGGTTCGGCTGGCCGAGATGCAGGCCGAAGGTACCGAATGTGGTACTTTCGACAAGAAGAAGTTTCGCATTTCTGTGCAGGAACTTCGGTTGCTGGCTGACTCTGAACCCGAAGTTTTTGTTCCTGCGATGCGGGAGAAATGTGCGGCTGCCGGGGTCGCTGTGTCCCTTGTACAGGAATTGCCCGGGGGGCATGTGAGCGGAGCGGCAAAGTGGCTGAGTGCCACCAAGGCCATGATCGCTCTGAACCTGCGAGGAAAGTCGCTCGACAAGTTCTGGTTCACGTTCTTCCATGAAGCCGGGCATCTTCTGAATGATGACAAGGACCAGATGTTCGTGGATGTGGATTACTCCGATGACCCGCGTGAAATGGCAGCAAACAAGTTTGCTGGAGAAATCCTGATTCCTCCCAAGCATGAAGTCGAATTGCCTTCACTTCGCTCTGAAGCGGCCATTCGTTCGTTCGCAAAACGAATCAAGGTTCATCCTTCGATCGTGCTTGGGCGGCTGCAGCGAGATAAAGTCGTGCCATATAACCGACTGAATGGCCTGAGAGTGAGACTGGACTGGGCAGTGTAATGCGCCGCAGAATTCTTCGCAGCTCGCTTTCGCTGATGGCTGAAAAGCGATGAGCCCCTTCGAATCGTGGCAGGCATCATTTCAGGAACTGCTGAAAGATCCAGAGATTGCGGCACCACTCAAAGCGGCAGCCATTGATGAAGACCTCAAAGCCTGGACGTCCTGCTTGACGTCAAGCGTTGTTAAAACTTGCAGAACGCAGGGCTGGCAGGCCGCCGCGAAGGGCCATCTGTTGGAATCCAATCCAAAGCCGGGGCAAGAGTACCTCAACATCGATGTTATGGCTCTTCCACCGCAGTCAGAATCTATTCGCTGGGCTTTTCCCGCCGCTGTCTTTGAGCTGGAAAACTCCCGCACTGACACTCGTGTCGCGTACTCACTTTGGAAAGTCCTGTGTGTACGTGCAAGCCTGCGGGTAGTTTTTGCCTTCCGTCGTGACTGGGAGAGTTCACGAAAAACGGTCGACGCGGTTTGTGCGGATGTGATTGGTGGCATGTCTATTGCCGAACGTATGAAGATCGAAGGCGATACCCTCATCATCGTTGGAAACCGTGGGGATGGCGACAGTTTCCCTTGGGGATACTTCAAGTGCTGGCGTCTCGACGCTAACCTAGGCCGGTTTCAAAAGATCTGATAGCTGTAAATTCGTTGGAAAGTAGTTCGATGGCCAAGCTCAAGCCGTGGTATCAGGTTGTCACTCCTCGAGAAGACCTGCGTGATGGGCGCCCTCTCGATGCTTCAGAATTTGCAGTCCACCTTGATCACATACGCACGGGACGAGATACGGTCTCGAAAGATTATACCGACCCGGCGCGATTTTTTGATCGCACGTTTTTGACTGGAAGCCTGCTGGATCTTTCGTCTCAGGTCGCGCGGCGGTTGAACGGAATTCAGGTTGAAACGTCGGCTGTGTTTAACATGGCAACTCAGTTCGGCGGAGGGAAGACGCACGCATTGACGACACTTTACCATCTGGCACGAGGCGGTGAGGCCGCAGAGAAGTGGAAAGGCGTTGACGCGATCTTACGGAAAGCGGATGTAAAGTCTTTGCCGGTCGCGGACGTCGCCGTCTTTGTCGGCACGGAATTCGATGCTCTTGTCGGTCGTGGTGGTGACGATGAGCCAACCCGCCTGACCCCATGGGGCGAGATCGCCTGGCAGCTGGGACGTACTCGTGAAGAGAAAGAACGGTTATTCGCGGCGGTCGCTCGGCATGACGCGCAGCGATTAGCTCCAGCAGGCGATGTGATTCGCCAAATGCTGCCATCGGGGCCGATCCTGATCTTGATGGATGAATTGCTCAACTACGTCAGCGCTGGTCGCACAATTGGAATGCGTGACCAATTCTTTAACTTTCTCCAGAACCTCTGCGAAGAAGTGCGGGCACGAAACAATGCGGTTCTTTGCGTGTCTATTCCTCGTTCTGATTTGGAAATGAACCCCGATGATACTCGGGATCATGATTCAATAAAGAAGCTTTGTGACCGTGTTGGCAAGGCAATCCTGATGTCGGCGGACAAGGAGATGTCAGAGATCATTCGCCGGCGCCTGTTTGAATGGACAGGATTTGACACTGATTCCAAGGCAACTGTTGCAGCGTATGCTGAATGGGCAAGCGAGCATTCTTCAGAACTGGCGGGAGTGGATCGCGACACTGCGATGGAGCAGTTCAAGGCTTCGTACCCATTTCACCCGTCAGTGATCTCTGTCTTTGAACGCAAATGGCAAAGCCTGCCTCGGTTCCAAAGAACTCGTGGTGTCCTGCGATTGCTGGCGCTATGGGTCGCACACAATTTCAAAGAGGATCACAATCGGACAACTAAAGACCCATTGATTATGCTGGGATCAGCTCCGTTAAATGATCCTCAATTTCGAGCCGCTGTCTTCGAACAGCTTGGGTCCAGTGAACTTGAAACACCGGTGACGACTGACATTTCTGGGAAGCTCGGAGAATCACACAGTCTGAAGTTGGATAAAGAAGCAACAGAGGCGATCAAGAAAGCACAAATGCATCGTAAGGTTGCGACGGCGATCTTCTTTGAGTCGAACGGAGGTCAAAGCCAGAATCGTACTGAAGCATCCGTTGCTGAGATCAAGACGAGTGTCTGCGGTCCTGATGCGAACACTGCGGATATAGACACTGTTCTGGAAGGATTGGCCAGCACCTGCTTCTACCTGCAGTGGGAACGCAACCGATATCGATTTGGAATCAAGGCGAACCTAAATCAGGTTTTGGTCGCAAGGCGGGGCGGCGTACAGCCCAAGCCAATCGACGACCGCATTCGAAAACGGACCGAGGAGATTCTTCGAAAGAATACGACGGATGCCACTCGGCTGATTGAGCGAGAGTTCTTTCCTCGCCGTAGCAATGACGTAAAGGAATATCCGAAGCTGACGCTGGTGGTTCTGAGTGCCGAATACGCGGCAGACGACAAAGCCGCAATGCAGTTGATGGAGACAATCGTCCGGGAGTCCGGAACGAGTGGACGCACATTCAAATCAGCATTGATCTTTGCTGTGGTCGACCCAACTGAGAATTTGGAGGCAAAAGCTCGGGAAGTACTGGCGTGGGAAGACATCGACGATGACTCCGAGACAAAAAAGCAGATTGACCCCAGTCAAACAAGTTTGCTTACTCGTAATCTGAAGAACGCTCAACGGGATCTCGATGAGGCCATCTTTCGTGCCTATCGACATCTGTACTTGCTCGGGAAGGACAACAAGCTCAAGCACATTGATCTGGGCAGCATTACATCTAGTTCTGCGGGATCACTCGTTGAGATCTATCTGCAACGTCTCGGTAGCAATGGCGGGCTGGATGAAATTGTCGATTCCATTCCGGCCCGAAAGCTGGTTGGTTATTGGCCTGCGTCTATGAATGAGTGGTCGACAAAGGCGGTTCGCGATGCATTCTATTCGTCACCGATGTTACCGCGATTGATCAATCTGGAATCAATCAAACGCACTATCGCAACTGGTGTCTCCGAAGGACTGATCGGCTATGCGGTCAGAGACCCTTCTGGTCAGTTGAAGTTGCAGAAGCTGAAAGAGAGTCTGTTTGATGCCGATGTGGAAATCTCTGATGACGTGTTCATTCTGAAGGCTGATGAAGCGCAGAAGCTTCGAGAACCACCTCGATTGGCAAGGCTCGTTGTGCGTCCAGAACATGTTGTCGTGAAACCCGGCGAAAAGGCGTCCTTCTCTTACTCAGCTATGGATCAGTACGGTCAGCCGTTCATGGTCGCAGAGGTGGATTGGGCGGCTACTGGTGGTGCCATCGATTCCAAGGGAACTTTCGTTGCAGGCCCAGACGGCGGTGCTTTCACCGCGATGGCCAAAGCAAATGGCAATGAAGCGATTGCTGAAGTTCGAATCGCTGCCAAAGACGACGTGCCAGAGATTATTGAGGCATCTGGTCCACGTACGCTCCGATGGGCCGGTAACGTGCCTCCTCAGAAATGGATGCAGTTCTACACAAAGGTTCTCAGCAAGTACGCCACGTCACCAGATTTGAAGATCGAGGTCAGTTTTCAGATGAAGGTCGACCAGGATCAAGCTGATGCGAAAGCAGCTGAGACCAGAGCAGGTCTACGAGAGTTGGGGCTGGGTGATGATGTCAGCATGAGATGAGCAACGTCCATGTTTCAGGCAATTTCCCGATAGTTATGCTCTCATCGAAACACATACCGGCGGCAGCCTTTACGACTGCCTGAGCCTGGCTGAATGCAAAAAGTCAATTCATTCTGTCTTGGACGTCAACCGGGGCGGCAGCGTCCATTTTCATCACGGGCGTCAAGCGACATGTCGCGGGTCGCCTGCTGAATGATAAGCTTTGGCGGGGTGAAAACTATGCGCGTGGCACCGCAGAGAACACCCACTTCTCGCGTTCTCACGCCTCCAAACCAGAAAGCGGTTTTTTGTTGAGGGATTCAAAGAATCTGCAGAAAGTTGAAGATTGCGGCGTCAGATTCGCCACATCCAACAGAGAAATCCCTACGGTCAAAGTGAAGTAGGCGAGCTGCCCCAGTTATCTTGGCGCGACCGAGTCCTTCATACGTGTTGCCCTTTCAGGATCCTGTAAGAACTCGCGCAGAGTGCTGTTGCGCCATCAGCGAGAGAATAGCTGACGTGGAAGGTTCTCCACGATGTTCGAACATCACCCATGTGTGACAAGACGATTCAGGATTGTTTCCTGAATCATCGAGTGTTCGACAGGAATCGTTTTGCGAAAGGGCAGTAATGAGAAACAATGAAGTCTTAATCACAATGGCACAACTCCTTGGTCGCGGGTGGACAGGAACTCTCATCGAAGAATTCCTTCCGTTGCCTGACCAGACAGCACCGTATCCAGAGTGCCGCCATTCCGGAAGCCCGATGAAGCTCTACTTACTAAAACGAGTAGAGAGGAAAGAGAGGTCGATCAAATTCAGAAAGGCCAAGGAATCAGCCGACCTACGTACGATTGCTTCCCAGAAGGCAGTGGCATCAGAGGTTACCAACGTGAATCAGATCGTCCCTGAGTCTATGGTAACTGAGCCAGGGGCAGAGAAAGGGCTCAGCGCAAAAGTGAAGCAACAAGAGAAACGAATTAGCGATTTGCGGCGGTCATTGTCGAAGCTCGTGACGAAACAAATGCAGCTAAGGCATGATCTAGATGACCTCAAGAAGGTGGTCAGCCTGAAAATACCTGCATTCATGCTTCAGTTGCTTAAAGGAATTCAACAGCGAGACGCTGACCTATGGCAGAAGTTGGTTGACTTCACAAATGAGGCAGGAGACGCAGGCTGCAACGTGACAAAATTGTGCGAGGCACTGTCAAAGAAACCCCGAGAAGTGTTCCTAGGCCTCAGCCAATCATTGGCGACCTTTATGCAGGAAGGTGAAGTACGCCGTCTTCAATTGGCTGTTAGAACGCAGGAGGACAAGCAGACCACACAGGAGGCAGAGTTGGATTTCTATCGTGAGGACATAAACTTCGACTGCCTCACCGAAGAAGTTGATCTGTAAAAAACGTGCAAATGCATGTGTGCATAGTAGGCAGAACTGATCGGGCTTACAGCCAAGCCCGATTGGCTGTCTGTGCAGAATGTTATTGAACATTCAAATTGACGAAGTGTACACCCACAACGACCAAACGCTCAAAGACGTTGGGTAGACTGTCCAGGAAACCGGTTTCCTGGTCCTTCATTTTCTGACGCACGGGGTGTGGCCAGAGAATGCTCCCCAGCGAAATCGTCTTGGCTCCAGTCTGCGTGCTGCAATTGCTCAATAGAGATCATGCGGCACTGCGGCACGGCCGCCACTTTATATACTTTTCAGCCTCGATAGTCTCCTCACCTTAGCCTCCAACATGCAGACGTGCAGGCATGGTCGTCATTGGTCCTGCTTTGCTCACCAAAAATTCATAGTCGAATACTCGAAATACACAGCGGCGTCTTGCACACTTCCGCCATATCGTGCAGTCAGCCTGGGTGATCGAACGTGAGTTTTCAATGGCCGAGATGATACCGGAGAAGATTCCCTCCAAAGCGAGCAAAGGAGAGCAACGGCTCTTTTCCATTCTTTCGAAGCTGCCTGACGACTGCATCGTGTACTACGAAGCACTGGTCAACCGGAAGAACCCGGACTTCATCGTGATCATTCCACAGTACGGTGTGTTGATCATTGAGGTGAAAGGCTGGTATGCAGCAGAGATCATACGCGCCAACGGAAACGAAGTGACGGTCTGGACGAGTGATGGCAGCGAGACGCCGTGCAAGCATCCCAATATCCAGGCAAGAGACTACAAGTTTGGCTTGATGGATTATTGCCGAACGCACCGTCGGGTTGCCGGAGAGCTATTTGAGAATGCCACGAACAGGTTCTGTTTCCCGTTCTGCCACATGACCGTACTCTCCAACATCAGTGATCAGAAACTCTCTGAGGCGGAGTGGAAGGCGGTCTTCCCGCCCGAGCTTTGCATTAGCAAAGATACGCTGCTCCGATGGGAGGCCCTTGCAAGTGCTGTCGAAATCCGGAAGGAACTTCTTCCTTTCTTTCAACCCTCATGGACGTTTCCCCGGCTGAATGCCAATCAGGTCCTTCGCTTGCGGACAATCATCCATCCTGAAATCCTGATTCACCTGTCGAGGACTACATCACCGGAAGGTGACTTGAAAGCGCTGGATCTGAAACAGGAACGGAATGCTCGAACTCTTGGCGAGGGGCATCGCATCATTTACGGCGTCGCTGGCTCCGGAAAAACAGTGTTGTTAATCGCCAGGGCGAAACTGATCAGCGAGCAGAACCCCGATTCAAGAATTCTGGTCTTGTGTTACAACGTGCCTCTTCGAGCCTATCTGGCCGAATGTCTGAAGGACTATCGCAATGTCCAGGTGAAGAACTTTCATCAGTGGGCCTGTGTCTTCAACATATTCTTCGATGGGGGCGAAGATCCTGAGTTGTTCGGAGAAAGGTGTCTGGCCAAAGTTGCATCGAAGCCACTGAAGGAAGCCGAGCTTTTTGACACGATTCTGGTTGACGAGGCCCAGGATTTTGCGGCGAGTTGGTTTCGCTGTGTGTTAGCGGCGCTCCGTGGTGGCGAAGAGGGCGATCTTTTGGTCGTTCACGACGGCAGCCAGGGACTTTATGGCGACAAAAAAATTCGTTGGAAAGAAGTAGGCATACGAGCTCAAGGACGCACGCAGCGAAACGACCTGGCTACAAACTATCGCAACACCGGCGAGATCCTGCGACTGGCAACGCAGTTCGCCCGCACGCCGACAGACGACGAAGCATCAGACTCACCAGCTATCGTGTCTGTTGATCCCACGTTGTGCCGACGGAGATTTCATTCACCGATGCTTCTGAGTTTCCCAAACCGTACGGAAGAACTGCGAGCTGTTCGCGGCATCATCGGGAAGCTCACAACAGGCCAATTCGAACCGCTGCCCGGGTATAAAGTTCAGCCTGCGGAGATCGCAGTTCTCTACCGAAGGAACTCAGCTCACTCCGAGTTCGACCAACTCGCGAATGCTCCTAATGTGACATGGCTGAACCGCAGCAAAAGTGATCGCCTGAAAATAACTGACAACAACACGAAACTGTTGACGATCCACTCGTCTAAGGGACTCCAGTTTCGAGTGGTCATTGTTATCTGCTGCAACGAAATGCCGGCCAATTTTCCAGACACTACAATGGTTGCTGAGCGGAGCACCAGTTATGTCGCGCTGACTCGAGCAGAAGAACTCCTGATCCTGACGCATACCGGGTCATCAGAATTTGTCAGAGAACTGCTGAGCAGCCAGTTGGTTGATCTGGTTGAGCTACCGTGAATGTCAAGTGCTCTCTGACGAGTGTGAGCACTAGAATGCGCAACTCCAGGATGAATGCTCCTCTCAATTTCGACAATCGCAGTACCTCCTTCGGCAACGACACTCCCAATACCTTTATTGCCGAGCGAGCAGGATGGCAACGCCGCTGCCGCGATCCCGCGTATGGGCATCCTCATACTCTGAGGCGCTACGGCATGGCCGATAAGCTCAGCAACATCGGGCTCAGAGGCTGAGACGTCATCCTATTGAAGATGCAACACTGCGTCTGGAACGACCAGCACAGGCCGAAATCCAATATTGCGGCTTCGGGTGCTCGGCGGATAGCTCTGTCGCCAATGAGACGTGGCCGAGAACGGCGGGTTGGTGTATCCGCCACCGCGAATCACTCGTTGATCGCCGCTTGCCGGGCCACCAGGATCTGCGGTTGGTGACGAATTGTAGTAGTCGGGACCGAACCAGTCCTGACACCATTTAGAGACGTTTCCGTGCACATTGAAGAGGCCAAACGGATTGGGGAAAAAGCTAGCGACAGGCGTAACATCCTGGCCGCTGCCTGGGACTCGAAGGTTTGCATTTGCAGCCGAAATGGATTCACCCATCCAGAAAGTCGATGTGGTTCCTGCCCGGCAACAATATTCCCATTCCGCTTCGGTTGGCAGGCGTAAGCGAGCACCAGGTATTTCTGCAATTCCCTGGGAACAGCATTTTTTATGGGCGTCTGATTTGCATCACGTGGTTCGCCGTCAGCAAATGAATAAATTTGCGAAGGTCGATCGTAAACGACACATTTTTTTGAGTCGCGTGCGACAGACTGGGCCTGTTGACTTCTGGAGTGCGTCAGCGAATCTTCGTGAACGTGAAAGGGTGGCCGCCCGCCTTCCACTTCGGCCCGGCTTTCCATGATGCCTGCCCTCGAATGGCGCCGTCGGTTTCGAGCCGCCCGATCCAGGTGCTCGTAGCATGGTTAGGTGGACTCAGGATGTGGTAGAGTGTTGACTGGAACGTACCATCCGCGAGAATCGTGCCCTCCTGGATCCACATCGAGGCGTTGCCGTTCTGATGCCTGAACGAGCACTGAGCCACGAACTCTGTGCCTGCCTGCACAATTGAAACGACATGGTTATCAAACCTCCAGTTCCCCATGACAACGGGTACCCCTTCGGTTTCAGTTGGGCTGCTCACTACTTTTGCTGTGGGCTTCCAGAATACATCTTCGTTCTTAGTTGCAGACCCTTCTTGTGTATAGGCATGCATGTAGATTGTTCCGTCGTTCTGAAGAGCGCCCTTACGTTTCTGAACGACGCCTGGAGTGTTGGGGCGATCGACATGCCACAGGTCCGCTGAAATGACTCCCGCTC
>JBPOIW010000126.1:0-7989 GCA_052034165.1 Planctomycetota bacterium | reverse complement strand
GCGACTTCGCCTTCTGCCTCTTCGAAACTCATTACTCACGCGTTCAAGCAGCGTCTGAAAAGCATCGTCGGACCTGAACGACTGCTGGATGCGCCAGATGAGCTGGTCGTTTACGAATGCGATGGCTACGTCGTCGAAAAGAATTCTCCGGACATCGTCGTGTTCCCCGTGAACAGCGACGAAGTTGTCCGGATCGTTCGTGAATGCAATCAGTTTGGCGTGCCTTTCGTGGCTCGCGGAGCCGGAACCAGTCTGGCCGGTGGATGTCTGCCCGTCGGTGGCGGCGTGATGATTGCTCTGGCCAAAATGAATCGCATTCTGGAAATCAATCAACGCGATCGTTATGCCGTCGTTGAACCAGGCTGCGTCAATGTTCGACTGACCCGAGCACTCGCCGGCAGCGGCTTTCATTACGCGCCAGATCCCAGCAGTCAGGGTGCGTGCACCATCGGCGGCAATGTCGCCACGAACTCCGGTGGCCCGCATACTCTGAAATATGGCGTGACCGTCAATCATGTGCTGGGTGTCGAATTTGTCAGCTCAGACGGGCAGTTGATTCAATTTGGTGGTCCCTGCGGACGCGGCAATGAATTCGACCTGACCGGTTTGTTCGTCGGCAGCGAAGGCACATTTGGCGTTGTGACGAAAGTGTGGGTCAGAATCACACGAGATCCGGCCGCCTGCCGAACCATGCTGGGTATCTTCAATACCGTGGCCGATGCGACTCAGGCCATCAGCCGCATCATCGGAGCCGGCATTATTCCGGCCGCACTGGAGATGATGGATCAGGGCATCATCGGTGCTCTGGAAGAAGCCTTCTCGTTTGGTTTCCCGCTGGATGCAGGAGCAGTCCTGATCATTGAAGTCGATGGACTGGACTGCGTTGTCGAAGACGAAGCGGTGACCATCATCGATCTCTGCATGCAGGCCGGCGCCAGAGAAGTGAAGCGTTCAAAAACGGAGGAAGAACGCATGATGCTGTGGAAGTGCCGCAAGCAGGCCTTTGGAGCCATCGGTCGCCTGGCTCCAAGCTGCTGTACTCAGGACGGAGTGGTTCCTCGCACGCGCCTGCCGGAGATCCTTGAATTCATTACCGAGACTGAACGACGCCACAACATCCGCATCGTGAATGTCTTTCACGCGGGCGACGGCAACATTCATCCGATTCTTTTGTTCGACGAACGCGATAAAGATCAGATCCATCGAGTGATCGAGGCCAGCGAAGAGATCCTGAATCGCTGTATTGATCTTGGCGGCAGCGTGACCGGCGAACACGGTATCGGTGTCGAAAAAATCAGCCTGATGAAACGACTGTTCACGGAAACCGATCTGGAAGTGATGACCGATATTCGTAAAGTCTTCAATCCGAAAGGACTCTGCAGCCCAGGAAAGATGTTACCGACCGCAGGTGGCTGCGGTTCGGAAAATCCGATCAAGGTTTCACCGTCTCGTCGAGCCGCGTTTTGAAGAATCGGCGAAAGAGTTTCTGCTCGCGGCAAAGATTGAGGCATTCTTCTATGATGTGTCCCGCGAACAACCGGCCTCCATGCAGACAGAGTCGTGCCCATGAATACCGAATTCGTCAGCGTTATTCCGATTCTGCGAATCTTTGATACCGTCAAAGCCAAAGACTTCTACGTTGGTTTTCTTGGTTTCACCGTGGACTGGGAACACAAGTTCGACGAACGATCTCCTGTGTATCTGCAGATCAGCAAGAAGAATCTCATTCTGCATTTGACCGAACATCACGGCGACTGCTGTCCAGGGTCTACGGTCTTCGTCTGGATGAAGGGTATCGAAGAGTTCCACTCGACCATTACATCACGCGGCTACGGCTACATGCGACCGGGCATCGAGAAGACGTTTTATAACAGTCTGGCGATTGAAGTAACCGACCCATTCGGCAACCGCATTCGCTTCAATGAGGATCTGACGGACAGAGCAGAGGCGAGTCCCGCAACGGACACGTAGCCTCGTAGCGTTGGCTTCAGCCAACGTGCCATAGCGAACGAAGCCACAAACAATGCCCTCTTTCCCCACCGGGTCTACCCCGGTGGTTTACGGGCTTTTGCACCACTTGGGCTGCACCTGTGCTTGGACTCTGAGTAGTGCAAAGGCCTATTTCCACCGGGATAAACCCGGCGGCGTAATGTGCTTGAGCATCAGAGTGCAATGCCGACTGAAGTCGGCACTACGGTCGGCCCCACGAAAAACTCAACAGCGCCCTGATCACATCCACTCTTTAATCGGATGGCCTTCCACCAATCGGACCGGGCGACCGTCCGGTGCCTGAGCGATCAGATCACTCGGAATACCCAGCTTTTCGTAGATGGTCACTGCGAGGTCTGCCGTGAGGTATTCATCTCGAATCGGTCGGCCGCCTTCTTCGTCGGTCGCACCAAGAACCGCACCGCCAGGAATTCCTGCGCCTGCCATAATCGCGAACCCGGCACTCGCCCAGTGATCGCGGCCACTGGCCGAATTGATGACAGGCGTGCGGCCGAAGTCGGTGAGCCAGACCACCAGAGTTGTGTCCAGCAGACCGCGAGTTTCCAAGTCTTCCAGCAGTGCCGGAAGGCCCTGATCGATTGGCGGAATTCGATTGTTCTTGAGCGACTTAAAGTTGTCCTGGTGAGTATCCCAGCCGCCATCAGTGACGGTGACAAATCGAACGCCGCTTTCGATCATGCGACGTGCCAGCAAGCAGCTTTGACCAAACTTGTGACGTCCGTATCGATTCCGAAGCTCCTCCGTTTCCTGATCAATTTGAAACGCGGCTTTGGTTTCAGGCGCCGTGATCATGTTGAACGCGGCTTTGAAATTTTCATCCAGCGCGTCGAAGGCTTCGGCCTGCACATCGGCCTGTCGCTGCAAGTTATCCAAAGAGGCCAGCATTCTCTTACGCCGATCGACTCGACCTGACGTCACGCCATTTGGGAAGCTGATGTCTCGAACATTGAAGCCTTTCGCATTCGGATCTGCCAGGATCTCAAACGGATTATGTTCGAGTCCCAGAATTCCCGCCGCACCGCCGCCGAATCGGCGATCTATCGAACTGCCCAGTTGCACGAATGCCGGCAGAGCAGACTTGAATCCTTTGTACCAGCTAACGACAGAACCATAAGTTGGGTAATGCAAGGATGGATTCAACTTGCGACCAGACATTGCAAACTGATCAGCCACACCGTGACTGCCGTTTTCCGGATTCCAGCTTCGCAGCAACGCATAGCGGTTTAGCGACCTCGCCATGTTAGGCAGAATCTCGGTGAACTGCACGCCGGGCACTGCTGTATTGATAACGCCGAATTCACCTTTAACACTAACCGGAGCATTTGGCTTCGGATCAAAAGTGTCATGATGGCTGGTTCCGCCCTGCGTCCAGATCAGGATGCAGTTCATATCCTTGCCGCCGGCGGCTGCAGGTCGCCCTTCGGTCGCCATCGCAGTCTTCGCAGCCAGCAATGTTGGAAGACTCAAACCCAAACCGGTCAGACTACCGATCTGCAGAAGACCTCGGCGAGTCACTCGTTCACAGTCACGAAGATTACGTGGTGCAAAACCGAACATGGCTTTGACTCCTGAGCAAAATTAAAGGCGGGCGAGAGCAGGGGGGATCGACTACAGGCGGGCGGAACTCTGAAAGCATACTCCAGGAAAACCGTTCTGTGCCAGTCTGGAAACGCGGCGGAGAATGAAATCAGGAATTCTGGATGAGGGGCTGCCGGAACTCACGGATGATCGCGGTTTCGCCGGTTTCGAAGCGTTTGTCGAGGAAAAGGTTGAGTTTTTGCGACGTCAGTCCAGACAAGGCGAGACTGCTTTCAATTAGTTGGTAGCGGTTCGCCACCAACGTATACATCCGCAACGATTCTCCATCATGACGCCACAACTCGGGAACTCCCATCGTGGCGAAGAGTTCAACTTTCTCGATCAGCGAAGATGTAATCTCGACTTCAATGACAAGATCCGGAGGTGGATCAATCGTCAAATCAGTATGTTCTTTGGCACGCATCATATCCGCATGCTGAATGTAATAGGACTCACCCGCTTCAAACGCTCGTTGAAGATCCTTCCGCTTAAACGTCGTTGAGGCTACGCTGTGGATCTCTATCTCCAACTCTTCCGTGTACGTTTCCACCATGCGGCCGATGAGACGTCCGATGTTTTCATGCTGGCGAAGCGGACTCATCAGCTCAAGCACTCCCTCACTGAATGTCATTCGAGGAATACTGCCACGGCGCTGTTCTGCCAATTCAATAAACGTCTCCCAGCGGACGTTGCTGAGGGACGTTCGATTCTCTGCGATTGTTTGTGTTTGCAAGAGTCCGACTCCCCACAAGGGCATTTCGATTGACCCAGAGTCATGGATTCTATCGAACGATTTGGTCGAAAAATACCGCGGATTCGGAATTTACGATCACCGTCCTCCGGGAAGTGCAGACATGGAGGTTGGCAATTGGCGTTTCGGATGGCCATAATTCAGGCCCCCGCGTTTATATCCCGCCTTCGGAGTCCCTGCGATGCCTCTTCAACTCCGCGCATGTTGTGCTGCCCTTTCGGCCAATTGTAATTCCTGTGATGACGTTGTGAGCCGTTCGGCGCTAGCCGCCGGTGGCTCCGTGACAGAAGTATCGACACCCGTGGCTAGCGCCATGCGGCTCACTGGGCTGGTTCGATCATCGAGTCTGATGGTCGCTTTGCTGACGTCGATCGCTGTGCTTAGCGTCAATCCAGCAGCGGCCGCGTCCTCTACTGTTGCAACGATCACAGTCACCCCGACCGCAGTTTCTCTCAATGGCAACTTTAGTGAAGCTCAGTTGCTGGTCGCTCGCCCCAATAGCGAAGGCACGCTGGATAAGCGATCGGAAGATCTGACGACATCGTCTAAGTATGTTTCTTCCGACAACAAGATCGTGACAGTTTCCGAATCCGGTAGACTTCTGGCCACAGGGAATGGTTCGGCCACAATCACAGTGACGAACGGTGAGTCATCTCAAACTGTCACGGTTCAGGTCGCGGGCGTTGAGGAGCAAGCAAAGGTCGGATTCGACAGCCATATCCGTCCAATCCTCAGTCGATTGGGGTGCAATGCCGGAGCCTGTCATGCGAGTCAGTTCGGCAAAGGCGGCTTTGTCCTTTCGGTCGTTGGCTTTGATCCGGATCTCGATTACAACGCCATGGTCCGTGATCGACAACAACGGCGAGTCAGTCTTGTGCAGCCGGAAGAGAGCCTGCTGCTCCGCAAGCCAACACTGGAGGTTGCTCATGGCGGTGGCAAGAAGCTGATTGTCGGATCAACGCCCTACAACACAATGCTCGCATGGTTGAAAGCTGGTGCCTCTGGTCCGAAGCCCGATGCACCTACAGTCAAAAAGCTGTCGGTTGAACCAAAGGAACGCATTGCAGCTCCGGAACATACTCAGCAATTGCGAGTCTTCGCCGAATATAGCGACGGGACCACGCGAGACGTCACAGGATGGGCCAAGTTTGACTCGACCGATGACGCGGTGCTTTCCGTCACTTCTGATGGACTGGTCACGGTCGAAGGTCGCGGGCAGGCTCCGATTATGGTTCGCTTCGAAGGCCAGGCAGACATCGCCATGTTTGTTTCGCCTTACGGCCCCGAGCCAGATCTCAAGGACTGGAAAAACCAGAACTTTATGGATGAGTTCGCGGCCACGAAATTCAGAGAACTCGGGATTGCTCCGTCCGGTTTGTGTGATGACGCCACTTTTATTCGGCGAGCATTTCTGGATGCGATCGGAACGTTGCCGTCGCCTGAACAATCGCGAGCTTTCGTTGCCGATCAGGACCCCGAAAAACGACAGAAGCTGATTGACTCGCTGCTGGGCCTGACGGGCAACCCGGACCTCGATCGATACAACGATCAGTATGCTGCGGTCTGGACTTTAAAGTGGTCTGATCTGCTGAGAAATACCAGCAACGGTGACGCCTCCGACGAACAACGCATGTGGGCGATGCATAACTGGATTCGAGATTCCTTCCGAGTCAACAAGCCATTTGACCAATTTGTGCGCGAGTTGATTACGGCCAAGGGGTCGATCTTTTCAAGCGGCCCGGCCAGCTATTTCCAGATCAACAATAATTCCGCAGACCTGGCTGAATCAACTGCCCAGTTGTTTCTGGGAGCGCGACTGCAATGTGCCAAGTGTCACCATCACCCATTTGAAAAATATAGCCAGGCAGACTACTACGCGTTCTCCGCATTCTTCTCCCGAGTTGGCAACAAGAACAGTGAAGAGTTTGGTCTCTTCGGACGCGAAACAGTGGTGATGGTTCGCTCAACAGGCGAGGTTCGACATCCCCGCACCGGCAAGGTCCTGAAGCCAAAGCCACTGGAAGGTGAAGAAGTCGATCACGAACTCGATCGTCGAATTCCGCTGGCCGCGTGGCTGACATCGAAGGACAACCGCGACTTCGCTCGCTCAGTCGTCAACCGCTACATGTCGTATCTGCTGGGGCGGGGACTTGTTGAGCCGGTCGATGATATGCGTGCGACAAATCCGCCGACGAATCCAGCGATGATGGAGGCTCTGACTGATCACTTTATCGCGAGCAACTTCGATCTGAAGCAACTGGTGCGAGCCATCATGTCGTCACGCCTGTATCAGCTGCAGTCTCAACCGACGACAGAGAATGTCTCGGACAATAAGTTTTACACGCACTTCAAAGTCAAACGCATCTCGGCAGAACCTCTGCTGGATGCCATCGACGTGGTCACAGCGGCTCCGACAAAGTTCAAAGGCCTGCCGCCGGGAACGCGAGCGATCGAATTGCCGGACGGTGAATACCCGGATCACTTCCTGATGACGTTCGGGAAGCCACGTCGAGTTAGCGTCTGCGAATGCGAACGCATGCCTGACGAGAATCTCGGTCAGGCTCTGCATACTTTGAATGGTGACATCATCGCTACAAAACTGGCCAGCAAAACAGGGCGAGTCACTTCGCTGCTGGCCACACAGAAGACCGACGCTGAAATCGTGCGGGAACTTTACATGGTCACGCTAAGCCGTGAACCAAGTGAGCCGGAACTGAAGGCGTCGCTGGAGTTTTTGCCCGAGGCGGCCAGTCGCCAGGAATTCTTCGAAGATCTTCTGTGGACTCTGATCAACAGCAAACAATTTTTGTTCGTGAGGTAACCGCCATGTGGAAATCTTTCCTCGCCTTCGTCGCGGTCACTACGCTGGTTTCCCATTCAGCACTCGCGCAGAAGTCGTATCCGATGCTGATGAATCTGTCGCCCGCCGCCGTTCAGGTGGGCCAGACGTCGGAGCACACTGTTGAATCACGCTACAGCATGTTCGGAGCCAATCAGGTTCTGATCTCCGGGGAAGGCGTGACGGGTGAAGTGATCACCCCGATGGAACCGGGCAAGGACGGCAAGGAACCCGCACTAACTCAGGTCAAATTGAAGTTTACTGTGGCGGCCGAAGCCATGACCGGAGTTCGGGACTTTCGCATCATCGGCCCGACCGGCCCCAGCACGATTGGTCAGATTGTGATCACTCGCGATCCCGTGATTGTGGAAGACCCAAAGAACGATACCCAGGAAACAGCCCAAGCCGTTGTTGCCCCTGGAACAATCTGCGGATGTGTAGAGAAAGCAGAAGATGTCGACTTCTATCGCTTCAAGGTTGAACAACCGACTTCGCTGACGTTTCACTGTCTTGCGATGCGGCTTGAAGATCGCATTCACGACTTGCAGACCCACGTGGATCCCATCATCGCGATTCGTAGTGCGAAGACCGGGTCGACTCTGGCGGCCGCCGACAACTCGTTTGCGGCAGATCCGTTTTTGTCTCACACATTTGAGCCGGGCGAGTACCTGCTGGAAGTTCGCGATGTTCGTTATCAGGGAAACAAGTACTGGAACTACGTGATTGAAGTGAGCAATCGTCCGTTCATCTCGCAGGTTTATCCGACGATCGTGGGCGTTGGGCAAACAACCCCGTTGCAACTGGTCGGCTC
>JBPOIW010000240.1:0-16070 GCA_052034165.1 Planctomycetota bacterium | reverse complement strand
ACTCGTCCTTTGCCGTCTGGACCACTGCTTCCGGCGGAGTCAACTTGAACTCTGACGCCAACTCCACCGCGAGTTGATAGCGCATCCATTTGGCATAGCCTGGAGGGTAAGCAATGGAAGCGCTCAGCGACGCCAAGGCTGCGAACTGGTCGTTCAGACTGAGAGTCATCGTTACTGCTGTTTGCGGGACCGGCCATAGCTTGATCTCCCCAGCAGGGTACTTGGGCTCATAGTACAAGAAGCAGGGGATGATGGATTGGGTGCTCTTGGCCGCGATGTCCATCCACTCATCCCGGGTCAGAGTTGTTCTCAACGGGTAGTCGGTCCCCTGGTACGTGATGTACCCGTACTCGACGCAAACTGGGCGATTGGCCGTCAATTCAGGGGCGACCGACGCTGCGCTGATGGCGTAAGTCTGCTTGGCAGCAGTCAGGTTGAACGTCTGGATGCTGTTGGAGTAGATCGTCAGCCCCTTATTGTTGCAGGAGTCGAGCAGGTCGTTCAGCACTATCAGAGCGTCGTTCTGCTCGTCAGCAGTCGGGGTTTCCCCGGATGCGACGGCCCCCAACAACCTCATTGAGCTGGTAATCAGCTGCAGGGCGGTAATCGCCATGTCAGCCAGCGCTCATCTTCGGCTCGTACCCGCTGCCGGCAAGGAAGATGTTGTCCATCTCGGCGACGCTTTGCTGCGCGGTCAGCGATCCTCGGAACGTCGGATCAAGACGCAGTTGTCTGATGTAGATTTCCTTGCGCTGCATCTCGTTGCACAGTTTCCAGTACAGCTTTTCTCTCGGCGGTGTTCCGGAGTCTGCGAGCAGGGCGGCTACATATGCCTCGACAGCAGCCAAACGCGCTTGGCCTCCAACTGCAAGAACGCCGTTATAGAACTGAAGCTGGGTCAGGATTGCGTCTTCTGCCTTCGGCACTTCCGGCATGTCGGCGCCGGTCAGCACAGTGATTCGCGCATTCGACCAGATGATGTGCCGTGGTTGCGCGACGGCCTCAGCATCAGAACCGATCTCCACGAGTCTGCGATTTTCTGCCTGTTGTGGCCGTGCAGGAAGGTAAGGGCAGTTTCAGAATCTCGGAGGCACGAGTTGCCATCGATGAATGGCAAGGGGAAGAGGGGAAAGGTTGAGCCGCAGTGAAACGACCACGTTCGCCAGCCACCAATCGTCACGGTCGACTCAGTGTACATCAGCAGCGGGCGAGATGTTTCAACAAAAAAGGCTCGGGGAAACCCACGAGCCTTTTAAGATATTGAGCATTTGCAGAGCGAAGATCAGTTGGCGTCTGGCAATGCAAACGGGTCTTTTGCGACTGGCTTCACGATCGCCCCGGAGCGGATCAGGCTGACTGGAACGCGACGGCGAACAACAGCGCCGTTTTCCAGAACCTGAATCTTCTTCAGGTTCTTACGATAGACTCGCTTCGTAATGCCCGTGGTTTTACGACCGTTACCGCCGAGGTACTTTGCCTTGCCGCGCTCAACCTTCTGGTTTCCACGACCGGGCTTCAGGTCTCCGTACAGCTCCAGCACCGCAGCGCGTTTGATTCTCTTGTTTTTCTTCAGCGTACTCATGGCAATAAGGCGTTTCTTTAGAAATTACGAAAACGACGGATCCCTCACCGTCACGATTCCCCGGCACCGGCATGTTCAACCACGCAAGTTATCAGCGAAACGAGCAGGATAATCGGTTCGCGGCCCGTCTTCAATTCAGTTTTCCCGATCCGAGGCCGCTTCCGGAAGAGAATAACGAAAAAAGGGCGAGATTCCTAATCAGGAACCTCGCCCTGTGATAACAGCCAGCGGGCCGAAACAGCTTAGTTTACAGCTGCGGCGTCGCTTGTGCCTGGCAGTTCGCCTTCTTTGATCAGGTCACCGAAGGTCTTGCCTTCAGTTGCGCTCTTTTCGCCTTCAGCCTTGGTCAACGCTTCTTTGATCTTGGCTTCGTCGGTTTCGTTCTTCTTTTCCAGCTTGCCACCAACAGCGGCACCGTAGTTATTACGGACCTTCTTGTCGGTCTTTGGGTGGCATACAGCGCAAGTCAACTTGCCGTCTGTGCCCTTCTTCTTTGCAAGGTCAGGGTAGGTTGAGTTCATGACGTTAGAATACTTTGGGCGAGCCAAAGCTTCTGAGCCAGTCATAACGAACATCGCGACGGCTACAGCGCCGGCAACCACAATTCGCACAGAATTCTTCACAGTCAGCATTAAAACCTCCGGAAATCCCTGAAATTCTTACGTCTGCCACCACGGAGCAAAAACATTCTTCGGGAGTCGATCTATAAAATCAAGCCCCACAAAACAATTATGGCCCCTTCCAAGTTCCTCTTTGTAGAAAGAGACTTGGCTGTCTGTCAATCGACTGAAAGGTCACGTTTGCCCGTAATTTCGTTCGATCGGAATCGCACTTCCCCCAACTTGACAGTCAGGAAGCATCCGCGCAGGCGGCAAATCTTGCCGAAATACGCGAGAGACTGGGTTGGTAAGGGAGTGGCGATAGTTTGCGAAGTCCGCGTCCAAGGGCCGCATTTCCGGGTGCCGCATTTTCGGGTGCTGCATTTCCGGGTAAAGGATCACATTTGATGATGCCGTCCATTCGGCCACTTGGCGATTCTGCTGCTCTCATCCACTGGAGCGACCCTGACGACGCGAGGATCTGCCAGGCCGTCAGGCAATTGACGCATGTGCTGAATGCCCTTGATAGCACGAATTCCTCTGGTTGCTTCATCGCCGTGGTCCCCGCGTTCACGTCGATTACGGTGCACTTCAGCCTGAGCCAGATGTCGTTTCAGCAGGCCGAAAAGGTCATTGAACAATCGCTGAAGAAGACCGAAAGCCGCGTTGTGGTGACTCCAAAGCTCATTGAGATCCCTGTCTGTTTTGAAGGGCAATTCGCCCCGGATCTCGTCGATGTGGCAGACGCACGCGGTCTTGGGCAGGATGAAGTGGTCCGCCGTTTTTGCGATGCGGAATACTCCGTGCGTATGATAGGATTCTCGCCCGGGTTCCCGTACCTGTCCGGATTGCCGACCGAACTGGCGACGCCTCGCCGAAGTTCTCCGCGGCTCAAAGTGCCTGCGGGATCAGTGGCGATCGGTGGGAGCCAGGCCGGTATTTATTCGCAGGAAACTCCCGGCGGTTGGAACATCATCGGCAGAACGCCTCTCGCTTTGTTCAAGGCCGAGCTGGCCCGACCTTGCCTGTTGACGGCTGGGGATCTGGTCCGATTTGTTCCGATTCAAGCAGATCAGTTTTTGAGATGGCAGGATGAACCATGAGTATCGTCCGAGTCATCCGCGCGGGATTGTTGACGACGATTCAGGATCTGGGGCGTCCGGGCTTTCGGCAGTTCGGAGTTCCCGCCGGCGGTGCCATGGATCGTTTTTCGCATGAACTTGCAAACCGGCTTGTTGGAAACTCACCGACAGCGGCGACTTTGGAGATGACGCTCAGCGGTGACGAACTGGAGTTCCCGGACGCGACTCTTCTCGCTATCACGGGCGGACAGTTTTCTCCGGTGACGACAGTTCCGGAACAACGCAACCTCCCGCAGAATGCGCCCGTTCATGTTCCTGCGGGAACTCGCATCCGTTTTCAGACTGCGCAGCGAGGGTGCCGGTGTTATCTGGCCGTGGCTGGAGGTTTCAGCGTTCCGGAGATCATGGGCAGTCGATCAACTCTGCTGCGCGCTCAACTTGGCGGACTGCAGGGACGAGCGACAATGGCAGGAGATGAACTGCCAGTGGGACATTCAGCGTTCGGCGGACGGGACATTGCCTCCGTGAATGAGCACTCTAAGATCACGGTCCCAACATGGTTTGTGAGACCTCTGGAGTTGCCGGCCGGAGATGTGGTCACACTCCGAGTTCTCCCGGGCGAACATTTCTCGATGATGTCGGCCGAGAGTCAATTGAGATTCCAGGAGGAGTCATTTCTGATTACATCACAATCGGATCGCATGGGGTATCGTCTGTCGGCAACGCCATTAATTCTGGAGAACACCAGCGACATGTTGTCGGAGGGCACAGCTGTGGGGACCATACAATTGCCGCCGGATGGTCGACCAATTCTGCTGATGGCCGATAGCGCTCCCACCGGTGGCTATCGACGCATCGCTCATGTTATTAGCGCGGATCTCCCATTGGCGGCTCAGGCTCGCCCCGGGCAGTTTTTGCGGTTTGTTCAAACGACCATGGAAGATGCTCAGATCTCGTTTCAAAAGCAACGCGAGGATCTTGATCGTGCCATGGCGATGGCAGGGTTGATGCCTGGAGCGATAACTTCCGCACGGCTGTCGGCACCGACGGGGAGTACTCCGTGAATAACTCAGTGCAAATCGATTTGAACTGTGATTTGGGAGAGTTGGAAGGTGACGCCGGCCTGCAACTGGATCTCGCAATCCTGCCGTGGATTCATTCGGCAAACGTGGCTTGTGGCGCGCATGCGGGAAGCTCCGACAGAATGAAACATCTGGCCGACGCATGCCGAGAACTGGGCGTCGCCTTTGGTGCTCATCCCGGATATCCGGACCGTGCCAATTTTGGCCGCCGCATCCTCCCAATGACGAACGCGCAGATTCGGGAGATCGTCAGTCGACAGTTAGAATCGTCGCTGTCCGTGGCGAATTCGTCAGGTGTTCCTTTAGCTCACGTGAAGCCTCACGGCGCGTTGTACAATTTGGCGGCCGTTGACCATGAGGTCGCCCTGGCGGTCGCGGAAGCGGTTCGGGCTCTTGCTCCGGATGCGTGGCTGTTCGGACTTTCGGGAAGTTGTCTGATCGATGCCGGCCGAGAACTGGGCTTGCGAACGCGGAACGAGATCTTCGCGGATCGAAACTATCAGGCCAACGGTGTTCTGGTGCCGCGAGAACATTCAGAGGCTGTGCTGCATGATGCGGATCTGGTGATCCAGCGTGCCGTGAACATGGTGCAACGGCAGGAAGTGACGAGCATTGACGGAGTCCAAATTCCGCTCAAGGCGGAAACTATCTGTCTGCATGGCGACACGATCGATGCTGTGAATCTTGCTCGACGTCTTCGCAGTGAGCTGGATGTAAGACAGTCTTCGAACGGTAGAGCTTGGTCGTGATTCTGATGCGGTGGCACGCACCGCAGAGATCTCAGTTTCCGAAGCACGCGAGAGCACGCGATTTCGTTCGGCAATAACTGCTGGTTTCCGTTGTTGGTCACAAGCGTGATCTGGGCCGATGCGACTCCGGCTCCAAGCCTGATCTGGACACACGGAATGGCATCCGGCAGACTCGCGGATTCAGTTTCGGGACGAACTCCTGAAGTGGCTCCGGGGTTCGGAGCGCTGCCGGATTCCGGCCGAAACTGTGGTCCTCGTGAGTCCGTCACTGACCGTTTTCAGGTCCTGTCCGTTTTCAGGTCAACGTCATGAAGCGACTGGCTATTGCCGTCTGCTGCTACGCCGTCATCTTTGCCGCTGCGTTCTTCGCTGCGCTGGAGCTGCGTTTTGACCTGAACCTGATCGACTTTGCTAATAGTATCGTTCGCAATCAGGTCACCCTGAGACCTCGCCCGGGCTTCGTGACACCGTTTCAGGTCGAGCAACTTATCTATGCGAAAGATGTGTTCCGCAGTGGCGTGCTGATCGTTGTGTTGCTGAAGCTGGCGATCGTACTGATCTCGCGCGACTGGCTTCGTCGACTTCGATACTCGACCACTCATGACGTCGCATGGTCCGCCGGCATTTGCGTGATCAGCGGAGTTCTGATCGCGGCACTGCAGATCGCTCGAGAAACCATGCCGCAGATTCCACGCGGCGTGATCATTATTGATACCGTGCTGGCCGCCGCCGCGGTGGTCACCGCGCGAGTCATCGCGAACATGCTGCGAACGATGAGACGTCCCGGGGCCAACGCTCAGGCTTCGCGGACTCTGATTTATGCCCATGGCGGAGATGCCGTGCATCTTGTCACGACGATTCGCTCCAGTTCAAATCGTCTGCGAGTCGTCGGGATTGTTTCTCCGTCTGATGCTGCGAAGAATGGTGTCGTCGCCGGAGTTCAGGTGTTCGATGCTTCACGCGGCCTCGAACAAATTATCCAGCATACGCGGGCTGAAGTGTTATTGCTGCCATCACAATTGACTGGCCGCACGATTCGCGAAGTCAGCGAAATCTGTCGACGCAACGGCGTGGATGCTCACCTGGTTCCGTCGGTCGATGAGATTCCTTCGGGCCGTTTTCATTTGAGAATGCGCGACATTACGATCGATGACTTGTTGCGACGCGAGCCTAATCAGCTTGATCTGAACGGAATTCGCAGCGTTCTTGCTGATCGAGTGATCCTCGTCACCGGAGCGGCTGGAAGTATCGGCTCGGAGGTCTGTCGCCAGTTGCTGACCTTTGGGCCGCGACGCATCGTGCTGCTGGATCAATCGGAGTTTGGCATTTTCCAGATGGAGCAGGAGTTCGAAAGTCTGCGTCATCAACTGGATCGCTACAAATGTCAACTGGAGTTCGTCGTTGAAGACATCACTGACCAGCACGCGATGACTCGTTTGTTTATGCAGCATCGTCCCGCTGTGATCTTTCATGCGGCCGCCTACAAGCACGTGCCCCTGATGGAAGCGAATCCACAGGCCGCAGTTCGCAATAACGTGTTTGGGACTCGTGTGCTGGTCGATCTGGCTCACAAATTTTCCGTTGAACGCTTTGTCATGATCTCGACTGACAAAGCGGTGCGTCCGACGAACGTGATGGGAGCAACCAAGCTGATCGCCGAGCAGTATCTGCATTCGTTGTCGGCTCGTTCGAAGACACGTTTTATCACCGTACGGTTTGGGAACGTGCTGAACTCCGCGGGCAGTGTTGTGCCGACGTTTCGCCGTCAGATTGAAGAAGGCGGGCCGGTGACGGTGACCGATCCCGAGATGCAGCGATACTTCATGACCATTCCCGAAGCCGTGCAGCTGGTTCTGCAGTCCGGTGCGGTCGGAGAAGGTGGTGACGTGCTGATTCTGGATATGGGCGAGCCTGTCAAAATCGTCGACCTCGCCAAGGACATGATTCGGCTGTCCGGGCAGGAATATCCCACGGACGTCGACATCGTTTATACCGGTCTGCGGCCCGGCGAAAAGCTCTACGAAGAGCTGTTTTACGAAACAGAAGTCAACGCGAGTCGAGTGCACGAAAAGATTCTGCGGGCTCCTCGAGCTGCCGATGTGAAACCGTCTGTTGTGGAGGCGGAATTGCTGCAACTGTCGCAACATTTGCATGCGGGACGCGAAGAACTCCGCGAGGTGCTATGGCAGGTGACGTCGAGAATCGTCAACGATGCGTCGGCCTCTCAACCTGCTCCTTCAACGATTTCGCTGGCGACTTATACGTCGACTCCACGCGATCCGGACAATATCACGAAACCAGACAAGTCGCGAACAACGCGTCGAGGCGCGGCGTGACAGGAACAGCATAATGAAAGCGGCCATTTTCGAATATTTTCAGAAGCCGCTCACGGTCAGAGACGTCCCGGCTCCTGATCCGAAACCTGATTCCGCAGTGATCGCAGTCAGAGCCTGCGGACTGTGTCGCAGCGACTGGCACGGCTGGATGGGGCATGATTCCGACGTGCATTTGCCACATGTTCCTGGCCATGAACTCGCCGGCGAAATCGCTGCCGTGGGCAGCAACGTGCAGCGTTGGAAACCTGGCCAGCGAGTCACTGTGCCATTCTGCTGCGGCTGCGGCTCTTGTGCTCAATGTGTCACCGGGAATCATCATATCTGCGACTCATACACTCAGCCCGGGTTTACTCAATGGGGAGCGTTCGCGGAATACGTCGAGATCCGGCATGCTGATGTCAATCTTGTCTCGCTGCCGGAGACTGTCGACTTCGCCACAGCGGCGAGTTTGGGTTGTCGTTTTGCAACGTCGTTTCGAGGCATCGTCTTCCAGGGGAGAACTCAGCCGGGAGACTGGGTCGCGATTCACGGCTGCGGTGGGGTAGGACTTTCGGCCATCATGATCGCCTCGGCGATCGGCGCACGGGTTATTGCGATTGATATCAAACCCGATCGTCTGGAGATGGCTCGCCGTTGTGGGGCCGCTGCCACGATGAATGGCACGTCGACTGATGTTGTCGCGGCCGTAAGAGAACTCAGCAGTGGAGGCGTTCAGGTTTCCATGGACGCGCTGGGCAGTCGTCAGACCTGCTGGAACTCCGTCAAGTCATTGCGTAAGCGAGGTCGACATGTGCAGGTGGGATTGATGCTGGGTTCTGAAGCTGATCCGCCGATTCCGATGGGAGCTGTCATCGGGAACGAACTGGAGATCCTCGGCAGCCACGGCATGCAGGCTTTTGAGTATCCGCGGATGCTTTCCATGATTGCCGCCGGCACGATCAATCCCGTTCTGCTGATCAGTGAAAAGGTCACTTTGACCGAAGCCGCCGAGCTGCTGCCTCGGATGAATCAGTTCCCTGGTACGGGCGTGACTGTAATTGATCGATTCTGCTGAGGATTTGATACGACTCAATGTCCGGGATTGTTTGGCATGGCAAAGTTTGTTCTGTTAGCAATTAGCGGCTTTGCACAGTTCGTCGCGTTGATCGCAATCCTGATTGGTTGTGGATATGTACCACAGCTGGCGCAACTGGTGACATCCGCGATGAACGGGCTGCCGTGGCAAGGCAGCGAGCTGGCTCGCCTTGTCGCGTGTACTTGTGGTCCGATACTGCTTGGCACCTTTGTGACGCTGGGCCTGATCTGGTACGTTCGATCATCGTTTCAGCTGTGGAAGCGAATGGCGGATTATCCCGAGCAACCGTGGCTCTGGCGGACTGATTGGGAGTCCGGCGTCATTCGACTGTCAAACAATGCGGCCGCCATCTTCTTTGTGATCGCTACGACAAGCTATTTGCTGATTGCACTTCCGCTGGGAATCTATCTGGCGTCACTGAAGAACACGACTATGGTCTATGCGTTTCTCGCCTTGCTCGGTGTGTTTCTGCTCTTCTTCATGCGGATGCTTTGGGTTAATCGACTTCGTAATCGTTCAGCTCTGCAGCTGGAGACATTGCCAGGCGTGGTCGGAGGACGCTTCTCTGCAATTGCGACGATCCCGTTTTCATTCCCCAGGGACACCATCTTTAACGTCAGACTAAGCTGTGAGGTGTCTCAAAGCAGCCATATCCCATCGGGGCGGCGTGACGATGCAATCAGCGTTTTGACCGACACGCAGAACGGGCCGCACCGATCCGATTCTCAGACCTCAACTGTTTACGAAGACGTAAAACTTGTCACTTCTGAAGATGCCGATGCGGCCTCAGAGAGCACTTCAGTTCGCGTCGCATTTGAGATACCGGAGAACCTGCCATCCACTGGCACCATCACAGAAGTGAGCAGCGGCCAGCAGTATTCCACCGTGCGAGTTACAAAATTCTATCGATGGAATATTCATCTTCGACTCAGCACGGAGAATGAACTTCGAGACATCGTTTTTGAAGTGCCCGTTTTCAACGCCCGTTAGATCCTGATGACTGTTAGATCCTGATGACTGTCGGGTTGAGTCAAATGGTGGCCCAAACACGGCACCCAGCCGGGACTGTTCGTACAAAACGTGACTCTATGGCTTCAGAATAGCCTCAGATGTCTCCAAGTTGTTGACGCAGTTTTCGAAGTACTCTGCTTCTTGCCTGACGAATCGCTGCAGGAGAAACGTTGAGTTCATTCGACACGGTATCTGTGGAGACACCGTCGACGACCGTACGCCAAAAGGCTTGCCATGTGTTTTGCTCAAATTCACTCTGCACTTGTTGAAGGGCTCGATGAATCAGTCGCTGCAATTGTTCATCCCCCGTAGGTTCCTCATCGGGAACAGTCGACACATCGGCGACTTCCTGAAGTACAGCCGCGGCCGTTGATCCTCCAATCCCATGAGGCTGGCGACTACGTGTTCTCAGGTGATCCAGCACTTTTCGACGAGTAATCGTCCAGAGCCATGCGCGAAATGAACCTTTCGCACGAGCTGGTTCAAACGCTGTGATTGCAACGGCGACGGAGGCGAAAACATCCTGCACGCAATCCGCCGCTGAATGCGATTCGAGCCCACAACGTCGGCACCAGTGAGCAATCAAGGGACCATAAAGATCCACGAGTTCGCACCACGCCTCGGCCTCACGATCACCGGCTCGGCGAACTAAACTGGAACGAGTCATGAGGCTGGAATTGTCTGAAACCATCTTTTCAGTGTAAGCCAGTGTGTCCGGAATCGGCAAGTCATCCCATTGAGAACTCAATGCTGCTTTCTGGATGATGGTTTAATGCCGTTTCACAGCTCGACACGTCAGTGAGGGATTGTGCTGTCGCGTTTTACAAGTGTTTCAGTAAATCCCTGGCTGTAACGCGTCGGGTTATGGTAATCCCCGTGTTTTCGGACCGTTGATCCTCGACAGTCTTCCTGAACAGCCTGCAATGAAAAATGCTGTCACACGCAGAACGTTATTGTAATCAGAGTCGCAATTCGTCACAAAATGCTGGAAACTGGCTGAACGAGGATTTCTCCCATGCCATCGACTGAGCCTGTAGAACCGATATCCAAGTTGGCTTGCCCGTCCGCCGATGAGCTTCGGCAATATCTGGGCGGCTGGATAGATGGATCGCAGGCCGCAGAGATCGACGCCCATCTGCAGTCCTGTGGCCTCTGTGATCGCTCGTTGAAGGAACTCGAGAGTCATCCTGAGACTCTGCTGCAGTCTCTGCAGTCCACTGTTGGGCATTCGGGAGTCATGCAGGATCCTGTGGAGCAACAACCGATTGACGAAGACTGTGCACAGGCAGGGAAGGATTCTGTGGACCCTATTACTGCGGCACTTGAAAAGGTCAAAAGGTTGATCGATGTTCCGAGAATGCCCGCCGACGACAAAGCAAAGGCGGCGTGGCAGCCTGCGTTGAAAGAGCTGGGGATCTATGACCTGATTCGGCCGCTCGGGCGAGGTGGGATGGGGGCCGTTTATCTGGCCGTTCATCGGCAGCTTCGCAAACAGGTGGCGATCAAACTGCTGCCCTTGATGTCCGGCGAAGATTCTGGCCTGAGGGCTCGCTTCGAGCGTGAAATTCGCGTCGTCGGGAAGTTGAATCATCCCTCGATTGTGGCCGCAACCGATGCCGGTGAAATTGATGGCACTCAGTTTCTTGTGATGGAGTATGTGCCCGGCCGGGATCTTAGTCGACTCGCGCGTTTGATGGGGCGACTGTCCGTTGCGGATTCGTGTGAGTTAATCCGACAAGTGGCACTGGGATTGTCGTGTGCTCATGCTGAAGGCGTTGTGCATCGCGATGTGAAGCCTTCGAATTTGATGTTGGATGAATCCGGCCGCATTCGGATTCTGGATTTTGGTTTGGCACAGCTGAGCGTCTGGGATGAAGCGAGTGTCGATCTCACGACCGTGGGACAACTCATGGGAACGCTCGACTACATGGCCCCGGAGCAGGCCGAACTGAGCGGCAATGTGGATTATCGAGCTGACCTGTACGCTTTAGGAGCCACGCTGTTTCGTTTGCTTTGCGGTCGACCGCCATTGGCCGCTGCTCCCAACCAGTCGCCGCTGGAGAAATTGCGGCTGCTGGCCAATCATCAGCCGCCAAAGCTGAATACGCTGTGTCCCGAGGCCCCGTTGGAGCTGGTGAACCTGGTCTCGTCGATGCTCGCGAGGAATCCATCCGACCGCCCAGCCAGTGCGGCCCATGTAGCCGAACAGCTGGCGCCGATCGCGGCGGGGTCGAGGCTTGTCGAATTACTTGAGAACGCAAAACAGAAGGCCGCATCGATGCCTGAGCCATCGAAACAACCTCTCGTTGGCGACATTCCTGCCTTTCTTCCCAATGCTCCTTCCGCCTTTGCTCACTCTGCGTTCGATCTTCCGGCCGCCGATAGAAACAATGGCCGTAACAAGATCATACGCCGGCTGTTCATCGCCGCCTTAATTCCGTTGGTCATCATTGCTGGTATGCTGATTAAACTGGAAACCAGCAAGGGCCAGCTGGTGATTGAATCCGACGTTGACAATATCACGGTCAAACTGGTGAAAAATGGCAAGCCACTCGACGTCCTGCAGATCTCACACGGAACGACGTCGACTCGCCTTCAGGCCGACAACTACGAGATCACAATCGAAGGCCCGAGCGACGGCCTTGAGATCATCAACAACCAGTTCACGTTGAAAAGCGGGGAGACGATAGTCGCGAAGATTCGACGTGTCGATGCGGCGACGGAACCCTCGTCGCAGATGCCAGTGCAATCCCGGTTGAGTCCATCGGAAATCAGTGCTCCATTGGACCCCATAGAGACGATGCGTTTCAAGCTTTACGAACTCGATGTAGAACGCCAACTTCTTGAAACGAGGCTGGGGACGAATCATCCGCAGGTACTTGAACTCAAGCAGGAGATCGAGATTCGTCACGCGCACTTGCGAGAGCTCACAGCTGAACGCGACATAGCCAGGGACAATTCGCAGACCGAGACTCCGCTCTACGACGGTAAGCCGCTCGAGCATTGGCTGGATATGCTCGGTCGTGAGAAGAGTGCCGTGGGTTTAGCGTCCGCCTTTGATGCTTGCACCGCTTTAGTGACGGACGAGAACGGGGAACAGATTGCGAATGTTGTGCTGAAGGTCGTGCCGAGACTCAATGGTGAAATGAATCTGGAAGCCGATCCCACGAAGGGGAGCAGCACGGTCGACAGGGTTGCTCTACCACTTCTGCGAGCGGCATTGCCAGGCCCGAAATTCTTCAGTCGCTGGGTGGCAGAGTTTGAAATCGGCGATTTGGCGTGGCGAGCACGGCTTTGGAAGTCCTACATGAATGGTTCTACGGCTTCTTCAGTCGAAGACGTAGAGCCGTTCGTTGCATGGGTTGAACAAAAACTGCGACAGGATGTGCGTGACGGAAACGATACGGATCCGGACTGCCGCCAGGCTGCTGATCAGCTGCGAAACATGATTGCAACCTATTCCGAGCTATCGACCGAGGCCTGCAGAAATCGTGTCATGAGAATACTGACTTCCAGCACGCAACTTCCAATCTCCTGGTGGCTCAGCCAGCCACTAATTTATCGCACTGGCGAAAACGACCGCGAAATCTGGCCATCGGAGTTCAAGGTCGAGGTAACTCGTCGAGCCATCGAAGCAATGCTGAAAGAAGAGACACCTCCGAAACTGGTCGTCCAGGCGTCGATCATCCTCGCAAACAACAATGACGTGACTGCCGAGCAGCAGCGGCCAATTTCCGAGGCGATCAATCGTCGCCTCGAAGCACTGGCGATCGATCGCTCGTCACTGACTCAGATGGTGCGAACATCTCCGGAGTTCACCGATTTCTCTGTACCAGTTCTGGATAACCAGAGTCCTTTGCATCTGGCACTGCTTCAAATCCAGATCTCAGTGCAACATGACTCGGCTCTGGAGGACCTGGGGATCGAGCACAGCGTCGTGCTGACTCTACTGAATCACGCGTGGAAACTTGACAAAGGTGCCTCAACTCAGGCACAACTTGATCAGATCTTCCGTTCGACTCATGGAACCTTTGAACGCATTCAGGCTCAGGCTGTAGCATCGGCTGCCCCGAAATCTGGAGGGGGTTCCGATGCGCGTGGTTTCGGACGAGGTGCCACACGTCAGATCCTGCTGCACTGGCCGGACCTGAAGACTACGGATCGGAGATCTCAGGATCCATTTTCGCGGGATTCCACTTATTCAATTGTGCCTCTCTGGGGAAATTACGTGCCCACAAAGGAGGACTGGCTGGAATACCTCATCCTGCTGCATCCGGTGATGACGGAACGTGTCACACAGGCTGTGAAAGAGTTTGCGCCGACTCCTGCCGCAGAGGCTGCACCGGCGGAGAAAACTGAATAAACCAAGCAAGGCTGGCTGCGTTCCCGAAGCCGCTGTCTCGCTCCGCCGAGACGAGCCTCGCACCGTGCACGAGATTAATCAATGCCGCCCGAAATCCAGTAAGATCGCGCGGCGGCAAGATTCGTTGCGACCGGCATTGAACGAGCCGCGCGAATAAACAAAGGGTGCATCGTGCAGAGCAAGATGCCCACGTTCAATGCAACGCATCGTTCTACTCAGCAAACTCCCACGCCGTGCGATAGCTGCCGTTCTGCTCAATCCAGCCGAGCAATGTTTTGAAGAAGTCATTAGCACCCAATGTCGCGCTGTCGCCGACGAGAATGAGCTTCCGTTTGGCTCGTGTTAGAGCGACATTCATGCGGCGAGCATCCGACAGGAATCCCACTTCGCCGATTTCATTGGATCGAACCAGCGACATTACAACGGCTTCTTTTTCTCGCCCCTGAAATCCGTCGACGGTATCAATTTCCAGATGGTCAAAGACCGCGTGCTCTCGCAGCCAGCGAACTTGTGCGGCATAAGGAGCAATAACAGCAATGTCCTGCGGTCGCAGGCCAGCTTCGCATAAAGCATTCACCTGCTTCATAACCAGCTCGCCTTCCTGAGGATTGCGTTTGCTCATTCCGTCCGGTTCGATCTCCTCCACCCAGCCGGTGCCCGCCGTGTCGATAAATGTGACCGGATCATCGCTCATGCGGTCACTGCGAAATCTGGGCAGATCCGACAACACATGCTGCCGCACGGATTCATCGGCGATCAACGTGTTGCCGTAGAACGTCTCCGACGAAAACGCCATAATCTCTTCGTGCATGCGATACTGCACCGTGAGCTGCCTCGTGATCAGATCGCCGTAATGATTGACCAGTCGCTCCATCAGACTGACGGCAAAGCCTTCTTTGCGAGCTTCATCCGACAGAATGGTCGGCGGTAGCTGCAGATGATCGCCCGCCAGAATCAACTTATGAGCCTTCTTCAGAGGAACCCAGCAGCCGGGCTCTACGCTTTGACAGGCTTCATCAATGACCAGCACATCAAATTTCAGGTCTTCCAGAATCGAATCATCAAACGTCGTCGTGGCACAGATCACTCGAGCATCTCGCAGGAGTTCCGTGACGACCTGCTGCTCCAGAATTCTGGACTGCCGTTTCAGCTCACGAGCTTCCTGACGCTGCTGCCCGCGAAATCCCGCCGGCGGGCGACCTCGAGTATACTTGGCGGCCTTCCGTTCAATCTGCTCCGCTTCGCGCATCATCTGATGCACGATCATCATCGACTCATGCCGCCCGGCCAGCACATCCAAAGAATGTTGCCGCAGATCTTCGGACACTCGCGCGGGATGACCGAGACGAATGGCGGGTTCGCCAATGGCAAGAAGTCGCTCCAGCAGATTATCGACGGCCGTGTTGCTGGGAGCACACGCGAGAACTCGTTCGCCGCGAGCCACCATCAGGCGAATCGCTTCGACAACCGTCGTTGTTTTGCCGGTTCCCGGTGGGCCGTGGATAATCGCGAGATCATTGGCCGCCAGCACATGCTCGATGGCTTCATGCTGTGACGCGTTGAGACGCTGAGAAATCGGACCGGGAATTTTCACGTTCTTCTGAAAGGTCGGCTCACGTTCGCCCAGCAACAGATCACGCAGTTGTCCAAGTCGACCGGAGGCATTTGCTCCGACCTGCAACGCGGCGGACTGACGCTTACGTGAGATTTCATCCGGCGACAAATCCAGTCGAAAACGATCACCGGACGGCCAGTCATCGACTGCCACTTCCAGCGTATCATTCCGCCTCGCGCTGACGACTCCCTGAAGAGATTCACTGTCCTCATCCGTGTCATCGGATAACAAAATCGGACTGCCGACTTTGAAGCGATGCCAGGGCAAACGATCGGGCGATCGACGCTTGGCGAGAGTGATCAGATAGCGTCCGCCAAGTCCGGTTGTATGATTGCGGATGACGAGATCCAGCAGTGTTTCCCCGGTACGTTCAGCAGCTTCGGATGACTGAATTTTTCGGCGTTGAGCCAGCCTCTGCCGTTCCGCATCACCCTCCAGCTCGAGCCAGCGATGCAATTTGGAAAAGTGCTGATCAGCTCTTAACGCGGTTTTTCTCACGGTCATGAAGTCGAGTTTTTCTGAGCTTACTGAGCCTGAGGCGCTGGTAGTCTATCATGAACAAGATTTAGTGGGTAA
>JBPOIW010000175.1:0-23627 GCA_052034165.1 Planctomycetota bacterium | reverse complement strand
TCCGGTATCGCGGACGACGATGGCCGGCCCCCCTGGATGTGCAACAAGTTCAATAACAACCGTTCCACCCGAATTGGTATGCTTCAGCGCGTTGTCGACAAGGTTGCTCAGAATGGTCTGTAGTGCCTGGACATCGGCTCGGATCATGAGTTCCGAGGCGCCTGTTTGCAGAAGACTGACGGACTTACCGGCCGCTACTGTTCTGAATCCCCGCAACACGTCGTCAACAATCTCCTGAACCTCGATCTCCACTATGTGAAGCACCTGTTGCCCGGATTCGACTCTGGCCAACTGAAGCATGCTGAGAATGAGTTGAAGCAATCGTTCTGACTGTTCATCGATCTGGCGGAGAAATCTTTCCGCGGCAATTCTGTCGTCGAGAGCCCCGTTGAGCAGAGTGTCAGTACAGGCCTGAATGACGGTAAGCGGTGTCTTGAGTTCATGAGAAACGCCGCTGACAAAGTCTCGTCGCATCGCCTCCAGCCGCCGCAACTCTGAGATGTCTCTGACGACCGCCACTGCACCAGCATGAGGTCCGCGAAGAATTGGGATCGCGACCAGCACCAGATCGGCTTTTTCTCGACTGGTGCGGTATTCCAGGCTTTGGTTCTGTCGCTTTGAAATGGCCTCAGTGATGGTGTCCAGAAACGCGGGAACTCGAACGGCTTCATAAAGTCGATGCCCGACTCCAATGGCTTCGCTGATCCCCAGCAACTGACGAGCGCCGGTGTTGAGGAACACGATCTTTTGTTCGAGGTCGATGGCGATAACCCCTTCGACCATCGAGTCGAGAACGGTCGTCAGCAAATCCGCAGAAGATCGAGCCATCCGTTCTGTCGTCTGCAGGCGACTGATCTGATCCTGACGTTCTTCTTCAAGGTCATGCAATGAGTTTGCGACTTCTCCCAGCTCATCATCTCGATCAGAGATCGTCAGCAGCATGTCTTCGCGACGATTTCGATCGATGGACTGGTGCAGATTGATCGACATGGTCTGCAGCGGCCCAACGATTCCCGCAGCGACAAACGCCATGCACAGAATCCCGATCATCCAGGTAAAAACAGCCGATCGAGTCGCCGCCGATTTGACCGGAATGATGCTCTGCTGGGCCGTCATCCTGGGCGTCAACGATACAAGGACCAGGAGCTCTCCTGATTGTTCCGCTGGCTTTATCGTTCGAGCAATCGCCAGAAACTCTTCGTTCTGGTCTCCCAGCCGAATTTGGCGCAGTGCATAGTCATTGGTCACGGCGGATCGAATCACTGACTGGATTGTGAATTCGGCTGGCAAAGAATCGCCGGCGACAATGCTGATCAACTCCGGAGAAACCAACCAAAGCTTTACGGAATCTGCCGTCAGCACGGACCTCCAGGCAGAGATCACGGTCTGCGGATCTTTTCCTGTACGCAGCTCATCGCTAATATTTCGCAGGGCGTTCTCAACGGTGGCTTGTTGCCGGACATCCGCCCCAGCTTCCAGCTGACGCGTGACCATGAGCAAAAGGCCAACCAGCGCAAAAGCTGACAGCAGCGCGTAAAGCCCTGTTATCTTCCAGAAGAGCCGTGATCGGATCCAACTCACCCAACACCCGTTCGATGAACCCTCGCTCCGTCGCTGAAATGTTTGAGACGATTCCCTCGCCCCGAACGCATCATACCAGCCGACCGCTTGGTTTCAGACCTTCGATCACCAGAGTTTGGGATCTTAACAATTCTCTGGTTTGCCAGGACTACCAACCGGTCTTTCTTGATATTGTGACCAGAATGACCGGCCCTTCCAGCTATCAGGGATTGGATTGCACGTCCTGACGAACTACCTGGCGCAGGTGAGGTTGCTCAATGAAAGCCCGGATTTTCAGAACGCAGCATTGTCGGACAACTTGTCTTCAGGCAGCCCGAGGGACTGCAATCGGTTGGGCTTCGGCCGGCAATGCGACCAGTTTATGCACGGATCCCAACACAGGAACCGTGATGGGCGTCCTGTCTGCCGGCAGCAGCAGAGATTGGATCGACGAGGTTGGTCCCAGCATTGTCGAGATGACATGCCCATTGACGGTGCTCATCGGCTGAATCTGGAAGTTGAACCGCTTGAGCATGATGGTGAGTGCCGTTCGAATCTCAACCATCGCCAGCGGAGCCCCGATACACATGCGAGGCCCGGCGCCAAACGGCAGATAGGCATAGGCCGACGGTGTGATTGTTTGCCAGCGTTCCGGAATAAACTGGTCGGGTTTCTCGTAGATGTCCGGGCGGTGATGAGTAATGTACTGGCTGAAAATCACCGGTGTGCCGGGATTGAGTCGTACGGGTCCGATACTTGTGGGCTGAACAGCAATCCGCTGCGAGTACGACGAAGCTGGCAGGACCCGCATACTCTCTTTGATGACGCTGTCCAGGTAAGGCAGCTTCTCAAGTTCTTCAAGAGTCGGAATATCGCCCGCCACGTGTCGCGTGAGCTCACTGCGAAGTTTGCTCAGTACATCGGGATGCTGAGACAGCAGGAACAAAGTCCAACTGAAAGTATGTGCGGTTGTTAAGTGGGCGGCCGCAAATAGCAGCGTAGAGTGTCCGATCAGCTGATCGTCGGTCAAATGTTGTTCGGACTCCTGAGCCTGAAACAACAGGCTCAGGATATTGACTTGTGCGTGCTGCGTACTGCGATGTCGCGAAAACATGTCGCGAACGGTTTCCTCAAGCTCTTCTGCCTGAGAGAGGAGATCATCATACCCTTGCGCAAACTGTGGCGCTGAGACGAGTGCTCCCATGCCAATTTCATGGTTTCGATGCGCCCAGCGATCAATCAGGTGACCCAGCTTCTGCGCAAACCCGGCGTCGTCGAAGCCGAAGAGCAGGGCACTGGTCATTCGGAGCATGAACTGAACCATTTCGGAGTTCAGATCGCAACTCTCACCGGCCTGCCAATTCTCCGTCAAATCACTGGAAAGTTTGCAGATGGTTTCATGATAGGCCGGCAGGATCTTCTTTGCGAAAACCTCTTTCATCATCCGCCGACTATCGCGATGCTCGGTACCGTTCTGGCTAAGCAGACCTGAAGTTACTCGCCGCTGAGCCGATTTCCGATTGCCCCGCACTGCGAAGAAGCGAGATTCGAAGGTTTGAGTGTCGGAAAGGACCTGGCGATTTAGTTCGGGCGAAAAGACAAAGACAAGTCTTTGATCACCATCTGCCAGAACAGCCAGATCGCCATGATCGTGATGCAGTTCTTTCATGCATGCGATGGGGTCATCTGAGAATCTCAGCAATGAGCCTCTCGTTACCGGGAGGTCTGGTTCGTGCAGAGACAAAACCGGTACTTCGGACATCGCTATCTTCCGTGATTGATTCCGACAACCATAATGCATCGCAGATTGGTTTTGAGAGAGCAGGCCTGCGTGGACTCTGCTTTTTCCAATTTGCGTTGCTGCTCATTAAGGACACTGAACAATCTGACTTCGGGGCGATTTCAAATCTTCCTGACGAATCTCCCGTGGAGGATACGTCCCACGGCGACCGTCGACTGTTCCTCTCAACCTACCCAACAGTCTACCAGATTAGATCGGCCCTGGCGAACATAAAACCACAGCAGTCTGGAATTCCGTTTGCCAAAGCTCCTGAATTCAGGAAGCCCTGTTTCTGGCAGCATGCGGGTGTGCTTTTTCGTATGTTTCGCGAAGGCGCCGGGTGCTTACGTGTGTGTAAATCTGCGTGGTTGTCAGGCTTTTGTGACCCAGAAGCTCCTGCACACTTCGTAAATCCGCTCCGCCATCCAGCAGATGAGTCGCAAAACTGTGTCGAAGTGTGTGCGGAGTTGTCTGAGTCGATAAACCAGCACTTAGGATATGTCCCTCCAACATTCGTCCGATGCTGCGAGTTGTGAGTCTGCGGCCAAAGCGGTTGAGGAAAATCGCCGAACGCTGCTTTTCAGGAGCTTTTGGATCCGGATGTCGTACGGTCATCCACTGATCCAGAGCTTTGGTGGCAAAACTCCCCACAGGCGCGAGTCGCTCTTTTCTTCCTTTCCCCAGGACCCGCAAAATTCCCGCAGAGCGATCCCAATCTGACATACTCAGGCCGACAAGTTCAGAAACTCGCAGTCCCGCTGAGTACATTGTTTCCAGGATTGCTCGGTCACGAATTCCCGCATCAGAGTTGGCAGGTGGTGTGGTGAGCAGTGTTCCAATCTGGTCCGTCGTCAGGAAGTGTGGCAGTTTTCGACCAGCGCGAGGTGTTCTGAGTGGCTTTGCGGGATTGGTTTCGCAGATTCCTTCGCGGTTGCAGTAACGAAAGAAGCTGCGAAGGCACGCAAGTCTTCGAGCGACCGTCGTCCGTGCGTAACCGCATTCGTGGAGGTAAGACACGTAGGAACGCAGAATCCCCACATCCACATTGCGCGGATCTGGAATTGCTCCGGTCTGTTCCTGAAAGAATTCACAGATATGAGCGAGGTCGTCGGCGTACGATTTTGTGGTCAGTTCTGAAGCATTGCGCTCAATCTTCAAGTAGTTGAGGAATGCTCGGATCGCGGATTGCATAGGGTGACCTCGCACGCATTCTCAGAAGAACGAGGGATAATCTTCTGCCTGAGCTTCTTCCTCTGTTTCCTGCAAATGACGCACTCGCTGCGACAGCATTGCGGCATCGTACCACGTAAAATCGAGTTCGGGATCGCTGGCGAATTCAGCCAGTTTGGAGAGGACTGTTTCGACGCTGTGGTCGTCGTAAAGAAAGACGTAGCGTTGTCCGTCACGAACTAGGGCCAGTACGTTAACCGCTCTGCTCATCAGTTCCCCTCCTTGTCTGAACTGAAACTCCGATTCTGGTTTCGGAAGTATCGGTCAGAGTGCGGAAGGGTTTCGAAACAATCCGGGAACGTGTAAAAGTCGGTCAAGAGACGCCGTGCTCGCGCGTTACGTCTTTCGCAGACTGAAATCTGTCAGGCAGTTCCTGCTGGTATTCAGAAAAAGAAGGTCGTTGAGGACAGTCAGATGAGTATCAGCAAACATGATAGCCAGAGCCGAAGACTCCCGGCCGAGACGCCGTCCGGAATCATGCGTCTTCCAGCCGCGCTGACTGCTGCAGCTGCGGGGCGACTATTCGATCCCGTTGGCAAGGAATCTGAAGCCGATGCGATTACCGTTCGCATTCGGTGGTTTGGACTTTGCATTGGCTATCTGTATGTGAATCTGATCGAGCGTGCCTCGGGCCGGATCGAACTGAATTCCATGCTGACACTGGCTGCGATCTACGCCTTGCTGGACACCGTGGCAACTCGCAAGGGAAAAGTGCTCCTATCGAACTACCGAATTGGCGTTTCGCTGATGGAGGCTTTGTTCATCGGTCTTTTGTGCCACTTCGATGACGGCGTCAGCAGCCCTTTTCGATTCTATTACTTTTTGTCGTTGCTGGTATGTGCGATTCGACATACTCCTTCGCTGACCTTCGCAACATTTGGACTTCACGCGATCAGCTATATCCTGCTTGGGCTGTATGCGGCGCAGAGCAGAAGCTTAAACCTGCGAGAACCAGGTTACGAAGAAGGGCAGCCAGCCGGTTCGAGTATTATTACCGTGATTCTGACACTCGTCTTTCTGGGTTGGGCCGCATGGGCCATTATCGCACTGACAGGCCTGCTGAAAACTGCAGGACAGCGTCTGGCGATTCTGAACGAACAATTGCAGTCGAATCAACAATTGCTGGAGCGCCGAATCGCTGCTCGCACCAAAGAACTTCAGGAATCGCAGGCGATGCTGGTTCAGCAGGAGAAGCAGGCAGCGTTTGGTCTGCTTGCGGCCGGTATCGCTCATGAAGTCGGAAATCCTTTAGCGTCCATCAGCTCAATTGTGCAGATGCTTAGTCGAAAGAACTCAGATGATTACGTCAAAGAACGACTGGATATGGTCGACGGGCAGCTCACCAGAATTCAGCGAACTTTGAGAGAGCTTACAAGTTTTAGCCGTCCAACGAACCAGCAGGAGTCAACGGTTGACGTTCATGCCGCGATCAATGATGCCTTGAACATCGCCAAGTACTACAAACGATGGAAAGGTAAGACCGCCAACACTCATTTCGCGTCTGATGTGCCACATATTCGCACAATTTACGACCAGTTAGTGCAGGTCATGTTAAATCTGATCCTCAACGCGCTGGATGCCATGAATGAAGGCGCCGCCGTGGAAATCAGCACAGAACGTTTGCCGTCTGACAATGGGCGCCAGGAACGAATTGGAATTCGAGTTCGGGACGAAGGACACGGAATCAGCCCTGAAGCTCAGCAGCAGATCTTTCAGCCATACTTTACCACGAAGGATCATGGGACCGGGCTGGGGCTCTTTGTTTGCCGCCAGCTGACCCGACAGACTCTTGGAGGGGAAATTGAATTGGTCCGCTCGTCGTCACAGGGAACCGAATTCCTCGTGACCTTGCCCATGAAGACCATTAGTTGATCCGTGTTGGCGGGGCTTTGAATGTACGCTTCCATAGGCCACCCGGCACCATGTTTGCGTTTGGCGCTTTATTGTCCTTTCAAGTCAGACGCACCGATCGTCAGATCATCGGAATGTGGCTTCAAAGAGTGTTCCTGTTGCCTTCGCAGTTCATCAATTGCTTCCTGGAGTGCAGCTCTTGTCTGTCGATTTCGACGGATCGATTGCTGCATGTGGACTCGACTGGCAAAAGCATCACCAATTGCCAGAAGCACAAGCCACATTGAAAGCAGCAGAAGCGTAGCGATGTAGCCAGCGGCGAAGCCCAAAGAGGCTCTGAACTGTGGAAGGTAGTCGCACATTGCAATCAACGCCCCAAGCGTAATTGTCAGGGCGGAGGTCTGCATGCGACGACGATACTGCGATTCGTGAAACTTGAAGTCCGACGGCGAGAGCCCCGCATCATTCATAACGGCCCGATGCTGGCGAACATGCCACGCCACCATCGCAATGCCGAAGAGCCACACGAATGATCCGAAGGCGATGAAGATGTAGGTTGTTCCCATGTTCGATCATCCTGGGGTTAAGAACGAGCCCGAAATAGGAATGAAATTCATCGTCTCTTTACCGAACTGCGGAGTCGGCATCGAATCCCGGATGCTCAAGAAAAAAATGAGTGGGCAACTGCCGTTCCGGATTTTGCATCTTAAATGCTAACACATTTGCTGCAAATGGTTTGCGGAACACAGCCGGGTTCTCGTTCCGGGGCCTTAACCCCTAAGACGATGCAGTTTAACTCTCTCCTGTGTGATCCGCATCAGAGAGCCTGCGAATGCAGAGTAGCCAACACTCGCCGTCTGTTGTCCGCTGAGAGTGGTATCCCAAAATCGCTGGTGTTTGAGATTGCGGCACTTGAAGTGGGCTTGTGACTCTGTAGCGAATCAGGAATTCAGAGCCTCACAGGGACCTCGCTTCCTGAACCGCTGAACGGTGACACGGCTCTTTCGCCGGAACGAAGCTTCAAGCGGGAAACGTCTGCCCTCCGCAACCGTCCACATAATTCAGCCGTCCACATAAACCGACTCGTCGCAAGGTCACTCTCGAATGCTCGTATCGAGCTGGATGCATCAGGCTCGATCGGGGATATGACAACATGTTGTAATCAGAATGATAACGGGCCGCCCGCGCGAACATAATTGTAATCTTGGCGTCTCTGATTTACGCAATTACAAAAAAGCTCGGGCAATTTAGCCAAGCGAGGGACCGCTGGGGACTGTGAGTGTTTCCTGGGGAGTGCTTGAGTTCATCTGTTGGCCTGGAATTTCCCGGAATCCTGACGGAAACACCAGCGGTTGTCGCGATTTTCTTTTTTTGCCGGCGATTTACGCTCGTGTTGGCAACTACTAGAGCGGTCGTTCGGCCGAGGCTGGCATGGTCGGCCAAACTGGCAAATTGACTGCACAGCGTTGGTCCGCCATTTGCTCTGAAAAAATGAGCGACGTGTTCGCCCGACATTCCGTTTAAGTCTCAGCAGACGGCATCGAAACAGATCGCCCCGAAATTCCCCCAAAACCTTTCATTGTCCAGAACGTTTCACCGTCCCGGGTGTTAAGCAGACAAGGGAGTTAGCAATGGTTAACGCAGTAAATCCAAGTGAGCCAAAGGTCAGTCAGTCATTGGCGAGAGCTACCGGCTGGGGTTCAAGGTCATCCAACGATCTCTCATGCGAAACCCTGGGCAGTCCATCGTTGAAAAGTGATGAGCTGCAGCGGTCCACAGATCTGCCTGAATCTCCGGAAGCTATTGGCGATAGGATGCTTGTCAAGGCGAAGCAGGGCCAAAGCATCGAGTGCCTTGCGCAATGTTTTCATGTCAGCCGCACGGCAGTTCACACTGCTCTGGTGCAGGCGCGGGCTCGTAGAATCCTCGCGGAAGTTGTTGAGTTCATCGACAACACACAGTTCCGAAGTCCCTCTGCGGAGGCCGTCATTTGTGGGAAGCCGCCGGAGGTCTCCCATGATGAACGCCCAGCGCGGATACCGTCAGGCTTGCCAGCGTATCTTGGAGAACTCTACAGAGTCAGGTTGTTGACCAAGGAAGAGGAGCAGCACTATTTCCGCAAGATGAATTTCAGGAAGTTTCAGTTTCTGCAGCTGCGAAGCGGACTGGATTGCTCGAAACCTTCCGCTCGACTGATTTCTCGACTTGAGCGGCTTTTGGGAGAGATCTCGGAGATCAAGAACCTGCTCATTAAGTCCAATCTGCGCTTAGTCGTTTCGATCGCCAAACGGTATCTCAAATCCAACACGGGATTCTTTGAGCTGGTCAGTGATGGCAATATTTCATTAATTCGAGCGGTTGAGAAATTTGACTACTCGAGAGGAAACAAGTTTTCAACATATGCATCGTGGGCAATTCTGAAGAACTTCACTCGCTCCGTTCCCGCAGAGCACCAACGGTTAACAAGGTTCCAGACGGGGCAGGAAGACGTTTTCACTCAGTCAGCCGAACAGCGAGGCGCCTTCTTCAGTGATGAACATGCGAACCGATCTCAGCGTGCCGTCATTCAAGAGTTGCTGGGAGAGTTGGATGGGCGTGAACAAAAGGTCATATCCTGCCGCTTCGGGCTCGGTGATAGTATTGAGCCAGAAACACTTGAGGAAGTTGGTACGCGACTGGGTGTTACCAAAGAACGAGTCCGGCAGATTGAAGTGAGGACTTTGGAGAAGCTGCGTCGAATTGCGGAGCGTCGATCTTTTGAGATTCCCGGGTTCTGAGAAAAAACTGGAGAACGCCTGATCGCCGGTCGACAACATGGGGATCAATCGGTCGGGCGATGAGTTGGGGGTAAATTCGCGGTTTTGTCACGGGCGTTCGGAGCCAATTTTGGGGAAATCTTCCGGCGAGGATCGGGAGTTGCCCCGTTGTTGGGAGCTTTCCGGGATCTGCCTTGCCTGACGAGAACCGCTTGCTATACTTCGCGACTCGCCACCGCATCCGGTCCGCGCTAGTGTAGCTCAATTGGCAGAGCTCCGGTTTTGTAAACCGGTGGTTGTGGGTTCAAGTCCCTCCGCTAGCTTCAGCGAACCTACGAGCCTGAACCTCTCATGGTGCTGTGCATTCGCAGGTGCTGGCTACGTTAGAGAGAGTTTGTGTTAGGGGTGTGAAAAAGGGGGAATACCTAAGCGGCCAAAAGGGCCAGACTGTAAATCTGGTGGCGTTAGCCTTCACAGGTTCGAATCCTGTTTCCCCCATTTCTCGCGGCTATTCGTAAGTTTTGGGTTTCGCGAGGTGCTGTGTTGGGGCTGTCCAGATGTTCCAGCGACGCGGGCGTAGTTCAATGGTAGAATTCCAGCCTTCCAAGCTGGTTGTGTGGGTTCGATTCCCATCGCCCGCTCTTTGTGTTCTGGGGACAGCTTGATCGCGGAGATTGCTGCTGTAGCTCAGTTGGTAGAGTACGTCCTTGGTAAGGACGGGGTCAAGGGTTCAAGTCCCTTCAGCAGCTTTTCTGCTTGGATGGGTGGGTTGTTTCGTTGTGTGTGGTGGTGCCTCGCGGTGAGGCGCTGTTGAGTTCTTTTTGTGGTTAATTTGCCGGGCTTCGTTTGGTGTCCTGGCACAGTTTGATCTGGAGTTGGGGTAATGGCAAAGGGTACATTTGAGCGAACGAAGCCGCACGTAAACGTGGGAACCATCGGTCATATTGACCACGGCAAGACGACCACAACAGCGGCAATCCTGGCAGTTCAGGCTGCTAAGGGTCTCGCAACGATTAAGGCTTATGCGGATATCGCGAAGGGTGGTACGGTTCGTGACGCCACGAAGACTGTGACTATTGCGGCGAGCCATGTTGAGTATGAGACGCCAAATCGGCACTACGCTCATATCGATTGCCCGGGTCACGCGGACTACATTAAGAACATGATCACCGGTGCTGCTCAGATGGACGGCGCCATTCTTGTGGTTTCTGCTGCCGACGGCCCGATGCCTCAGACTCGCGAGCACATCCTGTTGGCTCGTCAGGTAGACGTTCCGGCTCTCGTTGTGTTCCTTAACAAGTGTGACCTTGTTGACGACCAGGAGTTGCTGGATCTTGTTGAGATGGAAGTTCGCGAACTTCTGACGAAGTACGGTTTCCCTGGCGACGACATTCCGCTGGTTCGAGGGAATGCTCGTGGTGCTCTGGATAACCCAGCTGACGACAAGTACAGCCAGTGCATTACGAATCTGATGGAAGCCCTGGATAGTTATATTCCGGAGCCAAAGCGAGCTTCAGACAAGCCGTTCATGATGGCTGTTGAAGACGTGTTCTCGATCGAAGGTCGTGGTACAGTGGCGACTGGTCGAATTGAAGCGGGTATCGTTAAGGTCGGCGAAAAGATTCAGATCATCGGTCTCCGTGATACTCAGGAAACGACCGTGACTGGTGTTGAAATGTTCCAGAAGACCCTTGATCAGGGGATTGCTGGTGACAACGTGGGTCTTCTTCTTCGCGGTTTGAAGAAGGAAGACATTCAGCGTGGTCAGGTTCTTGCAGCTGCGAACAGCATCAAGCCTCACACTCAGTTCGAGGCTGAAGTTTACGTGTTGAGCAAGGAAGAGGGCGGTCGTCATACTCCGTTCTTCACCGGCTATCGTCCGCAGTTCTACTTCCGAACGACTGACGTGACTGGGTCTACGACATTGCTTGGCGGTGCGGAAATGTGTATGCCAGGCGACAACGTCAAGGTTGAAGTCGAATTGGGTAAGCCAATCGCACTGGAAGAGCAGAGCCGATTTGCCATCCGAGAAGGTGGTAAGACTGTTGGTTCTGGTGTTGTAACCAAGATCCTGAAGTAGTTTCAGTCAGACGAATTTTTGCTGCCTGCTGGAGTCAGCAGGCAGCTTTGCTTTTTGGGGCTGAGGTTTGTCATGCGAGAGTATGTATGGCTTGAGTGCACGGAATCCGGGCAGCGGAATTACCGTGTAATCAAAGAGACTCGTGGAACCGAGCGTCTGGAGTTGATGAAGTATTGTCCTAGGCTTCGTCGACATACGCTTCATAAAGAGTCTCGAAAGAAATAGGCCCTTTTGGGTCGGGATTGAACGGGTGTAGCTCAATTGGCAGAGCAGCGGATTCCAAATTCGCAGGTTGCGGGTTCAAGTCCCTCCGCCCGTGCTTTTTGCTGGTTCTGTTGATTCTGGTTTGGCTGATTGGTTCTGTTTAACCGTTGTTGGGCGTCAAATGTCGAGCAAAAGTGCGGGTGCTTCTCTGGTGCCGGAGTTGTTTCGCTTTGGCGTATATAAGTCCAGCCAGGGTCGAATGGTTCGTCAGTTCACGTTCTTTGCGATTGTTGTCATAGCCGCGTTTGGTTGTCTGACATTAGCGAACGGAATGCTTGGCACGTCCGCAAAGGCGGTCAGGATTGGCGTACCGGGGCTGATATGGCTCGTCTGTAGCTGGATCGCGTTTCGTTTGGTCAACATTCCGAAGTTCGCTGATTTTCTCGTGTCGGTTGAGTCGGAGTTGGAAAAAGTTACTTGGCCTTCCCGACAGGAAGTGATTCAGGCGACGATTGTTGTGCTCGTGGCGATGTTTTCGCTCGGCGTGTTTTTGTTTGTGATCGATTTGGTTTGGACTTGGTTGTTTAGCTTTATTGGCTTTACTGAATACAAGTCGTAGTACTGCGTAAGTGCAATGCAAGTTTGCAATCAGTGTTTGTTCTTGGTTGCAATTTGAAGTTTCCGGCATCAACATACGCGGCCCTTTTTCGTAGTGTGATTTTTTTGGAGTATGTCTCGATGGCAAAAGACGCAGGGGTCGGAAGTTCTGCGGCCAGTGACATGCTTTGGTATGTGTTGAAAGTGCAGACAAATCGCGAGCGTACGATTCGCGACGCGCTGCTGAAGAAGATCAAGCTCGAGGGCCTCGAGGAGTGTTTTGGGGAAATTGTCATCCCGTCGGAGAAGGTTGTTGACACGCGGGGTGGTTCGCCGAAAGAGCAGGATCGAAAACTGTTTCCCGGTTACATCATGATTCAGATGATTCTGAATGATGATACTTGGTACTTGGTCAGGGATACTGGTGGCGTCGGCGACTTTGCGGGAGCTGCCGGTAAGCCGCTTCCGATGGAGCAGCATGAAGTTGATCGCATGCTCGGTCGGGCCGAGCAGCAGGTTGGCGCGGCGCCGAAGGTTAAGATTCAGTTTTCCGTCGGCGATGTTGTCAAGATTCGTGAAGGGACCTTTGAGAATTTCGAGGGTGCCGTCGAGGGGATTGATGAACATAACGGTAAGGTCTCTGTTCTGATTGAGATATTTGGACGGTCGACGCCCGTCGAACTGGATCACTGGCAGATTGAGTCGGTTTGACATTTCGCAATTTGTATTGATGGGTTGGTTGGGATATGGGTAAAGCGCGTGCGGTTACTGCTCAGATTAAGGTACAGGTGACTGGCGGACAGGCGACTCCGGCGCCCCCGGTCGGTACAGCGCTTGGTCCACATGGTGTTAATATTGGCCAGTTCGTGTCGCAGTTCAATGAGAAGACTCGCGATATGATGGGTGTCACTATTCCATGTGTTATTACCGTCTATAACGATCGCTCCTTTGAGTTTGTGCTGAAGAGTCCTCCGGCCGCGGTGCTTTTGAAGAAGGCGGCGGGTGTGGCCAAGGGTTCAGGGAGCCCGTTGAAGACCAAGGTTGGAAGCGTAACGACTGCTCAGTTGGATCAGATTGCGAAGCAGAAATATGAGGATCTCAATGCTTCGTCTGTTGAGCAGGCTCGGAAGATGATTGCTGGGACCGCACGAAGTATGGGTCTGGAAGTTATTGATTAGTTGGGTGTTTGTTTGCGTTCAGTTTTTCTGGTTTCGGCGTAGGTGTTCGACATGGCAGCTCAGTCAAAGCGGATGAAGACTCTTTCCAAAAAGGCGAGCGAGCTCGGCGTTTTGGCGCTCCCGGACGCTGTCAAGGCGTTGAAGGGCCTTGAGGATTCGCTTCCAAAGGCGATTAAGCGTGTGGCGTTTGACCAAACCGTTGAGATTGCACTGCGCTTGGGTGTAGATCCTCGGCAGGCTGATCAGATTGTGCGTGGCTCGATTGTGCTGCCGCACGGTATTGGTAAATCGCAGCGAGTGTTGGTGTTCGCTCAAGGTGAGAATGTAAAGATTGCTCAGACTGCAGGAGCAGACTTCGTTGGTGCGAAGGAGCTTGCCGACAAGATTAAAGAAGGTTGGCTTGACTTTGATGTCGCCATTGCCACTCCCGATATGATGGGTGTCGTTGGGCCGTTGGGTCGCGTGCTTGGTCCTCGCGGTTTGATGCCGAGTCCGCGAGCGGGCACTGTTACGCAGGACGTGGCGACTGCCGTTCGTGAGTACAAGGCCGGTAAGGTGGAGTTCCGGGTCGATAATGGCTCGAATCTGCACTGCGTTGTTGGCAAGATGTCGTTTGATGTCGTCAAACTGCAGGAGAACATTGAATCCCTGCTGAATTACATCCGCAGCCTCAAGCCGAGCGCCTCAAAGGGTGTCTATCTTCGTGGTGTTGTGGTGTCGGCGACGATGTTGCCATCGATTGTTGTTGCTGTTTGATTTTTGCTGATGTGTTTGATTTTTTGTGAGTGAAGACAATGGGTCGTGAAGTCAAAGACATGGTTATCGCTGATATCCAGTCACGCATCGGCGATGTGAAGGATTTCATTGTTGTCGACTGCTCTAAGGTCGATGCGATTACCGCAAATCGTTGGCGGTTGGCGTTGCGGAAGCAGCAAATGTCCGCGTTGACCGTGAAGAATTCGGTCGCCAACAATGCCTTGAAGCGTAAAGGCGTGAATGGCCTGAGTGGCGTTCTGAGCGGCCCCTCGACTTTGATATGGGGCGGGGATGACGTAGTTGCGTTATCTCGGTCCGTGGCGAAATGGGCCAAAGAGATCAAGAACTTCGAAATCAAGGGCGGTACCGTCGAGGGTGAATCTCTCGACGCAGCCGCGGTGGATGCACTGAGTAAGAGTGCCGGTCGGCTTGAGACGATTGGCGAGATTGCTGGCTTGATGCTCGCTCCTGGGCGTCAGTTGGCTGGGTGTCTGCAGGGTCCGGGTGGTCGCTTGGCTGGCCAGTTGAAGACTTTGTCGGAAGAAAAGCAGGCCTAGGGAAGTACCAGGTCCGCTGAGAGTTGATTAACGAAAAGCAAGTGTACGAAAGAGAAAGGTACTGGCAATGTCTGCGGAAGCGACCACTGAGTTTGATGACAAGACCAAAGAACTCGGCGACAAGATCGTTGGTCTCACTTTGCTCGAAGCAAAGCGAGTTGTGGATTACCTGAAGCAGGTTCATGGTATTGAGCCCGCTGGCGGTGGTGCCATTATGATGGCGGGCCCAGCCGGCGCTCCAGCTGAGGCGAAGGTTGAGCAGACTGAGTTCACGGTCGTGCTGACTGGATTCGGCGAGAACAAGATCGGCGTGATCAAAGTTGTTCGTGCCGTGACTGGTTTGGGCCTGAAGGAAGCTAAGGATCTGACTGAAGGCGTTCCAAAGCCGCTTAAGGAAGGTCTGTCCAAGGAAGATGCCGAGAAGCTGAAGGCGGAAGTCGTCGCGGCTGGCGGTACTTGCGAGATTAAGTAGTTGAGCTGTTGAGCTTTTCGTTTGCACCGACCGGGGCGGCTTCGCCCCGGCGGTGGAAGACGAGGCCGGTGTGTGGAACTTCCTGTGTGTTGACCCGTTCGTGAATGAAGGCTCGGCACTTCGTGTCCAGCGAGCGTCTGACGGTGCAAAGAAGTAAAAAGGTGGGTTCTATTGCGGGCAGCTGTTGAGCAATCGGCAGGTGCCTTTCGTCGCGCGCTGTTCCCGGTGAACAGGGTCGGTTCACACGAGTATCGTTTACTTTCAATGATTATCTGAACACGGGCTGGATTCTAAGCTCGTTTTTTCCGCTCAAGAGCGAAGGCAGGGGACCGTATGCCCATTCCGTCTGTTCGTACAATCGACCAGGACGCAGTAAGAAGCTTCGGGAAAATCAACGCGGAGTATGAGATTTCCGGTCTGACCCTGATTCAGACAGCTTCCTATGCACGTTTTTTGCAGGCAGATCGCTCTTCACGCGATCGCCTTGACATCGGCCTTGAAGCTATTCTTCGCGAAGTCTTTCCCATCGAGAGTTATGATGGGCAGTTTCGATTGGAGTATATTCGATATGAGTTAGGGAAGCCTCGTTACACTCCAGAGGAGTGTCGGCAGCTGCGCCTGACTTATGGGATGCCTTTCCGTGTCTGGTTGCGATTGGTGAAGGAGCAACCGATCGAGGAAGAGGTTTATCTCGGCGATATTCCGATTATGATCGGCGGTGGCGAGTTCATTATCAACGGTGCTGAGCGTGTTGTCGTCAGCCAGTTGCATCGTTCGCCAGGTGTGGATTTTGTGATGGCGGAAGAGACCGCCAGCAGCGATCGGAAGACTCATTCCTGCCGTATCATCCCGGAGCGTGGCAGTTGGATTGAATTGCTGGTCAGCAAGCGTGACGCAATCGGCGTGCGGATTGACCAAAGCGGCAAGTTCTCTGCGTTGACTTTGCTTCGCGCAATGGCGAAGGATTATTCTTCCGACGCCGATATCATCCGAATCTTCTATCCAACGGACAAGGTGAAGATTACGGCGAAGACCGTCGCATCTGAGTTGGAAGGAAAGTATTCCGTTGAGGACGTCGTGTTCCCTGCGAAGCATGAGCGCGCGGGGGAATTGATCGTTGATGCTGGCTATGAGATCAGTGATACGATCGCCGAGGAGTTGATTGCTTCGGGCGTGAAGACTGTTGAGATCGTCACGGAAGTGCGCGACCCACTGATCCTGAAGACACTCGCGGAAGACGGGACATCTACTCACGAAGAAGCATTGCTGAAGATCTATCAGCGTTTGCGTCCTGGTAATCCTCCTAATCTCGATAAGGCAAACGACCTCTTTCGGGAAAAGTTCTTCGATGTAAATCGATATCGTCTTGGGCGTGTTGGTCGTTTTCGAATCAACCGAAAGTTCCAGCAGGATATCTCAGACGATGAGATGACGTTGAATCCGCAGGACTTCATCAACGCGATGAAGTACATCGTGCGACTCAGGATCGGTGACGAGACTGCGCAGATTGACGACATTGATAACCTCGGCAATCGTCGGCTTCGTACGATCGACGAGTTGGCCGCTGACGAAATCCGCAAGGGTTTCCTGAAGCTGCGCCGCACGGTTCAGGAGAGAATGAGTCTGAAGGAAGTCGATGCCATGACTCCTCGGACATTGATCAATCCAAAGAGCGTTTCGGCGGCCATTGACTATTTTTATGGACGGAGCGAGCTGTCACAGGTCGTGGACCAGACGAATCCATTGTCCATGTTGACGCACGAGCGACGCTTGTCTGCGTTGGGCCCGGGTGGTTTGAATCGTAAGCGAGCGGGCTTCGAGGTTCGTGACGTTCACATTTCGCACTACGGTCGAATTTGTCCGGTGGAGACGCCTGAAGGCACGAACATCGGTTTGATCTCCAGTCTCAGCATTTATGCGAAGGTGGATGATTACGGATTCCTGATTTCGCCATACCGCGTCGTCAAGAACGCGAAGGTGACAGATGAAGTCGTCTGGCTTCGAGCTGACGAAGAGGCCTCGGGCATGGTTTGTCCGGCCGATACATTGGTTGCGGATGGCATGATCGCTGAAGAGCGAGTCTTGGCACGAACCAAGAGCGACGTCGTCTGGATCGATCGAAGCGAAGTGCAGTTTATTGACGTTGCTCCGTGTCAGATGGTTGGTGTTTCTGCTGGTCTGATTCCGTTCCTTGAGCATGACGATGCGAATCGAGCGTTGATGGGCTCGAACATGCAGCGTCAGGCCGTGCCGCTGTTGATTTCGGAGCGTCCGGTTGTGGGCACCGGGATGGAGCAATTCGTTGCTCAGAATTCCGGAATGGTTCTGCGGGCGGAGAAGTCGGGCAAAGTCACTTATGTCGATGCGAACAACATCGAGATCGACGGACGCAGGTATCCATTGCGGAAGTACACGCGTCTGAACGAGCGAACCTGTCTGAATCAGAAGCCAATCGTGGCCGTTGGTGACAAGGTCAAAGCTGGTCAGGTGTTGTGTGATAGTGCGGCTACCAAGAATGGTGTGCTCGCCCTCGGCCGAAACGTGCTGGTCGCGTTCATGTCATGGGAAGGGTACAACTTCGAGGATGCGATCATTCTGTCTGAGCGTCTGGTGAAGGAGGACGTTTACACGTCCATTCATCTCGATGAATTCGATGTCGAGATTCGTGAAACGAAGCTTGGACGGGAAGAATTCACACGGGATATTCCGAACGTCAGCGAGAAGGCTCTGCGACATCTGGATGACACCGGAGTCGTGAAAGTAGGGACACGCGTCAATCCTGGAGACATCCTGGTCGGCAAAGTGTCACCGAAAGCTAAATCGGAGCTGACGCCGGAAGAAAAGCTTCTGCATGCGATCTTCGGTCGAGCTGGTGAAGACGTAAAGAACGAGAGTCTCGAAGTGCCGAGCGGTGTAGGCGGTATCGTCATTCACACCGAAAAGTTCTCACGTCGAATGAGCTTGTCTGAGATTGAACGTAAGCGGTTCGAAGATGATCTGAAGAAGGTCGAGAAGGACGGTGAGACGGCAATTGCGGCGGCCTTTAAGACATTCCTCGTTGAACTTGAAGCTGCGCTTGAGCAGCCCGTTGTTGACGAAGACGGTCGTCCTCTGTCGAAGCAGGAAGACTCGAAGATCGTCGCTGACTACGCCCGAAGATTTCACAACCATTTCGAAGAGATGGATCTTCGAAGTCCGCAGAAGAAGACGGCTGCACGCAAAGTTGTGCGTGAAAGCTGGATTCTGGTTGAGGACGTCATCGACCGTGAAGATCACCGGCTCAACAGCATGAAGCGTGGCGACGAACTGCCCAGCGGCGTGCTACAGATGGTGAAGGTTTATGTCGCCTCAAAACGGCAGATTTCTGTCGGGGACAAGATGGCCGGTCGGCACGGAAACAAGGGGGTTATCTCCAAGGTTCTTCCGATCGAAGACATGCCGTTCCTTGCTGACGGAACTCCTGTGGACATCATTTTGAATCCGCTGGGTGTACCGAGCCGTATGAACGTCGGGCAGATTCTTGAGACTCACTTGGGCTGGGCGGCCGGCAAGCTGGGTTACCGAGCAATTTGTCCGGTGTTTGATGGTGCTGGCGAAGACGAAGTCAAGGAAGCTTTGCGTGAAGCCGGACTTCCGGAAGACGGCAAGGCATTTCTGCATGACGGTCGTACTGGCGAAAAGCAGGAGCAGCGAACCACAGTCGGTTACATCTACATGCTGAAGCTGCATCACCTCGTTGATGACAAAGTGCATGCTCGAGCCACCGGACCTTACTCGCTCATTACCCAGCAGCCACTCGGTGGTAAAGCTCGCTTCGGTGGTCAGCGATTTGGAGAAATGGAAGTCTGGGCGCTGGAAGCTTACGGTGCGGCTTACATTCTTCAGGAGTTGCTCACGGTGAAGAGCGACGACGTTGAAGGGCGAACGAAGATCTATGAAAGCATGGTCAAGGGCGAGAACACTCTGGAGGCAGGGACTCCCGCGAGCTTTGACGTGTTGAACAACGAAATTCGTGGTCTGTGTCTTAACCTGCAACTTGAAAAGGCTGTCCACTGATTCTCTGGGGAATCATTGGGTCTGGCTGAGTGTGGCTTGCAGGACAGTCGCAAGCATTTCTGATTACAGATGGCGATCTCTGTCCCGGGTTTTCCGGGACAGAAGCTGTTTTGAACCTCCACTTTAGAGGAGATTCTGGCGTGAGTGTCAGCGAAGGTACATTTGATCGAGTCAATGATTATGCGTCTGTGAAAATCAGTCTCGCAAGTCCCCACGATATTCGCAGCTGGTCATTCGGCGAAGTCAAAAAGCCAGAGACGATTAACTACCGAACGTATCGCCCTGAACGCGATGGTTTGTTCTGCGAGCGTATTTTCGGACCTGAAAAGGACTGGGAATGTGCGTGCGGTAAATATCGCGGCATGAAGTACAAGGGCATGATTTGCGATCGTTGCGGCGTGAAAGTGACTCACAGCCGCGTCCGTCGCAAGCGGATGGGGCATATCGAACTGGCTGCGCCGGTTGTGCACATCTGGTTCTTCAAGTCCATGCCAAGCCGTCTCGGCGCGCTGCTGAACATGAAGACGACGTCCCTGGAAAAGGTGATTTACTTCCAGGACTACGTGGTCATTGAGCCTGGTGACACTCCGCTGAAGAAGTGTCAGATGCTGACTGAAGAGGAAGCTCGTCAGGCCCGTCGTGACTATGGGGACGGTAATTTCGAAATTGGCATGGGTGCAGAAGCCGTCAAGAAGCTTTTGGCGTCAATGCGTCTGGCTGAATTGTCAGGTGAATTGCGCACTGAGCTGGCGAAGACTGGTAGTCAGCAGAAGAGCAAAGATCTGATCAAGCGATTGAAGATCGTCGAAGCTCTGCGCGACAGCGAGAACAAGCCTGAGTGGATGGTGCTGGATGTGATTCCGGTCATTCCTCCAGACCTGCGTCCACTCGTATTGCTGGATTCTGGTAACTTTGCGACGAGCGACCTGAACGACCTTTATCGTCGAATTATCAACCGTAACAACCGTCTGAAGAAGCTGGTTGACCTGAATGCTCCGGAAGTCATCGTTCGCAACGAAAAGCGAATGCTCCAGCAGTCAGTGGACGCGTTGTTTGACAACAATCGTTGCAAGCGTCCGGTGCTGGGATCATCAAATCGTCCGCTGAAATCGCTGACGGATATGATCAAGGGCAAGCAGGGACGATTCCGCGAGAATCTCCTCGGTAAGCGTGTTGACTATTCGGCACGAAGCGTGATCGTGGTAGGCCCGGAGCTGAAGCTGCATCAATGCGGTCTTCCCAAGAAGATCGCTCTGGAACTGTTCCAGCCGTTCGTGATTCGGCGGTTGAAGGATCTGGGTCATGCCGACACCATCAAGAGCGCGAAGCGTATGCTTGAGCGTCGCGATGAGGACGTGTGGGACATTCTTGACGAGGTGATTCGCAATCATCCGGTTCTTCTGAACCGAGCACCAACGCTGCACCGAATCGGTATTCAGGCGTTCGAACCAACGCTGGTGGAAGGAAACGCGATCCGTCTGCATCCTCTGGTGTGCAAGGGGTTCAACGCTGACTTCGACGGCGACCAGATGGCGGTGCATCTGCCGCTGTCTATGGAAGCGCAGATTGAAGCGACGACATTGATGATGTCGACGCATAACATTTTCAGTCCTGCCAACGGCGCTCCGATTATCAGTGCGTCGCAGGACATCGTGATGGGTTGTTACTACCTGACGATGAAGCGACTGGACCGTCCTGGACAGGGGATGGTATTCGCGTCGGCCGAAGAAGTGTTCATGGCGTTTGCTCAGGGTAAGGTCAACCGTCATGCCACGATTCGTCTGCGACTGCCTCGCGGTAAGCGAGTCAAGGGTGAAGGCGCAGAGACGTTCCGTCCGGGTGGGTTGATTGAGACATCTCCGGGGCGTGTCATGTTCAATGACATCCTGCCAAAGAAGATGTCGTATTACAATCAGACGCTGGGCAGCAAGGATCTGGCTCGCGTGATTTCAGACTGCTATCTGGAGCTTGGTCGTCGCGAAACGATCGAACTGCTGGACCGCATGAAGAGTGCCGGTTTCCGAGCCTCCACCGAGAGCGGTTTGTCGTTCGGCGTGAGCGACCTGAGAACAGCTCCGAACAAGGAGAAGGTCATCGGCGAATCAGAAAAGTCGGTTCTGAAGCTGATGAAGAACTACGAACGAGGGATCATTACCAATCAGGAACGCTATAACAAGGTTCTTGACATCTGGACTCATGCTCGTGAAGAGATCACGAAGTCCATGATGGAGCAGCTGAAGGATGACGTGCGTGAAGAAGGCGCATACGTCAACCCGATCTACCTGATGGCGCATTCTGGTGCTCGAGGTGGTGTCGGGCAGATTCAGCAGCTGGCCGGTATGCGTGGTCTGATGGCCAAGCCAAGCGGCGAGATTATTGAAACGCCGATCAAGTCGAACTTCCGTGAAGGTTTGTCGGTGCTGGAATACTTCAGCTCGACACACGGTGCTCGTAAAGGTCTGGCTGATACCGCTTTGAAGACGGCGGACAGCGGGTACCTGACCCGTAAGCTGGCAGACATCTGCCAGAATATGGTCATCACGATGCACGACTGCGGAACGACGAAGGGTCTGACTCGCGGGGTTGTTTATCGCGGTGAGAAGATTGAAGTTGGGTTGGCGGACGCGATTCGTGGTCGGGTCAGCCGAACAAACATCGTCAACTTGATCACCGAAGAGCCGATCGTTCGCGAAGGTGACCTGATCACCGTCGAGAAAGCTCGTAAGATTGAAGAGATGGGTCTCGAGCGAATTCAGGTTCGCAGCCCAATGACTTGCGAGTGTACTCTGGGTCTTTGCCAGCAGTGCTACGGTATGGACCTTTCGACCGGCGATCTCGTCGAAATGGGTATGGCTGTCGGGATCATCGCGGCACAGAGTATCGGTGAGCCTGGTACTCAGCTGACGATGCGAACGTTCCACATCGGTGGTGTGGCGTCCAAGGACGTCGAAACCAGCGAGCTGTTTGCGAAACGAGCGGGTCAGGTTCGATTTACTCGTATTCGCAGCGTTATCAACGCGGAAGGCCGTCAGGTCGTTCTGGGTCGAAACGGTGAAATCAGCATTGTAGACGATCGTGGTCGTGAAGTGGAAAAACAGCGAGTACCGAACGGTGCGGTGCTGTCGGTAACAGAGAATCAGCAGGTCAAACCAAACGACGTGCTGTGCACCTGGGATCCGCACTCCATTCCGATTATTGCTCAGGTGGGCGGTCGCGTGCGTCTCGAGGACTGTGTCGAAGGTCAGTCGATGCGGACCGAGAAGGAGCAATCCGGAACGATGCGTCGTACGATTATGGAGCACAAGGCGGGGCTGCATCCGCAGGTCATCGTAGAAGATGGGAACGGAAAAATTCTCGACTTCTACTACCTGCCGGAAGGTGCGAGTCTGGACGCGGAAGAAGGCGGCCATATCTCCGCCGGTACCGTCGTGGCGAAGACGCCGCGAGAATCAACCGGTACTCAGGACATCACCGGTGGTCTGCCGCGAGTAACCGAACTCTTCGAAGTTCGTAAGCCGAAGGATCCAGCGGTTGTCGCTGAGATCGACGGAGAAGTCGAGTTCCCTGCTGAGAAGAAACGCGGTAAGCGAATTGTTCTCGTGAAGGGTGCTGACGGTACTGAGGTTGAGCACGTGATTCCTCACGGCAAAGACCTGCAGGTTCATCCGGGCGACATGGTGAAAGCGGGTGACGCGCTTGTCCGCGGTCCGCTTGTTCCTCAGGATATCCTTCGCGTCAGCGGGCCTGAAGAAGTTCAGCAGTACTTGCTTCACGAAGTGCAGAACGTGTATCGTGCCCAGCGTGTGGAAATCGACGACAAGCACATTGAAATTGTGATTGCTCAGATGCTCCGCAAGGTTCGCATCGACAGCGTGGGGGATACGGATCTGCTGCCCGGCTTGTTGATCGACAAGTTTGAATTGAAGAAGATTAACGACTCTCTTGAATCGATGGGTAAGGTTACGGATCCGGGTGGATCGGACTTCGAGATCGGTGACCGCGTCCTGTTGACGGACATTGAGGCGGTTAATTCCGAAGTCAGCAAGCCGATCAAGTACACATCACTGAAGCGTGCGAAGGCAAGTCCTCAGTTGCTGGGGATTACTAAAGCGGCTGTATCCAGTGAAAGCTTTATCTCGGCGGCAAGCTTCCAGGAAACAACCAAGGTTCTTACCGAGGCAGCCCTGGGTGGCAAGGTGGATAATCTGGTTGGTTTGAAGGAAAACGTGATCTTGGGGCACCTTATTCCAGCGGGAACAGGTTTCCATCTTCATCAGGATGCACAGGTTCGAATTCACGATTCCGCTTTGCGAGAACAGGAAGAGCAAAAAGCTCGGATGGCTGCTGCTCGTAAGGATTTGATGGGGAATTCCGAGTTGCAGGCTCGCCGCGTCGATCCGGACCGTCCTTCGGCACCTTCACTGGCGGATTTGACACCGGATGATCCGTTGTGATCAGCGAATTAGAGTGATCGAAGACATGCAAGGTTGACGATCAGGGGAATCGTGGATAAAGTGCCGCGTTTTCCGCGTTTCACGGTATGAGTGGTT
>JBPOIW010000183.1:0-12226 GCA_052034165.1 Planctomycetota bacterium | reverse complement strand
CGAGGCCACCGATCAGAATATCTCGACCACTGCCCGCTTCCAGAATATCACCGGCTTCCAGCCCGACCAGAATATTGTTTCCCTCGCCGCCCGTCAGGCGATTCGCCAAAGCATTCCCCAGCAGAGTGTCGCTGCCAGTGCCGCCCACAGCATTTTCAAAGGTACTCACGGAATTGAGCTTCAGTGTGCGATTCGTATGCACCTGCTGGATCGACGTCGATCCCAGATTCACGACAACGCTGGTCGTGAGATATGCGAAGTTCAGAGTATCAACACCTTCGTTGGCATACTCCGTGACGGTATCAGCTTCGGGTGAGGTCGCCGGAACAAACATGTAAGTATCGTTGTTGGCCCCACCGAGCAGTACATCGCTGCCACCGCCGCCAAGAAGTTTGTCGTCTCCGGCACCGCCAGTCAGAGTATTATTCAGACTATTCCCGAACAGTGTGTCGGCACCACTGCCACCAATGATGTTCTCGAACACGACCGAGGAATTCAACATCAAGGTGCGATTGGTATGGACCGTCTGAGGCGACGTCACGCCGAGGTTCACCATGACACCAGTCGTCAAATGGGCAAAGATGAGTGTGTCGATGCCGCCGTTCGCACCCTCGCTTACCTGATCGACTTCGGCCGCCGCCGCTGCAAGAAAAGTGTAGGAATCGTTGTTGGCTCCACCAATCAACAAGTCGTTACCGGCGGCCCCAAGCAGTTTGTCGTCTCCAGCACCACCGACAAGGGTATTGTTCAGACTGTTTCCAATGAGCGTGTCAGCACCAGCACCACCGATGGCATTCTCGAACGTAGCGGCAGAGTTCAGAGTCAGGCTTAGATTGGTGGCATGCACGACCTGAGTTCCGGCGGTTGCCAGATTCAGTACCAGACCGACTGTTGATGTGGGCGAAAGATCGACCGTGTCCGTTCCGCCACCTGCTTCATCCAGCGTCCAGGCCCCCAAAAGCGAATCGGCGTCGAATTTGTAGAGATCGCCTCCTGCTGCTCCTGTCAGTGTCCGAGCTTCAACGCTCGTGAAATTCAAACTCGCCCCATTGACCTTCAGGCCCGAACTACTGTTCACCGCAAACGTGTCAGCTCCCGCAGTGCCCACAACGCGAATGGAATCCGTTCCGCCCAAACCATTGATCGTCAGCGGAGAGTTCATTGGAAACGTGCCGAGATTGACGATCGGGCCATTGCTGGTGGAAGCCGTCACTGTCACCGTACCAACAGTGCTTGTGCTCGAATACGTCAGCACGAAAGCGTCTGCCGCATCTGTACCGTTAAGGTGATTTCCGACCTTGATTGTAAAAGGCTTATCAAGTGCATGTCCAAACTCATCGGATGAACGAACGCGTACGTTGTAAATAGTTTTCTCAATGTTGCCTGTTGAAGGCTTCAGGATCAACTGATTACCCATCACAAGAAACCGGGCGTTGTCAGTATCTCCGGCACCCGCAACAATTTGATAACTGTATTGAACGGGATTTAACGCCTGAGAATAGGTTGTCAGTGTTCCGACAATGAGGTCTTGCTCACTATTCGCCGGAACTGTCTCGGAAGAAACCTCAAGATCCAGCGGCGTTGAGGATAACTCATAGAGATACGCGGCCCCCTGATCTGTGTTTTGAGTGTCGTCGTATGGAGCTCCGACGACGAGCGTATTGCCACTGATGGCGACGGCATGGCCGAAGTAATCGCCAACCGCGGATGTAGGATTCTTCAATGCGGCAATAAGAGCACCGTTACGCACATCATAAATATAGGCCTGCCCCGTGCTGGTATGGGGCAAGTCGAACGACCTGTTACCAATGATCAGAACGTTCCCCGACATGCTGATACTGTAGCCGAAATTCTGATACTGCAGTGGTGACGGGTTGCTGAACGTGCGGATCAGGTCAGACGAACCAATCTTGTACAGATAGACCTGTCCTGATCGGATCCCCTGCGTGCTGTCACCTGTCGCTCCGACCGCGACAAAATCTCCCGAGGCAGCGACAGAAATACCATAGTGGTCATAAGTGTCTGGCGTCGGGTTTGAAAGAGTTCGAATCAATAGGCCGCTGGAAACGCTGAAGACATAGGCTTCACCACTGCCCGAGCCGGATGTGTTGTCATCGGGAACGCCAGCGACGATGACAGATTCAGAAACCGTCAGGACCTGGCCAAAGCTTTCTTCCGCCGATGGACTGGGATTGTTGATCGTTGCCAGCAAAGTTCCTGAGTTGACATCGTATTCGTAGATCCTTCCCGCATTCTGGGCTCCGGCATCAGAGGCTGGAGCCCCGACTACCAGCTTGTCCCCGAACAGTGCAATCGACCGACCGAAAGCGTCGTAGGTCCCGGAAGGATTGGAAATGGTTCGCAAAAGGCTCCCGGTCGTCGCGTCATAAATCAGAACGCCACCCCCGACTTTGTCGCCGGATTCACTGCGATAGCCCGGAGCCCCGACCGCGACGATATTCCCATAGGTCGCCACGGAGCTTACTCCTGACGAAATTGTCGGATCCAGCGTGAAGAGTTGGGCCCCCGTTTTTGCGTCATAGATCATGGCTCGGCCAGTACCCGCGCTGACAGCGTCATTGTAGGGTGCCCCGACAACGATACGAGTTTCTGATGCTGCGACGACACTTCCAAGCTGGTCACCCGCTGCAGGCGTCTCGTTGTACAAAGTGGTTTTCCAGACCTTTGTGCCTGCATCAATGACGAAGACCGCACCCGTCTCTTCGTTTCCTGACCCAAGCGAGAAGTTTGCGCTGCCAATCAATAACTGTCCGTGTCCGATTGCTGCCGAATAGAGTTGCCGCGTCGATGAATTACTGTTCGCCGGATTAGTGAACGTATTGATCAAACTTCCGGTCGTCAGATTAAAGGCATGGATATTGCCTGAACCGTTGGTATAGGTTCCGACGGCGAACGAGTTACCTGACATCGCTATTATCTGCCCAAAATTATCATCAGCTGAGGGCACCGGATTGCTAATCGTCCTGATCAGATTGCCGGTAGCAAGGCTGAATTGGTGAACCAGACCAGCTGAATGTATCGTGGCTGTTCCGGACGTCCCGTCAGCATATTGGTCGCCAACGAGCAGAGTATCACCCGATGCGGCAAGCGTGTCTCCAAACGAATAGTAGTAGGAACCCGGAGGTTGCATGATCGTTCGAATCAGCGCTCCCGTCGTGGCATCAAACAGGTAGATGCGTGCAGCGCCTGTGCCGTTCTCAACATACCCAGGCAGACCGGCGACGATCGTGTTCCCGGAGATGACTGCCGAACGGCCAAATCTCGTACTAAAGATCGTCTCAGTCGGATCGTTGATGGTCCTGAGTAGTGCTCCATTCAGTGCATTATAAACGAGGAGATTCCGCTGCGATTCGTTCGGAACGACGATCAAGTCTCCGGAAACCGAAGGCGTTCCAATATACGAAACTGGGGCCATGTGAATGGAAGAAATCAGTGCCCCATTCGTTAGATCAAACAGGTAAAGGTGCGGGCTGGAACTTGTCAGAGAACTCGCCTCGACGAGCAGGCGGTTTCCTGAAATCACCATACTCTCTCCAAAAGCTCTCGCGACCTCGCGTTCAGGATTCTCAATCGTGCGGATCAGAGTATTCGCAGTGTCATAAACGAACACTCGCCCGCTCGCGTTATTGAACTGCGTGTTCGGTGCGCCAACAACAGAGTATGTTTCATTGGCGACAACGACCTCACCGAAGTCAGTTCCGATCTGACGGACATCCATGGGTTGAAGCAGCGTTGCCTTCAACTCCACTGGAATAGACTTTGAGACCGTCACTGTCTGATCAGTACTCTTTCCATTCGTCGTCACCCGGACATTTACGGCGATCGTTGGTCCTGAAGCGAACGTCGCTGTTGTAGTCAAAGAAAGTTCTCCCGATTGACTAATAGCAAAGCCCGGCGAATTCAGCAGCGCCCAGGTCATGGGCTGGCTGTCGTTGTGTTCGTAAGCCTTGACCGTGCCGATGACTGTCCCGGCGGCAGTGCCAACAGCCACTGGAAATGCTTGACCAGATGGAATGACAGAAGGGAAGTCAACAGTAAAGAAGCGAACTTTGATGCTGCTTCCTGACCCGAAGTTTCCGCTGGAATGAGTCCAGATGGCCCTCATCCGCCCGCGACGATCCAATGTGATCCCAGTGAGATACTGCGATTGTGTTCTGTCACTCGGAATTGCAAACTCGGGGCCCGCCTTGACACCACCTGGTGTAAAGACCTGGGCGTAAATGCCTCCGAAATCATTTGCGTTTCCGTCTTGAGTGGAATTGTTCCATGCGGCAACCAGCCAGCCGTTATCGTTCATTGCAAACGACGGTAACGAAAACGAGCCACCTCGGAATGAACTCACCGCAAATGCGTCGCCTGACTTTCGCCCGTCTTTGGTCAGTTTCTGGGCCATCACGGCCGTGGCGGTGTGCCAGCCAATCAATGAATCACCGTTGTCACTGGAGATTGTGGAGGTTATCTCGCTATCAGCGATTCCCGCAGCAGATGTCACCACAAACTCACTTGAGAATTCATTGCGATAGAAACTGAATGTTCGTGCTTTGATCTGATTGGGGGATGTCAACACCCAGTCACTCCACGCAATAATCCCATCTCCATCTCTCGTCATCGAGATGGTAGGACTCTTTTGCGATCCCACTGTCGACGTGTGGACTTTCCACGGTACTCGAACGATTGTGCCGTCATATTTCATCGCCATCGACCAGACATCTTCGGCCTGATATTCGCCCTGTTGCCAAACGAGGACAAAATCACCCCAGTAGTTGGCTGCAACACGGAGCGCATTGCCTCCATCTGCGAGAGCAATTCCGGTGCGAACCAATCGTATCGCTCCAGTCGCTGTTCCGCTTTCGCTATAGGAACGACTCCAGATGCTGGACGACTTATACCAGAAGACCATCAAGCTTCCGTCATACCGTGTTGCCATGCGGATGTTTGACGCATTTGTCTCGGCCACCTGAAAAGTGTTGAGAACGGCTCCGTTGTTATCGATCCTGCGCACCGTATTGTTGTTGCTCAGTACCCAGGACCATTCCTCGTTCATAGAAGGCAGAACCTGAGTCGCATACCAATTCTGTCCTGCGGGAGAGATCTGCACCTGATTCATATTGGGAATCGCAACCGGTGCTACTCTGGGAGCGGCGACGACATCAACAGTGATCGGCCGTGGAAAACTAAAGAACTCATCCGAGAAGGAGAAACGTCGTGCCTGTGCGAAAAACGTCTGTTGGCCCGGCGTCAGGCCACTGACATAAAACCGGCCGCTGTCTCCCAGCCAGACATCTTTTGTTTTGTCGAGAATGCCATTGCCATCGGCGTCTCGCCAGTACTGGATATCATTGATGCGGCCAATGTCGGTGGTCGCGGTTGCCGTCAGTGTCAGCAAATCACTGCCGTCATCTTTGATGGTGGTTGGTGAGGCCGTCAATGACGTCACAACGGGACTACCGCTTCGCACTACGACAAGAAACACAAGCGTCTGTGCGTCCCCCGGATTCGTTTCGGCCGAAACCGTCAGGTAATGATAACCGCTCGAGTTGGCGGGTGGCTCCCAGGAAAACTTGCCCGACTGCGGATTCACATATCCGCTGCCTCGGACAATCTCATAGTAGACAAACCGACCCTCAGGGTCCGTGGCCTTGATTGGAATTTCCAGCCGCTGCCCTTCATAGATCTGGTAGACGGGAAGACTGGATGGTGTGAACTGGACGGGAAGGTCGACTTTCACAATATTGTTGATATTGGTGCCAGTTCGATTCGTGTGAGTCCACGTGCCGAAATACGTGCTGAACACACTCCACGGAACCGTGATGATCCCGTCATTCGCGCCGTCAATTCCCTTGAGTTTTCGCGCGTACTCCGCTTCACTGAGAACGTTATCGTGGTTTGCATCAAAGTAGCGCCAGTTCGTGTCCTTACCCCACGGATTTCGAAGTGTGACTTTGGAGTCAGTCAGTGAGCCAGAGGAAGGAATAGAAACGCCCAGGACGGAATATGCATGATTGTGAATCAAGCCGTAGGTATTCTCCAGTAGCAGATTGGCACTACTGATCGTTCCAGCGAGCGTACCCTGGCCCGACGTCAATGCTGATCGAATTGCCTGCGCCGTTGCCAGAGTGTTAGACAGTGATGCACTGGTTGCCGATACACCAATCAGGGTTTGAAACGCAAAATTGGAACTCTTGTAAGACTGATTTGGAAGACTGTTGGCATACGCAATGTAGGCTCGCTGATAGATCAGCGGCCAATAGTCTTTGCTGTTTCGGGGTTTGTAATCCTCATCAGTTGTCGTTCCATCGAACACAACCTGACGTTCAATAGGCGTGAATGTTCCCGAGTTGTTCTGATACAAACGAACTCCATAAGTAATCGCCGATGCGGTTCGCGAGACCTCCCGTATACCGCCTTCAAGATTAAAGCTCGAAAGGGCTGTGGCAGAAAGCACAGAAGCGAATACACAGGAATCCTGTTGTCCCTGAAAGACATCATCGAATGACATGGGCCGCGTGTCGCCATAGCGAACATCTGTCAGGAATGCCCCCGCCACTTCAGCCGGCATGTCAGCCTGATCCGTTTCCTTATCTTCTGGCCAGTCTTCTTCGGCTGGCGTCGATGTGCCGGTCAAAAGCAGGCGACACTCCAGAAATTCAGAGGTCCATTTGCAGTCCGCTTGTCGCGCACGGCGTGAAAAAGATTTCTCGAACACGGAGCCTGTCTCCTCTGAATTTCTATTGAGGCCGGTAATGTTGCAGCCGAAAGCCGCCTCTCAATCGAGAGGCACGAAACCGCGGAAAAGTGGACGTGAAAGTTCCTGTTTTTTCATGATTTGCTCTCAGAGTCCCCCCCAAGGTTGCTTTCCCACGGATGGAGAGCCACGATGGAGAACTGTTTTTTCTGGAATAAGCGTCCGATTTTGAACGAAATCGTGCCTTGATGGGCGTTGGATATGTCTCTGAGTGAAACTTTTGATACGCCCTCCGATGGGCAGCTGGAAAGGCTGTTGCAACAAGCTCGTGACGGCTCAGAAAGTTCACTGGGGGAGATTCTGCAGAGTTTCCGGAATTACCTTCTATTGCTTGCAGACGATGAACTCGGCACAGAGGTCAAAGTTAAAGTCAGTCCATCGGATGTGGTTCAGGAGTCCTTTCTGGAGGCTCGCCAGGACTTTGCTCAGTTTGCTGGTTCCACCCCGGCGCAGTTTCATGCCTGGGTCAAACGAATTCTTCTGAACAATATCTCCAATGTGTTGAGAGATTTTTGCAGTACGAAACGGCGGGACATCTCTCGAGAAACCTCGCTGGGCGACTCGAGGATTGGTGATATTGCCGACAGCAAGAGTGTGATCTCCCCCAGCGGCGCAGCGATTTATCACGAGGAACTCGACAGGCTTCAGAACGCTCTTACACGGCTGCCGTCCCATTATCAGGAAGTCATTCATTGGCGAAACTACGAACGGGCTTCGTTTGCAGACATCGGACAACAGCTGCACCGCACGGCCGCGGCGGCTCGCAAACTTTGGATTCGTGCGTTAGAGATGCTTCAGCAGGAATTGGACGGATTGGATGACTCGTCAAACTCAGGACTTCGAGGATCGCTTTGATGAAGTGATTACTCGTTATGACGAACACCTGGCGGAATCCGCTTTTTCGGACATCATTCAGAGTGGCACCAGTGTGGCTGCTTCTGATCCCGGAGATGAAGTCACTGAAGACACGGTTCCAACGGAACTCGCTTCGCCTGATCCCTCCCAGAATCATCGGCTTCGTCGCGTCTTGCATTGCCTTGATCTGCTGGAACTCGCCCGCCGCAACTCCGAGTATCAGCCGGGGCAACTCCGTCAGGGATCACTCACAGCGACTCTGCAACAAGATTGTTGTGCTGATAAATCGAACACGCCGGAGCGAGCGGAAGTCGTACGGACTCAACGTGGCGAAATCGGCGAGCCTGTTCTGCATCGTCGGATTTCGCGCTTCAGTATCCTCAGAAAACTTGGAGCCGGTGGCTTTGGGATCGTGTTTTTGGCAGAAGATCCCGTGTTGCGTCGCAAAGTCGCTCTCAAGATTCCCCGCCTTCGGACGGTTTCCAGTGCCGAACTGCAGCAACGTTTTGTGAGAGAATCGCAGCTGGTGGCGAGGCTGACGCATCCGAACGTCGTTCCTATTTATGAAGCCGGGCATGATGGCGCGATCACATATCAGGTCACGGAGTATTGTTCCGGAGGGAGTCTGGCGGCATTTCTGAAAGATGCATCACCAACGGCCATGGAGTCCACGCCGCAACGCCAGCTTCAGGTCGAGATCGCAGCGGACCTGCTGATCGGAATCACCGACGGCGTTCAGCATGCTCATGAAAATGGAATTCTGCATCGAGATCTTAAACCCGCCAATATTCTTTTGCAGCCTCGATCGGATTCTTTTCGAGAGGACGAGCGTCGTACAGGTCCTGTCGCTGCGGATTCGTTAAGCCGAGACTATCTTGTGCGTGTTTCTGATTTTGGTCTTGCGAAGTTGTTTGCGGAGAACTTCTCGGAAGGCAATTCAGAAGGCGAGCCTCAACGGGACCATAGAATCTGTCAAAACGATGTCATCGAGGGGCCAGTTCAGAATCCGTCGGAGTCCTCGCTGCATCGCAACGACTCGCGACACACAGCGATGGCAGGAACTCCAAGGTATATGGCTCCGGAACAGTTGGTGTCAGCGTCTGGCGCCGTCGGGCCAACGACAGATGTCTATGCGTTGGGGGCGATCCTGTATGAAGTGCTTTGCGGTGTTCCGGCCTTTGGGCAGGCAGATCCGGGATTGTTACGCGACGCCATTCTGAACGAGATGCCGAAGCCCTGCGGCAGATTTCGCCCTGATGTCCCTCGGGATCTTGCGGCAATCTGTTTCAAAGCCTTGTCAAAGAGTTCCAAAGAAAGGTATGCCACAGCAGGACTTCTGGCGGAGGATCTGCGAGCCTTTCGGCGAGGCGACCCAGTGGCCGCGAGACCGTGGTCGACGAGCGAGACATGTATCAAATGGGCGAGGAAAAGCCCGATGGTCGCGGCTCTGCTGACGATCATCGGCGTATTGACAATGGGACTCATGGGTTTTGGGTACTGGCATCTCGGACAACTCGAAGAGGCCAACCTTCGCTTGAATCAGACCGTGCAATTGTTGAAGGAGCAGACGACGGCTGCGGATCAATCGTCCCGACTTGCAACAGAGAAATCCCGTATCGCTTTCGAACAAACAAAGCTGGCCGAAGAACAACGTATGTCTGCCGAGCAATTTTCCCGCCTCGCCCGTGAACGGGAGTATTCGGCTGCGATGCTTCACGCGACGGATCTGTTTCGAAGTGGCAATCAGAGTCAGTTAAGTGCTGTCCTTCAACAATTCATTCCGTCATCTCACCTTCGTCCTCGCGTGGGAGCGTTTCAGGAGGACCTTCGAGGTTTCGAATGGTTCTACCTGTGGAACCAATCCCGGTCTGAGATGGACCTGCGCGGTCATATCTCCTCTTCGCGAATCTCTCGCATCACTCCGGATGGCAAGCAATGCCTGTCTCTTTCGGTGGAGGGAAGTCTCTGTCGTTGGGACCTGTCAAACGGACAGTTACTGGATTCATGCTCTTTCGACGAGCACCGTGATCTGGTTTCATCATCATTTTGCGCCGATGCGGGACGAGTTTCGATGCTGAGCCGTGATCTCGAGAACAATGAATATTTGCTGTCTGTTCGAGACACCAGTTCCCGGACTGTACTATTCGAACAATCCGGCAGACAGGCTCAGGCTGCCAATTGCCTTTTATCGCCCGAAGGATCCACTGTTCTCTTCAACGGATTGGATCGGCGGACCGAACACGATGGGGCCGTGCTTCTGCATGCGTTTGATGTCGACTCCAAACGGTTGCTGAGGATCGACACCAGCAATATGGTTCCGGGGCAGGTCCCAATTTGGTTGCACAACATGACTATCGCGCCGGACAGCTCCACATTGTTCGTGCAGGCCCACTTTGCGGGTGGTTCGCGAGTCTTCTCGACATCGATGGAGGACATCTTCTCTGCCTTGAGTAAGGATGAGTCTTCCGGTGATTTCGTTGCGACGTGGAAATCGCTGACTGAAACGTACCCGGGAGTTGGTCGTGAAATCCTTTGTTCTCCGAATGGAAAACGACTGGCTGTTGGCAACCGAGAACCCAATACCATTCGAATCATCGAAGTCGAGACTGGACAGTGTCTCTGCACAACATCCGAGCTCGACGACTGGAGCTATCAATTGTCGTTTGAGGGTGACGATCGTTTGGCAATTGGCCATGACGCTCTCAGGGAGGGGCGTCTACCTCGGGCCAAAGTCTCCCAAAACGCGCCTGACTCAGCACCGCGTGTGAAGGGCGTGCTAACTATCTGGGACTTGAAGACCGACAGCAGCACATTCATTGACGCAGAGGTCAGCAGTCTCGCCTGGCATGAACCAACACGCCTGAGAATCATAGGACGCCGCGGTGGACAACTCACGGCTGTCAGTGAGCGGCGTGCGGAGCCCTATGTGACCCTCGCAGGTCATCAGCCCCGTGAAACCTGGGGAGTTGCATTCTCTGCTGATGGCCAGCGACTGTTCTCGGTTGGCGATGATTTTGCGTTGAAGGTCTGGGATGTCGAGTCTCGCACACTGATCACGTCTCATACAGAACATTCATCACTCGTTTCATGCATTGCGGTTTCGCCCGATGGTCAATGGATTGCAACAGGCAGCTATGACGATACGGTGAACCTTTGGGATGCCGAGACCGTAACGTTACAGCATCGGCTGGCCGGTCATTCACATGATCTTCGAGCTCTCACGTTTTCGCCGGACAGCAAGACGCTTGTATCCGGCGGTCGCTGCCCGAACATTCGAATGTGGGATGTTCAGACGGGGATGCTGCAGAATTCGCTGCCGCGTCACGATTCCGTGATCCGGGGACTCGCCTTTGTTTCGCCGAGAGACTTTGTAGAAGGCAATGCGAGTGGTCAAATCGTGCTACATGACGGCCAAAAGAATTCGTCTGTGTTGGTGAAAGACCAACATGAGATTCACAGCCTGGCTTTGATCAGCCGTTCTGAAATGGAAGGTCAATTCCCAGGTGGATCACTTTCCAACGACTTTACCGCAACTGCTCTCAGCAACAGTGCGTTGGTATTTGGGGGGAAATTTGGAACGATTGAGATGCTGCCAATCACGTTGACCAATGATCCGACGGCAAATCCGAAAAGCATCGCTATTCCGGCTGCAGACACACCATCTGCACAAACAATCCCATTGAAACACTACTACGGTGTGGACGTTCGCACGATTGCAACCTCCCCCGACAAACAGTCAGTCGCAATTGCAGGCGACGATAGAACGGTGCACATTCTGAGCGTAGAAACGGGGGCAGAATTGTTGTCGTTCACAGATCTCCCGGCCGCCATCAATCATTTGGCCTTTTCTCCTGCTGGCGACCAACTGGCTGCTGCCCTGCACAATGGTGAACTTTGGCTTTGGTCAGCAGTCAGGCCAAAGAACTGACGGTGCTGACTTACAATACGAAATGAACGGTTGAACGCGAAGTGATGTATGGGCGCGTAGCAATTGGAGATCCCTCCGGATTAATCCTGAATCGCAACAAGCTCCGCGGACGTCTAAGAAAAGGCACACAAGAGACGGCTGGCTGATGCCCGTCCGGGGAAGACAGTTCTCGTCGACGGATCGGCTACAACAGGTCGATCAACTCTCCACCGACAAGGTCGGCAATGACATCGTCGAGTGCTCGGAAGAACCAATCGGTACCTGTTCCTCCGTACAAGACATCGTCCTCACCCGCGTCGTTCAGCACGTTGATCTTCGCTTTCAACGAGACGACAGGGTTGCCAACACCAGCGCGGAGATTTGTAATCCGAGTGGCATACGCGTTGCCGGAAATCCACTGGGTGCGAAGCGTGTTCAGATTGGTGAGACTCGTATCGTTTGTCGTACGGCCCGCGATCAGGATGTCGTCACCGGTTCCGCCCTTGAGAATGTCCAGTCCGAGGCCACCGATCAGAATATCGCGACCACTGCCCGCTTCCAGAATATCACCGGCTTCCAGCCCGACCAGAATATTGTTTCCCTCGCCGCCCGTCAGGCGGTTCGCCAAAGCATTCCCCAGCAGAGTATCACTGCCAGTGCCGCCCACGGCATTTTCAAAGGTGCTCGAAGAATTCAGT
>JBPOIW010000038.1:0-83079 GCA_052034165.1 Planctomycetota bacterium | reverse complement strand
TGGATCCCATTTTCGCCGACGGAGCGGCGAACCTACGTAGTCGAGCCGCTCCGTCGGCTCGTATTGAACCCCAAATCCTGTTCTTGACAGAACACCAGCTTTTAATCGTAATTCGGCCTCGGTCCATGTGAGAAAGCAATCACAGCACTGTTGAGATAAGGATCACGCCCGAATCAACCTGCGATTTCAAGCGATGGATGTCTCGACGAGCGGACCGAGAAGTCGAGACCTTGGAGAATCCACCGCGAGGAATTCTGCGATGCAACCCGGTAAGGGTTCTACAACAGGCATGGGGTGCCGCCTTGCGGCGCACCCCAGAGGGAGGACTGAGATTCTGAAATTCGCTGAGATCCACGATGACACTCTCATCGGCAGGCTTGTGTTGTCAATTGGTGGCCGGTACCTCCTCGCCCAGCTTGTCTGGATCGATCGCGTCAAGCGGTGAAGTCGGCTTTGCTGCTTCGGGAGCTGCGATTGCAGGACTGGAAGAAGGTTGAGATGGCACGGCGAGATTTGGATTCACCACAGAGACATTTGGCGCGACAACGGCGGCTGGGATCATCGGAATGTCGCCGCGTCGCAGAATGCTTACATTGTTGAGTTCGTTGTTTTCAATCAGTTCGTCAAAACTGTCAACTGCCACGACCAGTGTCTCGAAAGGCTGGACGGTACTTCCGACCGGCCCCATGACCATCGACGACGCGGGCAATTGAATTCGGATGCTGATTGTTTCAGTGGCCCGGATCTGACCAATTGAGAGAACACTTGTCGGGGATTGTCCGTGGATTTGTCCCACGACAGCCACGGCTGAAACCGTCACACGTTCCAGCGTTTCCTGACTATTGTTGCGAAGGGTCACTTCGAACACAGGGCCGTTGCGAGGATCGACGGTTCCATCAATGCAAACGCCGAGTAATTCCAGATCACCGATACGCTGTTGCCATGGAGATCCAAGCATCAGCCCCGGGGCCAATTCGCTTCCGTTCTGAAACGTGTTCTGGCGAAACTTGTTCGCCATCAGAAGCTGTATGACATGGTCGCTGTCAAAGTTTAGCGTTGTCAGCGATGGCTGGGCGGAAACGCTGGTGGGAACACTCTGCGTCAGGCCCCCGAGGATCGACAAGCCTGATGGAGCACCGGTGGAAGGTGGCATCGGTGATGCAGGATTTTGTGTCAGTGTTTGGCCGAGCGACTGCTCAGGCGGATTTGGCGACACGGGGCCCTGTTGAGCGACAGCGGTTATCGACGACAGCAGCAATATCAGTGCGGCCAATGGTACGAGGCATTGGCCACCAGCGGATTGATTGCTGCGGAAAACCAAGAGTTGAGGTTTCATCGTTTGTCTCCTGTATGGAAAGTGTTGTTTCTTGAAATCTCGCTGAACCGTCTCTGAGACGAGTTCAGCAAGGTGGTGAAATTTCGTGTCTGACTAATAAAAAAGCCCGACACCATCCGGCGTCGGGCTTCTGTTGAATCGAAAGGATCACTGTGGTTCAGGACTAGTAGCAACCCCAGTACTGATAGAGTGGCTGGCAGACGCAGGTCGTGTAGTACACCGGACGCACGCAGCAATACGATGTGTAGCTGTAGTATGGCTGATAGCAGCTATAGTTGTTGTAGCAGCTGCTGTAGCAGGAGTTCCAGCCACCATAACCGCCGCCCCAACCACAACTGTGATATCCACAGCGGCGGAAACAGGCTTCCACGGCATCGGTCTTTTCAGACTTGCCAGCTTCTGAAGCCAGCTGATCCACATCAACGTCGAGTCCGGCTTCAACGACCTCTACGCTTGCATCTGAAATTGATGCCACATCAATCGAGATGACTGCACCGGTATCGGTGACAACATCATCGGCCTGTACGGAGCAGGCAGCCAACAGCATTGGAACAACGGCCATCATCAGTTTCTTGAACATTTCAATTCTCCCGGTTCGGCATTTTGTGAGTTGAAAGAACCACCAGTCTGCCGGTCTCTTGTGGTTCTCATGTTTGTGTGACTGAAGTCCTCAGCGTCAGTCGCTCACAACTGTTACAGGAAATTTGAAAAAGAATCTTCGTGCGTTGTTCAATCCTCCAGAAGTATGGGGCGAACATGATCGGCGGAGATCGCTGCAATGAATCCCGGAAGTATGACCGAGGGTGGTCGGTGGTCGCCGACCGACGCACCACCGGCTACCTTCGTAAACCGCTCCGCGGTGAACCGCAACGAACTCAATGAAAGCCCGAGTATTGTGATGACAGCATCCATACAGTCTCGCGCACTCGATTTCGTGTTGATCCATAAAAAAAGGACCGGCTGCTTTCGCAACCGGGCCTTCAGGGAAATAGTCTTTCGAGCTGTGCGGACTGATCGAGCTCAGTCGTTCAGCATTCTGCCTGTGCATTATTTGGACACAAAGCGGTACAGGCTTCCGAACGGCGTCGTGAAGTAGACGTCGCCTTCTTCGTCGGTGCCGAAGCTCATGACCGGCAGGACTTCTGCCTTGCCGTCGTCATCGCCATCAAATCCGCTGATGGAGTAATTCGCCTTCACTTTGCCAGCGGCTTCGTCGTAGTCCAGAGCCCACAGCAACCCCGTCACGTAGTCAGCGTAAATGTATTTACCGACCAGCTCGGGGACCCGAGTTCCTCGATAGACATTGCCTCCGGTAATCGACTTGCCCACCGAGTGATGATATTCATAAATAGGGTCAATCAAGTCTGGTCGATCGGCATCGTTCCCATCGGGACGGAACCAGTGCTTGCCTTCTCGCACATTCCAGCCGTAATTACCGCCAGCCTTCACGATGTTGATCTCTTCCCAGAGATTCTGACCAACATCTGCGGCCCATAGCGTGCCAGTCTTGCTGTCGAACGACATACGCCAGATATTGCGAACTCCGTAAGCGTAGATTTCTTCTCGAGCTGGAATCATGGCGCCGCGAGGTCCTGCGGGAACCTGTTTGCCAATGAATGGATTGTCTTTCGGGATCGAGTACTTCGCATCCTTCCCCGGCTTGTCGACGTCGATGCGCAGGATAGATCCCAGCAGCGTGGTCAGATTCTGACCATTGCCGTTCGGGTCATTGCCACTTCCGCCGTCACCCAACGCGATGTAGAGAAATCCGTCCGGCCCAAACTCAATCGTTCCGCCGTTGTGATTCCAGAACGGCTGAGGAATCCGCAAGATCTCTACTTCGGTTGCGGCATCGCAGACGTTCGGATTGTCTTTAGAGACTGTAAACCGAGAAACCTTCGACAGGTGAGCTTCCTCGGCCGATGTGTAGTAAACGAACAGATGTCCGTTTTCTTTGAACTTCGGATGAAAGCAGAATCCCAGCAAGCCCTCTTCATTCTGATTGTCCGCATAGGTGCAGCATTCATCGATATCGAGGAACACCGAGGCCTCTTCGGACTCCTGATCGTTCTTCAGAACCTTAATGATGCCATCCTGTTCCGCAACGAACAGGCGATTGCTTCCATCACCTGCGTGAGTCACGACGATCGGTCGTTCGAAATCCAGATTCGGAAAGGCTCGCTCCGTGCCCACGGCAATCGGAGTCTCCTGCTTTGCGTCATCTGCGTTGATAACATCCGAGTTCACAGCCATCACAGCCCAGAAACTCAACAACCCGCCTGCCAGAATTTTGTTCATGGCGTTCTCCATTCTCGTGTTCCAAATGCGGCCTCACGACATTGCATCGGCCGCTTGAATCGGCCATTGTAGAGAACTCAGGGTGATGTAAAACCGATCGGTGGGTTTCCGGCACGGCTGGCCAGTTTGTGATTCTGCGATCCATGTCGAGTGCGTGAAGCGAAGCGTAACGCACCATGATTTCAGGAGGATCCGCATTGGTGTGTTGCTCCGCTTCACACACCCTACAAAAATTGACAAAATGGCCAGCCGTGGGTTTTTCGAAATGTTCAATTATCCCTCAAAACCCAGCGAATTCTGATCTTTCCCGAAATCCAAACTTCGGGTTATGCTTCGTCGGTCGATTGCGGCAGGATCTGCCGGACGCAAATTGGAACTGACAAAACCTGCTGGTGAGACCGTCAGGTTGCGTGAGCCGAGAATCAGCACTGGAGAAACGGAATTCTCAGCCGCTGATTGACCGTGTCCTGTAAACCCCTGGATGTCTGTCCGATTGTTCTTCAGGCACGGAAGCCATATATGAAGATGCTCATGCTGTTGGTGGCAATGCTCGATGCCGAGACCGGTGCGACCAGTCCTCCTGAGGTTGAGCTGCTGGACTTTACAGCCAGCTATTGCCAGCCATGTCAGCAAATGGTGCCTATCCTGCAGCGAATGCAGAAAGACAAGTTTCCTGTTCGCCAGATCGATATCAGCGAAGAGCCGGAACTGGCTCGTCGATTTAATGTCGACCGAGTTCCGACGCTGGTGTTGATGGTGCAAGGCAAAGAAGCCAAGCGATTCATCGGCCTGACGGATGAAGCCGAACTCCGCGATCAGATGAATCGCGCAGCAAGACGACTGTCGGAAACTCGTGAACGCACCGATGTCGCCGCTGCGGCACTTCCGGCTGGTCTCGCGGATAATTCAAACAACGAGACCGTGACTTCAGAACCAGAAGCTACGGTCGAAGCTGCCGCCGAATCAAAGTCGTCTCTTAAAGACGTCTTCCGCGGACTGTTGAGTGGCAAAGCCAAACCTGCGGCGATGCAGTTTCCAACTCTGCGTGCGCAAAGCCCTGAAGTTGCGGCTGCAGAAATGGATGGACTGTTGATCGCGGAGGCAGCCACGGTACGAGTTAAAGTTGCGGGCATCTCTTCGAAGGACGGCAAGAAGATTCAGGATGTGGGCACGGGCACGATTGTTTACAGTGCGGCGGGGCAGGCGATTATCCTGACGTGTGCTCATGTCTTTCTTGATATGGCGACGAAGGACGCAAAGATTGAAATCGAAGTTTTCGAGAACGGCAAGCCCCTGAGCTATCCGGCGTCTCTGATTGGTGGGGACCATAATTCGGATCTGGCCTTTCTGAAGATTCAGTCCACGAAGATTATGCCTGCAGTTCGCCTGACGGCAGCGGCTCCGAGCGTGGCAAAGGATCAGAATCTCGTCAGCTTTGGCTGCAACGGAGGAGCTGATCCAACGTTGTTGAAGACAAAGATCGTCGATATCAATCGCTACAATGGACCCGCCAACCTCGTTTGCTCGGTGGATCCTCAAAGCGGACGATCGGGTGGGGGATTGTTTGATGTGAACGGTTCGCTCGTTGGAGTTTGCAGTTGTGCGGATCGCAAACTGAAAGAAGGGCTTTACATGGCCCATACTCCGATCCTTGAACTGGTCAAAGGCCTGAAGCTGACATCGATTCTGGCCACACCTGCTCCAACGGGTGGCGAGGATGCAGCATCTTCATTCGCCGCAATGCTTGATGGTGCGGATGAGAGCAACGCGACGGAACCTGCTCCTGTCAAGACGCCAAGCGAAGCGATCGTGGAGATCGAAGAACCCGCCTTTGATGAGACAGAAACTGACATTGAGGCGGAAGCTTCAGCCCCTGAAGTGGCTGCGGCAGAAGTTGTCGCTGACGATGAATCTGACGAACTGACGGACGCTCCTCTTTTCAATGCTGCAGCAGCTTCCGCCAAGAAGAATAGCCGCACTGCAGAAGTCACCTCGGCGACAGCAGAGACGGGGCCGGAGATCACGATTGTCATCGACGACAGGAAACCGGGTTCACAAAAGCGAGTGATCGTGATTCCTCAAGCCAGCGCATGGATGCTGGAGCTTTTGACTGGCGAGTCTGATGATTCAACAGCTCGAGCGGCAACCGCGGCCGCTCGCCCATCGACAGAAGCCACTTCAAAGCGTACGGCGGCGAAGTCCGGCAAATCGAGGACCTCTGCTCGGTCACTGCAGGCACCGTAGTGTTCTGTCAAGAACAAGATTTGGGGTTCAGTACGAGCCGACGGAGCGGCTCGACTACGTAGTTTCGCTGCTTCGTCGGCGAAAATGGGATCCACCGGTACCCCCAAAAACAAAACTTGACGAGCCAGTAGTCCTGTGAATTATCCTCTGGCGGTTGGGCATTGTTGTCCGACGTCCAATGGTGATTCAGTTCGCGACGGGCAGGAATGCCTATCGTAACTCATCTCGCAATCAGCCAATCATTTGCACAAAATCGCCACGCGGACCGTTCAAGCCGATTGAGCGAACCGGTGCATTGACGGTAATCTAACGGAGCCCACACGTCTCTTTTTGTGAGCTCCCTCCGATGCATCCTCTGCACTTCGACTTGTCGTCCTACACCGAAGCTACTCGCCGAATGTTCCTGAGCTCACAGGCCGGGCATGTCGGACTTCTGGCTCTCGCGTCAATGCTGGCTCAGCAGCAAGGCAAAGCGAGTGAATCGACAACGGTCGCCCCGGACGTGACCGCCAGGGCAAAGTCGGTGATCTGCCTGTTTCAAAACGGCGGCCCCAGCCAGATGGATCTGTTCGATCCCAAGCCCGAATTGCAAAAGTGGCACGGTCAACCCTATCCGGCGGGCGATCTGGAAACTCACTTCGATAAACAAAAGGGGAATGTGCTGGGTTCACCGTACAAGTTTCGCAAGTGCGGCGAATCCGGGATGGAACTGTGTGAGTTGTTGCCTCACACCGGTTCCATCGCTGACGAGATTACTCTGATTCGTTCCATGAAGACCGGGTCCGTCGATCATGAGGCCGCTCTGCGAATGATTCACTCCGGTCGACTATTCGCCGGGATGCCTTCGTTTGGTTCATGGATCTCGTACGCGTTGGGAACGGAGAACCGCGATCTGCCATCATTCGTTGTGTTGTCCGATCCGGGTGGACTTCCAATCGATGGCGAAAAGAACTGGAGTTCCGGGTGGCTGCCTGCGGTTTATCAGGGCACCGTGTTCCGGTCGGGTTCATCACCCGTGCTGAATCTGCAGAGCCCGGAAGGTGTGACAGCGGCTGTGCGTCGAAATCAGCTGGATTACCTCGGGAAACTGAATCGCCACCATGCTTTGCGCTACCCGGAGAATACGGAACTCACGGCCCGCATCGCCAACTTTGAAACCGCTGCACGAATGCAGACATCGGTTCCTGAGCTACTGGATTTGTCTGGTGAGACGAAGGAAACGCGAGAACTCTACGGGCTCGATAATCCAGCCATCGAAGAATACGGAGCACGCTGCCTGACAGCTCGCAAGCTTGTCGAACAGGGCGTGCGGTTCGTCGGGGTCTACATGAGCGGGCAGCCGTGGGATACTCATAGTCGCAACGCCGAAAGTCTCAAGGGCCTGTGTGCTCGCACGGATCAGCCATCTGCTGCATTGGTGAAGGATTTGAAACAGCGCGGGTTGCTGGATTCAACGATCGTGATCTGGACCGGAGAATTTGGACGACTGCCAATCTCGCAGGGGTCCGATGGACGCGACCACAACCGCCATGCGTTCTCCACATGGATTGCTGGAGGAGGTTTCAAACAAGGGTGCGTCTACGGCGCGACGGATCCGTTTGGTTATGCGTCTGTGGAAAACATCGTCAACGTCCATGATCTGCACGCGACCATGCTGGCGTCATTGGGGCTTGATCACAATCGCCTGGCCGTGCCTTACGACGGCCGCGATACCAGTCTGACGGATGCGGAAGTCACGCATGCCAAAGTGGTTCACGATCTGCTGGTGTGAAGAAGTTTCAGAAGCGGCCGCTAACGCGTGTTGATTTAGAACGCCTAACAAAACATGCCCACGTAGCCGGATTCGTGAGAATTCGGAGCGGTTTCTGAACTCTCACGAGTTCAGCTACGGTTTTGTCATTTAACGGCAAGCCGCAGGCGTTACTGCTGAATGTCGCCTCCGCCTGAGGTTCGCCGTTAAACGAAAACGATCAACACACTATTGAATCAACACCCCACCTATGCCCCGGCCATAATTGTCGCAATCAGTCGTTCGCGAACCTGCTTTGGATCCGCGCCGCCGACCTGTTTCATGATCATGCCGATCAATGGACCGATGGCGTTCTGCTTGCCAGCTCGGAAATCGCTGGCGGCTTCAGGCTTTGACGCGAGGGCAGCCGCGATGGCCGCATCCATCGCGCCGGTATCACGAACGATCTCCAGCTTACGTTCCGTGATGAGTCGATCAACATCGGTCGCTGCGATTGGCTTTTCGTCGGCCGCATCGGATCGCAGGGCGGCGTAGACTTCGCGAGCACTCTTCGTGGTGATACGTTCTGTCTGAATGCACTTCAGCAGAGTTCCAAGGATCTCAGCTGTGACCGCGAATTCCTCAATCGAAACTCCGTCTGCGTTCAGATCGCGCAGGATGTCCTGAGTCACCCAGTTGGCGGCCAGCTTTGTGTCGCCGCACAACTGACTGACCTGTTCAAACCACGCTGTCAGAGCAGGTCCCTGCGACAGAATAACGTTGGTATCGTACTCCGTGAGTCCCAGCACATTCCGGAAGCGTTCGCGTCGTGCCGCTGGCGTTTCCGGCAGTGAACGACGAATCTCCTCGATCTGTTCAACCGTGGTCTTCACCGGCAACAGGTCCGGATCAGGGAAGTAGCGATAGTCGGAGGATTCTTCTTTCTCACGCTGGCCGAATGTTTCGTTCTTGTCGGCGTCCCAACCGCGAGTTTGCTTGGGAACTTCCCCGATCTTCTGTCCAGTCTTCAGCCATTGCTTCCACTGTCGGCGAGTTTCATACTCGACGGCCAGTTCCACATTGCGGAAGCTGTTCATGTTTTTCAGCTCCACGATCGGCGTTGCCGTGCGGCTGCCGTCGGCATTGTGAATATGCAGATTCACGTTGGCATCGCAACGCAGGCTGCCTTCCTGCATGTTGCAGTCAGAGACGCCAATAAACAACAGCAGCGATCGCAGATCCTCCAAATATCGACGAGCCTCAGAAGCGGATCGCAGGTCTGGTTCGCTGACAATTTCCAGCAGCGGTGTCCCCGTGCGATTCAGGTCAACGCGACTATCCGCTCCGCGGCCGGATTCATCATGAACATTCTTGCCGGCATCTTCTTCCAGATGAGCGCGTGTAATTCGAATGCGGCGAGCTGGCTCGGCGGGATCATCAGCCGCAATCTCCAACCAGCCTTTGGAACTGAACGGCAGGTCGTACTGGCTGATCTGATAGGCTTTGGGAAGGTCCGGATAATAGTATTGCTTGCGATCCCAGCGGGTGTATCGAGCGATCTCGCAGTTCAAAGCCAGAGCCGTCTGGACGGACAGATCAAAGGCCTTGCGATTCATCACCGGCAAAGATCCAGGCAACCCCAGACAGACCGGACATGTCTGAGTATTGGGATCATCAGGCCGGAACGCCGTGGAGCATCCGCAGAACAGCTTGGATTCGGTACGAAGCTGGACGTGAACCTCAAGTCCAATAACGACGGTGTATTCAGGGGTGGCCATAGTGACGGATCAGATTGCCTGGGCTGGTAAAGTTTCGTTCGCGGAAGTGTAATGCTGGCCGGACTTTTGTCACAATCTTACGACACCCGCAAACCGAGTGTTTTCGTCGACTTCCCTGTGTTGAACATATCATCGTCGATTCTGTTTACCGCCCAGCGGCAGGCGCCGGCCAGCGTAATAGCCAGCGCCTTTGGCCGGGCGATAAACGACGACGTCAACAGGCCACTTGCAACGTCCGTTCGAGACAATCACCTTCCGCCTTCCGGAGATCTGTCGATGAGTTTCAAAACGAAAATTCGATCAGGCAACACGGCCACCTTGATTGTCTGCGTCTTTACGGTTCTGGCGTTGTCCTGCGGAGGCAGTTCTGCAGCCGAGTTCCCTGATGTGATCCTGCATGACGGAAAAATTGTGACCGTCAATTCCGGCTTTGAGATCGCTCAGGCGATTGCTCTGAAGGGCGAACGTATCGAGGCGGTCGGCAGCGACGCAGACATTCTGAAACTGGCCGGTCCCGACACAAAAAAGATCTCATTGGGCGGCAAAACGGTACTGCCAGGCCTGATTGATTCGCATGTTCACGCGACCGGTGCGGCGGTCTATGAATTTGATCATGAGATCCCGCCGCTGGAAACAATCGATGACGTGCTGAAGTATGTTCAAAAGCGAGCGGAGATCCTGGAGGATGGCCAGTGGATCATCATGAATCAGGTCTTTATCACTCGTCTGCGGGATCAGCGGTTTCCGAATCGCCAGGAACTGGACTCTGTCGCACCGAACAACCCGGTCTACTTCCGCACTGGACCTGACGCCGCTTTAAATTCCATGGCTCTGACGCTGAATGGCATCGACAAGGATTTCAAGATCACGGACGGGTTGCCGGGAAAGATCGAGATGGATCCGGTCAGTGACGAACCCACAGGAGTGATCCGCGCGGCGGGGCGATTTATCAAAACGCAGTCGTCGGAAAAATCACCGAGCCAGGAAGAGCGGATGGCTCAACTGGAGAAACTGCTGCAGGACTATAACTCCGTCGGCATCACCAGCATTGTTCAACGCAGCGCGGGTGAGTCCGATGTGACGATGTTTCAGGCATTGAAAGATCAGGGCAAACTCACTTGTCGCACTTTTCTGTGCTGGGGGGTAAACCCTGATGGCGAGTGGTCCAAAGTCGCGGAGCAAATCCAGAAGGCGGCCGACCATCCGGCGCATGCCTATGACAATTTGCTGTGGTTGCGAGGCGTCAAGGTGTTCCTGGACGGCGGCATGTTGACCGGCAGTGCGTGGATGCAGAAACCGTGGGGTGTCAGCTCGATCTATTCGATCACAGATCCGGAGTATCGCGGCGTGCTGAATATTCAGCCGGATCGTATGTATGAAGTTGCGAAGTATTGTCTGGAACGCGACCTGCAGATTACGGCTCATTCTGTCGGCGACGGCGCGGTGAAGGCGCTGGTAGAGACTTACGAGCGAGTCAACAACGACTTTCCGGTGCGAGACAAACGCCCGTGTATTACTCATTGCAATTTCATGAGCGAAGAATCCATCCTGAAGATGAAAGCTCTGGGGATCGTCGCCGATATTCAGCCAATCTGGCTGCATCTGGATGGCCGAACTTTGCTGAAACAATTCGGCGAAGATCGCACTAGTTTCTTTCAGCCATACAGGACACTTTTTGAACAGGGCGTTATTGTTGGGGGCGGATCGGATCACATGCAACGCATCGGAAGTCTGCGCTCGGTGAATCCGTACAATCCATTTCTGGGACTCTGGACCACGCTGACTCGCCAGCCGCGCTGGAGTGATTCGCCACTGCATCCCGAACAGATGATTAGTCGGGAACAGGCCCTGAGATTTTACACGATTAACAACGCGTGGCTGACGTTTGAGGAAAAAGAGAAGGGATCGCTCGAGCCCGGCAAGCTGGCCGATTTGATCGTGATCGATCGCGATATCCTGACTTGCCCTGTCGAGGAAGTGAAAGGGATCACCGTCGAGCAGACATGGCTCGGCGGTAAGGTCGTGTACGAGAAAAAATAGTCAGGTCAGTGTGTCCAGAAGTCTGTCGGCAGCATGGATCGAAACCCTTCGGGCTTGATCGCCATGACGGAGCAGGGCAGTTCGGGCAGCAAACGTTCCACAGTGCTGCCCGGGAGCAGTCCCGAAACGCCGGTCTTTGAAGATGTTCCCAGCACGACGAGATCTGCGTTCACTTCTTTGACTGCGTCCAGAATGCACTGGTCAGGACTGCCTGATTTGACAAGCACTTTGACACCGAACGGAAGTGTTCGATAATCGGTGTTCGCTAGTTGTTGCTGGACGACGGCTTCGGCCTGCTGCAAAACTTCGGGCGTCGCATTACCGCCTTCCACCGCATGCACGATATGCAGCCGGGCATTCAGTGACTTCGCGAGAGGCACAGCGGTGACGATTACATCGGCTCCGACATTACCTCCGTCCGTTGCCGCGATGATATCTGTGGAGTCATTATCGTCTTCGCGAGGTTTCACCAGCCAGACGGTGCCGGGCGCGAGTCGCAAAAGTTTCAGCCCTGTGCTGCCAAAGAGAACTCGACGAACCGTGCCTTCGTCGCGAGTTCCGCAGATCAGCATACTATCAGGACGATTGCCAACACTGCGGATCAGTTCTTCCCACGCGCTGCCGCGCATGATCTTAGTTTCTGCACTGGAGGCTGCTGCTTCAGCCGCATACTTTTGACACAGTTCTTTCATCAATGCTTCCGCTTCCGCTCGTTCCCCGGCCGCAGCGCGCTCTGCGTCTTCCGGTGAGCGAAACCAGCTTCCAGAGGCCGGAGGAAGCACCGTAACCAGTGTCAAGGGAAGTCGTGATGAGGCGGCCGCCTGAAATGCATGCAACACCGCCATTCGACTGGGACCACAAAGATTCGCCGCAACCCACGGACGACTCTTCGGCATCTCGATTCCCACAACGATCCGGCGAGAAAATGACATTTCAGTTTCCTGCGTGCAAAAGAACTCTATGACAACGCGTTTTTCGAGTGGCCGTCAGCATAACGTCAGGTTCCACGATCAGGATCAAAACTTTCGTGTCACATTCTGAAACGTCTTACAATTCCGTCAGTGGACCAACACCCACGGTCGTGGTCATCGCCAGAGGATACTGATCCAGGACTTTCCTGATCTCATTCAGAGTCACCGACCGTACCGACTTCAGATCGTCGGAGATCGATCGATAGTCCTGCCGATACATCCAGTTTCCACCCAGAGACGAAAGCCGTCCCATCGGTCGCTCGCCGCGCAGGACGACGCGGGAAGCGACCTTATTGCGAGCCTGCTCAAGTTCGTCGGCCGAGATTCCATGGGCGTTCACATCCGCGAAGACCTTGCGGCAGCGTTCGAGATTCTCCGCAACCTGATCGGGCGAGCAGCTGAGGTAGCTCATCCATGACCCCGCACCGTCGTATTCGCTGTAGCTGAGATCGGCTGCTTCGGCGTGGCCCGGATCGACCAGTTCCCAGAACAAACGGCTTCCGGAATCATCGCCGATAACGACAGACAGGAGTTCGGCCGCAAAACGAAGTTCATCGCGCGAGTCCGGGCCAACTCCCATCTCCATGATGTGCTCCTGCAAGCTGCTTTCGCGGACGATCAGGCGGCTATTCCGTCGAGCTTCCACGGGCGGCAGCAGTCTCGACGGCTGACCCTGTGGAATCCGGCTGCAGTACTTCTCAGCCAGCGCGACGGCATCTTCGAAGCGACAATTGCCTGCAATCGCCAAAGTAATATTGCCGGTGTGATATCGACTGCGATGATAAGCCTGCATCTGATCGGCCGTCAGAGCGGTGATGCTGGCCTGACTTCCAAGAATACTTTGCCCCAGCGGATGCCCGGCAAAGTGAGTCGCCATAATATGATCGTAACATGTGAACGAAGGTTGATCTTCGTACATGCTGATCTCTTCCAGAATGACGTTCTTCTCCATATCAAAATCTTCACGACGCAAAGACGGCTGCATCAGTGAAGACAATAACTCCAGCGCACGCTCCAGATATTCCGGAAGCACGGCCGCGTAGTACATCGTGACTTCTTCACTGGTTGATGCGTTGTACTTGGCGCCGATTTCGTCAAATACGCGATTGATGTCGTCCGCGGAGAACTTGTCATCGCCTTTGAATGCCATATGCTCTAAAAAATGGCTGACCCCAGAGACCTCGCTGGACTCGTCTCGTGATCCCGTGCGAACGAAGAAGCCCGCCGCCACGCTGTACACGGCCGGGTTCGTTTCTGCGATCAATGTCAGACCGTTGGACAATGTGCACTGCTGAAACTTCATACTCACTTGCAATTTCTGTTGAATCAATCAAAGAGCTTTTGAAAATTGAAGGTGGGACATTGCTGTCCGACGCGAGTTCTACAGCGAGGTCACACAGGCCGGATCCAGACTTTGTGGACCCAGTGTCACCAGAACCATGGATTTCGGAGCATACTCGACAGCAAACTCCCGAACCTGCTCCGTTGTCAGAGCGTTAATGCGAGCGTTGATTTCGTCGAGCGTGACAACTCGATTCAGATGATAAATGTCTCTGGCCAGCGACGAGGCTCGTGAGGTCGTGGATTCCTGCTGCATAATCAACGAGCTTTTGGCCCGTGCCTTACATCGCTGCAGTTCATCGTCGGTGATTCCTTCATGCAGTCGCAGGATTTCAGCCACGGTCACTTCCAGCGTTTCCTGAGCCCGTTCAGGGGTGGTTCCTGCGTACGCGAAGACTCGTCCTTCGTCCCGCAGGGTGCTGAGTGAAGCGGAGATCGCATAACACAATCCTCGCTTTTCACGCACTTCCGTGAACAGACGCGAGCTCATGCCACCGCTCAGCAGGCTGACCGCCGCCCAGGCTTCATTGTAGCGTTCGTGACAGTAAGGGATCGTCTCCCATGCCAGACCAATATGCGTTTGAGCAGAGTCGTGTTCGATATGAAAGGGCGACTGCGGAAGTTTGCCCCGCCCCGGGTCTGAAGACGGACACGACTTCCACGACCCAAACACGGTTTCCACTGCGTCCCGGATCCGGCCTGGATCAATGTTGCCCGCAATCCCCAGAATGGCTTCATCCGGAGCAACATTCTGAGCATAGTGAGTGCGGATGTCTGCGATGGAGATGTTCTCCAGGTGGTCCAATTCGCCTTCGGCCGAATTGCCCCACGGAGCCGCATAGCTGTATTCCCGGAGGACTTTGCCAAGACGTTGTCGAGGCTCATCCTCCATCGACATCAAACTCTGTTCGACCAGATCCCGAGCTGGCTCAAAGTCATCCTCGGCCAGGTGTGGCTGAGTCACCATGTGACCAATATACGGGAGAGCATCGCACAGTCGATCGGCCGTTGTTGCCCCCGTGAAATTGATATGAGCACTGCCCACATGAACTCCGCGCTGAAGCCCCAGATTGTCCATCGCGGCGCAGAGTTCACGAGCTGACAGGCCACCTGCGCCGCGAGAAAACATCTCCGTCAGAATTGCGGCGGTACCGCACTTGTTCTCCGGGTCACGCACTCCGCCCGAAGGGACAAGCAATGTCAGGGCTGCGGACTGCACGTCCTGCATCGGTTCGACGATGACCAGCAGGCCATTCGCCAGACGAAAACTGTTAATAGGTTGGGACATCGAGTGCGTGAAACTTGAAAGAGTTGGAGAGGTCGATGATGAAATCGGCAGCCACTTACTTCGTCACTGGCAGATTGAAGTCACCGCCGAGATTTCGCCACATCGCATGAACGTGATTGGCTTCGTTCTGAGTATTGTTGTACTCAATGATAAACGTGGAACCCTGGATCACGTAGTGGTGCCGCTTGTTGACTTCGGACTCACCCCACCATGCCATGCGGAGATCATCCATGCCGGATTTTTCGATGGCCTTCATGCGGTCACGAACAACCTGAGCAGGCATGGCTGAGAGGTATTCGCCCAGCAAATCTCGCAGCATCTTCTGCTGATCAGGAGACATTTCACCGTAACGCAGCCCGACAGCAGAATCGACAACGGGCTGAGGAGCCCCGGCACCGCGGATGTCGTCAGGCGCTGTTTCGGAGATCCACATTTTCTTCTTTTGTTCGTCGCTGCAAGCCTTCAGAATCTGGCGAGCGATATCTTCGCGCCCCGACAGAATTCGCAGTTGTCGACCTGGACCCGCGTCAATCAACGCAGGATTCGCCCCAAACATTTCTGGCGTGCTGCTGACGACGATGCCATCCTGAATACTGAAGTTCAGTGACAGATGGTGACCTTCGAATCGCCAGCCCCACAGTCCCGTTGGTCCAGGAGTGCCGAAGATCGTAATGTGGTACTTGTGAGGATGTCGGCGATTGCGGCGATAGTCTTCTTCACCGGCTTCAAACAGATAAAGCACTTCCTCAAGACTGCGAACCTGCAATACCTTGGCATGTCCAGCGGCAGACAGTCCGACCTTGACCAGATCTTCAGCAACTTTCTTTGGTTCGCCGCTCAGATCCCACAACACGATGCCATTTCGGTCCTTGGGAATAAAGTGCCAATTGATTCGCTCGGGATCATCGTACTTGTACATCAGCTTCTGCTTCTGATCGGCCGGCAGCACATCAATGAGCTTCTGAGCCGCTACAGCCATACTCAAACCGGGCTTGTCACTTCCATCATCCGCGATGGCTAACGAGGAGTTCAGGGAGACTCCCAAAGACAACAAGCTGAGGGCACAACAAAGAAACCGAGCTAACATGGGCGGGATTCCGTGGGAGGAAGGTTGAAGAGTGAGATGAGGATTAATAACGGAGGCAAACCGGCCGTCAAACTCAGTCCGCAGTTTCAATACAGTTTGGTCTGATTCGGGCAGGGATCGTGTCAATTAACCGGGTGGCCAGGCGAGACCTCGCCCGCCCATGATATGGATGTGCAAATGGAAGACTGTCTGACCGCCATGAGCACCTGTGTTGACGACCGTTCGATACCCACCGTCCAGGCCTAACAATGCGGCAATTTTGGGAACCGTCAGGAACAGGTGACCGCACAGTGCAGCGTCGTCTTCGGTCAGGTCGTTCAATGAGGCCACAGGCTTCTTAGGAATCAGCAGGACATGCACAGGAGCCTGAGGATTCACGTCGCGAAACGCGAGGCAATGACTGTCTTCGTAGACAATGTCGGCCGGGATCTCACGCTGAATAATTTTCAGGAAAATCGTCACTCAATTCCTCACGACAGCCCGCAATGTTTGACATCGAAATGCAGAATTCAGCAGCACCATTTTGCTGCTGATTCCCATCTCCTTTGATTTCCATGCGAGAAGGTATCAGGAATTGCCGGAAACACCAGTGATCCGTAAACCGCCACGCGATCCGCGAGTTGGCACAGTTGCGGACGATGCGACGATGCTACGGGACTGTTCCAAAGGAACGGTCCCGAAATAAGTTCCTGTGGTGGCCGAACTCGTCAGAGTTCGGACTGAAGTCTCACGACTTCAGCTACGGAAATTATTACGGGACTGGTCCTACGGGACCAGCCGGCCCGAATTCTGATCGATCGCCCGTTGCCAGCGTCGGATCGCTTCGCGACGTCTTGACGAATCAGCGTCCGCATGAAAACCTTTGCGGTCCTTCGTGATCTGCTCCATACGGTAGATCGCCAAAGTTCTGGCCACCAGCCGTTCACTTTCCAACATCGCCATCAGGTCCACAACGACTGTTGGATCGGCGGCCTGAGCATTTGTCAGACCTTTCAGCAGTTGCACGACAGGCTCCGCGTCGGCTTTTGGAATGCGAGTCTCCAGGCCCTTTCGCACGGCATTTCGTCCGGCCGAGGAACTGTTCACGATCGCAGTTAAGCCATCAATGGCTGCACGATGAATCGATTCATCCCGCATCCCAAATAAGACGGACACCAGTCGATCCGTGTCACGTGTCAGCGACAATACCTGCACCGCAAGAACTCCGTACTGCGGATTCCGTTCGTCCAGCAACGGCAGAACACTGTCCCCCGGTTCAGAGTTATTCGAGAGCAATTCCAGCAGACGAAGATTCTGCTTGCTGACTTCCGGCAAAGGCTCTGATGACGACTGAAAATACCACGCCGGCAACGCAGAAACCGCTTCACCATTGTCGATCGTGACGTTCGATGAATCCGAGAGTCCGGCCACTGTCCAGATCGCACGCTGATTCTGTTTCAGTTCAACAGCGTCAGTTTGCTCCTGATTCTGCATCAACACAAAGCCTTCCAGAATGGTCATTTTTACCTGCAAATCAGAATCGATCTGCAGAAAGGAGTCGCCTGTTTCGTTTGCCGTGTCTTCGTCGGTCGGCAATGAATCCTGCAGTACTGGCATGACGGGTGTAACTTCGAGGGCGACACGAGTTTTGGCGGAGCCCAGTGTCAGGCGGGTCGTCGTTTGACCAACTCCGAGTTTAAACTCCGGGCGAATTTCATCATTCCACACCATCGAGGGATTGGCAGACAGCTTGAGTCGCCCGGTCAGAAGATCCAGCCCACCTGACGCACCGCGCTGCATTCGCACGAGACATGGACCGAGCAATTCCGCAACATAGCCTTTGGACCCCGTCGTCACGACCAATGGAAATTGCTCAGTCACGCCAAACCAGCTGGGCCCGAGGATCGGCCCACAATTCACATTGTTCGGTGCATTTTCCACCGCATCTCCACCAGGGATTGCTGCAAATGACCGCCAACGCCCCGTCGGCTCTTCTCGCACCAACAAGCCACGACTGTCAACCTGCAGGTAATACGAAACAGGAATCTCCAGTTCGGTCTCGATCGGCACTTCGATCGGATTCGAATTCGCAGGAGGCGTGCTTGTCGATGTTGAAGAAGCATCGGCTGTTGGTGTTTCAGCCATGGGCTTTTCTGTCGGAGGAGGATTTGTTGAGCCCGCAGGACCGCCATTCGCCGCCACAACCACGCTGGCTTTTTTCGAGCCGACATCCACTGAGTTCGCAGAGCCGTCCGCCGCAGTCGTCCCGTTCGCCTGCAGATTCGGCACCATGGTTTCGTCAGCGTTCTTCACCGCTGGCGAATCGCCGTTCTTTGCGACGTTCACGTTGTCGGGATGGCCATCTGCCGCTGCAACTTGAACTGCCGCTGCAGCCTGATCGGGCTTCGCCGGCTCATCAATCGCTGCGGCCTCACCGTCGGCCGCGTCAGCATCGGCCGCCACGATATCTCCCTCAGCCGCTGGTTGAGACTTCTTCGGGCCAAACAATGTTGAGTCGGAGATCAGAACGACCAGCCAAACGAGTCCCAGTCCGCCGGCCACAATGACGGGTATTCGTTTGGAAGAAGTCTTTTGAACCGTCAGCGGCTTCCATGTACTCGCAGGTGCTGCCCCCGCAGTGCTTGGTGAAGATTCTGCGTTCAAGGCCCGCACGAGCGACGTTTTTCCGGACGGATCGAGTCCGTAAAGTCGATCACGAAGTCGTGGCTCCACATTCACGGGATCTCGGAGCAATCCCAGGATTTCATGAGTCGCCGCGACTTCGGCCAGCATCGCATCCGACGCCAGAATCTCGCGTTCAACACGAGCGACCAGGTCCGGTGTCAGCTGGTCATCGAGATACTCTGCGATCAGATTCGGCTCAATCATCGGTTGAGCGTTCCCGGGGTCGGCCAGCCGCCGCCGCCGCTTCACATCTCGGATGCGTTCCACCAGATCCGTGGTAAACGGACTATTCGTGATCTTCTGCCCAATCTCCCGCGCGTTGGCAGGCGGCAATCGGTCATCCAGATACGCCAGCAGAGTTCTTAACGTCAGTCGCATCGTCACACCTTTTCCAGTTTACAGCGCGGAAAATCCTGCGAGGATCCCGTTGATGACTGATATAGTGCTGACTCGAGACACGTTTCGTTCAGATATTTCTGGAATTCTTTAAATGCCCATGAATTCCACCGTCACCAACTTTCTGAAAACAGCTGCAGTGGCACTGATTCTCGCCACGCAGAGGCAGAAATCATGATTCATTGGACAACCGGGCAAAGGGTTGCCAAACAATCTCCGAGATGTTCTTTTTATTCGCACCCAAACACCGCTGGCAGGAATCGAGAAAAACCGGCAAGATGCGGCTCAGGAAAACGAAGGAGCCAGCAAGGATCCAGCGAGGAGTCAGCACGGGGTTGCTCCGAAACTGCAATCGCTGAGTCATCAGCATTCTTTGCCAATCGAAACATCAGTGGAACTGAGGGAGGCCTGTGGGGAACCATGCCTGATTCAAAAATTACGTCCATCAACTCGTCAGCTCGGTCATGCAATCCGATTCGCTTCCGTCAGGCCGTGATGCTTGCCATGGCGATTGCCGTTGTGAACGTGTCGGCGATTTGTCTTCTGAATAAGATGGTCGCCGCCGACGAAAAGTCCGCGTCCGCCGTGAAGTCCGAGTCCGCAGAATCAAAAAAGACGGACTCGAAAGTCGGGAAGGACAAGAAGAAGCCGGACTCAGAATACGTGCGGATTCGCAAGACAGAAAAAGGTCTTGCCCTGGCTCTGGAAACATCAATCATCACGTTCTCCGATGCGAAAAAGTATCCGGACGCCACCGTTGATCTGATTGGTGCAATTCATCTGGGTGAGCCGGAATATTATTCTCAACTGAATGAGATCTTTAAAAAGTACGACGTGCTGCTCTACGAAGCCGTCATGCCTGAAGAAGCTCTGGAGCAAGGTTTGCGTCCAGGCGGAGGCACTGGGTCACGTCGGAAAGATCTGACCGATGAGCAGGAATGGACTGATGCCAAAGTTGGACTGACGGCCATCTCTGTGCTGCAACTGGGGATGAAGGATGCTCTGGGAATGGAGTTTCAGTTGACGGGCGTGGACTACACGGCTGAAAACTTCGTCCATGCCGACATGACGGCCGAAGAGTTTGAATCATCCATGTCACGCCGCGGCGAAACTTTCTCCGGGATGTTTCTGAAAGAAATGGGCAAGTCAATGTCGGCTCAGCAGGAACAGAATCCGATCGCGATGAATCTGGATCTGATGCTGTCTGCGTTGTCGTCCGATCGAGCCTACCGCATCCGCCGTATCGCCGCAGTGCAATTAGCGAAAGGCGCGGAAGGAGATGCGTTTGCGGGGTTCGACGGGACCTCCACAATCATTACCGAACGCAACAAGACGTGTCTCGATGTGATGAATCGAGAACTCAGGAATGGCCATAAGAAAGTCGGCATCTTCTACGGAGCTGGCCACTTTGCCGACATGGAAGAACGCATGGTCGATGAGTATGGCTTCAAACGTAAGTCCGAAGAATGGCTGGTCGCCTGGCATCTGCGAGACCCAAAGAAGTACTCTGAAAAGGACGCTGGCAAGTGAGTGGCCCCATGTTCGCGGCCCTGACGATTTCTTCCATCGATGCCGTTATTGTTGTCGTTTATTTGGCAGCAGTAACGCTGATGGGAATCTGGATTGGCCGCGACAACAAAGACGTTTCCGATTATTTATTGGGTGATCGAAGCCTGCCCTGGTGGGCGGTCCTCGGGTCAATCGTCGCCACGGAAACCAGCACGGCGACTTTTCTAAGCGTGCCTGGGATAGCGTTTGCAAAAGACGGCAACTTCAGCTTCCTACAACTGGCGTTCGGGTATGTGATCGGGCGAATTCTCGTTTCAATCTGGTTGCTGCCTTTGTATTTCAAAGGCCAACTTTTTACCGCGTACGAAGTACTTCACAAACGCTTCGGCGGGCTCACTCAGAAAACCGCCTCTTTGATTTTTCTCGTCACCCGAAATCTCGGTGACAGCCTTCGGTTGTTTCTGACGGCCATTGTTGTCAAGCAAGTCACAGGTCTGTCACTGACGGCCTGCATCGTCATCGTGGGTGCTTCGACTGTGGCCTACACCTTTGTCGGAGGTATGAAGGCGGTTGTGTGGAGTGACTGCCTGCAATTCGTAATCTACGTTGGTGGCGGTATCGCCTCTCTGTTTCTGATTATTAATCTGCTACCCGGTGGATGGGCACAGTTTACAGAGTTTGCTGCGTCACAGCAGAAGTTTCGTCTGCTGGACTATTCTCTGGATCCGTCGAAAGCCTACACCATATGGGCTGGTGTCATCGGCGGTGCGATGCTGACGATGGGGACGCATGGAACTGATCAGATGATGGTTCAACGTTATCTGTGCATCGGTTCTCAAAAAGGTGCGTCGAAAGCTTTAATCTCCAGTGGTTTCGTTGTTCTCGCTCAGTTCGCCTTGTTCCTGCTTGTCGGCGTGGCACTGGCGGCGTTTTATGATTTTCGAGGCACTGCGTCGGAGCTGAAGAAAAACGAAGAGTTCATCACGTTCATCGTCAATGAGATGCCTCGCGGAATGGTCGGTTTTACGATCGCAGCTGTGTTCTCGGCCGCCATGTCGACTCTCAGCAGTTCCCTGAATTCTTCTGCGGGAGCTGTCGTCAGCGACTTTCTGCAGAATGCGGGGACGCCCCAGCATCAGATTCGCATGACTCGCTGGATGACTTTGTTCTTCGGCATCCTTCAGATTGTGCTGGCTATCATCTTTGTTTCCATCAGCCTTAATCGTCTGATCGTTGATCAGGTTCTGGCCGTGGCGGGATTCTCCAGCGGGATTCTGGTCGGAGTCTTTACGCTGGGCGTGACAACGCGCCGCGTTGGCCAGATCAGTGCGATGTGTGGAATGGTGGCGGGGACGGCGCTGCTTTGTTACATCAAGTTTTTTACACCCATTGCGTGGCCCTGGTACACATTGATCGGTGCTGTGACCACAATCATCAGTGGTCTGCTGGTGTCGTTGATGCTCGACAAGCCAACGACGGATGCTCACACTGAAGCGACGTAAGCCCGGACATACCGATCCGTTTATTGCTCCTGCTTGCTCCGGGAATCTGCCGTCATCGTTTCCTCTCTGACCAGGAATCACCGCCCGTGCCTCACCGCTATGTATTTCACCGCGTCATGTTCCTGCTTGTTGTTTGTCTCCATTGGGCAAACAGTCCCGCCGCGCGAAGTGATGAGCCGATTCGACATTCATTCTTTATTGCCGGCCCGACATTCACCGGGATTATCGATGAAGACGACAAGGAAATCTGGAACGCAGGCCGCCCGGCTGCTCGCGACGGCTATGTGCTGGCCAACGGCAACGTACTGATTGCATGGGGTGATGAGGTTCGTGAACTGACTCGGGAAAACAAAACCGTCTTTCACTACGTGAAATCTGCTGAGAATAACGAAATCGGCACCGTCGAACGTCTCGACAGCGGTCACACGCTGATCACAGAACTGGGCACGAAACCAAGACTGCTTGAAGTCGCCGCTGACGGGAAAATTGTCGTCGAAGTTCCCCTGCAACCGGAGACCGACAACGCCCACATGCAGACTCGCATGGCCCGCAAGCTGGCCAATGGCAACTATCTTGTGCCGCATCTGTTGGCCTTCAAAGTGAAGGAGTATTCATCAGACGGGAAGATTGTGAAAGAGTTTCCCACTGACGCCGCTGAACTTGGCGGACGTGCTGCAGAGAACTGGCCGTTCACGGCGATCCGACTTGAAAACGGCCATACGCTCATCAATTTGACTCATGGGAACAAGACGATTGAGGTCAATGCGGATGGCAAAGTCGTCTGGATGATCAGCAACTCAGACTTTCCGGATGCAAAGCCATTTGCCGATCCCTGTGGTGGTCAACGTCTTCCGAACGGCAATACGGTCATCGCCAGTTATGCATCACAGCAGGCGATCAAGGTCTTTGAAGTGACTCGGGAAAAGAAAATCGTCTGGAAGTACACCGGTCCGCATCGCGCGCATGAGATTCAAATCCTGACGACGAATGGGAAGCCAGTTGAAAGCAAGCCGTTGAAGTAGCGGCGGATATGAGTCGGTGTGTCATCTGTACTTCACACCAGTGTTCTTTCTCGCCCGGAAAAAAAGAAGACCCGGCTATCGCAGAAAAGCGTCAGCCGGGCCCGGAAGAATTGTTAATCAGGCCGACCGAATGGCCGGCTCTGATCATCCCTGTGTCGACTTCATCAGTCCGGATCAGAACTCGCCAACAACTTCGCCGCCCTGCAGAGTCACAAGACCGACGAGCGTTGCACCGGACATGTTCTCGCTAAGGAAACGAACGGAACCATCCGCCAGGACGGCCTGAGCCCCGCCAGTGTGGAATGAGTACATTTCGCTGTCATTCGTGCAGTTCATGATGCATGTCCCGACGATGGTTGGCGTGCCACTCCCGGAGGTGTTGTTCTGCAGCCCGGCCGAATTGGCTCCGTCGATACTGAACCCGTTGTTGATATCGGCCCAGCCCCAGCCGTCGGCCGTGAACTGAGTTCCGAAAGCAATGTTGCCGGTGCGAGGATTCACGCCAGGATTTCGACCGATGTATTGTCGAGGACGGCCAGCGTCTTCAGCGATCAGAATCGTATTGGACGTTCCGTCCGTGATGTCGCGAATCTTTGTGCCGCCCGGACCACGGCCAAGGCCGCCCATTGCATCTTTCGTGTTGATAGAAGGCAGTCCGCTGGCCACGATGAACGCATTGCGAACAGCGTTGATGGAACCATAATCATTGTAGCCCCACAATGGCTGACCAGTGCGTGAAGAGCTGGTGATGCCATCATACAATGCCTGAGTTGGCAGGGGCCGACCACTTGGAGTCGATGGGCAAACAAACGCCGCCAGCTGCGTTGTCGTCATCGGATCATTGCCCGGCGCGTACCAGTTGATGTTGAAATTATACTGAGCATACATTGCGGACTGTTCGATGTACGGCAATATCATGACGTTCCAGGTCTGCTGAAACACAGGGGCTGAAAGATTGATACGGCTGGGCGGGAACATTCCGAAGGTGCCTTCGTAATTGTGCAGAGCAAGTCCAATCTGCTTCAGGTTGTTCTTGCATTGTGTTCGACGAGCAGCTTCTCTCGCCTGCTGGACAGCAGGAAGCAGCAGTGCGATCAGGATGGCAATAATGGCAATCACAACCAGGAGTTCGATCAGCGTAAACCCGCGTGAGGCTGATCTGCGTTTGACGTTCAACATGATCCAATCCCTTCAATTTTCAGAGTCTCTGGCAGCGAGAACCATTCTGGCTGCATAAGAAGATTTCGTGTTTAAAATGGCCAGTGCAACGCGATTGACGGATTAAGAACGAGATCGGTGCCATCGGCTTTGACCAATGCGCCGTAAGTCCCGGGGAAACCGTTTTCAACGAGCTATCGTGTCTTCAGGTCCATCACAATGGCTTCGCTGAGCCCTGGTTTGACTTCCAGTTCCAGGCCTGACATCGCAGGATTCTGGTATCGCCGTGGAAGCTTTTCCGGACCATATTCCGGGTCGCTGGAAGACTGCGAGAGTTTGTCAGCCCAGGACACAGTAACCTGATACTTGCCTTCCGGAGCTCCGTCTTCAGGCTGATATGTTGTCAGAGAAAACTTGCCGGTTTCGTCGGTGATTCCGTGTGGAGTTACAACTCCAAGTTCTGGTTTCCCCGAGGCATGCAGTGACACAATCGCACCGCTGGCCGGTTTGCCGTTAACATTCACAATTCCGGTGAGCGGATGCAGAGCCATTTGAGGTGCATCTTTGGGAGGTTCACCGCATCCAGCGAAGGCAATCGCCGCCAACAGGGCAGTGATTCGTAGCTTCTTCATGAAGAAAAATTCCGCGAGGAGAAATTGTTAAAACGAGCAGCGAATTCGGACAACTCCTGTACTCTTTCGACGAATTGTGAAGTTCGTTTGTTAAGGGATCGTTAATCCCGCAGAAGAAATCATTTTTTGAGAGAAAGGTCTCGGACGTGTCCGTGATGCACTCAACGTAACCCACGAGCCTTTTCATGACTGTTTGTTGAGCCAGTTGGAACTTTCGGCCTCTGACGGTGCTCCGTGTCGAGCGAAGTCGAGAACGATGTCCGACGGATGTGCTGAGCAATCTCGATCGTTATTCTGTGCCATTTTCACATCCATACTCCTCCCGTTTCCTTCAGCATCAGCTCGCCTGTGCTGAGATTATTGTTTCGGAACACCATGCTGAAATCTGTTTTTGACCGAGCGATGGTTTGGACCGTGGACCACCGCGGGATGACTGCTTTGGCGGTGCTGATCATCACCCTCCTTGCGATTCTGGGATATGTGCGACCACAGTCTGTGCGAGAACTTTTTGTGTCTCCCGGCAAGGGGGACACTGCTGGAAAGAAAGCGGATGCCGAAGCTTACCGAGCGATCCCCGATGTGGATCCGGTGAGTCTTTCAGAATCGGACGCCGTGATGGTCGTCCAGTCGACTTCGTTCTTTACTCCGCAAGGGGCGAAGGCGATGAGGCATGTCGTGAGCACGCTGGAAGAACTCGACTACGTGGATCGAATCCTGTGGATGGATCGAGTTCCCATGCTGAATATCTTTGGTCTCTCGGAGCCTCTGTTTCCGCGTTCGGAAGCCTCAGCGGAACGATTTGAGGCGGCCAAAGTCAAGGCCATGAAGCATCCGCTGGTGGGCGGCCATCTGGTTTCTGAAGATGGCCAGACGATGCTTCTGCTGGTCACGTTCGACTGGGATTTTGTAAGAAGCGACGAACAATGCACGACGGAACTGCGAGCTGTGGCCGAAAAGGCGGCCGCTGAATTTCCGGACGTTGCTGTCAGCTTCATGGTGACCGGTGATACTCCGGCTCGCATCACGTACATGAATGCTCACGAAGCCAATCAGGTTAAGTACCAGCTGATTGGATACGGAGTGATTGCGGTGATGGCCGTCGTTCTGTTTCGCGGTATCCGCGCGGTACTGATTGTGTCGCTGGCTCCGGCGATTGGCGTCTTCTGGACGATGGGAATTCTGCGATTCTTCCAGCTGGAAGACAACCCATTCAATGACGTGATTCTGCCGGTGTTAATCAGTCTCGTGGGCTTGACCGACGGTGTGCATCTGACTGTCCAGATTCGCAAAATGCGAGCGGCCGGATTGAGCGAACGACTTGCGGCACGGACGGCTTTACATGAAGTTGGTTACGCCTGCATGCTGACTTCATTAACGACGGCCATCGGATTTGGATCGTTGTCGCTGGCGGATAATGTCTGGGTGAAAGACTTTGGCTGGTGCAGTGTGATTGGCGTTATGCTGACGTTTATTGCCGTCGTGGGCATCGTGCCGCTGGTCTGTTCAACACGCATGGGCCGCAACATTCATTTGGGTCACGAGAAGAGCCCGATTGATCGCAATCTGACCCGTCTTGGCGGTCTCATTGATTTTGTGCTGCAAGCACCCAGACTGATCGCTTTTGGGAGCATCGTGTTGACGGTACTCCTGCTGGGGATCTCGTTGACTCTGCGCCCCGATCAGCGACGAGCCAATTCTCTGCCGGAGAAAAGCGAAGCCTATCGGGCAATGACGGTCATGGATAAAGCGCTCGGGGGACTGGAGTTTTCTGAAGTTGAGATTGAGTGGTCTAAGAACGTCCCGGATGATTCGCCTGAAATCCTGAAGACCATTGCCGAAGTCGACGATCTGCTGAAAACAGAGCCGATGATTGGCTATCCGTTGTCCATTCGTAACCTCGTGGATTCTTTGCCCGGCGAAGGCCCGGCGGAGGATCGCATGTCGATGATTGAGTTGCTGCCGCCGCCGCTTAAACGAGCGTTCTATACACCCGAACGTCGGCGAGGTGTGGTGACATTCCGAGTTCAGGACCTGGGGATCGCCAGCTTTGATCCGGTTTTTAGTCGGATCACGGAAGGGCTGAAGAAGATCGAGTCGCATCATCCAGATTTCAAAATGAAACTGCAGGGAGATGCCATCTGGCGTTGGAAGAATTTATACCAGATCGTGATCGACCTTACGGCCAGTCTCGGTTCAGCCTCCATCATTATCTTCCTGACCCTGACTTTGGCCTATGGGTCGCTGCGAATCGGGCTGGTGTCCATCATTCCCAACGCTTTCCCGCTTGTTGTGACGGGGACGTGGCTGGTGTGGCAGAAAGAATCGTTAGAACTCACCAGCGTCTGCGCGTTCACCGTGTGTCTGGGAATCGTCGTCGACGACACTATTCACTTCCTGAGTCGATTCGATGAAGAACGGCGAACAGCAAAGAATCGCCAGGAAGCGATTCGCAAGGCGTTCGGAAATGTCGGCGTCGCTATGGTTATGACGACATCTGTGCTCGTGGCGGGTTTCGGGACGGTCGCGTTCAGTGACTCGCGCGACCACTATATCTTCGCATCCATGGGAGCGATTACGATCGCCGCCGCTTTGTTTGGGGATTTGATTATGCTTCCTGCAATGCTGGCCTGCTTTGCCGACAAAACAAACGAAGAGAAACTTTCGTGACACGCTGGAAGATTCCGATGAGACGACTGCTGTTCTGGGTTGGCCTGTTGTTGACGATCGTTGGGGGCGTAATCGGCTCCACATATTGGTGGTGGTTCCAGGCGCCGCATACGCTGACACCCAATATTGTCTACGGTCAGCGCGATAACAAACCGCTGGTGATGGACGTGTTCCGGCCGCCAAATCCAAATGGTGCTGGTGTTGTGCTGATGGTGAGCGGTGGCTGGAAGTCCGGGCCGGGTGCTGTCAGGCCGTTTTTGTTTGCTCCGTTTTTGCGGCGAGGGTACACGGTCTTTGCGGTGCAGCACATTTCTCAACCAGAATGTTTGATTGGTGATATCGTTGATGATGTGTTGAGATCCGTACGTTTCATTCGACATCATGCGACGGAGTACGGCGTTCACCCGAATCGACTGGGAGTCATCGGCGGCAGTTCCGGAGGACATCTTTCACTGATGCTGGGGACTCGCGGACGTGCCGGCGATCCGAACGCCATCGATGAAATCGATCGAGAGTCCAGTGCTGTGCAGTGTGTGGCCTGTTTTTATCCTCCCACGGATTTGCTGAACCTTGGCACATCGACCGAGAACCCAGGCGATGGTGGTCCACCAAAAAGCTTTCGTAAAGGCTTTGGTCCGAAGGCGGAGGCAATGGACACCTGGAAAGAACTGGGACGTGAGTTATCACCGATCTACCATATCACACCGGAGATGCCGCCCACGATGATTGTGCATGGTGATGCGGACACGCTGGTCACGATTGATCAGTCGGAACGTTTCATCGCGAAGGCCAAAGAAGAGGGCTGCAAAGTGCGCTTCGAAGTTCGTCCCGGAAAAGGTCATGGCTGGCCGACAATGTTTCTGGACATTGTCCGCTTCGCCAACTGGTTCGATGAGCATCTGAAACCGCAATAGTACCGCCGAATGCCCTGAGTGTCCGTGAATCAACAGCAGGGCTCAACAAGCGGAGCGCGGGGCGAATGGCACGTGGTTTGAAAAGTCGCCGGCATTTTCCAACTGTTAATCGCTGATAACGTGGATAATGCGGACTACACCGGGAGCGGGCCTACCGCTTTTTGATGTAACCCAAGTGCCATTGAACGCTGGCCTTTCATCGGGAAACCAGCGAATGGGCGGACCGACGTTCGCTGACACTCACGTATTCCACGCAGCGACTTCGCAGTTTCGACGATTGCATCCGGGCTGCTTTACGACTTTCCGTTCGCAAACTGAAGCGATGTGGCGACGATTATTTCCGCCGTCGAATCCACCGGATGGGCAATGTCACGGCCAACACAATGGCAATGATGATTCCAGCAATCCCAAAGGCGCGAAGGATGGAGTAGCCTTCAATACTTCGCTCCGCAAGGATCAGCACGGAAGATCCTACCATCAGGCCAGCAATCACGAGCCCGATCGCGATCGTACCGCTGGCGTGTTCCAGAGTATCGTCGTTCAGCCGATCGATTCCGTGATGTCGCAAATTCACACTGAACTCACGGCGACGGAGCTGATCAAGGACATCGCGTACTTCGTCCGGCATATCTTCCAGCAGTGAAAGATATCTCTGCGCCGTGGTGACGATCCGATCCTGAGCCGCCTTAAAACCGTACCGGTCGCGGATCAGCTTCTCCAGTTGAGGCCGACCGTGTGTAATCAGGTCAAACTGCGGATCAATCTCCTTCGCAGCTCCCTGAATCGTCGACAATGCCTTGATCAGAAACACGAGATCGGCCGGACATTGAATACGATAGCGACGCAGGAGAGCGAAGAATTCCTCCAGCAGTCCGGCCATATCGAGCGAATCGATCGTGCCACGTTCGAAGCGAGCCATGAAGCTCCACGCATCCCGCCGAAACGCCCGATCAAACTTTAGCGATGTTTCTGCACTGCATAACGCCATAGTTGCTTCGATGACGCTGTCGAGATCTGAATTGATCACAGACATCACCAATGTGGCGAGATCCTGCATGGTCTGGCGATCGATCCGCCCCGTCATCCCGCAGTCGATAAAACAGATGCTGCCATCTGGCATGGCAAAGATATTGCCGGGATGAGGGTCAGCGTGAAAGAAACCAAACTCAAGGCACTGACGGAAAACAGCCTCGGCGCCTTTGGCCACGATATTCCGTCGCTGCTCAGGTGTCATCGCCGCAAAGTTCGTCTCGGACAGCGCCGTCCCCTGCACATGCTCCAGCGTCAAAATTCTGCGTGTACTCGACTGCCAATACACATTCGGAAAGTGAATCTTCGGATCATCCGCAAAATTCTTGCGGAACCGATCCGTCGACCGACCTTCATGCAGCAGGTCCACTTCACGCGTCAGCTCCTGCTGAAACTCCCGCACGGTCTCAACCGGGCTGTAACCCAGTTCGCGAAACCGATTTTCCGTCAGGCGAGCCAACTCCATCAGGATGTCCATGTCGGACTCAATGGTCTCCTCAATCCCCGGTCGCAGAATCTTCAGTACAACGCTGGTTCCATCGGCCAGCACCGCAGAATGTACCTGCGCAATCGATGCGGCGGCGAGCGGTGTCTCGTTGATGGTCTGGAACAACGTGGTCAGACGATCGCCGTACTCTTCCTGCAGCCGCTTTTTAATCTCTGAATACAGAACAAGCGGACAATTCGAACGCAGGCGACGCAGCTCGTCGGCCAGTTCGGGAGGGACAAGGTCCGGACGAGTACTCAGAACCTGCCCCAGTTTAATGAACGTGCCACCCAATTCTTCGAGAGCTTCACGCACGCGAACTTCAACCGGAGTTGACGCGGACGCATCGGATTTGGAACGCAACAGGATCTCCTGGCCACGTTCGATCATTCGCTCGATGCCCGTGTCCGACAGGATCTGCCGAAATCCATGCTTCGCCAGGACCGCAATCACTTCGGCCGCGCGACGAGTATTCCGGATGCCGCGACGAATCCCAATGGGATCACTCACGACACTTGTTCCTGACCATCTGCTGCACCCACCGTTGCGTCGGCATTCGAAGCCGCGGATTTCTGGCGAGTCGGATCCAGCGCGTCAGCGGCACCCGACAGAAGTCCACTCATAGCCCCCAACAATGCGCCGGCCGTCAGTTGAGCAGTGCGCATCGCGGTCCCGGCTGCTTCACTGGCGGTTTGAACGGGGTGTTTTGCGACGGCTTCGACTGACGATTTCAGAACCGGAGTGACTGCCGCAGCGGATCGCTCAGCATGAGTTTTCAGCTCCTTCGCTGCAGTCCCGGCTTCCTCGGTCACCCGATTTGTAAAATACTTGACGGTATCCACCAGAATATCGCCGATCCCGTTCAGATCCTTCTTTGCGCGTTCCAGATCCTGGCTGGCAAAACGCTGGCCGCGATCTGTCGCTTCCTGAATGGCATACTGCGTGGTTTGAGCCACAGTCGAAAGTCCGGACGTGACACCATCGATCACGTTCCGCAGGACGCTCTCAGGGTTCTCGGGAGCTGACCGCTTCACGATCTCCGTCGCGCTCTGCACAATTCCGCTGACGGCAGCGCGAGCTGAAGCGGTGGTTGCTTCGCTGCTGCGAAACAGGCTGACGACCACATCACGAACTCGATCACGTACATCTTTGCCTGATTCCACGGCCGCCCGAATCGCCTCCGAAAGGGGCACGGAAGAATCCGGACACGTTTCGTTCGGCACAGTGCCAGAAGATTCTGTCATGAGTCGCTCTCTCACTGATTGTTTACCGAATGGAGCCGGGGAATCCAGCCCCATCCCAATCAGATTCTACCCGGGGCCATCACAACAGGCAAATTAGAGTGCTTGCTCAGAAGCCTGCACATCTTCGTAATATTATGCCGTCACTTGATCGGCACCAGCTGCACAGCGTCGGCATGAACGTTCCCCTGAGCACCTTTTGTGAAGAACTCCACGGTGCCTTTGGTGCCAGCACTGACGTCGATGATGCCGATGGAATGGAAGCCGTTGTCCAGTCCGGCCGGCTCTGTCATATTGACTGTGACCTCCTGAGACTTCCCGTTCACTGTCAGTTTCACGCGAGCGGTCGTGGCTCGATTTTCGTGAGGCAACCAGGCGATACGAACATCGTAACGTCCGTTCTCGGGGATCTCGAAAGGAAACTTAATCGTTGCGTCGTCGCCGGACGCGTAAACATAACCGTATCCAACATAGCCCTTCAGTCCAGTGCCCTCGGTCCACGTTCCGGTTTTCTCGGCCGCCCGATCATCGATGACAATTCCGCCCAGCTTTGCGGCATTCAAACCGCTTGGCGGGCCCATTGATCCTGCCAGTTCCATCGCATCGTCCGGAATCTGCACTTTGTCATAAACCGTATCGCGACGAGCTTTTCCGGGCAGCTTCAGCAGATCCAGCAGCTCTGCCAGATAACGATCGTGGACTTCGCGAGGAGTACATTCATGAAACACGCAAACGCTGGCGGCTCGCCCCACGACTTCTCCCATCATTCCGCAGGTCTTCATCACGCGAGTTGTCCCTAACGCTTCATGCGTCACGCTGATATTGCGTCCCGCCATAAACAGATTGTCGATGTTGCGAGAATAGAAGCAGCGATAGGGCACCGGATAACCATAATTGCGATCGATCCGCTGATCGTGGACGGCGATGCTGATGAACGGATTGTCCGGAAACTTTTTCGCGTATTGATCTTTGGGATAATGCAGGTCGATCGACCAGGTGCTGGGCACGCATCCGTCGTCGAATTCCTTCTTCGAAACAACATCGTCCTGAGTCAGGATCAGATCGCCCATCAGCCTTCGTGATTCTCGCGGCCCCCCAATGTAAGCCACCCAGGTCAGGATCGCTGTTTGATGCTTGTCGGCTCCATCCCGATTCTTCATGGCATTGAACGCCCCGAAGACCGCTCGCAAATTCCAGTCACGGATACCTTCTGAATCGCCGATGGCGTCTTTATCAAAGCCACTTTCCCAGAACCATTGACCGTGATGGTCACGAGGATACGGGAAGTCGTCCATCGTCAGGTCCAATGCCCACGGCGTTTCCGGAAAAGACGCGGGCTCCTTGAGTTCATCCCAGGCCCACATGTTGCTCATTCCCATGCGACCTTTTTCTTCCATTTCCCAGTCCGCATTGGCCAGATAACCAATCGTGCCATGGCCCGTGCAGTCGCTGAACAGTCGACCGAAGAATTCTGAATGCTCACTCGTCCGAGTATTAAACGCCGTGACGGAAACGATATGGTTGTTCTCAGTCTTCACTGCATAGGCGTGATGGTTCAGGAACAGGTCGATGTTCTTTTCATCGCGTACAATTTTCTCTTTCAGGTCGTCGCCAAACTCTTCTGCTCGTCCCGGCGACTTTGTTGCTTTGTCAGCAAACTCTTCAATGATCTCGCCAATGCGAGGATACTTGCCGCGACGAATATTGCCCATCGCCCAGACTCGCACTTCACTGCTGCCGTTCCCTCCGAGCACCGGGCGATCCTGAATCAATGCGACCTTGCAGCCCATACGAGCCGCTGAAATCGCAGCTCCCATCCCCGAGTATCCTCCGCCAATAACCACCAGATCGTAGCCATCGCGTTTTGTAGGTTCGGCGTTCAGCCCGAGCTGTTCACGACGCCAGCCGGACAGTGGCTCCTTGTCATTGGGTGGTCCGGTCTTAGCAACTTCAGAGTCCGCTTTTGTGAAGAAAATCGCATCACAGCGGCCGTCGAATCCGGTGAGATCGTGCAGGGAGACGGTTACGGACTTCTGAGCAATCTCAACCGTCCCGCCATCCTGCCAACCCCACTCCACGCCTGTTGTTCCAAACGTTTCGGTCAGAGCTTTGCCATCGATCAGGACCTGGAATCGTCCGGGCTGACCGTCGACCTTCCAGCGAGCAACCCAATCCTTTGTTCGCACAAAGACTTTGTAAGTGCCGGTTTCCGTGAACTCCACCGTTGTTGAAGCATCAGCCACCGGTTTGCCCAGCCCATGCGCCAGCGTGTACGGGGAGCCCATCTCGCGAATGAACTGAGTATCCAGGCTCCAGCCACCGGGATTGCCAAAGCTCTCGGCTTCGACAAGCACATCCCTGGCCACCGCGATCGACGACCAGCTCAACAACGTTGCTAACAACAGAAATCGCATTTTTGCATCCTTCCAGAATCTTCAGTATTCCAGACTTGTCAACCCTATCCGCACGATCGCGGTCGCGGGCTGTGAACTTAAATTATTGAACATTCTTGTTTAACGGTATCGCGTTTAACGGCGAGACGCGGGCGGAGGCTACCCTCGGAAATGGCGTCTGCGGCTATCCGGTGCAAGAACCTTAATGCCCTGCAACCCAATGATCGCAAGCCCCTCGCTCACTGGTCTTGCTTAGAAGAGCTATTCTGACTGAGAAGCGACTTTAGCCGCTTTGGTACTGCCTAAAGTGAGTCGCAAAGAGGGAGCCGGCTCACTGGGGTGCGATCGACTGGCAAAGCCGTAGACGTACCCTGGTTTCGCCGGGGAAAGCGGCCCGCATGTCAGAATGAGAGTCATCACGCCATTGGTATCGCGCCGGAGAAACTCTGCCAGCCGTGAATCAGTCAGCGTGAACAATCCTGTGGCACGAGACGGAGAAATCGTAAATTGTCCCAGTAAAGTCGTCTGCTCAGGATCCACATCGACTTTTCCTCCAACACTTGCAGGACTGGACGTCCAGCTCATTGCGTCTGTTGTCCAGAAGTCTTCGGCTTCGTTGGTCAGCCCGTAGACGCTGACAGTCGTATCGGACACCTGTGACAGATATCCCATAGCCGTGTCGACGCCATGCAACTGCAATTCCGCATCTTCGACGTCTGCCGGATTCGTTAATGAGAGATCAAACCTGAGATAAATTCGTCGATTCCAGACATGGTCCGATTCGCGTTTAAGCAATAGCGTCCCGGGTGGGGCCGGGAAATCCGTAACTCGATTGTGTGCCGGCTGCACGAAGACGTCAGAGCCCCGGCCGACAGCCGTGGAGATGCAGACGGTCTTCTTTTCCGGCATGGATATCTCCGGCACTTGACTCTTCGACTCATTTCCTGCCGTCTCAACATTGTGAACGTTCACCAATGAGGTGTCTAAGGCCCGCACGACTTCGTTTGTATAGGCAGAGTATTGTTTTCCGGTCTGACGATGATTGACGTCAACCTGACCATCGAAGACCGAAAGAATGGTCACTCCGTTTTCAGCAACGTTCAGGCCAAAGACCGTTCCGCGGTCCGTAAAGACGGCCGTTGGAGTTTCAATAACGAATCCCTCGCCACCCGGGCTGATTTCCGAATAGGCTCGCCCGGTTACCAGTCGACAGGTTTTTGAATCGACCAGCTCCAGAACTGCCGGACCTTCAAGGCTGACCTTTGCACCATGATCAAATGACAGCAGCGCCAAGCCTTTGTTGAGACGCAGCGTGCCTGCGGAGATACGCTGGTTCGCCACTGTCGGAAATGAGGTTTCTCCCCATTCGCAGTTTTGAGTCGCCACAATCTGAGCGAAAGTGCTGTCTCGGTTGAACCACGCGACAGAAACGAGAGCTGTCAGAGCAACCGTCAGAGCAACCGTCATCAAAAACAGCCCACGTTGTCTCAGTCCGGAATTCGCCAAAGTGGCGTGAGGCGTCTGGCCTGATCGAGTGGACTCATAGTCCCACATGGTCAAAGCAGATCGCTCTGCGAGTCTCGCGACAAAATCACGCTTCAGCTCGGGATTGCACAGAAGCATGGACTCGAAATCCCGCAGTTCAGTTTCTGACACTGTCGAGTCAAGTACAGCGTCCAGAGACCGTTCGTATCGTTCGCGTTCTTCTGAACGGGTCATGTCAATTCTCCTTTATTGAGTCGCATGTCAATGCAGTGATGAACTGCCGTCCGAACGCGACTCAGCAGTCGATAGACCGCATCAATCGATTTTCCAAATCTCTCTGCAAGTACATCCACGGAGTGGCCATGGTGGTATCGCAGGGCCAGCAGTTCGCGGTGTCTTGGCGGAAGACTCTCCAGGCATTGGCTCATCAACTGCAGCCGTCGATCGAAGAACTCCTGTTCCGCATTCAACTCTTCCGCAATTGCGGTAAGAAATTCTTCGCTGAACAACAAGCGATCTCGTTGCTGCTTCTTTCGCCAGGCCCGCACCTGATTGAAAGCGACACGGAATGCCCACGCTCGAAAATTCGTCCCGGACTGAAACGTGGAGAATTCTCGCCAAAGCACCACACTGGCTTCCTGGAGCACATCATCGACATCGGCCTGGGTTGGCAACAAGCTGGACAAGTACATCACCACAGCGCGCTGATGAGCACCATAGAGTCCGGCGAACTCTTCCATCGTGGACTGCTCTCGGCCGCTGGGGTCAGGTTTTTTGGAGTCGGCGGGATCTGGCACGTCAGCGATCTTCCAGTCGAGGAATAGCAGGGGACAGAAGTGCAGTGTGGGAGAAAGAGCCGCAACCAAAGATTTTGGACATGCATTCTGGAAAATGACTATTTTGTTAATTTTCATTGTCCAATTTGGTAACAGAACGCTCTGTTACAATTGCGAGTGTGTTCAGGAGCATACATACTTCAGCCTATTATGCCTGATGTGTAGTCTTTCATGCCTGATTTTGGGGCGTGATCAATTCTCATTCCCGTTCTTGTTATTTTTCCGGTCAGGAGTTTCCCCTATGAACCGTCGTCGTGGTTTCACGCTGATTGAGCTATTGGTGGTGATTGCCATCATCGCAATTTTGATCGCCCTGCTGCTTCCTGCGGTCCAGCAGGCTCGCGAATCTGCTCGTCGCACACAGTGCAAGAATAATCTGAAGCAACTCGGGCTGGCACTGCACAACTACCATGACACTTACAAGATGTTTCCTCCGGCGGCCACGATTGCTCGCAACAGTACGGCAGCCACCAACAAGATCATGGATGTGGTCGATGCCTGGGGCTGGCCCGTGCGGCTTTTGCCCTTCATTGAGCAGACAAATCTCTACACCTCCATCGGTGTTGGGGCGACGGTGAAGACGCCGCACACGGCTATGACCAATCTGATCGACTATAACACAAGCAATGCTGGCACCGTCGAGAAGCTTCTCACCACTGTGATTCCGGGATTCCTTTGCCCCTCATCCTCGGGCGGGAACGTGAATAAGTATCAGCAGAATCTCGGAACACTGATGTACGCCCTCAGCAGTCAGGTCGCCGTGTATCCTGACGGCTCAAGGCCTTACTGTGTCAACATCAGTGACTTCACTGACGGGACGTCAAACACCATTCTGATGGGTGAAAAATCTCTGCAGGATAAGCCGTTCCTGTCGATTGGCACCAACTGGGGCAATTATCGCCCGGGTAATGCATCTCGAATTCAGATTGTGCACCATGCCCGACCAATTAACACACCGTTTGACGGAACTCATGACCCCGCCACGAACACCTACATTGAAAATACTCCAAATTTGGTAACTCGCGCGGTGATGGCGAGTGCGCACGTCGGAGGTGCTCATGTGCTTTTGGGTGACGGGACAGTTCGTTTTCTCAGTGAGAACATTAACAGTGATCCTCAGGCGAATAATTCCGTTCTCGGCGGAAACTATATTTACCAGAACCTTTTCAATCTGAGCGACAGAAACACCGTCGGTGAATTCTGATTTTCTCCGGGGGCTGGTGTGTTAAGTCGTGTTGCCTGGTCGAACGTGATAAGGATCTTTCTGTGCAATTGATTCAGCGATGTTTCGCGTTGTGCGCGTCAGGGCTTCTGGTGTTTTCAGGTTGCGGAGATGGCCGACCGTCTTTGGTTCCGATTACCGGAACGGTGACGCTCAACGGCGCGCCAGTCGAGGGTGCTCAACTGGGATTCGAGCCGCAGGGGATTGAAGGATACAGCCGGCCATCAATGGCGATTACAGATGCTCAGGGCAAATTCACTGTCGGAACATATGACAAAGCCGACGGCATTCCTGCTGGCTCTTACAAGGTCTCTGTTTTTAAACGAGACGTCGTTGGGAAACTGCCTGAGAGTTACAACAGCGAGGATACGGCGGCCAACATTGCGCCTGTGACGTATAAGTGGACCGTCCCGCAGAAGTACTCGACGACGCTGGATTCCGGTATCGTCGTTGAGGTCAGTTCCGGTGGTATGAAGCCGGACACGATCGCGCTCACTGGCGAGGCCGAAATGCAGACCTCCGGCCCAGCGGCGAATGCTCCTTAGTTCCGTTCTGTCTTCCAATTATTTTATCTGCTCATATTTCTGGAGTGATTGTTATGAAGAAACGTGTGCGTGGTTTCACGCTGATCGAGTTGTTGGTTGTTATCGCCATTATTGCAATTCTGATCGCGTTGCTTTTGCCGGCCGTTCAACAGGCCCGTGAAGCGGCTCGAAGAACTCAGTGCAAGAACAATCTCAAGCAGTGGGGCCTTGCTCTCCACAACTATCACGACACCTTCCTGATGTTTCCGATTGGTGCGATGGGACTGGACGCATTGGCCAATGTGCGTCCGCAGGGCAACAACTTCGGCTGGCACGTCCGAGTACTGCCATACCTTGAACAAAGCGCTCTTTACGCGAGATTCGATTTCAGCGCGTTCTATAACAATACGACTCCGATCAATAATCAGGTGCTGCGCGAACAGCAGTTTGACGCTTTGTTCTGTCCAAGTGCTCGTACAATTAACCGCCAGCCATCGAACGTCGCAGAAGGCTGGGCGGTTCACTATTTTGGTGTGGCCGGTGCAAAAGACGCCGTTGAAACCACTCGCAAGTTCGCAATGCAGAACAATACATTTCCTCGCCCGAATTTTGATTCGGATCATGGTCAGGTCGCTGTAACAGGGATCCTGTATCGAAACAGCCGTGTCGGAATTCGCGACATTACTGACGGCACAACCAATACACTCATGGTTGGCGAAATCTCTGGTACACCATTGAATGATACGACGAACAATCCTGCTCGAGCATGGATTCAGGGTGCCAGCAACGAAACCGCGTCAGTTGCAATGTATTCGTGCAAGAATGTTCGTTGGGGTATTGGTCAGGCCCGGTACACCTCCGGCAATCTGAACTATCTCTTCAACGATCAGCGTTTCGGCAGCAATCACACCGGCGGTGCCCAGTTCCTGTTGGGAGATGGTGCGGTGAAGTTTATCTCTGAAAATATCGACATCAACCTGTATCAATCTCTGGCGACTCGCGATGGCGGCGAAGTTCCCGGAGAATTCTGAGTTGCCCTGAAAATAGGTTTCCTGACCTGAAATGCTGTCCTGCCGAAGTCTGGCTCGACAGCATTTTCTTTTTACGATTGAGTTGAGCTATGCAAAGAGTGCTTATCGTCTTATCAGCATTTTCCCTGTGCCTTGCCGGATGTGGCCGCGGTGATGACCGGAATTCTCTTTCCGGAAACGTTACGTTCGACGGAAAACCCCTGGCATACGGTGAAATTGTCTTTCGTCCGGCCAAGGGCCCGGAGGGATCAGCAACTGTTCGCGATGGAAAATACCGCACGGATGACGGCGGTCAGGGGATAACCAGAGGCCCGAACACCGTGATCGTGACTGGATACTCGGCCGAGCCGGTGTCGAATGCGGATGAAACGAAAGTCTCGGAAGCCGCTCCGCCATTGTTTTCAAGCTACCAGCAGGAAGCAGATCTCAGTTCCGAAACCTTTGACATTACTGTGCCCAAAGAAGCCGCCAATTCTGCGGCGCGGTTCGTCGCTCCTTCCGGTTCGCAGCCGTAGAACTGGCTGAACATTCAGCCGGGCCGATTCCTGATGGCCATGAGTAAGGAGACGCTGGAGGTAACGCTTTCGCGCCCGGCGCTCCAGCGCCGCATACCTGCTTCGTAGCAGTGCCGGAATACGGCCCTGCTACGGCCCCGTTCGAGTCAGTGAATGACGCACCAGAGAAATGGGCGTACAGTTTAGCGATGTTCCGTGGTTGCCTTGTCGCACCTCCGGGGAACGCTCAACGTTGTCACGTATGGCAGGCGAACTCTCAGACGCGTCTAATATGGAAACTGTTTCAAGCAGGATCCGTTAGCGGCGAAGCGTCCTGATCAAGTCAACGCAAGACTGCCGTTCGAATCGCCGAACTGCGTCGTTTCGGAGCCGAAGATGTTAAGCATTGACACGTACAGGTTGGACATCGGCTGCGACTGAGCTTTCAGGAAGCGGCCGGTCTTTATCTTACCTCCTGCGTGACCAGCCAGAATCACTGGCAGGTTATCGTGCGAATGCCGGTTTCCGTCCGCGATTGCGCCTCCGTAAACGATCATCGAATTGTGCAGCAATGAATTCCCGTCGGTGTCCATCGTGCTGGCCATTCGATCCAGAAATCTCGCGAAGCGTGTAACGTAGAACTGGTCAATCTGAGCAACCTTTCTGGCCAGTTCCGGTTCCTGCTGATAATGCGTCAGATGATGATGACCTTCACGAATGCCGATCTGCGGGAACGTGCGATTGCTGCCATCGTAAGCCAGCAGCAACGTGGCAACTCGAGTACTGTCAGTCTGGAATGCGACGATCAGCATGTCGTACATCAGATCGATGTAGTCGCTGAAGTCAGCGGGAATTCCTGCCGGAGTACTCTGGTCCACATCCGGCAGCCGGTTATGTGTCTCGGCTGCTTTCAGACGCAGCTCCATGTCGCGGATGACCGTCAGATACTCATCAAACTTCTGTCGATCCTCGACTCCAATCGTTTTCTGCAGATCGGAGGCTTCCTCTAAAACAAAATCCAGCACGCTGCGTTGAGTCTTCTGCCGCAGTTCATAATTTCGCCGACGTTCCGTGCGATCTCCGGAACCAAACAGTCGTTCGAAGACAAGGCGAGGATTCGCTTCCGGCGTGACGGGTGTTGTGGGAGAACTCCAGGCAAGATTGTATTGGTACGCACACGCGTAGCCGGAATCACAGCTGCCCGAGTTGCGAATCAGATCGGATGATAACTCCAGCGATGAGAACCGAGTCAGCTGGCCCGCCTTTTGGGCTGCCACCTGATCAACGGACACGCCCACAAAAATATCGTTACCCGCCGTCTTGCGTGCTCGAGCCCCTGTCAGGAACGTCGCACTGGCTCGGGCATGATCGCCGGCCCCATCACGTCCAGCCGTGGCGTTGATGTGATCCAGACCGCTGATCACTTGAAAGTGTTGTTTCAGTCCGGCCAGCGGCTCCATCGTTGAGTTGAGCTGAAAATCGTCCTTAGGGAACCAGTGATCCTGCTGAACTCCATTCGGAATCGACATAAAAGCCATCCGCAGCGGAGCACCGGATTCGGTTGTGGCCATTCCGGAAATCGCCGCCTGAGCTGCCAATGTGGTGCGCGACTGCAGCGACGCTAAGGCTGGCAAAGCGATCGACACTCCCAGCCCCCGCAGAAAACGCCGTCGACTGGCAAGGTTGGAGCGAAGTGTTCTCTGGTTCATGGCAAAGCCCCTGCACTAAAAATCTCGGTAGGTTGGACAGTCCTGTCGTACAGCGATTCGACGGGCATGAATGCCCATCCTACGACAACATCAACGTCGTTTCTGAAACGGAGCCGACAGGACGATTCCCTCAATCAGCTCTTTAAATCGCCCGTCGTTGGCTTCCAGTCTGGCCACAATTAGATCAACAGTGTGCTCATCCGAGAACTCCAGTCCTCGACCCGTCGCAAAGATCAGCATTTTTTGAGTCAGGCAGCGATAAAAATCGGTCGCACGGTTCTCCCGAAGAACGCGTTTCAATTCACGCACATCGTTGAATGCTTCTCCACTGATCAACTGGCCTGACGCATCAATTGGCATCCCTTTATCCTCAGTCCTCCAGGTCCCGACCGCAGAGAAATTCTCCAGCGCCAGGCCCAGAGGATCCATGCGAGAATGGCACGAGGAACACAGCGCGGATTCGCGATGGACCGCCAGAAGCTCTCGCGGAGTCGGTTCACGGTCACCGAATTTCTTTGCCGCTTCAGCCAGCTCGGGAACATTTGGCGGGGCGGGAGGTGACGGAGTGCCCAGCAGATTATCCAGAATGTATAGGCCTCGCTTCACGGGAGAAGTTCGAGTGGGATTGGACGTCACCAGCAACATCGAGCCATGGCCCAGAATCCCGCCGCGAGGACTGTCTTCGGGCAGATCCACTTTCCGCATGTCCTTGCCCTCGACACCCGGAATTCCATAATGCTCGGCGAGCGCTTGATTGAGGAACGTGTAGCGGCTATCGAGCAACTCAAGGACGCTGCGGTTTTCCCTTGCGATGTACTCGACGCAGAGTTCCGTCTCCTTCTGCATTGCTCGTTTGAGTTCCTGACCGAACTTGTCCGAGATCTCCCGCAACTCGCGGATTCGCGCACGCTGTTGTTCTTCTTCTGCAGAAAGCTTTTCACCTTCTCGAACTCGTCCGCGTCCTCGAAACTTTGCTCTGAGTTCATCGTACTCCTGTTGATAGCCCAGCACGGCGATGGCATCGACGGTAATCTGGGTCACGTCACGAGTTCTTAACCATTGTCCGACGAAGTTACGCAGGAACTCACGCGACCGATCGTGTCGCAACATGCGATCGACTTGAGCGGATAGCTGACTTCGAAGCTGTTGTTGTTCGGCCAACTCCAACAATTCTTCGTCCGGCATTGTCGACCATAGAAAGTAAGACAACCTCGACGCCAGTTCATACTCGCTTACGTCAGTGAAGCGTGAGCCGTTCTGAGGCGTCTCAACCGACTCGACTCGAAACAAGAATCTGGGCGACGCCAGCACGGCCACCATGGCCTCGCCAATGCCGGATTCAAACGTTGAATCAGGTTGCTGCCAGGCCGTGTCACAAATCTCCAGCAGCCGGTCGATTGTTGCGGGATTCGCAGGACTGCGAAATGCTCTCGTGGAGAATCGCTGCAGAACTTCAGACGCATACTGCCGTCGTTGTTCGGAATCTGTTGGCGGCGTATCGCGAGTGAAGAAGCGATCGTAGTTGCGAGGATGCTCGGTGCCGACAGCTCCCTGAGGTCCCTCCATGCGCACGGTGTCGATTTCAAAACGTACGAAGCTGTCTTTATTCGAAGACTCTTCAGCGGACGCTTCGGGCTTAATCGGAATCAACTCAAAAGACAGGTCGTGCTCGCCGGACGTTAGCTCTTCCGCCAGCTCCGACTTCACAAGTTTGTTCTCATCCCAGCCATATTCATTGCGAGTTCTCTCCTGACCATCGATACGAAAGACAACGGTATAGCGAGCCGGATCAAATTCAAAAGAACCGTGCAGGCGAACTTCATTGCGGATGACGTAAAGTCCTGACGTTTTTATTTTTACAGACGTCCGTAAAAGAACGGGCTCTTTGCCTGACACGCTGTTCCCGTCTCGATTCTTTTCGCGATCTCGAAATTCGCCGCCTGAGACTTTTTGAGACGGTGCAATCCATGTCGCTTTGGGAACGGCCTGCGCGACAATGGTCTGAGCGGCACGCAGATACTTTTCCATCAGCAGCGGAGAAAAGCTGAGCGCATCACCCACATTGTCGAAACCGAATCCGGAATCATCCGGAGGAAACAGCAACGTCGCATCGAAATCAATGCCCATCAAATCGGAGACCGTGTTGCCATATTCCGATCTGTTCAGTCTGCGAGCTACTCTCGGGCCTGGATCAATTTCTTCGGGGTCAATTTGAAACGCACTGAATTTAATCCATCGTATCAGCAGATTGCGTTCCTGAACGGTAAGGCGATGTTCCTCAGGCGGCGGCATTACACCCGCACGCACGTTCTTCAGCACATTCCACCAGACGGCGGGATTCTGCTGGGCCATCGCATTGTTTGGAAACTGATCCAGAACCAAACCGCCCTCCGAAACTCCATCGCCATGACACTGAAAGCAGTGAGTCTTCAGAACGGGGACGATATCGGTTTCAAAATCCGGAATGTCGTCGGCCTGACTGAATGGTGACGATGCAGGAACGGTCACGAGCAACATCGTGAAACAGCTTAGCAATCTGGTCATTATCATTTCACGAAACTCCCGGCGGCACGCACCCAGCAAACGGACTTCATTTCCGATCCTGGAGGATACCATAGCTGCGAGCACGAGTCTCCGATTCCTCCGAGGTCGCTCGAGGAATTTGCCGTAACCGGTGATGCTGTACCGGCATCGGAACGGCTGTTATGCTCAGTTCTCCACGCCCGGATCCGGGCCATGTTTTTCCTGCCGAGTCGACTCAATCTCCACCGGGGCCGCTCATGAAATCCTTCCTGCGCATTCCCGTCAGTGACTTCACGTTTCTGGCGATCACTCTTTGCTCTGTCATGGCCAGCGGTCAACAAACCAAGGACTTTGCTGAACTTCAGGCGCAGTACGAATCACAGCAACAGGCAGCACTCACGAAGTACTGTTTGAACTGTCACTCGGCGGCGGAGAAGCAGGGGGAATTGGATCTGGAACAATTTACTTCCGTTGCCGAGATGCGACGCAATGTCGTGCCGTGGCAGCGAGTTGTCGAGATGATGGACGACGGCGAGATGCCTCCGAAAGAAGCTGAGATTCAGCCATCAAAAGAAGAACACCAAGCACTGCGAAACTGGGTGCGAGCAGTTCTCGATGCCGATGCGAAAGCCAATGCTGGGGATCCTGGTCCTGTTGTGCTTCGTCGTCTGAACAATGCCGAGTTTACTTACACGATCCAGGATCTGACCGGTGTGCCTCTGCAGCCAGCGAATGAATTTCCTGTCGACAGTGCGGCAGGCGAAGGTTTCACGAATGTCGGTAATGCGCTTGTGATGTCGCCGGCGCTGGTTCAGAAGTACCTTGACGCGGGCAAAAACGTGGCGTCACATGCCATGCTTCTTCCGCACGGAATTGAGTTTTCTCCATCGACAACCTCCCGAGACTGGACCAACGAAAAGCTCACGGAGATTCGTAACTTCTATGCTCGCTATTGTGACAGTGGCGGCGCGACAGCGGTCAATTTGCAGGGGATTCAGTTCGAAACGAATGGTGGCGGACGTTTGCCGCTCGAAAGTTACCTGCGAGCAACTTTAATCGAGCGGGAGGCTTTGCGAGCCAGGACAATTACTCTGGCCGACGTGGCCCGTCGTTATCAGCTGAATGAAAAGTATCTAACTACGCTTTGGGCTGCATTGAACGATGAAAATCCCTCATTGGTGATGGATATGATTCAGGGGCATTGGCGAGATGCCAGGGCCGACGATGCCCCGGCCCTTGTCGCGACGATTGCTCAATGGCAGCAGACGCTGTGGCGGTTTACGACCATTGGTCATATCGGCAAGCGAGATGGCCCGAAGGCGTGGCAGATTCCTGTCAACCCGATCGCTGCGCGTCAGGAAGTGAGAATGAAGCTGCCGGCTTCGCAGGACGGAAAGAACGTGACGTTATACCTTGCGGCATCGGATGCGTCAGACGGCAATCAGAATGATTTTGCGGTCTGGGAGAATGCTCGTTTTGTCGCACCGGGGCAGCCGGATCTCTTACTGCGAAATGTCCGACGCGCTGTGCAGGCACTGAATTCACACCGTCAGCAAATTCTGGCGACAGCAGCGGCCAGCCTGAATGCCGCGGCCGAAGCCGGTGCAGCGACCGATGCCGCTTCATTGGAAGCTCTGGCGACGAAGTACTCTGTCGATCGAACGATGCTGTCATCGTGGTTTCATTATCTGGGCATCGGCGCGGGAGAAGTGCATATCGATTCGTATATCACCAACAAACTGGAGAGAACGGAGAACTACGATTTTGTGAAGGGCTGGACTGGTCCGGATGCACTCAGCGTACTGGCGAATTCGTCGGATCAGTTTGTGCGAATTCCAGGCGACATGCATCCACACAGCGTCGGTGTTCATCCTTCGCCAAAATTGCGAGCGATCGTGGGCTGGAAAAGTCCGATCGCTGGCAAAGTCAGGTTGTCCGGAAAGGTCCAGCGAGCTCATATCGGTTGTGGCAACGGCGTCACCTGGCTGGTCGAACTACGCCGCGGAAATACTCGTCAACGACTGGCGGCAGGGACAGCGGGCGGTGCGGAAGAACATGTGTTTGGACCATTTGAGAATGTGGCAGTGCAGCCCGGGGATTTGGTATCTCTTATTGTCGGGCCGCGTGATGGTGAGCATTCCTGCGACATGACATCGATCGCGATGAATCTGACAGAGATCGTTACCGAGGGAGAATCGCGTGAATGGGATCTGGCGAAGGACGTTTCTCCGGATGTCCTCGCCGGGAATCCTCATGCGGATCGACTGGGCAACAATGGCGTCTGGCACTTCTATAGCGAACCTGATGCGGGCGGCGATGCCGAAACAATTATTCCGGCAGGATCGCTGATTGCTCAATGGCAGGCGGCGACAGACGTGGGAATGAAGAAACAACTGGCCGAGAAGGTCCAGGTATTGCTCACAATGGGCCCCGGGGAGATCGCGGCCGATGCACCGGATGCTGTGCTGTTCAAACAACTCACGTCGGCGAATGGTCCGTTGTTTTCCGCCGTTCGTAAGGAGTTGCTCAGTGGACAAACGTCAGATGATTCAACGGCCGCAGTCGATGACGTTGCTGCTTCCATGCAGCCGGGTCTGGATCCTGCGATCTTCGGCAAGCATCCGAACGGAACTGCGATCGCCGCTGAGAATCTGTGCGTGCAGGCTCCGTCGGTAATCGAAGTTGTGATTCCCGCCGACTTTGTCGAAGGGTGTGAGTTCGTTGCGACCACAACATTGCATCCGGAGACCGGCGCGGAGGGCACGGTGCAGTTACAGGTTCTGACTGCCAGGCCGGAAAAGCTTTCCGGCCTTGCGGCGAGTGCATCCACGATCAAAGGTGGTAAGGCGACATGGTCGGACGGTGATAAACCGGTCAGCCACGACACGCCGATTCTGGTGGCGGAGAACAGTGCGGCGAGAGAGCGATTGTTGAAAGAATTTGACGACTTTCGCAGTCTGTTTCCCGCGGCTCTTTGCTACACCAAAATTGTGCCGGTGGATGAAGTCGTGACGCTAACACTGTATTACCGGGAAGACGATCACCTGAAGCGACTGATGCTCAACGAATCGGAGTCGGCCGAGCTGGATCGCCTGTGGGATGAAATGCACTTTGTGAGTCAGGATGCACTGGCTCTTGTTGATGCTTACGAGCAGCTATGGCAGTTCGCCACACAGGATGCGGACCCCAGCGCGTTTACTCCGATGCGCGACGGCATCATGGAACGCGCTGAGCAGTTTAAGAAACTGCTGACGGAAACGGAGCCCATTCATCTGCAGGCCGTTCTGGATTTTGCGGCCAAAGCCTGGCGACGTCCCCTGACGGACACGGAAGCCGGGCAGTTGCGAAGTCTCTATCAAAAGCTTCGTGAGCAGGAGTTGTCGCATGACGCGGCCATTCGCATGCTGCTGGCTCGAGTACTTGTGACTCCTGCCTTCCTTTATCGCGGTGAGCATGCGTTGCCTGGAACGAAAGCAACCTTTGTAAGTGATCGCGAATTAGCGACTCGGCTCAGTTATTTTCTGTGGTCATCGCTCCCGGATCAGTCTCTGCGAGACGCGGTGGTCGCTGGAAATCTGCGGCAACCGGAGGTTCTGAAGAATCAGGTCAGGCGGATGCTGGCGGACGAAAAGATGCGACGCATGGCGATTGAATTTGGTTGCCAGTGGCTGCACATTCGTGAGTTTGATCTGATGGACGAAAAGAGCGATCAGCATTATCCGGAGTTCAAGGATCTGCGAGCTGACATGTATGAAGAGTCGATTCGCTTCTTTGAAGACATGTTCCGCAATGATGGTTCAGTTCTGGATCTGTTAAATGCGGACCACACGTTTGTTAACAGCCGTCTGGCTCAGTTCTACGGAATTACGGATCTCAAAGGTGACGGTTGGCAGAAGGTCAGCGGGACTCAGAAGGTGGCTCGGGGAGGAATCCTGACCATGGCCGCGACGCTGGCAAAACAATCTGGTGCGTCTCGAACCAGTCCAATTCTGCGAGGCAACTGGGTGTCGGAGTTTCTGCTGGGAGAAAAGATGCCGCGGCCTCCGAAGGGTGTTCCGGTGCTTCCGGAAGAAGTGCCGGCAGAATTGACCGAACGCCAGATGATCGAACTCCATGGCAGTGATCCCGCGTGTGCCAAATGTCATCAGAGGATTGATGCATTCGGATTTGCTTTGGAGCAGTTCGACACAATCGGTCACCTGCGTTCGAAAGACGCCGGTGGGCATGAAATCGATGTGGTGGCTGTTCTGCCGGACGGCACGAAGGTCAGCGGAGTTGATGGTCTGCGGAACTATATCCTGAATGCTCGCCGCGACGATTTTCTGCGAACATTTTGCCGACGTCTGTTGGGGTATGGACTTGGGCGTTCGGTTCAACTCTCTGATGAGCCCTTGATTGACGACATGATCGTGCGGTTAAAAGCCAGCGATTATCGCTTCTCCGTGGCGATTGAGGCCATTGTTACCAGTCCTCAGTTCACAATGATTCGAGGCGCGGATATGGCCGCTGCTTCGTCAGAAGGCGAGTAGCGATTTATCCAGTGATGTTCTGATGGACACGCACTTGAGACTTTAATCCTTTTTGGAGAAGGAGGTGTTTTTCGATAAACAGGTCATCGTCCGCCCTCACAGGTCCTGATGCTTCGCAGCGCTGCCCGCTTTCTGTGACCCGAACCTGCAGCCGTTTTTGATCGCAGAACTGTTATGACCACTACGACAGAGTTCTGAGGCGCGATTCACCCGGCCGATACGATCGTTCAGACACCTTGACTTCGCATAACCAGTGTGCACAAAGGTATGTCAGCGGTATTGAAAGGATGATGATGATGACACAGTCCGCGAAGCTGATCAACGGTGGGCTCGCACTGATTTTGATTTCCACCTCCGGCTGTGCTGGCAACGGTTTGAGAAACATGTTTTCTCGCAATGAAACCGCGGGCTACAAGACGCTGGAAGAGCTTGAAGAAGAACGCCTCGCTGCCGAAAAGAACAGCGACGAGGAATCCGGGCCGCGATTTGCATCTTGGTTGCCATTCGGCAGGAAGAACGCCGAGGAAACCGAATCCATTGCCGCTGCCGATGATGCGGTTGCTGAATCGGAAGTGTCGAAAAAGAGTGGCTGGTGGAGGAACCCGTTCCGCCGTCAGGAAGCGATTGAAGCCGATCCATTCCTGGAGAATGAACTTCCGACCGAAGTGGTCGTCGCCGGCAAGAAGGACGCCAAAGACAAAGCGGAAGTAGTCGCTTCTGATACCAAAACAAAGGCCACAAAGGACGTCTCTGCGGTTAAAGATCGCGCCGTCAGGACTGTGAGCGCCACGTCGGACTCGGAAGCGAGTGAAGATGACGACTTGATGGTGGAGAAGTTCGAGAAACACTTCCAGCAGACGACAGAGAGCACCGCAAACGCCGCAGACAAAGGTTCTGACCTGATCGTCGCCGGAGTAGAAGGAGCTGCTGCAGGCGCGGTGGCTTCAAAGAAGAAAACGGAGGCGTCGGCAGACAGCGTCAATCGGGCAGCGGACAAGAAGCTGGCCGAGTTTGAAGAGCTGCTGGCCGCAAAGAAAACGGCTGCAGCGAAAGCTCGCAAAGACGTGCAGTTTGAAGAAGAGTTTGAAGCCGCAGAAGGTGCGGCCGATGACTTCGCGGAAAGCGTAGCGGAAGCGAGCAAATCGGCAGAGAAGCAGGTTGTCAAGACCGGCAAACAGGCTGCTGCTGTGGATGAGTTTGACAGCCTGTTCGAACCCGTTGAGAAGCCAGTCGCAGCGAAGAAGAAAAAGACGGGAGCTGCCAAGGCATCGACGAACGCGACAGATGATGTCAAAGTGGCGCGGGCCGACGATATCTTTGGAAAAGAGTCCGTCTCAGGAACTGGTAGTGGTCGTCAGGCTAAGAAGCCATCAATGGCCGGGGGCTGGAAGGGCGAAGAGTCCGACTCGGCCTCGGCAGACGAAGCTGGTAACGCAGGCAAGGGACAGCAATCCGAGCTGGCTCGAAAAGTCATCGACACCACGGTAGACCAATTTGCCGCGATGTTCTCCGCCCGCACTCCGGACGGAGCGCCGCGTGCAACGGCCCCTGATGCCGATGGATGGACTGCGGCGTCTGAAGGCAAGGCCGCTGCTGGTGGTCGTCGAAGCGTGCCGGTGCGAACAGCCTCCAATGGACGCGAACTCGGAACGGCATTGGATACTCCAGCAGGTCTGAAAGACGACCGGTTCTTCGTGAGCGGAAATAATCCACCTCTCGTAACAAATCTCCAGGCCGTTCCTGAGAGCGAAATGAATGGATCAGGGGCATCGGTTCCTGCCGCACCGATTATCATTGAGCATTCAAATGACAAAGCTGCAAGACAGGGCATTCAGGTGTCATCCGTGTTCAGCTTTCGTAACATCGTGCTTGTCATTGGCGGCATAATCGTTGCGGCCCTGTTGTTTGCTCCAGGCCGTAAAAAGCCGACGGAAGCGAATCAATTGCCGGTCCAGGGGTAGAATAATCCCTGGTTTTCCATGAACGATTCGTGCTGACTCCTGAGTTGCGACCTACTGTTAAATTCGAGCAGACGACATGAGTGGATGTCGTCTGCGTTTCTTTCCAGTAAGTCGCAGTCCCCAATTGCTGAAATGGTCGATCGACCTGTCAGCAGGAGTCCGTCATGACGCAGGATCCATGGAGTCGCCCCACGATTGACGATCTACGCCGAGTTCTCGAGAGCATCGGCAAGCCAAACACAACGAATGTGCGGACGAACGAACGTCTGGAATTGTCGGTTCCCGCCGAGATCCGAACGTCGCGTGGCAACACAATTGCTTCAATGACTCGTGAGATCAGCCGTACTGGTATTGGCCTTCTGCATCGCGGATCCGTCACGCCAGGTGAAGTCGTGGTCAAGATGGCCAGCGAGACACGTGAGTTTCAGTACAATGTGCAGATCGAATGGTGTTCACCGTGTGACAACGGTATGTTCATGAGCGGCGGTCGCTTTCTGCCAAATCCCGCCGAAGTTCAGTAACGGCGTCGACGTCACCGACGTCACCTGTCGCCAGCCGCGAAGTCATTTCCTCGCTGCGACGGCTCTTCGCTGTTCTGAAATCACTCCGCCGACTATCGTCTGCCGCTGATTGTTGTGGCTCGATCACGTCGAAGTCGGAGAAAGCAGCATGGCGACCATCGCGGTCCTTGGAACTCTGGACACAAAAGGCGAGGAACACGCTTTTGTGGCCCTGCGAATTCGAGAACGTGGCCATACGGCGCTCCTGATCGACGCCGGCACCGGCGGTCCACCGCAAGTGCCGCCCGACATTACTCGTGAAATGGTCGCCGCTGCGGGTTCGATTGATCTGCCGGGTTTGATGGTTCGAGCTGACCGCGGCGAATGTGTGACGGCCATGGCTGGAGCGGCCGCCCGAGCCGTTGAACAGCTTTTTCGCGATGGTCGAGTTCAGGGCATCATTACTCTTGGAGGCAGTGGTGGAACTGCGATCGGATCTGCGGCGATGCGTGCCCTTCCGATAGGCGTCCCCAAATTGATTGTCTCAACGCTGGCCAGTGGCAATACGGCTCATTATGTCGGCACCAAAGACATCATGATGATGCCGTCGATCGTCGACGTGAGCGGCCTTAATCAGATCTCACGGACAATCTTTTCGCGCGCGGCAGGAGCCATCTGCGGCATGATTGAGGCAGATGTTTCAGCGGAGGCAACTCGGCCCGTGATTGTCGCCAGCATGTTTGGCAATACGACACGCTGCGTGAATGCTGCGATTCCGGTGCTGGAATCGGCTGGCTACGAGGTCCTCGTTTTTCACGCGACCGGTGCGGGCGGTCGCACCATGGAGTCACTGATCGAGAGCGGCATGGTCGCGGGAGTACTGGATGTGACGACGACCGAACTGGCCGATGAACTCGTCGGCGGCGTATTGACCGCTGGCCCGGATCGACTGAACGCCGCAGCGAGAGCCCGAGTTCCCGCGATCATCGCTCCTGGCTGTCTCGATATGGTGAATTTCGGCGAACGCCATACCGTGCCGGCAAAGTTCGAGGGAAGGAACTTCTATGTTCACAATCCCCAGATTACCCTGATGCGAACGACTCCCGAAGAATGTCGCCGGCTGGGGGCGATGCTGGCGGAAAAAATCAATGCTTACGAGTCACCAGTCACCGTTCTGATTCCTCGCGGTGGCATCAGTGTGATCAGTGCGTCGGGCGGACCATTCTCTGATCCCAAAGCTGATGCGGCATTGTTTGACACGCTGATGGAATCGTTGCGGCGTGATATCGACGTTGTCGCAATGGACTGCGATATCAACGCTCAGGAATTTTCCATCGCGTGCGCCAAGGCCTTGCTGGCCAACATCGCTCGTCTTACCTGATTGCTCAGTGCTCAAAGCCTTGCTCAGCGGGCTTTGCTACTTTTTTGAGCCGCGTCTATCAAGCACGGTCTGATACACGTTGCGGATTTGAGCGGTCATAGTCTCGTGGCGAAACTGGTTGGTAAAACGTTGCTGACCATTCCGGCCCAGGCGTTCGCGAAGAGGTTGGTCCTGAGCCAGGCGAATCATGGCATCGGCCAGTTGCTTTGTGTTGCGATGTTCGACAAGGATTCCCGTCTGATCGTTGATGCAAACTTCGGGAGCACCGTCGACGTCAAAGCTGATGACGGGCTTGCCTGCAAGAAGTCCCTGCGGGAGCACTCGTGCCAGTCCTTCCCAGTCACTGGTATGCACGACCGCATCGGCGGCGTGCAGATAATTTGTGACTTCGTCGGGCGGGACGAGGCCAACAAAACGAAAATGATTTGTCAGACCCAGCTCAGCAATTCGAGCCTGATACTGGTCTTTCAGAATACCGTCACCGACAAGTAGAAATCGGACATTGGGGACTTGTGCAGCCACGGATGCTGCCGCTTCGATCAGATAGTTGTGGCCCTTGAGATGAAACAGGCGAGCCACTTTGCAGAACACAATGTCGTCGGCCGCAAGATCGTATTCCGCTCGAATCTCAGACGCGGTTCTTGCGGGATGCAGAAACTTGTCGACATCCATTCCGCTGTAGATCGTGGTAAACTTTTCACGAGACGCCACGCCGGCCGCGACATACTGATTGGTCATCGCATCGCAGACGCAGATGAAATGATCGCACCACGCAGCCGCTCGTCGTTCGGCCCAGCGATAGGCATAGTGCAGCAACGGATTCTGCCCGAAATGAAACGAAGCTCCGTGGACTGTATGGACGGTTGGAAGGGAAAGTTGAGAAGCCGCCAGGCGTCCGAGAATACCGGCCTTGGAGCTGTGAGTATGCACAATCTCCGGACGATACTCAGCCAGCGCTTTCCGGAGGGCACCGACTGCTTTCCAATCCGTCAGCGGGCTGATGTTGCGAGTCAGCTCCGGGAGAATTCTGATATCGAGCCCTCGTTCCCTGGCACGCCGTTCCAGTGATCCTTCGGGGCCCGTCGTAGGCCCGGTTATCAGACAGACTTCGTCACCAAACAGATAGTGCTGATCGTCCACATTGAACAGGGTGTTCTCCTGCGCGCCGCCGATGATCATTCGAGTGATAATGTGAGCAACACGCATGGAGGTGAGAAACTCGGATCTGAAAAAGGGAGTCGATGTGTTTACGTGAGCGGCGTATGATATCGTTGTCGCCAGGTTTGGTCTAAACTCAGGTAAACCCTGCCCCGGGAAATGTCCCTGGAAACGATTCTGACGGCAAGTCTGCGTTCTCAACAGAGTTAATCACATCAATCGCCCGTGCTGCAGCGAGAATCTGACACGCGTGGGACTAAAATCCTTCAGACAGCGGTTTTGTCGTTATCCTGCTTACGATCTTTCCTTCTCAGGGGATGGAAGAATCTTCGGTATTGCACTTTAACGGCAGGTGGGCTGCTGATGAGTGTGGAACTCTATTCGGATTCAAAGCCGCGAAATTCATGTCAAATTCATCTGAGGAATCATTGCCGCCAGAACCGAGCGACACGTCACCGGCAGTGTTGGCGGTGACGTCAACAGCCGCCACGACGAATGATGATGTTCCGGCCGTCGCTCCGGATGTTTTAAGTGCTCCGCCCATCATGGCGATGCCCGCCACCTTCATGAATACCGACAATGATCTGGAACTGAGAAAAGTCCAGCGGCGATTCGAACAGCTTCAGGCGGCTCAGATTTTTTCGTGGCGTCGTCGGCATCTTCGAACGTCGGCCCTGCTGTTCCTGCTGACCATGTTGAGCACGTTTCTGGTAGGGTCCGGATATTTTCCGCTGGAATACATTCTGGGCTGGATCTTTCCTCGGTTTGGTGACTACCTGCAACAGACCTTCAGGCCTCACGATCCCGACCTGATTATGGTGCGTGCCTGTCGCCAGGGACTTGAGTATTCAGTTCCGCTGATGTCGATTCTGTTCTTTCACGAGATGGGACATTATCTGCAGTCGGTCTGGAATCGCGTGCCGGCGTCGCTGCCTTATTTTATTCCAATGCCGATTCCTCCAATGGGCACCATGGGAGCGGTGATTTTTCAGGGGCGTGGCGTGGCGACTCGTCGCCAAATGTTCGACATCGCTGTCTGGGGACCACTGGCGGGCCTTGCGGTCACAATCCCTGTGCTCTGGTATGGTCTTAGTATTGCTGAGTATCGACCGCGGCCGGATACGGGTCCGCTGCAGTTCAGCCAGCCGCTGATTATACAGTGGATGATTTCCGCGATTCACGGTCCCGCGCCGGAGGGGCGCACGATTGCTCTTGACGATAACGGGATCGCCTTCGCGGGCTGGGTTGGCGTTCTCATCACCGCGATGAATCTGCTCCCCGTGGGACAGCTTGATGGCGGTCACATTCTCTACACGCTCATTGGGCGAAAAGCCCATCTGGTCGCCCACGCCGTTATTCTGGGTGGCTTCACATACATGGTGGTGAACAATAATTTCTCGTTCAGCCTGTTGCTGATTCTGCTGCTGATGACCGGGATTAAGCATCCGCCCACGGCTGATGATCGCGAGAAACTTGGAGTCGGACGGCACATTCTCGGCTGGCTGACGCTCTCATTCTTACTGGTTGGACTGACCCTGAATCCCATCTCAGTACCGGAGCTTGCAGAAGAGAAACCGCCCGCCGAATCCGTCCAGGTTGTTGTGGAGTAGACCTCTGGAAGAGGCTTCTTCTGGCATTGGCGAGCAGTGTGGCGTCAGCGCACTGAGGCGTTTTATCCGACTCTCCATCGCCGGGCGTTGTGCGCGATCTCTTCGTGTTGTCGTTTTGCGGTTTTCTGAGGCAGCAGCACTCGGTGGGCTGACGCCCAACCGCTCGCCGGGAGGCGGCGTCAGGAGATCCTGTGTCGTGCGGGGTCTACTTTAACTGCAGAGGCACGGAAATCACTTTACCTTCGCGAAGAACTTCGATCGTGATTTTGTCCCCGGGGCGATGGCTTTCAATCTCTGACAGGAACTCATCCGGTTTCAGCGTCTTCTTCCCGTTGACGCCCACAATGACATCAGCCCGATTCACATCGCGCGACTCGAACGTTAACAAGCCCCGTTTGTTGCGGACAATGGCCGGCCCGCGGAGGCCAGCTTTTGCGGCAGGGCCATCGGGGACCAACGTAATAATGCGAAGACCTTCATCCAGTTTCGCGACTTCATCAATTCCAAACTCGGGGCGAATGAATCGGCCGTGTTCGATTAACTCCGGGACGATGCGAGCCACCAGATTCGAAGGAATCGCAAAGCCGATCCCGGAGTTCTGACCGGTCTTGCTGGCAATGGCCGTATTCATCCCGATCACTTCGCCGTGAGAATTCATCAACGGACCACCGGAGTTCCCGGGATTAATCGCCGCATCAATCTGAATGACAGACTTGATCGAGCGGGCTCGAGTGACTGGCAGTGTTCGATCCAGACTGGAAATGATCCCGGTCGTCATGGTTCGCTCAAGCCCGAATGGGTTACCGATCGCGAACACGCGCATGCCCACTTTCAGGCTGGAGGAATCGGCAAAACGCACGGGGATGAGTTTCTCGGCCGGTGCTTTGATCCGGACTACCGCCATGTCGTTGATCGGATCTGCACCCACAACTTCGGCTTCAAATTCTTCGCCATCGTGCAGGGTCACAAGGACTCGCTGAGCCCCTTCAATGACATGATTGTTCGTCAGGATATGACCGTTCTGATCCAGGATAAATCCAGACCCGGAATCCTCCGTGGGGTTCTCCCCGAAGAATCCGCGAGCGGCACCGATGCGAGTTCCAATATTCGCAACGCTGCGGTTATTCGTTTCATAAACGTAAGTTGACACAGCCTCGTCGGGAGCCAGGCCCTGGGCGTTGTAGACTCGCGGCGGTGCGATCTCACTGAGAGAATCAACGGGCACAGTCCCCGCCTGAGTTTCTTCAGCATACGAAACAGGCTTCTGGACAGGGCGAGTTTTCCGCGAGGTCGTGGAAAGATCTCTTGGAAAACGATCCTGCTGGGCCGCCGCAACGGTGAGCGTACCAGCTCCGGATTGCAGCCAGAACACGAGGCAGCCACCAAGAATTGAAGAAATCAGACATAAGGCAGCGTTCTTCATCGCTGCTCCTCCTGAAGTACGATTACAGTTCAAAACGTATCCGATGATATTTCGTGTTTCATCGGGCTGCGAAAATTGAGGCCGCGTGTCCTGGGAGGATATCCTTCAGATCATTGCCTCAATTTTGGCCGCGCACAGAACGAGTGATCAGCTCCAGCCAAAACTCCGCTTTGACCGAGCGGGACTTTATCAGACCACCTCAATTTCAGAAAACCCCGAATGAACACTCAGCTGACCCCATACGACGTTGCCGTCTGTGCCGCACAGGAAGCTGGCAAAGTGCTTGCACGTTATTTTCACGATGGTTTTGAGGTCAGAAATAAGGGAGTCGCGGATCTGGTGACGGATGCTGATGTGGCTGCCGAACGACGAATTGCCGAAATCATTCGCAGTGCTTTCCCCGATCATGCGATTTTGGGGGAGGAGGAGAATTCAGGCGATGTGGCAGCCGAGCATTTATGGGTCATTGATCCGCTCGACGGAACCACGAATTTCGCTCACCATATTCCCCACTTTGCCGTTTCAATTGCCTATCTTCACCACGGTGTGGCTCAGTGTGGAGTTGTCTGGAATCCGATTCGCGAAGACCTTTATATCGCTCGCAGAGGACATGGTTCGTCACATAACGGCAAGGCGATTCATGTTGGTGGGCAACAGCAAATGAGTGAATCTCTGATCGGGATCGGGTTCTACTACGATCGTGGAGCCATGATGGAGGCGACATTGGCGGCGATTGGAGCCTGCTTCCGGCGACAGATCCACGGTGTTCGTCGATTTGGCATCGCGTCTCTTGATCTCGCACACGTGGCCACGGGACTGTACGGAGCCTATTTCGAATATCAATTGTCGCCCTGGGACTACGCGGCCGGGCAACTCCTGGTCGAAGAAGCTGGCGGTCGCGTGACGACGTGCACCGGAGCAGCTATGCCGTTAAAGAAAACGAGCATTCTCGCGTCAAACGGACAGCTGCATGACGAAATGCTGGCGACCGTTCGCGAACCCTATGTCGGTCTGGGGCGTGATTAAATTTTTTGCGGGCGGGAGTGAGATTTCTTTGTAGCCGGATTCGTAAGAATTCGGAGTGTTAAGGACCAGTCCAAAAAAATCCAGAATCGCAACCCGACGCGTAGCAGCCTGTTGAATTAATCAGCCGGAACGCGTTAGCGTCCGGTTTTCGCCTCTGAAACCGAGGAAAAAACAACCGGGGGCGAACGCCCTGCGGCTGATGAAGCGACTAATTCAACAGGCTGGTAAGCGAAGGATCGTTACCTTGCAGAGAAATCCTTTACTGAGGTTTTGGGGTTGTGATATCTCGCCGCAGTAAGAACAGGAGGTTATTTCGGGACTGTTCCTAACTGGACAGCGCCAGGTTCAAGAAAACCATTGAGCATACAAGCCCGAAGCGCTAGCGAGTGAATGAGCCGCAAAGTGCTCACTCGCTGGCGCTTCGGGCTTGTAAGGGAGCCAAACATGGCGCTGTCCGGCTAAGCTCGTCAGAATCCGAATTCTTACGAATCCGGCTACTCTCAAAACACTCACTTAGTCATAAAAAAACACCGCATGAAGTTCGGCAACTTCATGCGGTGTTTTCGATTCTCCGAACTACCGAAAGCCAGAAGTCACATTACTTCGGCATTGGCAACACGATCAGGGCATTTTCGGCAAACGAGGCTTCTGCCGCTTTGCCGTTGATCTTGTACTGAATCTTCAGTTGCTTCGTGCTGCCTGGAAGCGGGTCGCCTCCGAAGCTTGTGTTGTAGCTGGCCGAAGTGAGCGTAATGATCGGCAGCTCACCAGCCTGCTGCTGCAGCACGGCGGTCACATCTTTCTGAGTCGCCCCGGAACCGTATTCGGCTTTGACGATTTCGAGCTTCATCTTCTCGATGCCCGCCGTGGCCAATAGTTCTTTGACGTCTATACCTTTACCGCTCAGCTTCTGTGCGATGACCAGCATTGCTTGTGTTGCATCGTCCTTCAGGTCCGGAACTTTCATCAGCCTGATGGTCATCTTCAGGTTGTCCACGGTTGGATAACGCTTCAGGATGTCGACCACCAGTTTCTTCTCTGCCGTTTGTCGAGCTGCATCGAATGCCGTCTGGCACATTTCAGTACGCTTTTCGTCGGGCAGTACGAACTGGCGAGCGATGCGGATGTAGCCTCGCAACGCACGCACCTGATAAGGATTCGACGGCAGCTTTGCCAGTTCCAGAAGAACCGGAGCCGCATCTTCCGTCATCCATTCGCCCAGCAGACGACTGCTGATGTCCTGCAACTGTGCATCATTGCTCTTCGCAGCCTTTCCAACGGCCTGCAGTGCGTTGGTGCCGCCCATGGCTCCCAGAATCTGCAGCAGAGTGCCTTTGACAGGAACAGCTTTGGCACGATCCACAGCAGCGGACAGTTCTTTCGCACAGGCTTCACGATCAGCCATGCGAATGCTTGCAGCCTTGAGAGCCTTCTGAGCAGTCTCGGCATCTTCAGGCTTCTTTGGAGCCACCACCTGATCAATCAGCACGGACAACTGCTGCAGCGAAACGGTTTCTCCCAGAGCCACCAAAGCTGCGGTGCGCACGACACTGCTGTTGTTGTCCAAGGCCTTCAACAGTTGCGGAACGGCTTCGATCCGACGTTGACCGACAAGCTCGAGCAGAAGCGGATAGGTGGCTCCTTCGGCTTTCGGCAGCAACGCCACGATTTGAGCATTCACGTCATCGCCAGGAAGTTCGGCCAGAGTTTGTTTTGCCTCGGCTGACAGCTCCGCATCTTTCTCGACGGCAATCCTGAGCAGCGAATTCAGGCAAGTTACATCGCCAACGCGAGCCAGTGCATCGACGGCAGATAATCGGACGGCCAACGGCCCCTGTTCAGCGGCCTTCAGAATCGCCGCCAACACAACCGTCTCTTTTCGATCCGCCATCGCCTGAACAATCAGGGCCGCTCGATCATCGGGCGACGTTGTCATTTCTGTCACAAGGACCTTGTCAATCTCGCTGCCAGGGAATTCACGAGCCGTTCCGAGTGCCAGACGGAAGAGTGCTCGGTCATCCGAATGAAGTTGTTCGACCAGTAACGGAATGCCGTCCTGACCACGAGCCAAAATGGCTCCACGTGTCGCTTCGACAATTCGCTGTGGATGCACGTCGGCGGCTCGCACTTCGTCATAGATTGCAATCGCGTCGACCGACTTGCCTTCTGAGTGCAATCGTTCAGCACACAGAACACACCCTTCTGCAACAAACGAGCGAACTTCCGGGCGGGAATCTGCCAGTGCGGTTCGCAGAGCTGAAGACGCTTGCTCATTTCCAATGCGTCCCAGTGCGACTGCTGCCGCAGCGGCCACTTCAACGTCTGCGTCTTTCAGTTTTCCGGACAGTGCTGCGACGGCTACTGCGTCACGACGCACGCCGATCGAGTTAATCGTGCCGACAAGAAGGCGTCCCTGCAAAGATTCTGTGGCTGCTCGCAGAGCTTCATCGGCTTCGGCACCGGGAATGGATTCGAGTGCAATTCGAGCCCATGATGATAGTTCTGGCACCGGCAGCAACTTGGCCAGTTCAGGCACGGCAGCCGCGGAACCATAAATGGCCAGCTGTTTGCAGGTGATTGCTTTGTCCGCCGGAGCGGCATCTGATTGCAGCACCGCCAGCAGTTCGGCTTCTTTCTCCGGCGACGTCGCCGGTCCATCAGCCCTGGCACTCTGTAAGAACGTCAACGACGTCAGCAGTAACGCGACGACTTGTGAAGAGGATCGAAGAATTCTCATGACTTTATTTTTCCTGTGAGATGAATTTGGTAGGAGAGTTCAAACTGCAAGTCCCAATTTCAAATTTGAAATCTCAAATTTCAAATGGAAATGGCTAAGGCTCAGGACGGTGAGCCGCGTTTACAGTCTCCACGGTTCTCGAAGAGCTTCCGAACGCAGTCGGTTAGCCTGTTCATCATTCACAAATTCATGAGTCGTGTTGTCGTACTTCACCGTGCGTCCCAGATGCAGCGCAATGTTGGCAGCGTGGCAGGCGATATGGGCATTGCAGGCGGCATCCGCATTGCCTTTGGGCTGGCTGCGAGTCTTCACGCAGTCGAGGAAATCGCGAACATGATACGTCGCCGGATAACCATCGATCTCTTCGACAGTGCGCCCGGCCAGCAGCGCGGGTGAGCTGAGGACCAGTTTGCCACTGTCGCCGGCTTCGACCCAGCCCGTTTCACCTTCGAACCGAACCGGACAGGATCCCAGCGGAATCCAGCCGGTCTCACGAAAGATGAGCTGGCAGCCGTTTTCGTAGCGAGCGACCAGTTGACCATCTTTCGGAGCATCATACTCGACCGGCGGAGGACAGTCTCCGACAGCCCATTGGCAAAGGTCGACGCAGTGAGAGCCCCATTCGAGTACTCCGCCGCCGACGAGTCCGCCACCCTTTTCGAAATTGAATCCATCCAGCAGCTTCGGATTAAACGGGCGCCAAGCCGCCGGGCCGAGATACATATCCCAATCCACGACGGCCTTGTCTGGTTCCGTTTCCGGAATCAGCCATCCGCTCATCATGGCCTGCATGCCGGCCGGATGTGCAAACACTTTGGTAAGTTTTCCCAGTTTGCCAGTGCGGGCCAACTGACACGCAAACGCAAAATGAGGCAGGTTACGTCGCTGAGTTCCTGCCTGGAAAACTCGCCCGGTGCGTCGCATCGTTTCCGCAAGGATCAGACTCTGAGCAATATTCTTTGTGACAGGCTTTTCACAATACATATCCTTGCCGGCTTTGGCGGCGTGCATCGCCATCGTTGCATGCCAGTTTGGTCCTGTGGCAATCAGAACCGCATCAATGTCTTTCCGATCCAGCACTTCGCGAAAGTCTTTGTGCATGGAACAGTCCTGATTGCCATATTGGTCGTCGGCGATTTTCTTAACAGCCTGACGACGCGATTCTTTCACGTCGCAGACGGCAATGAACTGCACATCCGGCTGCTGCAGGAAACAGCCCAGATCATAGGTGCCGCGATTGCCGATTCCGATACCACCGACAACGACTCGTTCGCTGGGAGCAACCGCTCCACCGCGTCCAAGGGCCGAAGCCGGAATAATGGTGGGAGCCATAACCGCCGCGGCGGCCGCCGCCACACTTTTCTTCAGGAAGCGACGGCGAGGCAGGTGAGGTGACGCTTTTGACATGAGGATCTCCTGGAATTGCCGATGGGATGCAAAACACACAGGGAGTTCCCGAAGGGTCGGTTCACGGAACTGGAATCTGTCAGAAAAACTCAGCTTCATTAACCGAACTCACGGACTTCCAGCCGGTCAGCATACGCCGGAAGAAACCCTGATACCAGGCAGCGAAGGATTTGAGGCCCCCTGACTGTTCAACAGCTGGTTCCTGTCGGCCCTGCCACCGATCCACTCAGCCGGTAGACAACCGACAAGAGAAACCTCATCCTATACGGCGCAAGACTTCCGTCCGCCGCAGCTCGTTCGCTTCCTGTGAAGGATCACTCGCGCTGCCTACAGAAGATCGTCTGCCTCGCCCAAGTTTTTTCTCACCGGAAAATCAGGATGCCACGCACGCTTATTTCAGCTCGCCCTTTGTTTCTGATGTTGCTCATGATCGCAAATTTCTCGCAAAGCATTGAAGCTCAGCAGACAAACCCGGACGACGCCTACCAGCTCGGCCCGGATTCACAGCGTCAGGATGGTGTGCCGCAGGGAGCCGTCACGAAGCATGATTGGACCAGTCAGATCTTTGAAGGCACCGTGCGAGAGTATCACGTCTACATCCCAAAACAGTATGACGGAACGCAACCCGCCTGTCTGATGGTTTTTCAGGATGGCCATGCCTACCTTGATGAAAATGGTCAGGTACGAGTTCCCATCGTCTTCGACAACCTGATCCATCAGGGAAAAATGCCGGTCACGATTGGACTGTTTATCAACCCCGGACATAAGGGTGGAGAAATTCCAGAGAGTCGCTGGCGAGCCAACAATCGCAGCTTCGAATACGACACGCTCAGCGATCAGTATGCTCGATTTGTCGTCAGCGAATTGCTGCCTCATGTCATCGAAGAACACAAGCTGAAGATCAGCAGCGATCCGGCTGACAGAGCAATCTGCGGGATGTCCAGCGGCGGGATTTGTGCGTTCACAGCGGCCTGGGAACATCCCGAATGGTTCGGCAAAGTCCTGAGTCATATCGGCAGCTTTACCAACATCCGCGGCGGCCATGCCTATGAAGCCATGATTCGCAAAACAGACAAGAAGCCGATTCGAGTGTTCCTGCAGGACGGTGAGAATGATCTTGATAACGAACACGGCAACTGGTGGCTGGCCAACTTGCAGATGGAGAAAGCTCTGAAGTTTAAAGGCTACGATTACAAGTTCGTCGGCGGCACAGGTGCTCACAGCGGAAAGCACGGCGGTGCGATCATGCCGGAATCGCTGGAATGGTTATGGCGTGATTATGTGGCGGGCCCAGAGCCTGTCACCGCTACCGCGACAGAACCCGTCGATGCAAAAACGGTTTACGAAGAGAAGTCCATTACCTGGACCGGAGGCGAATATACAGACGAAGAGTTTCGTTATCGACTGATGAAACCAGCCTCGATCGAAGCCGAACAGAAATATCCGCTGGTGATTTTCCTGCATGGTGCCGGTGAACGAGGAACCGACAATGCTCTGCAGTTGCTGTACTTGCCAACTCAAATGGCTCAGCCTCGCTGGCGTGACAAGTTTCCATGTTACGTCCTCGCTCCTCAATGTCGCCCTGACAAGAAATGGCTCGAAGTCGATTGGACTGCAAAAACAGATCCGGTGTCGCCTGATGAACCTACCGCGCAGTTGAGTACAGTGATGGAGATGATTGAACGGACGATCAAGGAAGAGCAGATCGATCGCGATCGTATTTATCTGACGGGCTTGTCCATGGGCGGTTTTGGATCGTTCGATTTGGCAAGTCGCCACCCGGAATGGTTTGCCGCCGTCGCTCCCATCTGCGGCGCGGCAGATCCGGCGAAGGTTGTGGCGTTGAAAGATGTCGCTGTCTGGGTTGCTCATGGAGATGCCGACACTGTTGTTCCGGTGGAACGCAGTCGCAGTGCTGTTCAGCATTTGACTGAAGCCGGCGGTAAACCAGTGTATGTTGAGTTACCCGGTGTTAGTCACAATTCGTGGACACCCAGTTATTCCGACAACGACGGTCTGGTTCCCTGGATGTTTCGACAACGACGACCAGCCGCGTCAAAATAGCGCGACAATCCCAACGCCCCCTTACGCCACCGGTTTTTCCCCGGTGGCTTAACGGCTTTTGCTCCAGTCAGTGCTGAGTCCAACAATAATGACTTCCCGCCGCGAGTATCCGCCGATGTCAATTCTCCGGTTTTCTTTGGCCGCTACTTTCGCCTGCTGCTGCGTCACCCACAACGGAGAAGCAGTCGCCCAGTCGAAGCAGACTATTCGCTTCGATCAGCAGGTGCGGCCGATTCTGTCCAACCATTGCTGGAGCTGCCACGGCCTGGATGAAGGCAGCCGTCAGGGCAAACTTCGCCTGGATCTTCGAGCAAACGCTATCGCTGCGGGTGACAGCGGCCAACCGGCGATCGTGCCCGGACATCCTGAGAAGAGTCAACTCATCGACCGCATCGATTCGCATGACCCCGAGATTCAGATGCCGCCATTGGTTACCAAGAAACCTTTGACCGAAGAACAAAAGCAGATTCTTAAACAATGGATCTCCGAAGGTGCGGAGTACTCCGGCCACTGGGCGTTCGTAACACCAAATAGACCAGAGCCACCCGCGATCACCGATGCCAAATGGGCGAAGAATTCCATCGATCAATTCATCGCGCATCGGTTGCAGCAGGAAGGGTTGCGACCCACGGAGGAGGCCGCTCCTCATGTCTGGCTGCGGCGAGTCAGTCTCGATCTGACAGGTTTGCCGCCTTCGTTGAAAGAGTTGGATGCTTTCGAAGCGGCTCTTAACACTTCGCCACGAGAAGCGGTTTACATGGACGTCGTTGATCGTCTGCTGAAGTCGTCTCATTATGGCGAACGCATGGCAATGCAGTGGCTGGATGCGGCTCGCTATGCTGACACCAACGGCTACAACAACGATGAAACTCGCACGATGTGGCCATGGCGCGATTGGGTGATCAATGCCTTTGCATCTGGAATGCCGTACGACCAGTTTCTGACAGAACAAATCGCCGGCGACCTGCTTCCAGATCCGACCATCAGCCAACGAGTTGCCACGGGATTCAGTCGCAATCATGTGCTCACAACGGAAGGCGGCATCATCGAAGAAGAGTATCACGTCGAATACGTGGCGGATCGAGTTCACACGACGGCGACTGTGTTTCTGGCGATGTCGATGCAGTGTGCTCGCTGTCATGACCACAAATACGACCCGATCACTCAGCGAGACTATTATCAGTTTGCTTCGTTCTTTAACAACGTCCCGGACAAGGTCGTTTCGTACAACAAAGCTCGCATGGCCGAACCGTTGCTGAAGGTCCCGTCGGCCGAACAAACTGCTGAGTTACAGAAGATCGAGGCTCGCTTGGCCGAAATTGACGAGCTCTTGAAAAACCGAGCCGCCAATGTAAGCGAAGAACTCAAGGCCTGGGAGGCTTCGTTGACTCCGGAGCAAATTGCAACGGCCGGGCCGATCGGTCTCCGCAGTCATCTACCGCTGGATGAAACGGACGGAGTTGTTGTTGCGAATCGAGTCATCGCAGAACAAAGCGGGACACTCAAAGGCAACGCTCTGAGGAAACCCGGGCGTCTCGGCCTATCGCTGGAATTGGATGGTTCAAATTATGTCGACGCAGGGCAGATCGGCGACTTCGACAACACCGACAAGTTTTCAATCTCGGTCTGGATTCAGCTTTCATCCAATGAGATCGGCACTGTGCTGTCCAAGATGGACGACGACAATGCGTATCGCGGTTACGATCTGATGATCGACGGCGGAAAGATCGCCGCACATTTTGTCAGCCACTGGCCCGACAATGGATTTCGGATTGCTTCGAGAAATCCTGTCAGCTTGAACGAGTGGCATCATCTGGTCGTGACTTACGATGGATCAAAACATGCTCAGGGAGTTAAGTTGTACGTCGACGGCGTGGCTCAGGAGTTTGATGTCACGACGAACAATGAACTTGCCGGATCGCTGAAGACAGACAAACCGTTTCACATTGGCCGTCGCCACAAATCAGTGCCGTTCAAGGGACTCGTCGACGACGTGCAACTGTTTGGCAGTGAATTGAGTGCTGACGAGATATCCCTGCTGTCGAAGGGCGAAACGTTTGCTCAACTTGCGGAGTTGCTCAAGACGCCAGCGGCAGAACGAAGTGCTGAGCAACAGCAGTTGTTAGTTCAGTACTTTGTGAATCAAGTCGACCCGACGGCGAAAGCTCTGCGTGTCGAGCGAACTGAACTGCCAAAACGCCGCACGGAAATCGAAAATGAGATTCCTGCCACGATGGTGATGTCAGAACCCACCGAACCTCGCCCCGCCTTTATTCTGAAACGAGGTCAGTACGATCAGCTTGGTGATCAGGTTGAGTCTGAATTTCCTCAGGCCCTCAGCAACGCCGTGGCCGCTGCGGATAGTCAGGCAAACAATAAAAAGACACGACTCGATCTGGCTCGTTGGCTGACGGATCCAACACACCCGCTGACGGCTCGCGTGGCCGTGAATCGTTGGTGGGAAATGCTGTTTGGCATGGGGCTGGTTGAGACATCGGAAGACTTCGGCAGCCAGGGCGCGTTCCCGAGTCATCCGGAATTGCTTGACTGGCTCGCCACGGAATTGATCGCTCAGCACTGGGATCAACGAGCGATCCTGCGACAGATCGTGTTGTCAGCCACGTATCGGCAGTCGTCCAATGTGACGGAAGAACTGCTGCAGAAGGATCCTCGCAATACGTTGCTGTCTCGCGGTCCCCGATATCGCCTTCCTGCCGAAACGGTTCGGGATCAAGCCCTGGTAGTCAGTGGCCTGTTCAGTCCACGCATCGGTGGCCCCAGTGTTCGTCCTTATCAGCCAGAAGGACTGTGGGAAGATGTCAGCGTTGAACGACGTGACAAGTATGTTCCGGATGCCGGCGAAGGACTTTATCGCCGCAGCATGTATACGTTCTGGAAACGCACTTGTCCGCCTCCTGGCATGGCCACCTTTGATGCGCCGGATCGTGAATTCTGCCTCGTTCGCAGGGCACGCACGAATACTCCACTGCAGGCGCTCGTGCTGCTGAATGATCCAACGTTCGTTGAGGCGTCACGCAAGCTGGCGGAACGATGTCTGACCGGGGCGAGCGATGTTGATTCGCGAATCAATCTGGCGTTTCGACTGGTGCTGAGCCGACAACCGGATCAAAAAGAGCGAGAAACAATTCAGCAGATTCTGGACGAAGCAACTCAGGCATTTACCAAGGAACCTGCAGCCGCGGAAGAATATCTCACTATCGGCGCTTCGCCACGTGATAAGGCTCTGCCGCCAGTGGAGCTCGCCGCATGGTCCGCTGCGATGAGTGTTCTGCTGAATCTGGACGAAGCCATTTCGAAGTTGTGAGGCATCTGATGCGCGGCGATTTCACATTTCAAATTTGAAAACTCAAATTCCAACTACTGGCTCGTCAAGATCTGATTTGGGGGTTACGGGTGGATCCCGTTTTCGTCGACGGAGCGGCGAAGCTACGTAGTCGAGCCGCTCCGTCGGCTCGCATTGAACCCCAAATCTTGTTCCTGACAGAACACGACCTCGAGAACGCCAAGTTGGGGTGGATGTTCAGGGTTCGTGTGAAGCTCTCCTGCTATTTTATCTGTGAAATCTGTGCGATCTGTGGTCAAAAAACAGAATCGCATTTTTGCCGCGGATGCCGCGGATAACACATATGAATCACAGAGACCACAAAAAAGGTTGGTCGGGGTTGATGGTTGACATGCACACTTGTTCCGGCAAGTGGCAAAGTGCTGCCCTTAACCAGGGCGGACTGAAATCACCAACTGCAGCATCCGCATTCTGGATGTTGGGGTACGGTGGCATCTGGTGGGACAACTGCGTTATCCTTCTTGGATAAATTGTCGTCACTGCACTTGAGCCACTACTGGCCCTTAACCCTGTGCAGTATCGCGGCGGTTTCCCGCGTGCTCAGTTCCCGCCTCAACGCCTCCTGGAGATGAACCGTATGAAGTTCCTGCTTACCAAAGCACTTTTGTTTTCCGCTGTCGCGGCGACGATCTTCTCGTCGACGACCACCGCAATCGCTCAGGATCAAAAAGTTGATCCCAATGTGGCCGCCGCTCAGACTGCTCAGGCCATTCTGGATTCCGCAACATGGGTCGACCTTTTCACCGGGAAAGACCTTTCCGGCTGGACCGGAGACCTCAAAGGTTATTCTGTCCAGGATGGAATTCTGATCTGCAACAAGGGCGGAAAGCACCTGTACACCGAAAAGGAATACAGCGACTTTGCATTGCACTTCGAGTTCAAACTGGAAGAAAGTGGCAACAACGGAATTGGCATTCGAGTTCCCAAAGACGGTCATCCCTCGAAAGACGGCATGGAGATCCAGATTCTGGATCACGACGGCAAAGTTTATAACGGCGATGCAGTCATGGCCGACGGGAAGACTCAGAAGCTGAACTGGTTAAAACCCTGGCAGTACCACGGTTCAGTTTATGGAATCTATCCGCCTAAACTTGGTTATTTGAAGCCAGTCGGTGAATGGAATACGGAAACGATCGTCGTCATCGAAGATCATATTCTGATCATTCTGAACGGTGCTGTGATCGTGGATGCGTTTCTGGACGACATCACGCCAGTGGACGGGAATCCTCATCCCGGCATGAAGAACAAGAAGGGCCATATCGTTCTGGCTGGTCACGATGATCGCGTCGAGTTTCGAAATCTGAAACTTGCCGACTACGCTCCGTCCCCGACAAAGCCACAGACATCGGCCGACAATACTCCGCCGACCGGATTCACCGCCTTCTTCAACGGAAAGGACCTGTCCGGCTGGAAAGGTTTGGCTCACGATAACGCGAATCAGCGTCGAGCGCTCACGGGCGATGACCTCAAGGCGGCTCAGGAGAAGGCGGATGCGGTCATGAAAGAACATTGGAGTGTTGCGGAGGGCATTCTGACTTACGACGGGAAAGGACAGAGTCTTTGCACTTCAAAGGATTACGGCGATTTTGAATTCTACGTCGACTGGAAGATTCCCCCCGGAGCAGACTCGGGCATCTACCTGCGAGGCACTCCACAGATTCAGATCTGGGATCCGTGGGATCCACGCGTGAAGCCCGGGCAACCTGATCCGGCAACACCAGAGGAATGGGTGACTCAGTATACGAACGGTCGCAATTTGGGGTCAGGTGGCTTGTGGAACAATCGTCGCTGGCGCAATGCTCCGACTTCGCTGGCCGATAAGAAGCCGGGCGAATGGAATACGTTCCTGATTCGCATGGTGGGCAATAAAGTCACGATCTGGCTGAATGACAAGCTGATTGTTGACCGAGTAGAACTGGAGAACTACTGGGATCAGTCCGGTTTGATTCCTCTGGTTCGAGCTGACCAGATCGAATTGCAGCATCACGGCAGCGAACTGTTCTTCAAGAATATGTACATTCGCGAGTTGCCGTATTGATCTTTCGGAGACAGAAGCGATCGCTTCGGATGAGAATCTAATTCAACACCATCGGGTTCTGCTCGATGGTGTTTTCTTTTGCGCTCGTCCAGCATCAATGTCGACGAAATGCCAGCAGCTATGCTTTCCCAAGCCGGATATCAAGGTGCACGTTGTTGAAGTCCGGATCATCGAGATCTCCGGCGTTGCGAGCAGTGGTGCGTGGCGGCAATCCTGGCATCCGAATGTGCTGCCCGTCAGCGACGACATGACCTGCGGCCAGGTGTTCAATGAGACGATTGCACAGATTCACGACCGCGTTGCCCTGTACTTCCGCGACGTTATGAACACTGATGTCGGGTCTGCCGAACTTTCGCATACCGCGGGTGTGATACCACTTCAGTGAATGGTCCTCTTCATCGGACACAAGAATCACGGTATGTTTATGAGCGACCGTCGACGCAGGAGCAGAGGATTGTTCCCGCCAGTCCGCTGCGCTCCACCATCGGAGCATCTGGGGGTCATAGATCGCACAACCGCCGTGATCCAGCATGTAAGTCATCAGGCCGATGGTGTCACGAAGATAATTCAGACTTGTGGCATCGGCCGGAGTACCGCGTAGCACGATGCAGCGATCACATTGCTCAACCGCCGCGGCAAGTTTCGGATCATTGGCCTGAAGTTCATCCCACAAGAAACCTCCACGAAAGCTTCCTGGAACTTCGGGGTGCTGATCCGGCCCATAAGACATCATGCTGATGCCTTTGGGAATTCCCTCGGACCGGTACTTGCTGCGTGAAAGTGGTGCCTTCGGGTTAATATCGCCATAAGCGACGTAGAAGAGAAACGGCTCTCCACCGCCAGCCACGTACGCAGTTCTGTTCCAGGGTTCCAGTTGCGCAGTCATCTGAAAATTCCCGCACCTCGCCATTCACCATCGCCGCAGTTTGCAAAGCCTAAGCGGCGAGTATGAATGCCCAATTGCGACGTTTTTTTTACCTGGTTGCGTCGCGATCAATTCACCAACGACGGCTTAAGTCTGTGACCTTTCGATGGGTGCAAATGACGAGCGCCACACTCCGATTCCGGCCCGAATCTCACTATTCCTTTGCCGCTGCGACGGGACGCTCTCCAAGGATCTTTGCCACAGCTTCGCGTTCCAGATCCTCGGATTCCAGAAGAGCATCCACCAGTGCTTCCAGTTTGTCGCGATACTGGGTGAGCAGCTTGATGGCGGACTGTTCAGCTTCCTTGATGATGCGCTGGACTTCAATGTCGATTTGGCGAGTCGTCTCTTCGCTGAACTCACGGTACGTGTGCATTTCCTTGCCAAGAAACGGGTGCTCTTCCGACTGGCGGAAAGCGACCGGTCCAATGACTTCCGACATGCCCCAACTGGCGACCATGCGGCGCGCAATCTGAGTGGCCTGACTGATGTCGCCCTGAGCCCCGGCGGAATACTCGTTAAACTTCATCTTCTCGGCAGCGCGACCGCCCATGGTCATCACGATGCGAGCCTTCAGAATGCGTTCGCCCAGGTTGTTGATTTCACTCTCCGGCATCAACTGAGTAACGCCCAGGGTTCGGCCGCGAGGAACAATCGACACCTTGTGAACCGGGTCCATGCCTTCCTGAGCCCATGCCAGCACTGCGTGTCCCGCTTCATGCCACGCGGTCAGAGTCTTCTCCTTCTTATCCATGATCTCATCGCGTGGAACACCCATGGTGACGATGTCGTACGCATAACGGAAATCGCTCATTTCGACAGCGCGTTTCTCATCACGCGCGGCTTTCAGAGCCGCTTCATTGACCAGCTTTTCAAGTTCTGCACCGCTGAACCCCATGGTGGTTTTTGCAATGCTCTCGAGATTCACATCGTCGGCCATAGGCACTTTGCGAGTGTGAACCTTGAGAATTCCCAGACGCCCCTCTTTCGCCGGCAGATCAACGGTCACGTGGCGATCAAAGCGGCCCGGACGCAGCAAGGCCGGGTCCAGCACATCGGAGCGATTTGTTGCGGCCAGCACGATGACGGTATCACCCTGCTGGAAGCCATCCATTTCACTGAGAATCTGATTCAGAGTTTGCTCACGTTCATCGTGGCCACCGCCCACTCCGGCACCGCGAACTCGACCGACCGCGTCAATTTCATCGATAAAAATAATGCACGGCGATGATTCACGAGCGGTCTTGAACAGATCGCGCACGCGAGTCGCCCCGACACCTACAAACATCTGAATAAACTCAGAACCGTTAATCGAAAAGAACGGAACGCCTGCTTCTCCGGCGGTCGCTCGTGCCAGCAAAGTCTTGCCGGTTCCCGGAGGCCCGACGAGCAGCACACCCTTTGGGATCTTGGCACCAAGTCGAGTGAAACGCTTGGGCGTCTTCAGGAACTCGACGACTTCCTGCAGATCCTGCTTGGCGGACTTAAGACCGGCGACCTCGTTGAAGGTTGCGGAGTGTTCACTCTTTTCGAATCGCCGAGCCTGACTGCGAACAAAACCGCCCATCATGCCGCCACTGCTGAACGGGTCGGACGAGCGTCGCATCATGTTCCACATGATCAGGATCAAACCCACCGGCATCAGGATCCACAACAGCATCTCCGTCCCGGTCGAGACTGACGTCGGAACATTGTTGTAGAGCACTCCCTGGCGAGTCAGCTCGTTGTTCAATTGCTGATTGTGCATCAGCATCGGCGGAAGCACAGTGTTGAACTTAGCCGCCAAAGTGCCCGTCAGCCCGGGAGGTTTATCTTCCGGGATCTTGTCCCAGTCGCCGGTGAGAATTTCACCGTGCACCGTGACCGACTTCACCTTACCACTCTTCAGATGTTCAAAGAAAAACGAGTACGGAATTGTGGTGCCGTAGTTCGACGGGGATGTGCTATAGGAGAAGAATGCAATCGCAACGACGATCAGAACCAGGACCATGGTCATCGAACCAAAGTTCGATCGACGTGGTTCACCACCTGCAGATCCGGACGGCTTCTGAGCGGGAGGATTTGGTGGAGAATTCTCTGACGGTTCACTCATTCGATGGTAATTCCTGCCTTCTGCTTTCCCTTGCGTCCCAAAATCATTTCCCCGCAGAGCCGCTCACTGGAGATGTGACAACTTTTCCTTAATGCTCACATCTCACGACGGCCAGCTGCAGTGTTGGATTGTGCAGGTTATCGCAGCCCCTGACGTCCCGCAAACCAACGAAAAATGCGAGAAATACGGAAATTGAGACACTGCCTCCGCCGCATCGTAAGGATGCCGAACGGCACGCTCCACCAAGTGGACTGTTGATTTTGTGGTGCTTCTCAATCGAACACCATATCAACTCGAAGTGCCAGTTCTCTGGTTTCGCATCGTCAGGCCCGGGACGGCCGACACAAAGGGCGATGTTTCGTACCGTCTGGCCCACGGCTGGCCATTTTGTCAGTGTTTGTGGAGTGTTCTTTGGTTACCAAGTCGAGTCAAATTGAGTCCCCTGGAATTTGGTTGCTCAGTCACGCGGAACTTCTTTGTTATAGAACGACCTCCGGCAAAATCGAGGCAGGATTCTCCGGCTGCTCATTTTCGACGGGCTGGGCGAGCAGAATTGGCACGATCTGATATCAAAGTTGCGTTAAATCGCGAGTAATTCGCAGAGGAGCGCGATATCTTTTGATTTGACCTGAGCAGACACTGGCGATGAAGCTGACCTCATCTCCGGTTTGCTGGTCGTCGTCCATCGTCTTTGGGTTCCCACTTCATCGTCGCCAACGGAACGAAATTCATGAAGGTTGTCCTGGAACTGCAGGAGCAGTTGGCCAATGTCCGTAGAGTCACAGTACGCCACGATATCGTGATTGGACGCGGCTCCGACTGCAATTTGCGTCTCTCTGCGCCGCAGATGAGCCGTCGCCACTGCTTTCTGCGAGTAGGTCGTGATGGCGTCTCCGTCACAGATCTTGACAGCAGCAACGGCACCTATGTCGACAATCAACGCATTAAGCCGGGCGAGAGAGTTGAACTCAAGACCGGTTCCATTCTGACGCTGGGGCCCGTCAATTTTATAGTGCATCTCAAGGAAGATTCCGGATCCACGACCAGAACTGAAGGCGAACGTTCGCAGAAAAGTACCAAGTCAAGCAGCGGTGCCGCTGAGTCCTCCACGATTGTGAGTTCCGCCGCGGCAATCATCGCCCAGGAGCTGAAGAGCAAACCACTTCTTGATTATTCGGTTGAACAGGCGGGTGCCTCTGCGGAGGCGCATGAAGAAACCGCTCGGATGAAGAAAGACCGTTCGGGCGACGCTGCTGGAAAGCGGCCTTCATCGCCTTCAGACTCATCCCAAAGTCGATCTGAAACGGTTGACGTCGCAGCCCCAGCCGGTAAGAAAGCCGTCGCGGCAGCTGTGATCGCCTCCGCTGCTGCTCCGATCGCTGAAAAGATTGCGAAGCCCGAACCTGTCGATGCGTCGTCGTTTGTGGACGCGGACATTGTGGACAGTGTGAGTGAAAGCATTGGGGTTGAGGAATCTCAATCAGCCGCCGAGTCAGCGACTTCCGAGTCGTCATGGCTGACGGACGATTCGCCGGATGATCTGTCCTTTTTTGGGGGACAATCAGGCGACGAAGCCCCTGTCGCCGCTAATGACTCAACGGTTTCGCCCGCGACTGGAGCTTTTGACGACGGTGTCGAGGAAGTTGTTGAAGTCCTGGATGACGAGGACATTTTTGCTGAAGAAGTCGTTGAAGCCGTCCTTGCTGAAGAGTCCGTTGAAGCGGTTGAAGTGCTGGATGATGAGCCGGTTGAAGTTCTCGATGAATTCCCGATTGAGGCCGTCGAAATTTTGGACGATGAGACTTCGCCGAATGCACTCACGGCAGATTTCGAAGCACCCGACCTGCTGGAAGATCAGTTCCTTGAAGTGCTTGACGAGCCTGAGGTGCTGGCGGAAGAACTTGCTGAAGCCGACTTGATTGAGGTGACCGAAGAGACCGCTGAGGTCGTCGAAGTACTGGATGACGTTGAACCTGTCGAGGTTATGGAAGCGGTCTCAGCTGAAGCGGATCCGATCGAGGCCGAACTTGTTGAAGTGCTTGAGGAACCGTCCGACTTCTTCGATCAGTTGGGGATCGTTGAAGACGAGCCACAGCAGATGGTTGCCCCAATCGCTGTCGGTGAGAATGTTTGGCCAGCCGGCGAAGTTGCGGCGGAGCCAGTGGAGGCAGAACTAATCGACGAGCCTGCTGAGGCTGTTCAGGTTCTGGAGGAAGAAGCGGCAGTTGAAGTGCTCGATGAACCTTCCGACTTCTTCGACATGTTAGGTATTGAAGTGGAAGCGCCGCAAGAGGCGATTGAACACGTTGCTGCTGTGGAAGTTGCGGATTCGGCCGAGGAATGGTTGGAAGAACCGGCCAAAGCAGCACTTGTCGACGAACCCGTCCACGCTGTTCAGGTTCCGGAAGAAGAAGCGGCAGTTGAAGTGCTCGATGAACCTTCCGATTTCTTCGACATGTTAGGTATTGAAGTGGAAGAGCCGCAGGAGGCGGTTGAACACGCTGCTGCTGCTGCTGTGGAAGTTGCGGATTCGGCCGAGGAATGGTTGGAAGAACCGACCGAAGCATCACTTGTCGAAGAACCCGCTCAGGCTGTTCAGGTTCTGGAGGAAGAAGCGGCAGTTGAAGTGCTCGATGAACCGTCCGACTTCTTCGACATGTTGGGTATTGAAGTGGAAACGCCGCAGGAGGTGATCGAGCAAGTCGATGCGGTTGAGTCTGGAGACGCTGAAGAGGAATCGTCTGAAATCGACTGGTTTGCCGATGCTTCGGAAAACGTTGTCGACGCGGTGGCGGAGCAGCCAGCCGCGGCGCCCGTTGACGACGTCGAACTGTTCGATGATGTCGACCAGCTGGAAGATTCCGCACCAGACATGGTCACGCCGGAACAGGCCGCCGTTTCGGTGTCCGAGTCATCATGGGACGCCGCGGAACTTTCAGACGTTGCCGAGCCGAATCGTGGCGGCGACTTTGATTTTCTCAGCGAGGATCCCGAAGCCGTCGCCGTGATTGCAGCCACTGAGATTGAACCCGTTGCCACGGCATCGCTCGATGCAATTCAGGAGAACACTGTCGTCGAAGAATTTGCGGAGATCGACGCTGAGACTGAAGCCGGGACGGTTGAGGAAGCCGGGACCGTTGACGAAATTGAGGCTGTTGAAGAGTTCGACTTCTTTGATGACGTTGAACCCGTTCAGCCCGTTGCGATCGTCGAACATGCTGGACACGTTGACGCAGTCGATGAATTCGATGCTGAGCTGGAAGAAATCGAACTGTTCGAAGAAGTGGCTGATTCGGAGATCGTCGCGGAATCCGAGACGTCGACGGAGCCAGTGGCTGAAGCCACAGATACGGAGCTTGAGGTCGCTGCCGCGGACGACGACGCGTGGGATTTCGCTGAGATTGCAGCTGAAGAGGTCGTGACGACCGATGAATCAAACCCAGAGGCCGTAGCCGTCGAAGAAGCTGCCCAGGAAGAAGGTGCTGTCGAGGAAGTCCTTGAAGTGGCTGAGGAAGACGAAGGATCGAACTGGTTCGACATGGGCGACGACAAGGATGAAGACGAAGATGATCCGGAACTTCGAAAGTTTCTGAAAGGCTTCTGAGATGCAATGGAACAGCATCGTTGATCGGGCAGCGCGGATTCACCGGCGAGATCTCGTTCGTGTCGGCGGCGCCGGTCTGTTGGGACTAAATCTGCCGCGTCTGTTAAAGGCGGAGGAGAGTCAGCTAAAGGCTCAGGAGAGTCAGCCGAAACCTTCTCGCGCTGCAAAGGCCAAGTCCGTAATCTTTCTGTTCCAGTGGGGTGGGCCGAGCCATGTCGATACGTTCGACATGAAACCTGATGCACCAGACGGCTATCGTTCCCTGTATAAATCGATCCCGACGTCCGTGCCGGGGATGTCGATTTGTGAGCATCTGCCGGAGACGGCAAAAGTGATGCATCGAATCGCTCAGATTCGCACCGTGCATCACACGATGAATAATCATAATTCGGCTGGGTATACTGCACTCACCGGTGTTGAGCCGCCTATCGATGATCAACGCCTGCGTGACTCACTGGATCTGTTTCCGGGCTACGGCTCCGTGGTCGATGCTGTCGCTCCAAACACAAATGGAATGCCCACGTTCGTTTCCTATCCTTATCAAATCTCTGATGGATCAACGACGCCCGGACAACGCGCCAGCTTTCTCGGTAAGCAGCACGATCCGCTCTTCTTTCGAGACGACCCGAATCAGGCCAACTTCAAACTGTCTCAGCTGAGTCTTCCATCGGACATCACGCTGGGCCGTTTACAGGATCGTCGTCAGCTACAGGAACTGATCAACAACCAGGCAAAGGCTCTGGACCGTTCCGCGGCTGCTCGAGGACTGGACGCTTATTACGACCGCGCGCTGGCGATGTTAAACTCGGAGAAGGTTCGAGATGCCTTCGATCTGTCAAAAGAACCGGAGGTTGTGCGCGACGCTTACGGACGAACGACGTATGGTCAGGGCTGCCTGCTGGCTCGCAGACTGGTCGAAGCGGGTGTCAAGTTCACGACAGTGTATTTTGCTCAAAGCATCGGCGGACGCAGCAAGACAGATGGCGGCTGGGATACTCACGGCTTTGACAATACCCGCATGTATGAGATCCTGCCCGAGTGGCATTTTCCATCGACCGATCACACACTCCCGGTTCTCCTGAATGATCTTAGTGATCGCGGATTGCTCGACGAGACACTCGTAATCTGGATGGGCGAGTTTGGCCGCACACCAAAGATCAACGCCAACATCAGTCGCGACCACTGGCCGAAATGCTACACCGTGCTGATGGCGGGCGGCGGAGTTCAGGGTGGCGCGGTGTATGGAGCTTCAGACAAATACGGAGCAGTCCCGGACCGTGATCCCGTGACCACCGGCGATCTCGCTGCCACGATGTATTATGCTCTGGGCATTGATCATACGATTGAAGTTCATGACAATCTTAATCGCCCCTTGCCAATCGCCAAGGGGCGACCTGTGACGGACATTTTCGTCTGAATAGAACCATAATCGGAAAGCAGAAAATGCACGGCGGCAAACTGGCTTCGACGCCATTCTCCTGGACAGTTACTCTCGCACTGCCACTGATCCTGCTGGGCGTGTTGATGGTGGGAATGAGCCAGTCAGTGGCTCAGGAATCCAGACGGCCTGATGTGGTGCTGACTCCCGAAGGTGAAGCTGTCCATTTCAGCGGCATGCTGTTCGATGGGCACAATGATCTGCCGTGGGAGATTCGAGACAAAGGCAACTCGTCGTTTGATCTTCTGGATATCTCCAAAGATCAACCGACGCTGCACACGGATATTGCTCGGCTGAGAAAAGGAGGGCTCAAGGCCCAGTTCTGGTCTGTGTACGTCCCCGCCGCAGCCGACAAGAACGGCGACGCGCTTGCGCAGACGTTGCATCAGATTTCGATCGTGAAGTCGATGGTGAAGCGATATCCCGAAACCTTTGAATTTGCGTCGACAGCCGACGATATTGAACGCATCGTCGCGGCCGGTCGGATCGCGTCGATGATGGGAGTCGAAGGCGGCTACAGTATCGAGAACGAAATCAGCAATCTGCAGCGACTTTACGACGAAGGTTGTCGCTATATGACGCTAACGCATTCCAAGTCTTTGACATGGGCGGATTCTGCAACGGACGAACCGCGAGCCAACGGGCTGTCAGATTTTGGCAAGGACGTGATTCGAGAAATGAATCGTCTGGGAATGCTGGTTGATCTGTCACATGTTTCTCCGGAGACCATGCGGCAGTCGCTGGCTGTGACAAAAGCCCCGGTGATGTATTCTCATTCAAGCGCCAGGGCCATATGTGATCATCCTCGCAATGTGCCGGACGATGTGCTGGCTCTGGTGAAGCAGAATGGCGGAATCGTCATGGTCAACTTCTTTTCGGCGTTTGTCGCGCCGACGGAAGTTCTGAAGAAGAATAAGGAAGCTCGCGGGACCCTCCATGACGTTGTCGATCACATCGATCACATCGTCAAAGTGGCAGGCGTTGAACATGTCGGGATTGGGTCTGATTTCGATGGAGTTCCTCGACTGCCTCATCAGTTGGAAAGTGTGGCCACGTACCCGCTGATTACTCAGGAATTGCTCAATCGCGGATATGATCGTGCCTCCATCCACAAGATTCTGGGTGGAAACATGATGCGTGTTCTGCGATCCGCAGAGCAGGTGAAGAATGAACTCAACGGTCCCTCGAAATAGAGTCGCGTGATATGGCAAGTCTGGATCTGGCAGAGGCAGCAATGATTGCTCCGGGGCAATCAGCGGAAGTCGTGGCGGATGGGAAAATCTTCGCTGTCTACAACGTGGAGGGAGTGTTCCATGTGATTGACGGCATCTGCCCGCACGCTGGCGGACCACTTGGCAAAGGCACACTTCGAGGCAATATAGTGACATGTCCGTGGCATGGCTGGCAGTTCAACGTTTCCAGCGGTCAGCATTGTCTGAATCAAAGAATCTGCCAGACGCCTTACACTGCTCGAGTTGAAAATGGTCGGGTGATAATTGAACTGCCGCAGGCCTGATCTGGAACTCTCCAGGGCCGGGCGTCCACAATTGCTTCCAGTTTTGGCTTGCGGAGAGACGGTCCGTCGATTGTCGATTGCGATCATCTCAGCCCCGAGCCGCCATTTGGAATGCGGCCCACTGGAGAACCGGCCTTCGCAACAGCTCACTTGTGCCAGCCTACGATTGGCATGACCTCTCCCAATCCCTGAGCGGAAGTTTTGAAGTTCCGCATTTGCGACCAACACAACCCGTTAAATCAACACGCCGTGACGCGTCGGGTTATGATAATTCCCTGTGTTTTTGACTTCAAAAAGCGAAAGCCACCCTTAGCTGCTCGCCTTAAAGTTGCGATGTTCAAGACGGTCAGGGATCGCTGCTCCGGACTGCGACTGCTGCGGAATCCGCGTAAGATTTCTTTACCCAATGACTTTGCCGAGCTGCCAGCACTGAAAATTCGCAATTGCGAAACTCGCGCTGCGGGTTGGTTTTGTTTGGTTTTCCGCGGGGCCTCGCAGTTGTGTGCGTGAGAAACCGGGGCATTGCTGAGCAAAGTCTGGCAATTCGTAAAGGTCGACTTCCGACGATCGCGGCTCGTTTGTATTTTTCGCGTCAAATCGCGGGGGATGTGAGTTCACTGATTGTTCAGTTCGACGCAGCTTCCGCACTGGATGGCTGTTTCCGGACTGAAACTATGAACGAACCTGCAGTACCTGCTCATCGCGACTTCGTCCGTCAGATTATTGACGAAGACCTGCGAACCGGAAAATGGGGCGGGCGTGTGCATACTCGATTTCCCCCCGAGCCGAACGGTTATCTGCATATCGGGCATGCGAAATCCATCTGCCTGAACTTCGGCATCGCCAAAGAATACGGCGGGAAGTGTAATCTCCGTTTCGACGACACAAACCCGGAGAAAGAAGAAGTCGAATACGTCGATTCCATCATGGAAGACGTTCGCTGGCTGGGCTTCGACTGGGAAGATCGTCTGTTCTACGCGTCCGACTATTTTGAACAGCTCTATCAGTGGGCCGAGCAGCTCATTCGCGACGACAAAGCCTACGTCTGCAGTCTGCCTCAGGAGAATATTCGCGACGGTCGCGGCAGTGCTTCCGAGGCTGGTGTCGACAGTCCTTATCGCAGTCGTTCCGTCGAAGAGAATCTCGATCTGTTCCGCCGCATGCGTGCCGGTGAGTTCCCGGAAGGCGCTCATGTGCTGCGAGCGAAGATTGATATGGCTCATAAGCATATGCTGATGCGTGATCCGATTATGTATCGCATCCGCCATGCCGAGCATCATCGCACTGGCCACAAGTGGTGTATCTATCCGACGTACGATTACACGCACGGCCAGTCGGATTCATTGGAAGGCATTACTCATTCGATCTGTACGCTGGAGTTCGAAAACCATCGTCCGTTGTACGACTGGTACTGCAGTGCTCTTGGCATTCATCATCCGCAGCAGATTGAGTTCAATCGACTGAACCTGACTTACACGATGATGAGCAAGCGCCGGTTGCTGGAACTGGTGCAGGGCAAGCACGTGAACGGATGGGATGATCCTCGCATTCCGACGCTGCGAGGATTGCGTCGGCGAGGTTACACGCCGGAAGCGATTCGGGCCTTCGTGGCCTATGTTGGCGTGACCAAGCATAACGCAACGATGGACATGGGAGTTCTCGAGAACCATATTCGTGAAGACCTGAACAAGCGAGCCGAGCGTCGCATGGCGGTGCTGAACCCGATCAAGGTTGTGATCACGAATTACCCGGTTGATCAGACTGAGGAGATGGAAGCCATTAACAACCCGGAAGATCCATCCGCCGGAAGTCGCAAAGTCCCATTTGGTCGTGAGCTATACATTGAGCGAGACGACTTCATGGAAGATCCTCCGAAGAAGTTCTTCCGCTTATCACCAGGCAAAGAAGTCCGTCTTCGCTGGGCCTATTTTGTGACCTGTACCAACGTGGTCAAAGACGCGGGTGGAGAGATTACCGAGATCCACTGCACGTATGATCCGGCGACAAAGGGCGGCGATGCGCCGGATGGTCGCAAAGTTAAGGCAACCCTGCATTGGGTTTCTGCGAAGCACGCGGTGCAGGCCGAAGTTCGTATGTACGATCATCTGTTCCTGAAAGAGGACCCGGATGAAGTTGCAGATCCGAAGCTGGACTGGAAGTCGAATCTGAATCCGGATTCTCTGAAGGTGATCAGCAATGCGATGCTTGAACCGACCCTGGGGACCGCCAAAGCCGGGGATCGCTTTCAGTTTGAACGCATGGGTTACTTCTGCGTCGATCTTGATTCAACACCATCCCACGTTGTGTTTAATCGCACAGTCACGTTGAAGGATCAGTGGGCGAAAGAGCAGACGAAAGCCTGATTTTCCGGGGTTCACGGCCTCGGCAAGACTCTTGAGTTTGCTCAATTGTGGAGCGCGAGCGTAAGCACGACGTGGCGGATGGGTTCCGGACCTGACCGGCCGCGGGGCGTGACGGACAACTTGATGGTCCACGAAATGAATCAGAAACGGTGTCCTCACGTTGCGCTGCCGATGCCCCGCCAGACATTCCTCATCATTGAATGCGTTACCGCATAATCGGAAGGTTGCGAGTGAGAATCGCGAATCCTTCTTGCGGTTCTGCTTCAAGCAAGGCAGAATCCGTAAGCTGCTCACTGAGAATTTCATGCAGGCAGCTGGAACTGGCTTGAGGTATATTCTGTGCGCGGCCACGATTGAGGCGATCCTCCAGAGGAATCCCGCGAACACCCGGCCTTGATTCAAACCGTGCGGAGACTGAGACGTGGCTGCGACGCGAAAACGAATGTTAGTAATGGGCCGAACCGAGACCGCGGTTCCTCGGATTAAAGAGTTGACTGGTGAGCTGGTTGATATCGTCTCCGCCAACGATGTCCCGCTTCCGGATTCCTCGGCCGACTTTATGGTGGTCGACAGTTCTGAACCGGGGCTGATGTCGGACATGCAGGTCTGCGGCATGGGCCTCTTCAGCGCCCTGCCGGATGGCGTCGTGCTGCTGGATGAGTCGCAGAATATCCTCTGGCACAATTCGACGTTCCGCAATCTGCTGAAGACCGATGCGATATTGGTGGGGCAACCGCTGCAGGACGTTGTCAAGCCGGCCGACGGCACGGATCTTCGGCGAGTCATGGTGCCGTCGAATCCGGGTGAAGCTGCGTCGCTCAATGTGCGGCGAGAAGATCGCAGTAGTCTTGGCCTGCGTTTGGCCCGCACGACGATTTCGCTGGGTGGCAATCATCACAACGCGATGATCCTGACAGTGCGCGATGTCAGTAAGCAGATGCTGGAAAAGCAAAAGCAGGACGCGATTTACCGAGCTGGCCTGGAGATGGGAAATCTCGCTCCGGAAGAAGTCACCGCGATGACTCATGAAGAACGAGTATCGCTGCTGAAAGAACAGATCCTGCAGCTAACTCAGGAGGTACTGGGCTACGACACGTTTGAGATTCGACTGCTGAACAGCGAGTCGCAGGAACTGATGCCTCTGCTGGAATTCGGAATGGATCCCGAAGCCGCCTCTCGTCGCCTCTTCGCGGCGGAAACTGGCAATGGTGTGACAGGATTCGTGGCGTTCAGCAATCGCAGCTATCTCTGTGCCGACACCAAAAACGATCGACTCTACATTTGCGGCGCGGCGGATGCTCGTAGCTCTCTGACGGTCCCGCTGACGATTCGTGATTCTGTCCTGGGCACCTTTAATGTCGAGAGCCCCGGAACTCTGTCATTCAATCAGAAGGATCTGGACTTCCTCACACTGTTTGGCCGTGTTGTGGCAAGTTCATTGAATCAGCTTCAGCTATTGGCGGCCGAAAAAGTGACAGCGGCCACGGAGAATTCTGATCGTCTGCGTCGAGAAGTCGCAGAACCGTCTGATGAAATTCTGCATGCCGCGACGTGGATTCTGGATCGATACATTGGTCACGATCCGGATGTGTGTGAACGACTGCATTTGATTACTGATCGTATTCGCAAGATCAGCGCGAATGTGGGCTCGGTCGCGCCGGCATCAGAGGCTGGCGGGATGATGGGGAAATCTGTTCCATTCCGTCCTCCTCGAAAAGCCCTGCAGGGCAAACGAGTTCTCGTGGTGGATCAGGACGCAACGGCTCGTGAGGAAGCTCATGATTTGCTGGGGCAAATGGGTTGCGAAGTGGAAGCCGTTCAGAATGCCACGGCCGCATGTGCAATGTTACGGAATCATCATTACGACGTCGTGCTGACGGACATCCGCCTGTCTGACGCGAACGGTTACGAGTGTTTCCGGAAGCTGCGAGAGATCAACGGGCTCGTACCCATCATTATGATGACGGCCTTCGGTTATGACGCATCCCATTCGATCGTCAAGGCTCGTCAGGAAGGCCTGAAGGCAGTGCTCTACAAACCATTCCGACGTGCTCAAATGCTGGACGAAGTCGAAAAGGCGGTGACAACGCCGCCGCCAAGTTAGTAATCGTCCGGTGAGCGGAATGGCGCCAGCCACCGGTGACTGTCACAGAAAAACGCTTTCACTACCGCCCGCGCGGGGTTGATTGCGATTGCGTATTTTCGGCGTAGGATGCGCATTCTTGCCCGTCGCTCGTTTGTCGGACAGGAATATCCAACCTGCGCTTTTTGAAGTTGCGCCTTTGCCGCCATCACAACCCGAAACGTCAGTGAGGGATTGAGCTGTAGCGTTTTACCAGTGTTTCCGTAAATCCCTCGCTGACGCGTCGGGTTATGATAATCCCCAGTATTTT
>JBPOIW010000339.1:0-18961 GCA_052034165.1 Planctomycetota bacterium | reverse complement strand
ACATCAGCAGTTCATACTCAAGATCAAACAACTCACCCATGCGATTCTTCAGATGGACTTCAAGTGCCCCCTTGTGCGGCAACAGCTTGTCGAGACATCGATAGAGCCGATTGTCATCGACATGATCTTCGCTAACGCCAAGCAGGTCTGGCAGCGATGTCTTCGGATACCATTGCTCGGAGATATAAAGTTCGCTGGATGGTTCAAGTAGTCGGGCGATGATGAGAATGAGTGAGGTTACATCCCATGGGACTGATTCTCTGCCGTCTTCCATCACATTCTTCAGAAACGTATCAAGCTGAAGTGTGCGAATCAGATGCAGGGCCATCCATGGTCCACCAAACTGTCGCAGATTCTCAACGCGAACTCCGGCCGCATTGACTTCCACCCATCGCGGCTGAGCAGCAGTCTCATCATCGAATTCAAACTGCAGTTGCTGATTGAGCGGTTGCGAGAGGCGTATTGCTGAGCGACCGTCTTTTGAGTAATTCTGGCCTGAAGCGTCTGCCGTTCCGGATGTTTCCATACCGGATGTATCGCCAAACGCTTCAGCGGCATGCTTCACTCCCAGTCGACCGGCTTCGTCCAGTTTTCCGAGCCACGCCACGACTCGTTGTCGTGGCCCACTGGCCGTGCGATACGATTCCACCAACGCCCAATAGGCATGGCGCTGGCCGTTTTTTGTTCGAAATTGTTGTCTGATAAAAATGACGCAGCATGCTATCGACACTTTTGAGGCCGCCAAGAGGACTGGTCGTCACTACATCACATCTCAGACCGATTCCAAACGACTTACGAGAACCGACCGCCCAAAAACACGGCGGATTATTTTTCACCGACAGTGATTTTCTTCCGAGTTGGGGAGCGTGGGTTAGAGTTTTTCAAAAGCAGGACGGAAGCCTCAATCCAGCTCAAACTGCTTCAGATGCTGCTCACGCTCAGCTTCGGTCATTTGATTTGGCTGCTCGGTCTTCAGCAGCACATGTCGGCCCAGAACGATCACATCAATGTCCGTCATGCGAAAGCAGCGCCACGCATCTTCGGGAGTACACACAATCGGTTCACTGCGAACATTGAAGCTGGTGTTGATCATCACTGGACAACCCGTCCTCTGATGAAACTTCGACAGCAACAAATGCGTCAAGGGGTTGCGTTCTGCATCAATCGTCTGAATGCGTGCTGAATAGTCCACGTGAGTGACCGCCGGAATGACGGAACGAGCATAATTCAGCTTCTCAATCCCAAAGGCCGAAGCTTCTGCAGCGTCAGCCTTTGTTCGATGCTGCTGATGAACGTCGGCCACCAGCAACATGTAAGGGCTGTCGGTGTTCGCTTCTATCTGAAACCACTCGTGAACGTGCTCCTTCAGCACAATCGGCGCAAAGGGGCGGAACGATTCGCGGAACTTGATCTTCAGATTCATCACGGACTGCATTCGAGGACTTCGTGCATCGCCCAGAATGCTTCGACCTCCCAGCGCACGAGGACCAAATTCCATGCGTCCCTGAAACCAGCCGATGACGTTCTCTTCGGCAATCAATTGCGAGACGTATTCACACAGCGCGTTGTCGGTCTCCAGCGTGCGAAACACGGCTCCCTGAGTTTTCAGGAAGCTTGCAATCTCATCGTCACTGAAGCAGGGCCCCAGAAAAGACCCACGCTGTGCATCAGGCTGCTGAGTTCTCCTGGGCTTCTCCAACAGCTGATGCCAGACGAACATCGCCGCACCAAGTGCCCCGCCTGCATCTCCGGAGGCGGGTTGAATCCACACGTTGTCAAAAATGCCTTCGCGAAGAATCTTCCCGTTGCCCACGCAATTCAGAGCAACACCGCCAGCCAGCACCAGATTCGTCGAATTGCTCGTTTTGCGAACATGTCGAGCCATCCGCAGCATGACTTCCTCCGTCACACTTTGGATCGAAGCGGCAAGATCCATTTCTCTCTGAGTCAGCAAGGATTCTGGCTTGCGCGGTGGTGCCCCGAACAAGTGATGAAGCTTCTCCGAAGTCATTGTCAGGCCCTGACAATAATTGAAGTAGCGCATGTCCATCTGGAATGAGCCATCGTCTTTCAGCACCAGCAGATTGTTCAAAATCAGGTCGCGGTATTTCGGCTCACCGTAGGGAGCCAGCCCCATGAGTTTGTACTCACCGCTGTTAACTTTGAACCCGGTGTAGTAGGTAAACGCGGAATACAGCAGTCCCAGCGAATGTGGGAAGCGAATCTCGTGAGTCAGCTGAATTTGGTTTCCACGACCAATCCCCATCGCGGTGGTCGACCATTCGCCGACACCGTCCAAAGTCAGTATCGCAGCTTCTTCAAATGGCGAAGGGAAAAAGGCGCTGGCCGCATGGGATTCGTGGTGCTCGGTAAAGACGAAACGTCCTCGATAACGATCTCTGAGGCCTGCTCGAAGCTCCCGAGGCATATACAGCTTTTGCTGCAGCCAGACGGGCATGGCTTTGCGAAAGGATCGATACCCGGCCGGAGCGTAAGCCAGATACGTCTCCAGCAGGCGCTCAAACTTCCGCAGGGGTTTGTCGTAAAACGCAACGTAATGGATCTGTTCAGGCGTGATGTTCGCCTGAGCCAGGCAATAATCAACGGCCTTTTGCGGGAAGCCCTCATCATGCTTTTTGCGAGTAAACCGTTCTTCCTGCGCAGCCGCGATCAAATGCCCATCGACAACCAGAGCGGCGGCAGAATCATGGTAAAAGGCTGATATTCCCAGAATTGCGGTCAGAGCAAGGGCACTCCCGGTTGAACAACTGGTGGAACATTGCAACGCAAAATTGACAGTCAGCTTTTAGTTGTTTTGCCAGGCGTCTGGCCTGTTCTGGAGCTGAATTGTGAACAGCCCAATTCTCAACAGCGATTGAAACCGCACGTTAGCAAAGCGATTCGCCCATCTCAAACGTCGACATCAATGAGCATGATGTCGAACCTCGACGAATCACCAGGCGCCCCAAAAAAAGACAGCAATCCAGATTTCTCCGGATTGCTGTCAGGTTTTCGCCAAGTGATATCAGATTGCTGGGAGATTTGTCCCAAACTACATCCTCAAGCCCTGTCTAGAATTCTCCGACAGGTACTCCATCCTTTCGAACAGAGATGTAGTATCGAATACCGTGATCAATGTTCTCTGAAAGGAACTTCACGGAACCGTCGCACAGCAATGCCTGGCATCCACCAGTGTGGTTGCTTGAAGCGCCCGTGCAGCGACGGTCGCCAGCACCTTGTAGCCAAGCCACATTGCGATTGTTGATTGGCATTCGCAGAGTGTGAATTGCGGCCAGAGGGCTCATCCATGACGCATCGTCGTTTGAGTCTCGGTTGAAAGTAACTCCATTACCGCCATTCCAGTGGTAATTTTCGAAGACTGCAACGGTATTTGTCGTTCCGTCCAGAATATCTGAAATTCTGTAGCTGCCGGTGTAAGGAAACACCCCGTTAATTGAAACCTGCTCATTGATCTGCTCGCCGTTGACCCAAGGTGTGCCTGGGTTTGATCCGCGAACACCAAGGTTGTTTGGAATCAATGTATCTGGAACGGCACCACAATCTTTCCAGCCACCCCAGACGTGTCCCATGTTCCCTACGTAATCGGTTGGAGCCGAGTCGCCGGATCCATTTGACCGATAACCAAATCGCTGTCCGCCACGGATCTTCGGCATGTCATTGGAAGGGCAAAGTAGCGCTGGGAGGATGGTCCTGCGTAGCGCGGCGTTGTTTCCAATGCTGGCCGCATTGTAGTTTGTGCCAGCAGGATGCAGATTGATGGCCTGGTAAAGAGGCGCCTGCTCCAGGTAAGGCAGAGCTTGAACAATCCATGACCATTCTGGATTGTCGGAGGGGCCTGTTCCGTAGTAGAACGGACCATTTGTCCATGCGCAATGATTGTGTGGAAAAGTACCAAACACGTCGTGATAGTTGTGCATCGCCAACCCAAGTTGCTTCAGGTTGTTCTTGCACTGAGTCCGACGGGCAGACTCACGGGCCTGTTGAACAGCAGGCAAAAGCAGCGCGATCAGGATGGCGATGATCGCAATCACCACCAACAGTTCGATCAGCGTGAACGCTAATCTTCGCTTTACAAAAACGAAACTCATAAAACCTCCCGGAAACGATGACGAGCCCCAAAGAATCGCCTCGGTGAATGACCGAGAGAGGATCAGGCGCGGCGGCGGGGCAATGCTCTACCTACCCAATCTTAAGAACTTCGGCATTTTTAACATGATTTATCCATCAAAGTCAACGCTCCAACGCCGCTTTTAATCGCAAATGCGAGCCAAAATCAGGCATGCGTCGGGCAATTGGCGCTTTAATTTACAGGCGTATACGGTTTTTCAGTCAGGTGCTCTGTGCAGTCTCTCGGCAGGGCCAGTTGTGCAAAGTGGATCAGCAACTCATCGAAATCAGCCCACTTGTATTCGTCTTCACTGTTGAATCTGCACCATTCATGAGTTCAGCACCCTTTTATTTCGAGTCCTTGTCGGACGCGGTTTTCCGGCTTGCTGCCCATCGTCGAATCTCTTCACGATGTCCCGGAATCGGCCGAAAGCCGACGTTCTGATATTCTGGACACTGCGGAACAAAGCCTTCGTCAAACTCCGGGGCTGGCGGATTCATTCGATTCTTCGCCACATCAATGGTCCCCTGTAAATCGTTCGTCGGGCCATGGATAAAGCAGTCCTGGACACCACTTGCGTCTGAAATATCCAATTCGTAGGGCTCCTTTGGCCTCGACATATCCCACTTGTCGTTTTTCCAGAATACGGATTTTTCGACCACGTTATTTGTTCCGCGATCATCGAGCCCATTCCAGTTGTCGACAAAGGTTGATTTTGAAAGCTTCAGTTTTGCATTTGCGAAAACGGTGATAGCCCCACTTCCGTGTTCGAAGTTGTAAGACAAACCAAATTTTGCAAGCAGGTTATCCATGCCAAAATTTGAGATGTTGCTGACAAACAGGCAGTTTTCAACAATGACATTTGTTCCCTCCAGAATGTCGATCGCCGCTCCAGTTCCCGGGCAGTGATTCCCAAGGAACAGGCAGTTGGTGAAGCGAATTGGTTCCGTATTGAACCCCTGCTGATCTACATTCGCACCACCTCCGCACAAACTCGTCAAATTATCCACGAAAGTGACATTTTCAAAGACTGGGGCGGACTTCCCAAAAAGCTTGAGGCCTCCGCCATCAAGGAAGAAAAACAAACCTTTCTTTAAATCCGGGGTGCGGTCCCCGTAAGACTCTTTAGGAATCCGCTCTTCACAAACGAAGCCGTCTGTCCCCGTGAGTCGCAGCCCTTCAATGACGGTCTTGTTGGACAGTCCGTCACCACAGTAGAGAACATGATTCACAATCGCCGCTGGGCCAACTTCGCCATTGATGATCGGCCGTGCTGTCAGCGTGACGTCACCATCAGCAATGACATGGATTCCCTCATGTGGTGCTGTCAACCAAATGAAGGCGAACCCCCTCAATGTGGGCCCATAGATGCCTTCGTGGATGATGACTCGGCGGTCCCCCGAGGCCTGCGCCGCCTGATCAAGGGCAGCCTGAATATCATCTCCCGGATAAACGTGAAAGGGCCCATACTCCTTGTGTTTGAGGTCCGAACGAGTCTGCACTTCAGCAGGCCCGCAACCGACAATTCCGAGGCTCCACACCAGCAGTGCAACTACTGAGAAGTCGAGGGTGCGGTTTAAGATCAGTCCATGAAGAAAAGGTCGCATCGTGAGTCTCTTCAGGGAACGATCACAATCGTGTTTGGCGGATCGGAATGGTCCCATGGTGTTCCACAAATTGGATTCAAAGTCAGCTCATAGAATCCCGGAGGCCTCTTCTTGAGGTCCACGAATACGGGAAGCCCGGGTACTACAACGACGTTCAGATCGAGAGTTGGTTGAGTTAATGAGTATACATAGTCCATGCTTGTAATCTGCAGTTCTATCTTGTGATCGCGGGAAAGCCATATCTTTCGACGCGGCTCAAGATCATTATCGGCGATCATTATTCCATGAAACTGGCCCGTCCCTTCAAACAATACTAACTCCAGTGCTCCCTTAACCAGCGGGCGATCGGCTTCCCCGACAGGTGACATCGACAGGCAGGAAATCAAGGGTATCGCGAGCAGCAAGCTGCCAATGGCACAGATTGGACTAAAAACACTGCGGGGCATCACAGCTTTTCTCTGAGGCACGTCCAACTGGCGTGCGGAATGATCCTTGTCTCTCATGGCCGTCCAGCGTTCTTTATGGCATTCGCTTCCTGGATTTGCTGCAACTCCGCAAGTATTGACTTCTGACTTTTCGCCAGTTCAGGATCCCCTTTCATGTCGGCCAGTTCAATCAATTGTTGTCGAGTCGAGTGCAGCCATGGATTCCATTTGAGCGTTGCGAATGCCGCATCCATGGCGTCGTCGTTTCGCCCGACAGCCCTCAGCAAGGTGACTTGCCTTGCCAGCATTTGAGAATTCCAGCGATTGATCCTCAGATACGCCTCCACTTTCTCCAATGCCCGTTCGTGGTCTCCCGTTGCCATCAGAGCAATCGTCTGCAGTTCAATAATGGCCTCATCGTCCGGAGCGACTCGTTCAGCCTGCTGCGCCATCCGCAGGCCTGCTGCATAATCCCCAGATTGAAGGAGGTTTCCAGCCTGAGCATCAAGCAGACGCACATCCGAAGTCGCAGCTGTAATCATCGGGGCCAAAAGTCGGTCAGATGACGCGATCAAAGCACGTGAGCTCCCCGACCAGCCTGCTTCGGCCATCATCAACCCCATGGCTCGTTCGAGTTCCCCCGCGGGGACGGGGAAATCTTTTTGCTGAAATGGTGCGACTCCTCCCGAGGGCTGCCGCGACACAGATGCGACTGCTCCTGGACGTCTTAGAATTCGGTGATCGGTTTGACTCGTGTGGGGAACATCATTCGCGTTCAATCGCGGCATATGACACGCAACACAGGAGTCTTGTGCATTCAGTTGGCGCCTGATCGCTTCGTCTACTTTGCAGCCATGGTCGGCTGTCGAATGGCACTCCAGACATCGTCCGCGAAAATACTCCGTCGCTTGCGCGGCTTCGGGCATTCCGTGTGGATCATGGCAACTGACGCATCCGAATCGTCCATCGCTTTGAACGAAACACTGGCTTGCAACAATTTGCTCAACCTGGCTCACCGCGCTGGTCTGCCCTTTGCCATCAATACCAGTCCCATTTGTCAGGACGACCCAAATGTCTGAGATTTTGTCCCCGGGGCGAAAATCATACTCCGTCCTGTCCGGCCTGAGTATCCGTCGAGTACCATGCAGATGACACTGATAACAGACGCTCTCTCGAGCCGGTGCGGCAAGTTTTTCGGGATTCACAATAGGATCGCTGTCAGCTGTCCCACCGGCGAGGTGAAAATCAATGTGAGCTTTCCCCGGACCGTGACATCGCTCGCAACCAATTCCACACTCCAGAAAAGTCGGCAATGCAAATTGATGCTCCCTTCCAGCCATTGCATTGGCTCGCCCGACGTGACACGTAATACAGCCGTCGCTGATTCGACGTTCAAAGCCGGGATGTGAAGCCGGATTATATCCGGGAGACAAGTCCCATCGGCTGCCTTCTGTGTACCATGTCAGGGGCGACTGAAAGAGAAGTCCATTGCGATTGGTGACAAATGAGAATCCTCGTTTCCCGGAACCAATTCCGAAATCAATGTGCTCTTTGCTCTCGTAAATGACGGCTCCGGTCGAACTCCGGACACGCTCACAATGGAAGAGGTTGTCCACGGCATCGTGTCCTGCCGATGTCACCACGTTGTATTCGCGTCCACCACTTTGAAATGTCGCCTCCTTCGTCTGGGGTGCCCCTTTCAGCTCAGTCACGGGGCGGGTCGCTTGAGCCATGGGGTGACCGGCGTAACGATTGCAGATTTCTTCGTGACAACTGCGACAGGACTCACTGCCACTGAAGATCTGGTGCCGACGAGTATCCGTTGGCCAGCGAGCAGGCGCTGAAGCGACCGCAACGGAACTGCCTGAGGTTATTTTCGGAGAAGACGATTCTTCCCGACATCCTGAGATGCACATGATGAGCACAAGGACGACGCACGATGCACAGCGGCGATCTTCACAAAAAACAGACTTCGTCGTGACATGTCTCGCCGAGATATCCAGCGTACGCGTCGCTTTCCGGATTTTTGAGCCAATTGCGGACACGCTGCTCACTTTGGTTCTTTCAGGGTGATGATTTGGTCGACGCGACTAAATGAACGTTCTTCGGATTTTCCGCTCGGCCATTGTATACTCAGAGTCACCTCGCCCGCGTATGCACCCAAAGGAATCAATAAGGCCGGTTCGTGAGTTGAACAGTAACTGGTTCCGCCAGCCAGTTCGTGGATCTGTTTCTGATCCGCCGGGCCATCAACAATCCGAACTCGTGTACCAATTCCAAAACGATTCGCATGTGTTCCAATAAAGTTCAGTCGCAACCAGTGCTCCCGTTGACTGTCATTTCTCAGCAGCACGGTTGACGAGTTCTGATTGACGATCAGGAGATCGTCGTCGCCGTCTTTGTCGTAGTCACCCTGTGCAATGGCCCGTCCTACATTCTTCTGGAGAAATTCTTCTCCAGCCGCAGCGGACACATCCAGCCACTTCGTCCCTGTCCAGGTCATCAGCATCGGGAGCTGTCTATATCCATCACCATCCGCATTTCGCTCATCAATGTGGCCGTTAGCAACGACCATCTCCATTGTTCCGTTCGCATCAAAGTCCTGCATCACAATACCAAAACCCAATCGGTTGAGCGTAGCCTGATAAATTCCTGTCAGACCTGAAACGTCGTTGAATCCGAATTCCCCCGAGTTCTGATACAGAGTATTCGATTCCCCTGTAAAATGAGTCAGGCAGATATCGACGGTCCCGCTGTGGTCATAGTCAGCCGCGGCTACTCCCATACTCGCCTGCATGGCGCCTTCGCCACTGAGAGCAACTCCCAGTCGCAGCGCGGACTCCGTAAAGCCTTTTCCTTCCTGATTCACGAACAGGAAATTTGCCGTGGTATCGTTGGCCACATAGATGTCAGGCCAGCCATCGTTTGTAAAATCCGCGATCGCCACTCCGAGCGCTTTATTGCCTTCACCGGAAAGATGCCAGCCGGAACCCCGAGGCTGAAATCTACCGTCGCCAAGATTTTCGAAACACTCATCCGGCCAATGCGGAATCTGCCTCGGGTGACAAAGGGCTGGCAACCCATCCTTTTCGCACTTGACCGGATGATACGGGTCGTATTGCAGATAATTGCACACATACAGATCGAGGTCTCCATCAAGATCCAGATCTCCCCACGCTGCGCTCGAGCTCCAGCGACGATCGTCAATTCTGAGGTCGGCGCCGACTTCTTCAAATGTTCCGTCCCCCAGGTTGCGAAAGAACGAATTCGGCCCGCAGTTTGTCACGTAGATATCCTGAAACCCATCGTTATCAAAGTCTCCGACGGCAACCCCCTGACCGTATTCAAACTCCTGAATCAATGCCGGCTCAGACACGATCGCAAACTGTCCGGAGGGTTGTTGTCGGTAGAGCCGGTCATTGGGCCGAGTCATCAAATCTATCGCAGCAGGGTCACCTCCCTGACACAGGTAGACATCCAATAGGCCATCACGATCAAAATCGACCCACCCTGCACCACCACCGAGCGACTCCACCATGAGCAGTTGTCCGTGACCGCCATTCTCGTAGATGAAGTCCAGCCCGTGTTCGCCTGCAACTGAGGCGAAATGCAGTTTTCCGGCAGACGTTTCCAGCGGAAGTATGGGCGCAAGTGCCTCAGGCTGACTTTGGCTCTGCTGGAATTCTGTGCCAGAATGCGCAGGAACGGCATTGGGCTGAGTTGAAGTCGGAACAGTCTCCGCACAGCCGCTGACTGTCAATGCGGTCAATGTCATCAGAATGTGTTTGAAGAACAACAACCACGAAGGTTTGCCGAGACAGCGATACGTCTGAAGTTCGGGCCGATAAACAATGATCATCCGACGATACTTTCCAGCAGACGAAATTTCGCACGAGTGAGGAGGTCTGTTAAGGGCGTGATGGGCGTCACGCTTCTATTCTCCACCCAGACGCAGCTGATGGTGGTTGCCGGAGTCGTTTGCTGCAGCTCCGCAGTGCACGTCAATTTGATGGATCACTATCCACCTCCATCACCGGGAGGACTTTGCCTCAATACATTCAGGCGAATGCTGATGCTTTGAGATACCTTTTCGTCGCCAACAATTTCCGCGTACCGTCCAATTCTTTGCAACTGAGCGGTCGATAAGCCGCGAGCATTTGGCAGCTGAACCAACTCCTTTCGCAGTTCCTTCCCCTCCAACGCAATTTTGGCTGTCGCTTCAGCGTCATCAAGCTTTCCAAGGCGTCGCAATACAGAACTCAATTCGTTCCATGAATGCCAATCGAGCGGAAACAACTCCAGCGATGACTTGATTGCCGTCTCTGCCTTTTCAACTTCACCAGTTCGTAAATAGTACCAGGCCTTGTGGCGGCTGATTACGCTGTCTGCGGCAGCCTCTTTCGGCTCCTGTTTCATCAGTCGCCCCATCTTCTCCAGATCCTGATTGCGAGCTGCTGATTCCAGCTGGTAGCGGTACAACGCCAGATTCTCCGGATACTGTTTAATCAGTCGATCAAGTTCCTCAAAAGCACTTTTGCTAAGGTTCTCCGGAGCTGGCGACTCGGCATTTTCAATACGATCAATCAACTGCAGGACTCGAGCCACCTGGAAGATCTCAGCCTCCGGTGCTGATTTTATCCACTTATCAACTTCCGCGACTCCATTGGAGAAGCTGAGATGATCTGCGATGAGCAAATACACGTACGATTCCGGCGGTTCCGACTGCGCTGTGATGGCACTCCGAATTGCGTCAACCATCTGCTGACGTTGAAGCGTAACTGCGTAAAAATAGATCAACCGCTGTCGAGCCGTTATCGACTGTGGATTGACCCTGATCAGTCGACGCAATGTTTCGACGGCCTTCAGCGGTTCGTTCAATGGCCCAAATTGCAGATCTGAGGCGATCAACAATGCCGGATGCGACTTCGCGCTGGAGTCGGGAACACGGATCAATGCTTCCGCCGCTGCTGCATTGTCACTTAGCTGCGAGCAAGCTTCGCCGAGATAGAGCCAGGCATCGGGTTCACGAGACTCCCATTTTGTCCATGAGGCAGACGCATTCTGCAACGCTGTCCAGTCTCGCTCCGCGATGGCTCGCTCGCACTCGACCCTGAATCTGGAAAGTCGATCCTTCCGATATTTCTCGTATCCCCACCAGCTTATGGAAACCACGACGGCAGACAAGAGCAGACCGAAAAGGATGCGTCGTCCACCTCGTAACTGAATCCCAGGATTTGCTTCTTGTGCACCATTATCTTCAGACATCTATGACCACGCTTGAAATGGCTACGACCTCGGAATAGCATACCGCGTCCTGATTAGTATTAGACCACTTTCCAATTTATCCGCAAGGAGTTCTCGATGTCCACGCCTGTTGGTTCACTGGTTGCTGCTTCTTTGTTCTGCCTCGCAATGGTTGGCTGCGGTGGTGCAGAATCGACCGGCCATACGGACGACAAGACTCCAGGAGGCACTCCATCGCCAGCAGTAGAAAAGATGGACGCGGACTACGCAAAGAAGGCCGGCGGGGCCAAATAGTGGCTGCATCCGCTGACGGAAATCAAGGACTACCGGTTTTTCCCCGTCGCATCGTACGAAGTGAATAGCTGTCGCACGGTGAAAAACTTTCAGAAGATCTCAAGTGGCCCTCAAAAGGTACCTTCCTTTTGAGGGCTTTCTGCATTGATTGGTTGCACTGATGCAAAAGTCATTACTGCTTTGTTGACTCTCGCAGAATGTTTTGCAGAGTCCGCTGATCGTTGAGAACACGAACTGTCGGTGTTATCGCAGCCCCCATAGACAACTGCAGTAGTGTGTGTGCGTTCTTCAAATCCCCTGCCTTGTAGCGACAGACGGCCGCGTAGAGATATCCGTTCGTCATCCACGGCCTGCGCTTGATTGACTTTCGGAAATATAGTTCGGCCTCTGTGAAGTCATTGCTGCCAAGAAAATCTCTTCCGAGTCCATCAATCAGGTCATCCATCTGGACAGCATGTGGCAGCGAATCGAACCGACCCGCGCGTTCCTCCCCCAATGCCGTTCGTGAAGCCGCGATTTTCTCCTGCAAAAGATCCTGATGCTTGTTTGCATCAAGCGACAGATTCAGGGGAATGCTCTTCGTCAGGTAGTAAGCAAGATAATATCCGACCAGCTCATCCTCAGAGATCATGCCCAGATATTCGTTCCGCTCCTCCAGTGTGGGGATTCTGCGGGCGTCCCATTGGCCGGGTGTCAGGCGGTCGGTAATGGCTTTGGCGATCAGCTGAGCCAGAAGCCAGTGCCCATCCAGAGTGAAGTGAACATGTTCGAGGAATAGATCATCGCCGGGCACACCATGGCGACTTGCTTTGTCGAAATCATCTCGGACGTCCAGAAACTCCACTTGTTCCGGATTTGAGTTGGCAACGCTCTCCAGGATAGCACTCAGCTGCGAACTTGCTCGATAACGGCAGGGGTCATGTTCTCGCGCTAAGATATAGTGTGCTCGCGATTTCTCGCCATCATTCAACAGTTCGTAACACTGAGCCATGCGAAAATGCAACGTGGCGTCATTGCCATTCTGTTCCTGCAGTTTTTTCAACGAAGACAGGTATGTCGCAGCGTTCTCTGCAGTCAATGTTCCGTCGATTTCCCTTTCGATCTCCTGAAGTCTCTCTCTTTGCCCCGGGAGCGGCATTGGGCTTTGGCCACGAAGGTTGCTGACGGGGGAGACCAGCAGCAATGGGATTTCGTGGCTTATACAGAAGCGTGCAATCCTGGCAATGTTGTTCTCGTAGTTGCGTTGCGCGAGTGCAATCAGGGGACTCCCCTCCGGAATTGCCAGCTCCTTTGGCATGCGACTGATCAGTGGCCGGGATTCACGAGTGTCAGTAGGGTGAGCAGTCTCGGATGCGCTCGCAAAAAACTGCAGTAACCGACTTCGACCTAACTGAATTTGCAATCTGCTGAGTGGAGAATTCGTACTGACGCCACCCGCTCCATAGAACTCATTGTGGCCACAATACAGAATCTGCATTGATGGATTAACTTTCGCGGCCTGCATAACCAGGTCGCTGATGGGCAACGAGCTTAACCCCACGATTCCGCCATTCAGCACCGTTACCTTTTTTGACGGATACTGACTCGCCAGCAGGCATTCCATCTGCCTGGGAAAAGACAGTTCAGAGGAAAATGGGTAGCCCCATACAGAAGATTCGCCAACGACGAGAATCCGAATCTCATTGTCAGGCCTTTCGCTCTGGAACTGCCTTGGCTCAGGTCCTCGCAGCTCTTCGCGGCAATAAGCGGCATCAACCGAGGGATTCAGGTGGCTCAGGCCGGCGTGAGTGTTAACAAGAGGATAGTCGCTTCCGCTTCCAGCAAGTCGAAATCCGAATTCGGCAAGCACTAAGAAGACGGCTGGGAAACACACGGCTCCCAACCGGAACAAGATGGTACGCCGCTTCCGCAACACGAATTGGCAAGCATTCTTCATGCTCTGCTCGTCGTTCTGCGGACGATCCGCACCTGTTCGGCACCACATAACATCTTCCATGGGAATTCTGAACAGTCTCTGACAGTTCTGAAGAACGTCGGGATAAAATTTGAGATCTACTGGGTTCGGAAGCAGCCCCGAATCGTCGGCGACAACGTCGTCTCCGAAGTTGCTCAAACCAACGTTGAGGGCTTCTGGGCTCGAACACCGGAACCGATTCAGAATTGCCGACAGAAAATGTGAATTGTGGTTGCAAAAGTCCAAACGGTTCGCGGGCTTCGATAGACTGACGTAAGCGTCAATCGTAGAATCCGAACGCGTTGGCTCACTGAAAATACGAGCTTTATTCATCCGCAGTTGCCGATGTCCACGACATTGAATCTCGAAGACAAAGCAACCGGCTAACCCCAAGCATGCACACCTATGCCCGCGCGTCAACTGCTGAAGATTGTTGTTTGTCTGGCCCTCTTGGTGCTGATCGGATGTACCGACGCGCCGCCAACATCGAGGCGTGGCACGAAGGGGATAACCTCTGAAGGCACTTCATCGACGCAAATCAAGAATGGGGCGCTTCCCGTTCTGGGAGACAGTCCGGCGTTTCGCTTAATTGATCAGACCAACAGTGAGTTTGGCTCTGAGGATCTGAAGGGGCGGATCGCGATCGTTAACTTCATTTTCACGGGCTGTCCAGGAACATGTCCTCGACAGTCTGAGAAGATGGCGGAAATTAGCCAGCGACTCAAAAGCCAGCCTGTTCGTGACACTATTCGACTCGTGACGATCACTGTAGACCCAGAGGCGGACACACCGGAGGTTCTTACAAAATATGCCCTCCGTTATGAGGCCGACCCATCCCTCTGGAAATTTCTGACGGGTAATCGAGAAGAGATCTGGCGTTTAAGTAAAGAAGGCTTTCATATGCCGGTTGCGGAGAATCCGAACGATTCTCTGATTCCTATCGCACACGATTCGAAGTTCGTGCTCATCGATCGCCTTGGCAAAGTTCGCGGTTACTTCGATGCTCTGACGGAGGCTGGTTTTAAGGATCTGCAGAAGGCTTTGGACAATGTGATCCCCGAGTTTTCTCCCGATTCCAATAGCTTCTCGGTGACAGGTGGAAATGGCCCGGTAACTCATTTGGCTCAACCTCCGGAGATTCTGAACTCGGGATGGCTTCGTCAAAAAGCCGAGGAAGAAATGGCTATCCTTTCCTCTGCTGATGTTCGTCAGGATTTTAAACTGGAGTCTTCACTGGAGAAGACCGGGATCACTCTGAATCCGCAAATCGTCGACGATCAAAGATGGCGACTGATTGTCAATCACTATGACCACGGGAACAGTGTCAGTGCGGCAGATGTGGATCGTGATGGGCTGGTCGATTTGTTTTTTGCCACACAAGTGGGCCCGAATGAACTGTGGCGAAATCTCGGGGCGGGGAAATTCGAGAACATCACGGAGCAAGCGAATGTCGCGCTTGCGGATAGGATCTGTGTCGCAGCCTCCTTTGCGGACATCGACAACGATGGCGACGCCGATCTTTTTGTGACCTCGGTGCGAGGGGGCAATGCACTTCTCATCAATGATGGAAAGGGCAGGTTCAGTGATCAAACCACTGTTTCAGGTCTGGCGTACAGCGGGCATTCGTCGACCGGGACGTTCTTTGACTACGATCGAGATGGGCTGCTGGATCTGTTTCTCACCAACATCGGCAAATTCACGTCCGAGGAATTTGCTGAAGTGCGCCATGACCTGGCGAATCATCAGTCGCAGACCACGGTGAGTTATTGGGTGGGCACCAAAGACGCATTTGGCGGACACCTGAAACCCGAGCTTGCAGAACGCAGCATTCTGTACCGTAACCTCGGCGACAACAAGTTTGCGGATGTGTCAGAAGCGACCGGACTGGTCGATACCAGCTGGAGCGGTGACTCAGTGCCGCTGGACATTAATTCTGATGGCTGGCAGGACCTGTATGTGCTGAACATGCAGGGCGATGACCATCTTTACGTTAACGAGAATGGTAAAATGTTCGTTGATCAGACGGCTCAGTACTTCCCGAAAACGCCGTGGGGCGCGATGGGGGCGAAGCCTTTTGACTTCGATAACAATGGCATGGTCGACATCATGATCACAGATATGCATTCGGATATGAGCGAGGATGTTGGACCCGACAGAGAAAAACTGAAATCACGCATGCAATGGCCAGAACAGTTCCTGAAATCCGGTCAGCAGAGTATTTTTGGAAATGCCTTCTACACGCAGTCAATGGCTGGCAAATTTGAAGAAATTTCAAATTCGGTGAATGCAGAAAATTATTGGCCATGGGGACTCTGCACAGGGGATCTGAATGCTGATGGGTTTCAGGACGTCTTTGTCACATCCAGCATGTGCTTTCCATATCGTTATGCCATAAACTCACTCCTCCTCAATGAAAAGGGTAAACGCTTCGTCGATGCGCAGTTTCACCTCGGGATTGAACCTCGCCCAAACGATAAGATGATGTTCCCCTGGTTCAGTCTGGATGCAAGCGGAGCAGATGCCGGTCATCAAATGTGTCAGGGACGCGAGGGAACTGTTGTCGTGTGGTCCGTGCCAGGAAGCCGCTCCGCGGTAGTATTCGATCTGGATGCCGACGGAGATCTTGATATCGTCACTAATGAATTTAATACTCCACCGCAGGTATTTATCAGCACACTGGCGCAGCAGCCTGGACTGTCGCATGTTTCCGTCCAGCTGCGAGGAACATCGTCAAATCGCGATGGTCTCGGAGCTGCCGTGACTGTCTCCGCCGGTGGCCTGGTTCAACATCAATGGGTCGATGGGAAGTCAGGATATCTTGCTCAAAGCAACCTCCCGTTGTATTTCGGATTGGGAGGTGCTGAGCATGCAGATCGCATCGAAGTAAAGTGGCCGTCAGGAGAAGTCCAGTCAATTGAAGGGCCTCTTGAAGTTAATCGGCAATATGAAATTGTCGAGACGCACTGACGAATACACTACGCGCATGATCAACTTGTCGGGACTCAATCCGCCGCAACGGGAAGCGGCATCGATTCTTTCCGGGCCGCTGCTGGTTTTGGCCGGAGCAGGTACCGGGAAAACTCGTGTGATTACTTATCGCATGGCGAACCTGATTGCGCATGGGATTCGCCCGGATCGCATCCTGTCTGTGACGTTCACGAACAAAGCCGCCAAGGAAATGCGTGAGCGTGCTCTGAAACTGATCGGAAAGCAATTCAAGCTGCGACCGATCGTTTCCACGTTTCACTCGTTCTGCGTCCGTGTGCTCCGAGAAGACATTGACTCCCTGGGCTACCCGAAAAAGTTCGCGATTTACGACCGCAGTGATCAGGAATCGGCCGCCCGGACAGCTCTGCGTGATATTCGTCTGGGCGATGGCACGATGAAGCCCGGCGATCTCATTAATCGCATCAGTAAATGGAAGATGCAGGGCATTCAGGATCACGAAGCCAGCAGTCACGTGGAAGCCGACTTCGATTTTCTCGCCGCCATGGCCTACAAGCGGTATCAAAAACAACTGCGCGCCTGTGGTGCCGTTGACTTTGATGATCTGCTGCTGCTGACGGTCAAACTGTTTAAGGATTTCCCGGAGGTCCTGCAGCGACATCAGTCAAAATTTGACCACGTGCAGGTTGACGAATATCAGGACACCAACGGCGTTCAGTTTCAGCTGATTGAATCACTGGTCAAGCCACATCGTAATATCTGCGTGGTGGGCGACGACGACCAATCCATCTATGGCTGGCGCGGGGCGGAAGTTGAACACATCATCAACTTTGCAAAGTACTTCCCGAACACAAAAACGGTGCGATTGGAGAACAATTACCGCTGCACCGACCGAATTCTGGAATGCGCGAATCGCCTGGTGAAGCACAACCGTCTGCGGCACGACAAGACGTTGATTCCTCACAAAAAATCCGGCTCACAAATTCGCCTTCAGGCGTTTGAAGACGAAACGGCAGAAGCAGAAGGTGTCGTTCAGGAGATTGCGTATCTCATCAGCGAACTGGGCGTCAAACCAAAACAGGTGGCCATTCTGTTTCGCACCAATGAACAGCCTCGTGTCTTCGAACAGGAAATGCGTCGCCAGAAGGTGCCGTACATGCTGGTTGGCGGCCAGTCGTTTTTTGTTCGCCGCGAAATTCGCGATTTGCTGGCTTATCTGAAAGCCATTGAAAGTTCTCGCGACGAAGTCAGCCTCCTGCGAATCATCAATACACCCGCGCGTGGAATTGGTGATACGACCACGGAAAAGATTCTGCAGCGAGCCGTCAAGAAGGGCGTCGGCTTCTGGGACTTCGTACCGGAAGCGTCTGCAGAAGGTCTTGTTCCGGCCAAAACCCTGACCGCGCTGGTGAAGTTCCGAGAACTTTTGCAGCGATACGGTCAGGCGATGAACAGCGATCCGAAAAATTTGGCCGAACATTGTCGGCAGTTGATTCGTGAAATCGACTATGAATCGGAAATCGCCAAGCAGTACAAAGAAGAGACGCAGCAGGAGACTCGCAAAACGATCCTGGAAGAGTTCATCAACTCAATCGGCCAGTACGTGGAACGCAATGAAGATTCGTCGTTAACCGGATTCCTTGAGACGACTGCTCTGATGGACCGCGAAGATGAAGCGGATCGCAACGAAAAGCAGGAGCAGGATGCCGTCCGTCTGATGACGCTGCATTCGGCCAAAGGCCTGGAGTTTCCTCGTGTCTATCTGATCGGGATGGAAGAAGGTTTTCTGCCTCACAAACGCAGTATCGAAGCGGACTCGGAAAAGGACATCGCCGAAGAACGCCGGCTGGCCTACGTCGGGGTCACTCGCGCGATGGATCACTTAACCCTGACCCGTGCCAAGTCGCGAATGAAATGGGGCAAGCGGCGGGAAACTGTACCATCTCGGTTTCTGTTCGAGATGCAGGCCGAACCGGGGGAAGCGTTACCGGAGGTTTCCATCGAACGGCAGGAGGGCGTCGGAATTCCTATCATGCCGATGGGAGAATCGTCACCTTTCCAGCCGCGGCCGGTCATACTTCCATCGTCTGCGAAACTAAACGCTCCGCCCCCCAACGAGTTCGAAGCCCCGCCGTTTTAGAGGCTCGTCAAGTTTTGCTTTGAGGGTTACGGTGGATCCGCTGTTCGCCGACGGAGCGGCGAAGCTACGTAGTCGAGCCGCTCCGTCGGCTCGAATTACCCACTAAATCTTGTTCATGATAGACTACCAGCGCCTCAGGCTCAGTAAGCTCAGAAAAACTCGACTTCATGACCGTGAGAAAAACCGCGTTAAGAGCTGATCAGCACTTTTCCAAATTGCATC
>JBPOIW010000079.1:0-20234 GCA_052034165.1 Planctomycetota bacterium | reverse complement strand
GCTGTTGTTTTTTACGTCGCCGTTTTGGTGTGAATTCGTTTCACCACACGTCCCCACCACCCAATACCCCCAAACCCCGCTACTCTCAGCCCACTCAGTCTGGGATAAAACCTGATCACTTGTTCCGTGCGTTTTCGGGTGTTGCAGGAATGACGCGCCGGCTATTGGAGCCGACTTCATTTGTGAATTAACAGGTCTGGCCTGTTCAATAGTTGTTCAGTTTTTAACTCAAAATTCAGATCGAAGGATCAGTTCAGTTGGGTGACCCAAAACGTGAATCTCTGAAAGTTGGCAGTCAGCGAGCCATCCTTGTGGGAGTCTTCCATCCGGACGACGGTTTCGGACGCTACGATGCGTTGGACGAGTTGAAGGGACTGGTTAAGACCGCCGGTGTCGAAGTTGTCGGCGAAATGGTTCAGTTTCGTGAGACACCTCATCCGTCCGTTTGCATCGGGCGCGGTAAGTTGGAAGAGTTAAAGCAGCTGATCGAAACCACTGACGCGCAACTGGTGATCTTCGATAATAATCTCAGCCCATCGCAGGGCCGAGCACTTGAACAGTCACTGCAGAAGCCAATCGTTGACCGCAGCGAAGTCATTCTCGACATCTTTGCCACGCACGCGCAGACTCATGAGGCGATGCTGCAGGTCGAAATGGCGCAATTGATGTATTTCCGAACTCGCCTGAAGCGCATGTGGACTCACCTCGAACGCGTGGGCGGTGGTGGCACTGGCGGTTTGGGAGCAGGTCGTGGCCCGGGTGAAAAGCAGCTCGAAACAGACCGACGACTGATCGACAAACGCATCTCGGAACTCAAGAGCAAGCTCAAGGAAGTCGAAGACCGACGTATTCGTACGGTGTCTTTGCGTCATGAGCAGCCAACAGTGTCGTTGGTCGGCTATACGAACGCCGGCAAGAGTACGTTGATGCGGGCTGTCACCGGCGCGGATGTGCTGGTGGAAGACAAGCTGTTCGCAACGCTCGACACCAGAACTCGTCGCTGGAAACTGCCGAACTTCGGCGATGTGTTGCTGAGCGACACGGTTGGATTCGTTCGCAATCTTCCGCACCATCTGGTCGCCTCATTCCGCTCAACGCTTGAGGAAGCTCGCCGAGCAGACTTGCTGCTTCACGTTGTCGATGCCAGCAGCCCGGAAGCCGAGCGACAGATCCACACGGTGTACGAGGTGCTCAAAGAAATCGGCATTGAAGCGAAGAACGTGTTGCTGGTTCTGAACAAGGTTGACCGCGTTGCCGACCCTTCCATTATCGACGTGTTGCGTCGACATTATGATGACACCGTCACGATCAGCGCGGCGACCGGTGATGGGATCGACAAGCTGGCCGCAGTCGTTTCTGAACGACTGTCAGGCGGTTTCGTCGACATCCAGATTGAGACGAGTGTGGCGAATGGCAAACTGTTCGCCTGGCTGACTCAACACGCGCAGGAGTTGAGCCGCACGTACACCGACGAGACTTCCGCTCGCGTGCAGATTATCTGCCGGATTCCTCGCCAGGCAATCGCATCGATTCCCTCAGGCGATGTGATTGTGACAGAGCCGGCCGTGGCGGCGACGTGATGTCGTCGGCGTGTTACCCGGCGAGCGACACGGCGAGCGACACGGCGTCAGCCATCCGAGTTGCGTTTGCTCTCAAGGCCCGTGGTTTTTTCTACGCGAGTTTGTTCGCTGATCAGCTCGTAGTGCTGGCTTCAGCCTGCATCCCTGTGAGCCGTTGAGTCCCAATGCCGACTGAAGTCGGCACTACAGCAGGGTTCAACCGTTGAACCTGGCCTGCATGTCGATTGACGAAACGGTCGGCAGTACGTCTCATATGGCGCCAGCCGGGCCGGGAATTTTGCCTGAGCCCCCAACATCCTGCCTCATTCATCCTCCGGGAGCACTTCATGTCAGATTTCCAGGTTAGCCGCCGTTCGATGCTCCGTCTTTCTGCTTCAGCAACCGCCGCTGGTTTGCTGTCGTCTGAAATTTTGTTTGCGGCGACAGTGAATGCCTCCGGTCCGTTTGTCGCCCCCAATGATGCTCGTCTGGGAGCACTCAAGGATCTGAACGGGTACTTTCCGTTCACGCCATCCGGCTCGGTCGAGGCTTGGAATACTCGCAAGGAATTCGTCGCACGCCAGACCATGGTGGCTTGTGGACTCTGGCCAATGCCCGAGCGTCCCGCGATTACGGCGACAGTCCATGGTCGAGTTGAACGTGATGAATACACCGTGGATCGAGTTTACTTCGAGAGCAGTCCGGGGTTGTTCGTAACTGGCAGTTTGTACCTGCCGAAAAATGCCACGGGAAAACTTCCGACTGTGCTTTGCCCGCATGGTCACTGGGCCAACGGTCGCTTTCATGATCATGGAACGGATGAGCTGAAACGACAGCTGGAAAGCGGTGGAGAAGTTTCCGAAGTCGGCGGTCGCCATCCTCTGCAGTCTCGCTGTGTCCAGTTGGCTCGCATGGGCTGCATGGTGTTCATCTAAGATATGCTCGGTTATGCCGACGGAGGCAACCTGACCGAAGAACTGGCCCATCGATTCTCCAAGCAGCGTCCTGAAATGAGCTCCCCCGAACATTGGGGCATCTTCAGTGCTCAGTCCGAACTGCGATGCCTCAACATTCTGGGAATGCAGACCTGGAATTCCATTCGAGTTCTCGACTGGATCATGTCGCGTCCCGATTGCGACACCAATCGCATTGGTGTAACTGGTGCCAGTGGTGGCGGGACACAGACTTTCCTGCTGACCGCACTGGACGAACGCGTGAAGGCTGCGTTTCCGGCCGTGATGGTTTCGACCGCGATGCAGGGCGGTTGCACCTGTGAAAACGCATCCTATTTGCGAGTCAACACAGGGAACATCGAGTTCGCAGCCATGGCAGCTCCTCGCCCGATCGCGATGACGGGGGCTGACGACTGGACAGTGGAAATTGAAACGAAGGGTCTGCCGGAATTGAAGCAGCATTACGCGATGTTGGGAGTCCCCGACAATGTGAATGCCAAGTACATGAAGTTCCCGCACAACTACAATCTGCCCAGTCGTATGATGATGTACGACTTCTTCAATCGAACGCTGAATCTCGGAGTCAAAGACATTGCGGAGCGCGAATACGTGCCTTTGACTCGCGAAGAAACGACCGTCTTCGATGCGACTCATCCCGCTCCGCCCAAAACGGAAGATGCCGAAGTCGCAATGTTGCGAGCGATGGATGAGGCGTCCAACAAGCAGATTGCCGCTTTGACTCCGAAGGACGAAGCGGGATTAAAAGAGTATCGACGAGTCATCGGTGGTGCTCTGGAAGTCATGATCGGCCGAGCCTTCCCAGCGGCCGGCGCGACGGAATTTGAGAAGACCGATGAAGTAGCCAAAGACGGTTCCATTCAATTCACGGGAAAGCTCAAGCTGAAGGCCCATGGCGAAGAATTGCCGACGGTCTATCTGTTGCCGACAAACTGGAACAAGCAGGTCGTGCTGTGGTTTGATGGTGAAGGCAAGTCGAAGATGTTCTCCGGCGATGGTGCCCCTGTTGCGGATGTGGCTCGACTGTTGAAGGCTGGCTACGCTCTGGGAAGCATCGATCTGTATCTCACTGGTGAGTTCACAGAAGACGGCAAGCCGATTTCGCAGATGCCGATCGTGAAGAACACTCGCGAGTTCGCCGGGTTTACCCTGGGCTACAATCATCCACTGTTTGCTCAGCGAGTTCACGATGTAATGACATTGACATCATCAACGAAGCATCATCCGGAGAAGCCCGAGAAGATTCATGTCGTGGGCGTCAACGGAGCCGGTGCGATTGTCGCGGCCGCATGTGCTTTGTCCGGTGATTCGGTGACTTCTGTCGCTGTTGATACGGCCGGATTCCGATTCGGAAAGATCACGGAGATTCGCGACGTGAACCTTCTGCCAGGAGCTGTCAAATACGGCGACGTCCCTGCGTTGCTGGCATTGTGTGCTCCAACAAAGCTGGCGGTTGCGGGGGAAACAGCGGAATCAACGCCAGTGGCCGCAGCGGCCTTCAAGGCTGCGTCTGGATCAATCAAATACCTGCCGGGCGCTGAGGCGATCATTGACTGGCTATTGGCATAGAGTCCAGTAGGGTGTGTGAAGCGGAGCGAAACACACCCTTGCCACGGTTTCCGCTGGTGCGTTACGCTCCGCTTCACGCACCCTACGATGGCTTGGCACGAGTAAAAGGCGGTAGGTCGCTTTCTTTGGTCTTCCAAGATTGGACCAATCAAAGTGACCTGTACCTTTTTGCTCCTCCCCGTTTTTATCTGTCAGGAATTTCGAGCACGCAATTGTTGTTGCAGTTGATCTGCCATCGCGTTCAACAGGGTGGCATCGCAGGCAGTGAATTCTTCAACGGACCAAATACGCTGACCAAGAAGCTCCTGCAGGAGCGAGATTCGACCAATCTGACGGCCTCGCGTTTCGCCGATCTCAACACCTCTTGCTTCGCCTTCGAGTCTTGCCTGTTCCATCCTTGCAGCTTCATCACGCTGGAATTTCAGGCGAGCGTTGTAGGCCAACAGTTGTTCGGGGGTTTTGGAGATCATTTCTAGCACTCCGGCAGCTTCGGAAAATTCCTGATCGGGAAACAGGCGGCGGATCTCCGCAGGCGTCAATTTATCCGCATTCTGCAGGAAATAGGCCCAGCGTTCCGCTGGCGTTGCATCATACACATTCTTCGCGTTCACCTGAAGATGATTCAACTGCAAAAGATGGATTTGCAGATCGTCCGTCAGAGCAAGGTTTGTCGACATTTCTCGCAGGCGAAAGTCAAGATGCAGTGCCGGAGGCACTGTAAACATCGCCTGCGAAAGCACACAGATGTTGATCGCCGGGCGAAGTTTTGAGTATCGTTGCCCCTCACTCAACTGACCCACATACAGCGCCGAAACATAGTAGGTCAGCCGCTGCGACATCCCGGCCGGCAGGGAAGTCTGCATTTCGATGTTCAATTGCCGCCCATGCTCGTCTGTGGCCAAAATGTCGAGAACAGACAGCTTGTCGTCATCCGATTCTTTATCAAGAAACGGGTTCTGAAATTTCACCTGTGTGATCCGTGGCTGACCGACCAGAATCGAATTGAGAAAGTGGATCGTGATTCCAGAATGCTCAGGATTGCCGAGCATCAGCTTGAACGCAAAATCCACAAGCGGACTAATTCCAATGGCCATGTGTGCCTCACTCCGTTTTCGTCGTTGACAACATCCCAGTTACGGAGTTGCTACTTTTTGTCTATGGCGAATCCGTGACGTTCCACACTGTAGCGATCGCAAAGTTGACGCCCAATCGTGAGGACTCTGCGGAGTAAGACTGGGAAGATCGAAACCATATCTGCAGATGGCATCAAAGAGACCTTCCCTCGTTTCGTACTTTACAAGGCTGCGTCTTGATCAATCAAGTACTTACCCGATGCGGAAGCGATCGTGGACTGGCTGCTGGCATAGAGCGTTGATATCAATGGACTCATCTTGCTCCGCAAAATGGCGAACCTACGGCAGCATTGCTTTACTGCAAATCCTGGATGCGTCGAGACAACGACGCACCCCGCGGAAGGGAATCGTCGCTGACACCTTTTTCTCGCCGTTAGCTTTTTTTATGAGAAAGGCTCTATTCTGAAGGCCACGTCCCCGGACTTTACCATAGCGCCGACCGGAAGAATCGCACGCAAAATGCCAACCGTTTCTGTAGTCATGTCGTAATAGCTCTCCGTGTATTGCTTTTCACCAGTAAAGGTAGGCGCAATATCAGCTCCTCGCTTAGCCAAAGCATTTAGCAGGCGATGTTTTGATAGTTCAATTCGCAACACTAGTCGACACACCCCCACTCCAGTCTCTACTCGCTCGCCATCACGGATTAACCACTCGTGAATGTACATTGTTCCTTCAGGACAATATCCAACAACTCCTGACTCAGGTCCCATTATCGTAATGCCTCCTCGATCGAGAAATCTGGAAGAAATCGAATCCACCATGTACGGCCACGAACAACAGGCAAGAGTACACGAAAAGGGGGCCAGTCAATTTCGTTGTTTCCTCATCTCGACAGAAGGACGCAATCAGAAAAAACCGCGCCTTTTTCGGCCTTCGCGCGGCTACTTGGCAGCGTTGACTTTAGCCAACGTGCGAATGGCAGTCGACCGGCAATGTCGACTGAAGTCGACGCTACAAACAAAAGTTGGATGGAGTTTGCCGTTCGCGACGCCCGGAAAACTCCCGCCCGTGGCCAGGGTGTCGTTTTTGGGGCGTCATGCCTTGAGGGATCGAATCTTTTCGAGGACCATGCCGCCCTCGGTCCAGAAAAGGCCTTTTCTGAACCCTTCGAGTGACCCTTCGATAACGTTCAATTGATACCAAGGAATTGTTCAATGGCCCAGCAGTACATCATGACGATCGAGAATCTGACTCGTATGTATGACGAGAAGGAGATTCTGTCGGACATATGGCTGTCCTTTTATCCCGGTGCGAAAATCGGTGTGCTCGGGAACAATGGTTCCGGCAAGAGTACTCTTCTGCGGATTATGGCCGGGGAAGATAAAGACTTCATGGGGACGGTCCGTCCGGCCAAGGGCATCAAGATTGGATATTTCTCCCAGGAGCCTCGCCTGGATCCCTCGAAGTCTGTTGGCGAATGCATTGAAGAAGCTGTTTCAGAATCGCGCGCCATCCTGGATCGCTTTAATGAAATCAGCATGAAGCTCTGCGAAGATCTCACGCCCGCAGAGATGGACAAGACGCTGGAGGAACAGGCGAAGGTTCAGGATTTGATCGATCACAATAATCTCTGGGAACTGGATCGTACTCTGGAGATTGCCGCCGACGCCATGATGCTGCCACCGGCCGAAGCGAGAATTGAACATCTGTCGGGGGGCGAGAAACGTCGAGTGGCGTTGTGTCAGTTGCTGCTGATGAACCCCGACATGATTCTGCTTGACGAACCAACGAACCATCTGGATGCAAACTCTGTCCAGTGGCTCGAGCAGTTCCTGAAGAACTTCCCGGGCACGGTCGTCGCGGTGACTCACGATCGTTACTTCCTCGACAATGTTGCCGGATGGATTTTGGAAATGGATCGCGGCAAGGGAATGCCGTTCGAAGGAAACTACACGGCTTGGCTGGAGCAGAAGCAGAAACGTCTGGAACTGGAAGAGCGTCGCGAAAGCCGTCGCCAGAAAGAACTGAAGCGAGAATTGGAATGGGTGCGAATGTCGCCCAAAGCTCAGGCCACCAAGAACAAAGCGCGTATGGAGCGCTATAACGAGTTGGTTTCACGGGAGTATGACGTACGCGACGAGGCCGCTCAGATTCAGATTCCAACTTCGCGCAAGCTTGGCAAGCTGGTTGTGAAAGCGGACAAGCTCAAGAAGAGCTTTGGCGATAAGTTGCTATTTCAGGATCTGAATTTTGACCTGCCGCCAGGTGGAATCGTTGGGATTGTCGGGCCGAACGGGGCCGGCAAGACCACGCTGTTCAAGCTGATCATGGGAACAGAAAAAGCCGACGCGGGAACTCTGCAGATTGGCGAAACGGTCCAGATTTCTTACGTCGATCAGTCGCGTGATGAACTGGACGCTAAGAAAACGGTCTATCAGGAAATCTCCGGCGGCTATGATCTGCTGGAAGTCGGCAGTGCAAAGATTCACGCGCGAGCCTACTGCGGTCGTTTCAACTTCAAAGGATCTGATCAGCAGAAGTTTGTCGGTGATCTGTCAGGGGGAGAACGTAACCGCGTTCATCTTGCGAAGCTGCTTCGATCCGGTGGCAATCTGCTGCTGCTCGACGAACCCACAAACGATCTCGACGTGGATACTCTGCGAGCGCTCGAAGAAGGTCTGGCGGATTTCGGCGGTTGTGCGGTAGTCGTGAGCCACGATCGTTGGTTCCTTGACCGCATCGCGACACATATTCTGGCGTTCGAAGGCGACGGCAACGTAGTCTGGTGCGAAGGCAATTATCGCATCTATGAACAACAGCGCCGCGAACGTCTGGGCGATGCCGCGGATCGTCCGCCAGGCGGTCGCTTTAAGCCGCTGATTCGCTGAGTTGGAGCCGGTTGACTGTTTCTTTTGCCTGAGTGCCAGCAGGAGTTCCGCCAGCGATGATCTCCGCGAGCGATGATCTTCTGGTGATTCGGATGCTTTACTCTGCGCTGAGTAAATCTTTCCCGGCCTGTTGCTGCCGGCGAAGCCAGGGCTGTACAATGAAAGATCGAAAAAATCCCCTCCGGCTCAGCTCAGACTGATTCAGAGTTCTCCTCCCGATCATCCTGCCCACTCAGGAACATCGATCTGATGAATCGACTTCTGATAATTCTGGTTCTGCTGGTGACGTCTGGCCCTGTCTCGGGACAACAGGCGATTGATTTCGAAAAAACCATCCGCCCGATTCTGCAGAAGCATTGCAGTGAGTGTCACGGCGCGAAGATTCAGAAGAGTGGTTTGCGGCTGGATGCTCGACATGGCTTTATCAAAGGCGGCGACGGCGGTCCCGTCGTTGTGGCCGGCAGGAGTTCAGAGAGTGAACTGGTTCGCAGAATTGTTTCCACAAGTGCTGACGACAAGATGCCGCCTGAAGGTCCGGGACTTACAGAAGACCAAAGCGAACTCATTCAACGCTGGATTGATGCGGGAGCCGAATGGCCTGAATCAGATTACGATCGTGAAGCGGCGATTGATCCGAGGCTCAGACATTGGTCGTTCCAGCCTCTGCAAGCTGTCACAGTTCCGAAGGTGTCCGAAAATGAACCGGTTCCAGGTCGTGTACTGAATGAAATTGATCACTTTCTTCTGGCGGGTTTGCATGAACGAGGATTGAATCTCAATGTACCAGCTGATCGCAGAACATTAATTCGTCGCGCAACACTGGATATGACCGGCCTGCCCGCGACGCCTGAACGGATTGCTCAGTTCGTGGACGACGGCAATCCCTCCGCATGGTCAGGTCTTGTGGAGGAATTGCTGGACAGTCCGCGCTATGGCGAACGATGGGCTCAGCACTGGCTGGATGTTATTCGATATGCCGACACTCATGGCTTTGAAGTGAACACGTCGCGCGATAATGCCTGGCATTATCGAGACTATGTGATTCGTGCTCTGAACGAAGACAAGCCTTACGATCAGTTCGTGCGAGAACAATTGGCGGGTGATGTCTTTCAGGCCGACGCTGCAACAGGCTTTCTGGTCGCATCAGCTGTACTGTTGCCGGGGCAGATCGGCGCTGATGATGTCTCCAAACGTCTGGCTCGTCAGGATGCACTGGATGAGATCATCGTCGGAACCAGCAGTACCATGCTGGGCCTGACCATCGGCTGCGCGAGATGCCATGATCACAAGTTTGATCCGATTACCTCGCACGACTATTACTCATTACAGGCTTATTTTTCCGGAGTAGAATATGGTGATCGTCCGCTGCGAGACGCAAACTTCGAACAGAAAAAGTCACAGGCCGCTGCGCTAAATCAGAAAATTGCTGAGTTGCAGAACCAGTTGCAGTCCTGCGAACCCATCGCACGTGCTGGACGAACATTGTTGCTCGACGAAGAAAATAAAGCCGTCGTCACCTATCTGAAACAGGAGAACGGACCGGGAACAAATCCTGCAGGAACCAAGCCAGGTTACAAAGACGAATCGGGGTCACCGGGTCGCCTCAGCAACATCAGTCAGGGGCGATACACATGGTGGAATAATGTGCCGGGTGAAGATGTGATGACTTACAACCCCGGAGTCATCGGAAGGTTTCAATTATGGCTCTCGTGGGGTGCTCACGGCAGCGGTGTGCACACCCGAGATGCTCGCTATGTGCTCGATCAGGATGGTAATCCCGCCACTCGCGAAGATCAGACTGAGCTCGCTCGCGTCGACCAGTACTATCTGGCCAACATTTCCGACGGACAGACGGAACAGGTCCCACTCTGGAGCGGCCTCAAGTCAGTGGGCGAAGTGAACCTTTCGGAAGGTTCGAAGATCATTCTGCGTGGAGGTGACACCGGCACAGGAATCACGGCCGACGTCATTGTGCTGCAGGAAGTTTTTCCTGACAGCGACGCTCATTCGACAGCTCTTCCTTCTCTCCGCGCGCCGATCAGTCCGCTACAGAACACCGAACACTTCCCGGCAACAATGGCCAGATTTGTTCGTTTCACGACGTTTGAAACGATCAATAATAATCAGCACGAACCTTGCCTGGATGAATTGGAGATTTACTCAGGAAGAGCTCCGGGAAAGAATCTGGCCCTTGCGTCTGTCGGCGTCAAGCCATCGTCGTCGGGAAACTATTCGGACATCGGCATTCATCAATTGCCGCATATCAACGACGGTCAGTATGGCAACGATCATAGTTGGATTTCGAATCAACAGGGCGGCGGCTGGGTTCAACTGGCACTGCCGGAAGCGACGGAAATCGATCGAATCGTCTGGGGGCGTGATCGAAACGGGAAATTTCCGGACCGACTTCCCGTTCGATATGAAATCACGACATCGCTGGACGGACAAAACTGGACCACGGTTGCTCGTCATGAAGATCGAGTTCCCATGGGAGTTCCATTCGACGCAATCCAGGCTCTTGTGCGAAGTCAACCTGCGGATGCCCCGGCGAATCTTTCGGAGCTGGTGTCTGAGCTGGAGAACCTGCGTGCAGAAAAGAAGGCTCTGGAGAACCCTGTCATGGTTTTTGGCGGAACGTTTCGGGAGCCCGATTTGACATACGTTCTTCGGCGAGGTGACCCGGAACAGAAAATGGATCCGACAACGCCGGCGATTCCGGTGGTGTTTGCGAGAACATACGGGGACTCAGCGTCATCTGCCAATATCAATGTCACATTGCCGAGCAGTACCGCATCGGGTGATACAAGAGCACTAACAGCCGAACAACAGCGTCGTCTGAATTTAGCCAACTGGATTTCCTCGCCCAATAATCCGTTGACTGCTCGAGTCATGGTGAATCGAATCTGGTTGAACCATTTCGGGCGAGGACTCGTCGATACGCCAAGCGACTTTGGCGTGAACGGTGCGAAGCCATCGCACCCGGAGTTGCTGGACTGGCTGGCGGCCGAGTTTATTCGTAGCGGATGGTCGATCAAACATCTTCACCGCCTGATTTTGAATTCTGCCACGTATCAACAATCAAGTTTGATCGACAGGAAAGCTGCCGACATTGATCGCGACAATACGTTGCTTTGGCGATTCACGTCACGCCGCATGGAAAGTGAATCCGTTCGAGATTGTTTATTGTCCGTGAGCGGTGAACTGAATCTGAAAATGGGCGGACCGGGATTCAGCTTCTTCAAAACTCGGGGCGGACTGGATGGATTTCCGCCGCTGGAAGAATTTACTCCCAACGAAATGCGCCGCATGATTTATTCTCACAAGGTCCGCATGGAACAGGTGCCTGTGTTTGGTGCATTTGATTGTCCTGATGCCGGCCAGTCGATGCCTCGACGAGGCCGCTCAACGACGGCCATTCAGGCGCTGAACCTTTTTAATAGCTCATTTGTGACGGATCGTGCCGAGAAGTTTGCGGCTCGAATCGTAGCAACCAGAGCAACAAGCCCTGAGGCTCAGGTTGAATCGGCCTTTGAAATCAGTCTGGGACGTAAACCCTCTGAGACAGAGAAGACCGCTGCGGAAGCCGTTGTTCGTGAGCACGGGCTGGCGACGCTTTGTCGAGTTCTCTTCAACAGCAGCGAGTTTCTGTTTATTCCGTGACGTGTTTTGAATCGGTTGAAATCCACCACTGGTGATCACTTATGAAATTCAACGCTCAGCCGCTCACACATGCCGGAAGAAGTTTGCTGCAGAGACGCGACTTCTTTGCTCAGACTGTGTCGTCTCTGTCCGCCATTGCGCTGACGCAGATGCTGAATCAGCAGGGACTGCTGGCAGCCGATGCTGCGAGTGCTCCGAAGATTGATCCGTCGCGACCGCATGCTGCGCGGCAGGGGCACTATGATGCGAAGGCCAAAAATGTCCTTGTGATCTTCTGCGCCGGTGCCTGCAGCCAGCTCGAGACGTGGGACTATAAGCCGGAGTTAATCAAACAGGACGGCAAACCGATGCCCGGAGGTCCGGCGGTCACATTTCAGGGGCCAGCCGGCAATCTCGCGAAGCCTCAGTATGCATTTCGTCCGTATGGAGAAACGGGCAAGATGGTGTCGGACATGATTCCGCACCTGGCGCAGCAGGTTGATGATTTTGCCTTTGTGCACACGTTGACCAGCAAAACGAATACTCACGGCCCCGCTGAGAATTTCCTTTCTACCGGATTTGTGCAGGACGGCTTCCCCAGTATTGGCGCCTGGATCACTTACGCACTGGGCAGTGAGAATCAGGATCTACCGTCTTTCGTTGCATTGCCGGATCCGCGAGGAATCCCGCAGGCCAGCATCAACAACTGGGGGCCCGGTTTTCTTCCGGCGGTATTTCAGGGCACGGCGTTTAACTCCAGTCAGCCGATTCGAAATCTCAGTGCGCCGGCGTCAATAAGTCGCGATAAAGACGTGGCGGCTCGCGATCTGCTGCGTTTGATCAATGAAGAACATCTAAAATTGAATCCAGGAGATTCTGATCTGGCCGCGCGAATCGCCAGCTATGAACTGGCGGCGAAGATGCAGTTGTCGGTTCCCGAGATCAGTGATTTGTCCACCGAACCTGAGCACGTCCTGAAGATGTACGGCGCGGATGATCCGAATGATCCGATCAAGACCGGGTATGCTCGCAATTGTATTCTTGCTCGTCGCCTGATCGAGAAAGGCGTAAGATTTGTGCAGCTCTTTAACGGAGCCTATGCCAGCGCCGGGCGGCTGAACTGGGATGGTCATTCGGCACTACGGGAGCAATATGATATTCACGGCCGCATCATGGATCAGCCGTCCGCGGCGTTGATTCGCGATCTTCGACAGCGAGGATTACTGGAAGATACGCTGGTCGTCTGGTGCACGGAGTTTGGCCGTATGCCGATGTTTCAGAAAGGTGCGTTAGGGCGAGATCACAACCCGAACGGTTTCACGGCCGTGCTTACGGGAGCTGGCGTCAAGCGCGGTGTCAGTCATGGCATGACTGACGAGCTTGGCTTTAAAGCGGTTGAAAACGTCCTCTCGATTCACGATCTCAATGCGACGATCCTGCATCTGCTCGGGCTGGATCATACAAAACTGACATTCACACATAATGGTCTTGATCGCCGACTGACTGATGTGCATGGTCACGTGATTCGAGAGATTCTCGTATAGACGGATCTGTGTAACGTGAGCATTTTGGCACCAGCCCAGTCGCAATCACGCTGCTGGAAGGAAATGGTCTCGTAAGCCGCCGGGAATGCTTTTGAAAATGCGAATCTTGAATGATGCAATGTCGCAACCACATTCCCTGTGCCGCAATCCTAAAAAGCAGGGCGACTTGAGAATCAGCCGACTGTTCACGGCGCAGGACTGCTATATTCTGAACGTTTTTACGGTTAAAACCGAGAACGAAGTTAGTATTCTGTGGTAGTCGATTTGCGACCTCCGCAGCAAAATGGTCAATCCAGTGCGACTCGCGGAAGTCACATCAGGGTTTGCAGCGGTAATTGAACAGGTCCGAATCTGCAGAGGTATTATTCGATGAAGTTTCGTGTCGCCCGTCATTTTGTGCTGCCAACAGTCTTGCTGGCAGTCACGTTTGCCTCCTGGAAGTTGCTGGCTCAGGAAGGCAAGGCTCTTCGGCAGCGGTTTGAGAATCTGGACAAAAATTCAGATAAGAAACTCAGCACAGAAGAACTCACCGATACGGGAATCTTCAGGAAGCTGGATGCTGATAGTGATGGTTTTGTCACTCTGGACGAGGCCAGTGCCGCGTTCAAGGCAGGCACGCTGACTCGCGAAGAAGTGGAAGGGCGACCGGCTCCGAAGCCAACGCCGGATCCAATTTCTTCAACGACAAAAACGGGAGAGGCCGCTGGTGGAGTCGCAGGAGATCTGCGGCAGTCGGCAAAAACTCTCCGGCCGGCTGACCATGGCGTGGGTCGTTACATGTCCGATGTATCATTTGCTGATATCCACGGAGTCCAACACACTCTCAATGAGTTCAAAGAGAAGTCGTTCGTTGTGATCGCGATGACCAGCACGAGTTGTCCTCTGAGCCGTAAGTATCTGCCTTCGCTGGTTGAGCTGTCTCAGAATTATTCGCCGAAAGATATACAGTTTATCGCGATCAACTGTGTACCGACGGATCGCATGGAGGACATGAAGACGGCCGCTGCATCACTCGGTAAATCAGTGTATTACGCGCATGATGCGGAGGAGTCTCTTTCAAAGCATTTTGGGGCTCTCACAACGACGGATGTGTTAGTGCTCGATTCCGCTCGCACCATTGTTTACCACGGGGCAATTGATGATCAGTATGGCATTGGTTACGCCCTCGATGCTCCGAAGCATCGCTTCCTTGCCGATGCATTAGATGACCTGCTGGAGGGCCGGGCACCGCAGATCGCAGCAACGCTCGCGCCGGGTTGTACGATTGAACATGACGGCGAAGACGCCATCGCAGAATCACAGTGGACGTACCACAATCGCATCTCGCGAATCATTCAAACCAACTGCATGGAATGCCATCGCAGTGGCGGAGTCGGCCCGTTTCCACTGGAGTCTTACGCGGATCTCGTGGGTCACGCTGGCATGATTCGACAGGTAGTTGAAGGTCGCACGATGCCACCGTGGTTTGCTGGAAACTCCGAAGACAAGCACTCCAGCCTCTGGGCTAATGATCGCTCTCTGACGGAATCAGATCGCGCTGATCTGTTGGCATGGCTGGCCAGTGATAAACCTGAAGGAGATCCAGCCGACGCTCCACAGAAAAGACACTTTGTCGATGGCTGGACCATCGGAACTCCGGATCTTGTCGTGCAGATTCCTGAACCAATCAAGGTGAAGGCGACCGGAACAATGCCCTATCAGTTTGTCACCGCGGAGACGACGCTGGATGAAGACAAATGGGTGCAGGGTTATGAGATCGTGCCGACCGATCGCAGTGTCGTGCATCATGTCATCGTCAACATTCACGAAAAAGGCGAGGGACGTATTCGTGATCGGGAAGAGGGTATTGGCGGTTACTGGGCTGCGTATGTGCCCGGCAACGCAGGACAACTTTATCCGGATGGGTTTGCCAGAAAGCTTCCCGCCGGCGCGATCGTCAGCTTCCAGATTCATTACACACCGGCCGGTACCGAGACTCAGGACCAGCTGAAAATGGGACTTGTGTTCGCGAAGTCGGAACCAAAATACGTCATCACGACACTGTCACTGGCCGACACCGACCTCAACATTCCCCCGCACAGCGCAGACCATGTTGAAACTATCACTCGTCCGGTGCCGATCGATGTCAACGTGATGGCCTATATGGCTCACATGCATGTTCGCGGTAAGTCATTCAACTTTGAGTTGATTAAGCCGGACGGTCAGACGGAAACTCTGCTCGACATTCCCCGATACGATTTCAACTGGCAGTTGCGGTACGACTATCGCGAACCACGCGTCGTCCCGGCAGGAAGCCGCGTGAAAGTGACTGCCGTCTTTGACAACAGCGAAAACAATCCGGCAAATCCTGATCCCGCGAAGACCGTTCACTGGGGGCAGCAAACATTCGATGAGATGATGATCGGCTATGTGGAAACCTTCGCGCCGGTCGGCGAAGAACGTCCTTCACTGCGAAGAGCCAGAGGCGATGGGCAAGCTTTGTTTAAAGCTCTGGACTCTGATGCAGACGGAAAACTCAGCAAAGACGAAGCTAGTAGAGCAGCAGAACGAGTTCCCCGGTTGCGTGACAATCCCGGCATCCTCGATCGGCTCTTTGAACGAAATGATGCAGACAAGGACGAGAAATTGAGTCAGGATGAGTTTGATAAACTCCGTCAGCAAATCGCCGGTCGCGGCTAATTATTTAGAGTGCAGGGGTTGTCTCCATGTTTCGCCAGAAGTTTGCTTTGAGTGTTGTTGCGGCTTTGTTTGCGATGGCCTGCGGTCTGCTGAATGCCGCCGAACCAAAACCGCGCACTTGGGTCATTGAAGGCGTTACTCGGGAGGCAGTAGTCGCTGTTCCAGATATCGCCAGGCAGACAGCTTCACCCCTTGTCTTCGTCTTCCACGGTCATGGCGGCAACATACGCCAGGTTGCGCGATCATTTCGCATACACGAACTTTGGGATGACGCGATTGTCGTTTACATGCAGGGGCTGAATACGCCCGGACAGCTCACGGATCCGGAAGGCAAACGCCCGGGCTGGCAGAAAGAGAAAGGAGATCAGAAGGATCGAGATCTCAGGTTTTTTGACGAAGTCCTGAAATCGTTAAAACAGGACTACAAGGTTGATGAAAAACGAATCTTCTCGACCGGCCATTCCAACGGCGGCAGTTTCACTTATCTGCTATGGTCCGAGCGGCCCGATGTTTTTGCTGCCTTCGCTCCTTCGGGGGCGGCTGCCTTGAAGGTCCGGAATAGCCTGAAGCCTAAGCCAGTGCTGCATATTGCCGGCGACAATGATCCACTTGTTAAGTATGCGTGGCAGACGATGATGATTGATGCTTTGAAAAAGAGCAATCAATGCGGGGAAGGCACACCGTGGGAAGAAAAATGTACTCAGTTCCCATCAAAGATTGGTGCCCCGGTAATCACTTTCGTGACGTCCCGAGGGCACAAGTTTCCTGCTGAAGCACCAGCTTTGATCGTGAAGTTCTTTAAACAGTACTAATCAGCTCCAATGGAACGCAAAAACTGCGTTCCTGCAATCATCGTGGCTGCACACTGAATGCCTTCGTAAATGGCTTCGTCGGGGAGTCCCTGCTGGCGAGCTTTTTCGACGTGTGCTGCCGTGCATGGTTTGCAACCGTTGATGTCACTGAGCGACAGGTTGATCAGCTCCACGGTGTGATCATCCAATGATGTCGACTGAAACGTGTGTGCTCTTAGTCCCACGCTCATTCCATTGAACACGTCCGTACCGCTGATATCGCGGAACTTGAACAGTACGTTGTACATGGAGTTCGTTGCTCCAATCGCAAGGGCTTCGTGAATCTCTTCGTTGGTGATTCCTTTTTGTGCGGCAAACGTCTGCAGATAGTCCATCCAGCGACCACTCCCGGCCTGACCAGCCACTGCGAACGCGATCAGCATTTTGCGTTTCTCGCTGAGCTTTCCTTCCGTCAGCACGAACTTGCGAAAGTTCATGAAGAAGTCATGCAGGAACGCGGGGACCGTGGCCAGATACTGAAAGACCTCAGGGATCTCGGTGATCTGCAGGACTTCGCGAATACGGTCATACACCTGAGTGACCTTTTCAGAAGCGTCTGCAGGTGCGATTGGCTGTACAATTGGCATGTCAATTTCTCACTGAGTCAAAATTTTTCTGAGAGAATTATTCCGGGGCCTGCTGTAGTTGGCGATCGGAAGAGAAACAGTCGGGACCGGATTTCGTGAACCGTCTCAAGCCTGAATTCCCACCCTGGAGAACTCCGGAGAGAAATCTCATGAACAGCAGGACGCGAATCCCGGATCATAGGCCCGACGGTTGGATTTTTCCTGCCGCGCAGTGCGGCTTATCCCTTTGCGCCCTCAAAAACCTGACGATTCGGCCCTAATTAGAGACGTGCGGACGCATTTTTCTCGTGCCAATTCCTCTGTTGAGGATCGACTTCAGATTGCTTCGACAGGTCCGCGGTTCCCGTACCTGAAAAATCTGTGCAATCGATCCAAACTCTACTTCTGTTGTGACCGATAACGAGGAAGCGTGTCATAGCCGACTGGAACGCCGTAAGTTCCAGCTCGACAAGCATTTACCGGCATTCTTTGCCGGTCCCTTCGTCTTGACACGCCCCGTTTGAGGTTCTAACTTCCGGCCTCAATTCGGGCAAATCCCCGAACGTCTGGCAATCTGAAGCGAATGGAGTCGCTCATGTCCGTAAGTCATCCACGAGCAGCGTCGACAGATAGCTGCGAACCTGTACCCTTCATTGACTTGGTGGCTCAGTACCAGACCATCAAGGAAGAAGTGAAGAGTGCTGTGGATCATTGCTTCGAGTCGCAGACGTTCATCCTCGGCGACGAAGTCGCGGCGCTGGAATCCGAGATCGCTGCCTATTGCGATTCACAGTACGCGATCGGCTGTGCCTCCGGAACCGATGCTCTGATTCTTGCTCTGTTGGCCGCCGGTGTGAAGCCCGGTGATGAAGTCATCACCAGCCCGTTTACATTCTTTGCATCAGCCGGCGCCATTCACCGAATCGGTGCGATACCGGTTCTGGTTGACATCGAGCCTCATAGTTTCAACCTTGATCCAGAGAAGGTTGAGCAGGCCATCACTTCACGCACGGCAGCGATTATGCCAGTTCACATCTTCGGCCAGTGTGCTGAGATGGAGCCGTTGTGGAGAATGTCAGCCGCTCATGATATCCCGATTATTGAAGACTCCGCTCAGGCCATCGGTGCTGAATACCGAGGACGCCGGACCGGCGTTCTGGGCACGATCGGATGCTTTAGCTTCTTCCCGACCAAGAATCTGGGTGGTGCCGGCGACGGCGGCATCATGACAACAGACGATCCGGATCTGGCTGCTCGCTTGAAGCGATTGCGAGTCCACGGTGACCTCGGCGGTTACAACCACGTGGAAGTCGGGTTCAACAGTCGTCTCGATGCACTGCAGGCCACTGTTCTTCGCGTCAAGCTGCGTCATCTGGATGCGTGGACCGAAGGGCGAGCTCGCAATGCAGAACGATATTGTCAGCTGATCGAAGCCAATGGTCTCTCCGACGTCGTCAAAGTGCCGACCATCCTGCCGGATCGACGTCACGTCTTCAACCAGTTCACGACACGAGTTGTTGGTGGACAGCGCGAGAAGATCATGAAGTCTCTGAAAGAGAATCAGATCGGCTGTGCGGTTTACTATCCGATTCCGCTGCATCTGCAGAAGTGTTTTGCCTACCTCGGTTACCAGCCGGGCGATCTGCCTGAAGCAGAACGAGCCTGTGCGGAAGTGATGTCACTGCCGATCTACACAGAACTGCCCGCTGCTCATCTGGAGCGAGTCGTGGAAGGGATCAGCAAGGCTTTGGGTCGTCAGGCAAACCTTGTCTTCCCAAAAGCAGCCGCCCCGGCCCAGCGTCGTGCCGCGTAATTGTCAGATCCGGAGTAGTCTCAGCTGATTTAAAGCGGAAGTCCCCTGACTTCCGCTTTTTTCATGGTCTGAGCGGGTGAAATCGATTTGACCGGAACCAGTCATCAGACTTTGTGTCTGATCGAACGCCGGGGCGTTGACAGTCCCGGGAGATCTGAATAGCATCCGCCCCGGAGAGATGGCAGAGCGGCCGATCGCACCGGTCTTGAAAACCGGAGTACCCGCAAGGGTACCCAGGGTTCGAATCCCTGTCTCTCCGCTCATGAAACCCTGATTTTCCTGCATTTTTGCTTGGAATTTCAGGGTTTTCTTCATTGGTGGCCGACTCTGTTTCAGTGCCATCCGTTGCCACCTCGCGACCAGAAAAGTCACCTGCGCGCTGCAATGGGCGCTGCAATGAAGGTAGCCGGTCAACCGCGACTTTCTGGTCCTGAAGATCGATGTGAGTATACCTCTGGGCAGTCAGCATCGGCGTTGAATGCCGAGCCAGCTTCTGAGCGGTCACCAGAGAGACGCCGTTCCTTGCAAGGTTGGTAATGTAGGTGTGCCGCAGGGCGTGGAAATCGGCAAACAGTCCGTTGTCGTCCACATACGGAATCCCGGCTTCTGCCAGATCAATCTGAAGCATCTTGCCCCCGCACTTATTGGCCGCCCAGTCACCAGGCCAAAGTTTGGCCCCCTTCGCCTTGGAGCTGAGCCAGCCCCGAGCCTGTTCCAGGATGTGTGTCGGAAGCGGTAGAATGTCGAGGCGGCGGCGTTTCGAATACCCAGCCTTGACCGTTACCGTCGGCGGACTGGCTTCCAAATCCAATCCATCAGTGGTCAGCGAAGCCAATTCCGATGCCCGAAGTCCGGTGGACAATGCCATCACGTAGAGCATCATCCGGTCCGCAGGATCCATCCGATAGGCGACTTTTCCGTCTTTAGTAGCTGTCAGCAGTTTTGAGACTTCGTCGTCGCTGAGTGCTCTTCGGTCATGTCGGCGGTCGACCTGCACATTCAGCATCTCAAGGCGAACCAGAGGGTCATCGATATTTCGTTTCTCAAGTCGCAGCCATCTTGTGAACTGCTTCATCGCCCTC
>JBPOIW010000113.1:0-1523 GCA_052034165.1 Planctomycetota bacterium | reverse complement strand
GCATTGCTCTCTCCTACTTACACACAACAGAGTTTGAAAACAGGAGAGAGATCAGAATCAGGATCTGAATAAGTCTTGACGATTTCATAGCGGCATCCCTTTCAGGATCTCACCCCCGCAATGATTGATTATGGAATTGCAACGGCAGTCGATGCCGACAACGCCTTGCCATGCAGTCGAAGCGTGAACGATGAATTTCCCTCGACCGCTTGCCCGCTGAACGACTCGAACCGAGTCAGGCCGGATGCAAACGACAATCGAAGATGTGCAGTTGTGGCATCAGCTACGAACGTCGAAGCATCGGCACGCTTGCGAAGATAGACTGCAGCCCCGCCAGAACCTGAAACGATCGCACTGGCATTGATGACAGCAAGTGCCTGAGCTTCGTTTTCAAAAACCAGATCGATGTACGGCTCTCGTTTGGTTATGAAAATCTTGTAAGGAAATGGACTTCCTGAATCTCTTTGGATCTCAACCGTGAGACCTGGACTGACGGTGAACGACTGAAGCGTCTCAACCTTTACCCCATTGATCAGGGCTTTTCCGCAAACGAATGAACCGATGAATGATCCTGTGGTTAATGCGTTACCAGTCGATGCAACTGGACATGCTGCAAATCCTGTTTCTGAAACCCAGTGCATCTCCATCTGAAGACTCGCACTGCCGTTGTTCGCGGGTGCTTCCAAGCTGGTTGGAATCAGCAGTCCCAATGCGCCGGCAATCGCAACGTGGTTTTCACCGGCATCAAAGACTGACCCGCTCTCACGGCTGTTCAGAGGCAGGATCGATTCGTCTTCGCAGTAGTAGCCTGCGGTCAGGAACCCAGAAATGCCCAGCAGTGTGAGAAGATCCGTCGAAGTCAGATTCGTGACCGGCTCGAAAAGACTGATGCCGATCAATGCAGGATCGATAGATCCCCCAGCTCGTTCGACAACCGGTGTTGCACCATCGCGATGACCTGCTGCTGTTAACTGATTGATCGTGACTGCTGCACCATCCAGAGATGCGTATGCTAGAACTGCTGCCATTTTAGATTCTCCCTATTCTGATGATCCCGATTCAACGGGTTCTTGTTTTTCGCTGTCGCTGTAACCGTGGATCTTTGGCGAGAAACAAAATCGTTTCCTTGATCGTGTCCCTGAACGCCTTTTCTTCGCTCGCCGGAATGAACTCAATTTCCCGCCGCATCTCTGCAGACATCCGGCTCTTTCTCGAACCGCTCGCTTTCAGTTCGGCCCGTCGCGATGTTGCAACAACTCTTGCCGTCCTGAAAATGTTGTCTCTCATTTCACCCGTGTAAACGAGTGGTTTCTCATGTCCGAACTTGTGCAGTTTTCTCTGGTTGTATTCCTTTGATCGTCTGCGGAACCTGTATTTGTTCCCAGGCTTTGTGCCGGTGCCGCCTGCGAACCTGTCAGGCAATCTCTCTACACGATGCTCAAGCAGTGAAAGCTTCATCGCTTCCCTGTTCGCTACCAACAAACCTTTGGCATTGAACAGGCTTGATGTGATGTTTGCTTCCA
>JBPOIW010000290.1:0-19874 GCA_052034165.1 Planctomycetota bacterium | reverse complement strand
GTATGATTGAAACGAAAGGCTTCGTCTGCATGGTCGAAGCGATCGATTCAATGCTGAAGGCTGCCAATGTGCAGCTGGTTTCCTGGGACAAGATCGGCAGCGGTCTGGTCACGGCGTTTATCGTCGGTGACGTAGCTGCTGTGAAGGCTGCGATTGACGCGGGTGCTGCTGCTGCTGCGAAGCTGGGCACAGTGATCAGCGTCGAAGTCATTCCTCGTCCAAACGAAGAACTGACAGCCATTCTGCCAAAGGCAAAGGCTGCTCCGGCTCCTGCTAAGAAGTAGTCGGGCTATGTGTTCATTTCAAATTTCAAATCTCAAATTTCAAATTTGAAACGACGTGGCCCATGCTCCCAAATCAACTCGATCTCTTTTCGGAACAAATATCCATGAGCGAAGCATTAGGAATGATTGAAACTAAGGGCCTTGTGTCCGCCGTCCAGGCGTCTGACGCAATGCTGAAAGCTGCCAACGTCACGCTTGTAAAGCAGCTGAACATTGGCGCCGCTTACATCACCACGATCATCAAAGGCGACGTCGGTTCCGTCCGCGCTGCCATCGATGCCGGTGCTGCTGCTGCCTCACAGAGCGGCGAACTGGTATGTGCTCACCTGATCCCACGACCAGAAGCATCACTGCTGGATTCGATTCTGTAAGTCTGAATTTCAAATTTGAAGTTTGAAATTTGAAATCACAGTCGTGAGTGTTTCGTATGAAAGTTCTTGTCGCCAATCTTGGTTCGACCAGCTTTAAGTATCGTCTGTTTGATCTGACGAACGAATCTCAGCTTGCCAAAGGTGGGATCGATCGCATCGGGCAGAAGGATGCTCTCAGCTCTTGCTCGGTGCAGATCGGAAGTTACAAAGCAGAAACTCAGCAGTCCGTGCCGAATCATGCGGCCGCTGTGGGGATCTGCCTTGAACAACTGACAGATGCTGAACATGGTTGCCTGAAGTCGGTGAATGAAGTCGGCGGCATTGGTTTCAAAGCGGTCTTTGCAGGAGATCTCAGCGGCGTAAGAATCGTCGATGAGCCACTGCTGCAGAAGATGGAAGCACTGTCGGATATTGCTCCAGCCCATAATCCGCCATACGTGCGGGCCATGAGACAGCTGCAGCAGGCGTTCCCGCAGATTCCTCTGGTGGCCGCTCTGGAAACAGGCTTTCACGAAACGATTCCGTTCGAACATCGAGCCTATGCGGTTCCTTACGAATGGTACACGGACTTCGAGATTCGTCGCTGGGGATTTCACGGTGCCAGCCATCGCTTTATCGCAGGCCGCATCGCGCAGGTTCTGGGACGCAACGATCTCAAGGTGATTAGTTGTCATCTTGGTGGCAGCGCGTCGATCTGTGCGATTCGCAATGGCGAAAGCTTCGCCGCTTCGATGGGCATGAGTCCTCAGGGAGGCTTGCCGAACAACAATCGAGTTGGCGATTTCGACGCGTATGCGATTCCTGTGATCATGAAGCGAACGGGGCTGACGTTCGAACAAGTCCTCACGGAGATGTCTTCCAAGGGTGGTTTGCTGGGCATCAGCGGACTCAGCGGTGACTGCCGCGACCTCGAAGAAGCATCGGCCAAGGGACATGATCGAGCAGAGAAGGCTCTGAAGCTGTTCGAAGCATCGATCCGGTCGTATGTCGGATCTTACATGGCATTGCTTGGCGGTGCAGATGTGATCGTCTTCACCGGTGGTATTGGTGAAAACAGCGATCGTATCCGAGCCAACGTCTGTCGCAACATGGAATGGGCCGGTGTCGAACTGTGCTCCACCAAAAACGCGGGCGTCAAAGGCGAAGCATGTCTCAGCAAGGACGGCAGCAAGGTTCAGGTCTGGACGGTGCCGACGAATGAAGAACTCGTGGTTGCAAGACAAACGAGAGATGTGCTGACGCACTAGGTTTTCGGTTTTCAGTTTTCGGTTTTCAGAAAGGCAGTTGTTGGTGTGCGGTCGTGGTTGTTGGGGAATCCAGCGATTCTCCGAAAACCGAAAACCTCAAACCGAGAACCGCCAAGGACGAAGTCCCATGTTCCTTGCCCGCATCACCGGCAGCCTGGTAGCGACTCACAAAGTTGAGTCACTCATTGGGCAGAAGCTGTTGCTCGTGGAACCACTGCGAGTCGACGAGAAGGATCAGAAGAGTCTGAAGCCGACGGGTCGTTCGTTCGTGGTTGTCGACACAGTCGGAGCTGGGGAAGGTGAAGTTGTGTTGTGCGTGCAGGGTTCGAGTGCTCGGTTCACACCGGGAACAAAGGAACTGCCAATCGATGCGGCGATTATTGGAATTGTGGACACGGTGCAGGTGAAGCAGAAGACGGTGTTTAAAGCAGGGGAATAGTCGCCTGATGAACCACAACCCCTACTCGGTCGGCGAATCTCAAGCGGCAGGTGACCTTCCGTCGCCTGGGCCGAAGTTCGATCAGCAGCTTCGGGTGATGCAGATCATTGATGTTGCACTGATGATGGGCGTGTTGATGTTTTTTGGTGTTGTTTTGGTGAGTACGCAAGGGGACATCTTCGGGCAAGGAAATCCGGGGATGATGACAATGATCGCCGCCGGCTTTGCCGGATTGATGATTGTCAATCATTTAGTCATCCCGGCCCTTATCACGAAGGCACAGTTGAACAAGTTGAAGTCGGAGGACCCAAGTCCGAAAGACTCAGACAGCACAAGTGATTCACTTCTTGCTATCTATCGAACCCAGTTGATTATCACGCTGGCTCTTCTGGAAGGGGCTGCGTTCTTTAATCTAGTCTCGGTGATGATCGAGAAGCACATGATCTCCGTAATTGCTGCCGTCGTACTTCTGGGGTTGATGGCAGCACGCTTTCCAACGCGAACTAAAGTGTCTTGGTGGATTCAGAATAAGTTGAGTGAATTGAACATGTAGGCGAGCGGCAGGGCGTCAGCCCTCCGAGTCCATCGACTCTTCGAAAATTCGGTGGACACATCCTGTGTTGACTCGAAATAAATTGAGATTGTCCTGGTGATTTGCTCGGAGGGCTGACGCCCTGCCGCTCGCCGGGATTTAAGAATAGGAAACAAAACATGCAGGCAACTGCTAACGAACAAACGATTCGCAACATCGTTCAGGAAGTCCTGACTCAGCTCACCAAAACCAACGGTGCGGCGGGGAAGGTGAACGGTTCAGCGGGTCCTGACTCACGCTGGGGAGTATTCGGCACTGTTGATGAAGCGGTCGCTGCGGCTCAAAAGGGTTTTGAAAAGCTCAGCCACGCATCATTGGAAGATCGCAAGAAAGCCATCAGCATCGTCAAGCAGATCTGCGACGAACAAGCTGAAGAACTTGGCAAGCTTGAGTTCGAAGAAACGAAGATTGGTCGGCTCGAGCACAAGATCGCCAAGCTGAAGGCCATCAAAGACGTGCCGGGCGTTGAGTTCCTGCGGACTGACGCGATCAGCGGCTCACATGGCCTGATGATTACCGAGTACGCTCCGTTTGGAGTCATCGGTGCGATTACTCCGGTGACCCATTCACTGCCAACTCTGGCTGGCAACTTCGTCAACATGGTCGCGGCCGGCAACACCATCGTCTGCAATCCGCATCCAAGCGGAGCAAAGATCGCCAGCGAAGGTGTGCGTCGCTTCAACAAAGCGATCTTCGCCGCAACTGGACTTGAAAACCTCGTCAACATCATTGGCACGCCAACGATTGAGACTGCTCAGCAGGTCTTCGATCATCGTGGCGTCAAAATGCTGGTTGTCACCGGCGGTCCTGCGGTAGCTCGAGCAGCTCTGCAAAGCCCGAAGCGTGCGATCGTGGCTGGTCCGGGGAATCCACCGGTAGTCGTCGATGCAACGGCAGACATCGACAACGCCGCAAAGTCTATCGTTGCCGGAGCCGCTTTCGACAACAGTTTGCTGTGCATCAGCGAAAAAGAAGTTTTCGCGGTCAAAGAAATCTTCGACCCGTTGATGACAGCCGTTTCAAATCATGGCGGTTATCGCCTGAGTGCTGCTCAGGTTGCGGCCTTCACGGCCAAGGCGTTTGGACCTCCGAAAGAACCGGGCGGGCACTATCAGCTAAACCGTGACTTCATCGGTAAAGATGCGGCATGGCTGGCTTCTCAGATTGGGCTGAGCGTTCCTGCGAGCACCTTGATTCTGTACGGTGAAACAGACGAGCACAATCCGTTCGTGACTGAAGAACAGATGATGCCGTTCATCCCATTCGTTCGAGCCAACTGCAGCGACCACGCGATTGCTTTGGCGAAGAAATACGAACACGGCTTCGGCCACACGGCCATCATCCATTCTCGCGACGTTCATACCATCACCAAGATGGGCCGCGTCATGAATACAACGCTGTTCGTCAAGAACGGCCCCTGCATGGCAGGACTCGGACTTGGCGGCGAAGGTTATCTGTCATTCTCCATCGCAACTCCAACCGGCGAAGGCGTCACTAACCCGATGACGTTTACCAGGCAGCGACGGTGTGTGATGGTTGATGATCTACGAATCATTTGATTCGTGTTTTAGGTTTGAGGTTTTCGGTTTTCGGAGAAATGCGAGGGAACAGAAGATGTTCCATTCTTTTGAAGATCTGGAGGTTTGGAAGAGGGCGTGCAATTTGGCTGTGTTTGTTTACGAATGCCAAAAGGACTCAAGGGACTTTGGGCTGAAAGATCAAATGCAGCGAGCCGCTGTTTCTGTGGCTTCCAATATCGCAGAGGGAGCGGAGCGAGGCGGCAAGGACTTCATGCGATTTCTGACAATCTCTCGAGGCTCTGCGTCTGAGCTTCGCACTCAGGCGTACATCGGGTTCAAAGTCGGAGCGATCTCTTCAGAGAACATGAACCACATTGTGACCGAAACCAAAGGAATCAATCGAATGCTCTACGCACTTTCTGTGTCACTCCAACAACCTGAACAATAACAACGATTCGCTTTCGATTGTCTTCTCCGAAAACCGAAAACCGAAAACCTCCAACCGAAAACCTCCGATGCAATCGGCCCGAGTCATTGGCTACGCAACCGCAACGATGAAGCATCCCTCCATGACAGGATGGAAGCTGGTTGTGCTGCAGCCTTTGGACATCAACGATGAACCGGATGAGTTTCCTCAACTGGCCATCGACCCACTGGGGGCTCGTCAGGGAGATCATGTGTTTTTCACGAGTGACACGAAGTACATACAGCAATTAGTCGGCCGGAAGGATTCGCCGATACGGTTCTCGATTCAAGGGATCATGGATGAGCAGCCGGAGTAAGGGGTTTTCGGTTTGAGGTTTTCGGTTTTCAGAAGCAGCAAGCCTTCTGTGATTATCCGAAAACCGAAAACCGAAAACCGAAAACCAAATGAATTTCGACGCAGCTTACATAGACCAGATCGTGCAGAACGTGATGCGAGAAATGAAATCTCGCGTGACGGTTGCTGCCGTTGCGTCTGTGCCGATGGCAACGTCTCAGACTAAAGCAGTAACGGCAACGGAGGCTCCGACGTCATTGACGATCGCAGCCAAGGTTGTGAGCGAAGATATTCTGGTGGCGGCAAGAGCGGCAGGAAGAACGATCGTGCTGCAGGCTGGAGCGATCGTCACTCCGTCCGGAAAAGATTACATCCGCAAGAATGATATCACCGTTGCGGGATCAGCTTTGAATAAGCCAGTGACTGTCTCCACAGGAACGTTCATCGTCATTGGCAGCAATTCGACTTGCCAGTCAGCGGCGTCAGCGACGGGTTGGAAAACATCGGCGGTAAGTAACGAACACGATGCGGCTTTGGCGGCATCGCAATCACTGAAGAACGGCATCACCGTAACCTGCGGCGGCGAACCGTCCGTTGTGGCGTGTTTGTTGAATCGCAATCCGGATGTGCGAGCAGCCGTGATAACGAAGGCGACGAATTTGTTGACATTGACCACCGTGATGAGTCCTCAGGTCATCTGCCTGGATTCTTCCGGCTGGTCATTCGGAGACATTTTGAAGCTGTTGAGATCTCTCTCGGCAGCAAACCGGCCGCAAGGCTGGAAAGAAATCTGAAAGGCAGGTTTGAAGTTTGAGGTTTTCGGTTTTCGGAGAGTCGCAGGAATGCGTTGGTCCGAAAACCGAAAACCGAACACCGAAAACCTGCGTTGAAAACGCATGCGAATTATGGAATGCATCGGACGGGTAACACTGTCCAAATGGGACCCGACGCTGACCGGCGCGAGCTGGAAACTGGCGGTGCCATTAATGCATGCCGGATTGAAGGGCGACGCATCGGGACGAACAGAACCGGTCGTCATTTACGATGACATGGGAGCGGGCATCGGCAGCTTGATGGCTGTCACCGAAAGTGCTGATGCGTCCACTCCGTTTTATCCTGACTCAAAACCGATTGATGCTTACTGTGCCGCGTTACTGGACACGGTGAGCGTGGAATAAAAAGAGTGTTCAGTTTTCAGTGTTCAGTGTTCAGAAAACACAGACCGCTGCGATTCACTGAACACTGCTAACTGAACACTGAACACTTTTTTGCAAAGCAAAACCCATGGCTAACAAATGGAACAGCGGAATTAACGACCGAGCCCTCAAAGAAGAGATCTGCGAGATCGGGCGTCGTGTTTACAACAAAGGCTTTGCGGCTGCGAATGATGGAAACATCAGCATTCGAGTTGGCGAAAACGAAGTGCTGTGTACGCCAACGATGATCTGCAAAGGCTTTATGAAGCCTGAAGATATCTGTGCCGTCGATATGGAAGGCAAGCAGATCGCGGGCGTTCGCAAACGAACCAGCGAAGTGTTGCTGCACTTGGAGATCATGAAGAATCGTCCTGATGTGAAGTCGGTGGTCCACTGTCATCCTCCGCACGCGACGGCGTTCGCTGTGGCTGGTGAGCCGATTCCTCAGTGTATTCTGCCGGAAGTTGAAGTGTTCATGGGCGAAGTTCCCATCGCTCCGTATGAAACTCCGGGCGACCAGCGGTTTGCTCAGACGGTCACCCCGTTCCTGAAAGCCACGAACACGATCATCCTGAAGAACCACGGGACAGTCTCGTTCGGCAAGAGCCTGGAAGATGCGTACTGGAAGACGGAGATCCTCGATGCTTACTGCCGCATTCTGTTGCTGGCCAAGCAGATCGGACAGCCTCAGTATCTGAACGAACAGAAGAGCCGCGAACTGCTCGACCTGAAAAAGAAATGGGGCTTCGACGATCCTCGTTTCCACAACGAAGATTGCGACCTCTGCGGCAACAGTGCGTTCCGTGAAGGGTACAAAGAAAACATCCCGGTGCAGCGAGCCTTCGACGCGGCTCCATCTTATCCCGGTATCCTCCAAAAGCCATGCGGCACCGCGTGTGATACGCCAGCTGCTGGTGTGAGCGAAGATCTGGTGAAGATGATTACAAGCCAAGTTCTGGCGGCGTTGGGGAAGGCATAGACGGGCGTTTTCGGTTTGAGGTTTTCAGTTTTCGGACAAACGCATTACTGCGACGTTTCGAAGACGGAAAGCCTGTCCTGCGAAAGCCCTATACCTCCTGTCTGAAAACCGAAAACTTAAAACCGAAAACCCGAGAATCGTATGAAAGTCAGCATTATTGGTGGTGGTGGATTGGTGGGTTCCTGTGCCGGGTTTGCGTTGCAGGCGGGCAAGATTGTCAGTGAGATCAACCTCATTGACGTCAATCAGGAACTGTGCGAAGGTCAAGCACTGGACCTGCTGCATGGGGCTTCATTGATGGCTCCTCAGAAGATCACCAGCAGCGGCACTGAAGGCGCGAAGGATGCGGATGTGATCGTGATCACAGCCGGTCTGCGTCGCAAGCCGGATGAGAGCCGACTCGACCTCATCAACCGCAACGTGGCTCTGTTCCGCAGCATTCTGGCGGACCTGAAAAAGAACACGTACAAAAAAGAAGCCATCGTCTTCGTGGTTTCCAATCCTGTTGACGTGCTGACATACCTCGCCGTGAAAGAGCTGGGACTTCCCGCTTCACAGGTCATCGGACTCGGCACGGTGCTCGATACGACACGCTTGAGAAGCATGCTGGCTCAGAGACTGGCTGTTCCTCCGACGCAGGTTAATGTCACCATCTTCGGCGAGCATGGCGACAGCATGGTTCCCGTCTGGTCCGCTGCTCAGATCGCCAATATTCCTCTGGAAAAATTCCCTGGCGTCAACGCGACTCTGATTGCCGAAGTCGAAAAGAAGACTCGCGGCAGCGGGGCGGAAGTCATCAAGAAGAAGGGCGGAGCCGGCTTCGCGGTCGGTGTCTCCATCGCCGATGTCGTCCACAGCATTGCTCTCGACGATCATCGCATTCTGCCCGTCAGCAGCCTGATGAATGGAGCCTATGGAGTTCGAGATGTTTGTTTCTCGATCCCAACCGTTGTTGGTCGTACGGGCGTGAAGAGCCATATCGAAGTCGATCTGTGGTCAAAAGAAAAGACAGCTCTGATTCAGAGTGCAACCGTGTTGAAAGACACGATCAGCAAAGTGCTGAAGGGGTAAGAACACGTTTGGGAATTTGAGGTCTCAAACTTGAAATTTGAAATGAGGCGACCACTTCTGCATGGGAGGGTCGCCTTGTTTCGTTTCTTAAGCTTCCAATCCGGTGAGCATGAATCTCTGGCCAATCCTCAAATCAGCGAACTCTCCTTTCCTTTTTTGATTTAATCAGCCGGAACGCGTCAGCGTCCGGTTCTCGCCGCAAAAACCCTTATAAAAACAACCGGAGCTAACGCCCGGCGGCTGATGACACGACGAAATCAACGGACCGTTTATCCCGATGGCGGCGTTTATTCGACGACAAATCGCAGTGTTCCTCGCACAATCTCCACAGTAACGCCCCGAAAAACGGGCACTTTTTCTGGAAGCGGGGCAGTTCTGAATCGCAGCTTTCCAGAGGACAGGGAAACTTTGTATTTTACGGCCAATTCTGAGCCGTATCGCAGGAAGAACCTGTGACGCGGCAACGTCAGAATGTCGGTACTTTGTGAGACTTCGATTTGCATCTGTGCAGAACCGAACGTCTTGGACTCAGGGCCGAGCCACCAGAGGATTTTTCCCATGGGACACACGGTGAATTCGCCGTGTGCAATTCACCGGAAAGAAAATCTCCTGGATTTAATTCCTCCTCTGCATCGATCGAGAACAGACCTATGTCACCGTTCCGAAAACTGCTTTTCAGTTTTTCGCTGGCTGTGGGAATACTCACCAGCACTCTGCCATTATCTGCTCAGACCTCCGACAAAGCCGCGGGGGGCCTTAACTTTGCGCCGCTGACTTTTGGCGAACCCTCGGCGGCGAATGCCGTTGATGTGGAAGTGTCTGCGACCTTGAAGAAGCTGGATGAACAGACGGCCGAGCTACAGGTCACGATGACTCTGCCTGATGGTTACTACACGTATTCCATGAGCCCGGACTTTGGTGGCGGTACGAAGATCAAGTTGACTGGACTTGGGGAACTCAAGGAAGAGGGCAACTGGAAGGCCGATCATGAGCCCAAATCTGTGCTCGATGAAGCTCTCGGGCAGACCGTCGAAAAGTTCTTCAGCAAAGTGACATGGTCGAAGACATTGAAGGGATCTTTGGCAGGAGATGTTAAAGTTAGTGGTCAGCTCACAGGGCAGTACTGCGGCTCAGGTGAAAATGGAATTCCGGGAGAATGTCGCCCGATTCGCAATCGGAAATTTTCGGCGACGCTGACTTCAGCGACACCGGAAACAAAGCCTGCGAAGACAGAAGCAGCCGCTTCACCAGAAGTCACAGGAGCAGGAACATCGAGCGGGGAGCAGTCCGAATCGAGCGACAAGAATCCAGTCACACTGACTCCGAAAATCGGCGGCGGAAAAGCCGCGAAGACGGGCTTGATCGAGTATGAAATTGGCCTAACGCCGAAACACGCTGCTGTTGGTCAGGAAGTGACGTTCTCGATCAAAGCGATTGTCAAAGATCCGTACCACACGTTTGCGTTGGATCAGAATCCTGAGATGGCCGGAGTGCCCACCACGATCGAGATCGACACAGTCACAGGGCTGGAGGCTATCGGAGAAGACTTTGTTCCGTCTGCGGAGCCTCAGGTGGAAACTCACGATGAATTTGTGCAGCGAGTCCATTACGGTGAGATCATCTGGACTCGAAAGTACGTTGTCTCGGAGCCGAATGTGGCTGTCTCCGGAAACGTAAGATTTCAACTGTGTCGTGAAACGACCTGCCTTCCGCCCACGAAGGCTGAGTTCGAAGTCACGATGACTTCGAGCACAGAATCGGGGAAACCACCTCTCGTCACCGAGACGAGTGCGTCAGATGGCAGCGAGTCCGGACAAGTCAGCCCAGCTGCTTCAGGCACATCCAGCAAAGGGCTCGCGAAAGACGGGCTGGTCGCATTCATCCTGACTGCGGTCGGAGCTGGCTTTGTCGCCTTGCTGACGCCTTGCGTATTCCCGATGATTCCAGTCACGGTGGCTTTCTTCCTGAAACAGGAAGAAAAGAAGGCAGGCAGCTCCTTGAAACTGGCAATTGTCTACTGCCTCAGCATTATCGGAGCGTTCACAATTCTGGGGTTGCTGGCCGCGATCGTATTTGGCCCCACAGCACTCACAAACCTCGCGAATAATCCGTGGTTGAATCTGGGGTTTGCTGCTCTGTTTCTCTTCTTCGGTGTGATGCTGCTGGGAGTTATCGACATCCAGATTCCATACTGGGTCCTCAGTTGGAGCGCATCGCGAGAATCGGCCGGTGGCTTGATCGGCATCGTGTTCATGGCTCTGACGTTCACGCTGGTCTCTTTCACCTGCACTTTCGCGTTTGTGGGTTCATTGTTGGTCGCGGCGACTCGCGGGGACTATCTCTGGCCAGTAATCGGGATGCTCGGCTTTTCGACCGCGTTCGCTTCGCCATTCTTTGTGCTGGCGTTGTTTCCGAAGATGCTTAAAAGGCTGCCCAAGAGCGGCGGCTGGATGAACGATGTGAAGGTTGTCATTGGTCTTGTCGAGATTGCTGCGGTGGTCAAGTTCCTTAGTGTGTCCGACATTGGTTTTTCCGTCGGCCAGATCCCGGTCTATCTCACTTATGATGTGTTCCTGTGGCTCTGGATCGCTATCGGACTCATCACGGGGATTTATCTCCTGGGGTTTTTCAGGAAACCACGGCCAGCGTTTTCAGCGGTTCGAGTCATTTCGGCAATGGCATTTCTGTTGTTCTCGGGGCGACTGGTCGCCGGCCTGTTTGAGGCGGGATTACCTGCGGACCCAATCTGGAATCTCGTAGCCGCTTTTGCTCCGCCTGACGTGGAAGTTCGCAAGACCGAAGATCTGGGCTATGTGATCGCGCATCACAACCTGGACTTTGCCATGGAGTTTGAACGAGCGGTCTCCGTGGCTACGAAAGATCAGCAGCCTCTTTTCCTTGACTTTACCGGGGTCAACTGTGTGAACTGTCGCCAGATGGAACGCACGGTGATGATCGAAGAGAACGTTGTCTCGGCGATGAAGAAAATGGTGCGAGCACAGCTGTATACAGACCTCGTTCCGGGGATTACTGACGTTGGACTGCGTGAGAAATTGCTGCTGCTGAATCAGGAACTGCAGTCGGAGCTGACTGGTGACGTGGCTCTGCCAAGTTACGCCGTGGTTTCCGCCGATGGCAAACAAGTGCTGGCGTATTTCAGTGGTCTGGATCCCTCCGGCGGAGAAAAATTTCTGGAGTTCCTGAACGCAGGGCTTGAGCGTTGGGAATCAATGAAACCAGAAACGGCAAAATCACAGCCTCCGACAAATGGACCGGACGTTGTGTTGAATGGAAATGCGTCAGTCGAAAACTGATGCACTCACCCTGAGTGAACCAACTACGGATTCGTCAAAACGCTTTTTGAGATCTGGCAATGTTTGACAAACTCTTCAGCAAGAAAAAGTCACATGAGCGGACGGATGTCTCAAAGCGTTTCAATCTGATCGGACGAGTCGGTCAGGGGAGTATGTCGAAAGTCTGGAAGGCGACAGACCTTCAGACCGGACGTCTGGTTGCTCTGAAAGTTCTGGACAAGGAAAAGACGGCCAAATTTGAAGCTCGCTTTCAGGGGTTGCAGAAACCCACGGAAGGCGAAGTGGCAATGTCTTTGAACCATCCGAACATCGTTAAGACCTACGAGTTCGGCTGGACGCTGGAAGATGAGATGTTTCTCGTTATGGAATTCGTCGAAGGCGTCGGCCTGGCCCTTCTGGTGGATCTCCAGAATGAAGAAATGAAACGATATCGACTTCGCTACATGATTCAGATCGGCGAAGCCTTAAACCACTTCCATCAGCAGAACTGGATTCATCGAGATATCTGTCCGCGAAACGTGATGATCTCGGATGAGAAGACCGCCAAGATGATCGACTTCGGCCTGGTCGTTCCAAACACCCCGCCCTTCTGCAAGCCAGGCAATCGCACGGGCACAGCATGCTATATGGCCCCGGAGTTGATCAAGCGACAAACCACAGATCAACGGCTCGATATTTTCTCCTATGCGGTCACGTGTTTCGAAATGTACACCAAGCGTTATCCGTGGGATGCCGCTCTGACGATTGATGCCGTATTGCAACACATTAACAAGCCGCCGATTGCCTTGAGCACTCTGATCCCAACAATCGATAAGCAAGTCGAAGCGGCTATCATGAAAGGATTGGCTGCCAATCCCGACGACCGCTGGCAGACGGTTTCGGAGATGGTCGGCGAGATCCGTGAAGCCGAAGCCCGCATGGTTCGAGCTGCCCGAGAAGCCGCCGCCGCGAAGGCGAAGGCTTCAGGAATTCCTCAACGCACGGCAGAACCACCAAAACCCAAAGACAAAGTCGTTATGCCGGCCGCCAGTGGGCCAGCTCCAGCATCAGCCGACAAGAAAAGCGGGAAACCAGCGGCTCCCGGGGCAGCAGGAAAGCCTGCGCAGAAGAAAAAACGGGCCTCGGATGATGATGTCGATCTGGCGGAAATGTTCGGCGACTGAACGTCAACCGAGTCCGCCACCGGGTTTATCCCGGTGGACGCCGGCTTTTGCACTACTTCGATTCAAATTCGAAGTGTGAGATGCGTAGTGCAAAAGCCCGTAAACTACCTGGGTAAACCCGGTGGGGAACGAAAGTTCGTTTGTTTGGCGAACGATTGATTGGCCTGCTTGCTTACGCCTTCCTGACGCGTTGTCAGAACGTCTGACACATTTCTTACAACGTCAGAATTGCCGCAAAAACACGGCAAGAAGTCGCCGTCGGACGCCCATTTGCCAAATCCTGAAGACATCGCACGCAAGTTTTCGGGAACAGCGTCCCCATCTCATACGTCCTGACAGCCGTGAATCTTCACGGGATCGCTGCCACGCCTGAAATACCTTTGAGCAGGATGCTCACACGGACGTGACTCATCTGGTCGTTGAGCAGCAAATCCGATACTGTCCAGAATCAATAAGTTGACTGCTTAACAGCAAAGGTAACTTCCATGCGCAACGCGCTGCTATGTCTGATGTCGGTGGTAATTTTGAGTTCTGCGGGATTGATGGCGACCACTATGGAACAATCTCCGGCTGATCGTCGAGTTCAGGCCAGGAAGCTGTTCGATGAGAACAACTCCAACGATGCTCTCAAGCTGTATCGCGAGCTGGCCATAGATGCCGAGAATACCGACAAGGCTCTTCCCGACGATCTGGGCATGGCCATTAACTGCCTGAATAATCTTGGCCTGGTTCATGAAGCGGACGAATTGCTGGAAACGTCGGTCGCCGCTCATAAGTCCGACTTTCGATTGCTCGCCAAAGCCGCCCGCGTTTATGCGGGAGAAATTATCAACGGTGGTTTCGTAGTCGCCGGGAAGTTTGAACGCGGCCACCACCGAGGTGGCGGTCAATGGGCGAGCGTGGCTGCAAGAGACCGAGTCCGATCGATTCAACTCCTGCTGGAAGCGATTGCGGTCGCCGAAAAAGATGATAGCGCTTCGGCAGATGAGCGGGCAGATCTCTGGCAAACTCTTAGCGCACAAATTGGCTCACAACGCCACGGCGAAGCCTGGAAGCTGCAGGATCTGACAGATCTGACAAAGTTGCCCGACCATGAAATCTCCGAAGGCGGCTTCGGCTACTACGGTCGCGGTGGCTGGGGCGGCCCAAGCAAAGGCGCGCCGGTTGATAAAGACGGAAACCCTGTCTTTCATCAGATGCCGGAATCATGGAACACAGCCAAATCTGACGGGGAACGCTGGCGTTTCGCGATGGCTCAGGTTGTGAAGCATGTGGATGCCCGCCGCAGCCAGATCGATCTCGAATGGGCGGCTTTCCTGCAATCTCAGTTTGGGCTTAGTACGACTTCTGTGGGCGGTCCTCCTGTGATTCTGGTTCGAGGCGAAGGGGCAGCAGACGCAGAGCAGCCTCAGGATTCCGGCGAGTGGGCGGCTCATGAGCTGGCCGATACAGAAACCATCGCGAAGCTGACCACTGGCGTAAAGCGATTCAATCTGGCCGACGAATTCAATCACATCACGATCATCAAAACCGTGATTGCTCGTGGCGGAAGTGAACAGCGTCAGGCTCTGGAGATGCTGATTAACGAGCGAATGAATCGTCACCAGTATCCTCAGGCAGCCGAACTGCTGCGCGATGTGAAGAAACTCGCCAGCGGATTGGACGACAAATCGAACGTCCAGCTTCGCATCGATCAGATTGTCAAGAACTGGCTGCAGATTGAAGGCACATCTGTCCAACCGGCCGGTCAAGGAGCAACTCTGGATCTGCGGTTCCGCAACGGCAACAAGGCCACCTTCGAAGCTCGACCAATCAACATTGACGCTCTACTGACGGACGTTCGTAAGTATATCGAGAGTAAACCCAAAGAACTCGACTACCAGCGACAACAAATCGACAACATCGGCTTGATGCTGATTCGAAACAACAACGCAAAGTATCTCGAAAAGTCAGTCGCGAAATGGGAGTTGGAGCTAAAAGCACCGGCCAACCATTTTGACGCAATGCAGACGGTTACGACTCCTCTGCAGAAAGCCGGAGCCTATTGGGTGACGGCAAAGATGCAGGACGGCAATGAAGCTCGCATCGTGCTTTGGGTGGCCGACACTGCGATCAGCCGCAAGCGAACAGAAGACGGCACTCTTTACTTCGTGGCCGATGCGGTGACTGGCGCTCCAATCGATCGCGCAGACCTGGAGTTCTTCGGCTGGCATCAGGAATACAAGGGCGGTCAGAGCTACGAGATTTCGACCAGTCGCTTTGCCGCTCGGACAAATGCCGACGGCCTGGCAACACCAGAGGCAAAAGATCTTGTCCAGAACCATCAATGGCTCGTCATCGCTCGTACCAAAGACGGTCGACTGGCGTTTGACGGCTTCATGGGAGTTTGGAACCCCGAGAAACTTCAGCCGCTGGATTATAGTCCGCTCAAGGTCTATTCAATCACGGACCGCCCGGTTTACCGACTTGGACACGCTGTGAAGTTTCGCTTGTGGACTCGCAAGCCGCGTTTCGACGCTGACGACAACAGCTACGCCGACAAGCAGTGCTGGGTGCAGATCCGCAATCCCAAGGGCGACGTCGTTTACGAAGTGGAAGCGAAGACTGATCGCTGGGCCGGCGTAGACGGAGAATGGACGCTGCCAGTTGATGCCACTCTGGGCTCGTACCAGATCGGTATCGCAGAGCAGGTGAAGTTTTCGCGAGCCGTCGAAGAGAATGGACAGACTCGTATCGTCGAAGAAACTCAGCGTGTTCTGATCGGCTTCGGATCATTCGTTGTCGAGGAATATCGCAAGCCCGAATATGAAGTGAAGATCGACGCTCCTGAAAAACCCGTGAAGCTGGGTGAAAAGATCCAGGCCAAAATCATCGCCAAATACTACTTCGGCGCTCCGGTGACTGAGGCCAAAGTTCATTACAAAGTCGAGCGAACAAAGCATGACAGCCGATGGTACCCGGTCGCTCGCTGGGATTGGCTGTATTCACCCGGATATTGGTGGTTTGCACCAGAATATCACTGGTATCCAGGCTTCAAAACATGGGGCTGCTTTGCTCCGATTCGACCTTGGTGGAACTGGAGTGCTGATCCTCCGGAAGTCGTCGTTGAAGGCGATGCAGAGATTGGTCCTGACGGAACATTTCTGGTCGACATTGATACGGCGGCCGCTTTGGCCAGTCATAGCGACAGCGATCACAGTTATGCAATCACGGCTGAAGTCGTCGACAAATCTCGCCGGACCATCATTGGCAATGGTAGTGTGTTGGTCGCTCGTGAACCTTTCAAAGTCTTTACCTGGACGGATCGCGGACACTATCAAACTGGTGATACCGTCAACGCAGGTTTTCAGGCTCGCACAGCTGATGGCAAACCAGTCACTGGCAAGGGCCGATTGACGCTGTTCTCGGTCAAGTACGAAGGCGACAAGCCCGTTGAGCAGGAACTACAGAGCTGGGATGTTTCCACAGACGAAAACGGCACGGGGGCACTCAAACTCAAGGTCCCCGTTGCCGGCCAATTCCGCATCAGTGTGAAGATCTCCGACAGCGAAGGCCACGAAATGGAAGGTGGCTACGTGCTGTTTGTGCGTGGGCCAGCTGAGGATGGGAGCGGCTATCGATTTAACGACCTGGAATTGATCACAGAGAAGAAGGAGTATCAGCCGGGCGAAAAGGTCCAACTGCAGATCAACACCAACAAGCCCGACAGTACAGTTCTGCTGTTCGTTCGACCGATGAACGGACTTTGTGCAAAGCCGATCGTGCTGCGATTGAAAGGCAAGAGTACTGTGCATGAGATCGAAATCGATCGCACAGATATGCCCAACATCTTTGTCGAAGCCGTGACGATCGCCGATGGCAAAGTCCACAGCGAAATGCGTGAAATCGTTGTTCCACCGGAGCAGCGAATTGCCAATGTCGAAGTGCTACCTTCAGCCAATCGTTACCGACCAGGTGAAGAAGCGACGGTACGCCTCAAACTGACCGATCTCAAAGGGAATCCGTTCGTCGGAAACACCGTGATGTCAGTCTACGATGCAAGTCTCGAATACATCGCGGCCAGCAGCATCCCGGAGATTCGCAGCTTCTTTTGGAACGTTCGCCGCCAACATCACTCTGAAATCTATTCGTCGCTGCAACGAGGCTCGGGCCCGGTCTATCGAGACAACGAGATCGTGATGCAAATGCTGTTTGGAAACGACCCTTCCATGGGTGGTTTTGGCGGCGGAATGATGGGAGGAATGGGCGGCGGCTTTGGAGGCGGTCGCGGAGGCATGATGTTCAAAGGCCGCGCGATGATGAGTGAAAGCATGCCGATGGCTGCACCAGCCATGGCCATGGATGCTGCTCCTGCGCTGGGCGGTGTCATGAGTGAGGCCAGAGCCGCAGCGGCTCCGGCAGGTCCTGAAAATCCAGCAGCCCCGGCTCTGCGTTCGAACTTCGCCGACACGGCCTACTGGATTGCGTCATCAACCGCTGACGAAAGCGGGATCGTTGAGGTCAAGTTTAAGGTTCCGGATAATCTGACCACGTGGAAGATCAAAGCGTGGACGATGGGCGATGGAACTCGAGTCGGCTCGGGTACCTCAGACATTATCAGCAGCAAAGATCTGATCGTGCGACCTCAGACTCCGCGATTCTTCACGGAACGTGATCAGATCGTGTTGTCCGCGGTTGTGCACAACTACCTGAAGTCAGAAAAGTCTGTTCAGGTGGTGATTGAAAATGAAGGCGGCCATTTGAAATTGCTCGACGAAGCCACTCAAACGGTGACAGTCGCCGCCAACGGAGAAGCTCGTGTTAACTGGACAGTGGATGTGGTCGCTTCCGGGCTGACAACGATTCGCATGAAAGCTCTGACGGACGAAGAGTCCGACGCTGTCGAAGTGAAGGTCCCTGTTCAGGTTCACGGAATGCTGAAGACTGAAAGTTTCACAGGCGTCATTCGCCCGAACGATGAAAAGGCGATCGTAGAAGTCCGAGTTCCGGAAGAACGCATTCCAGCTCAAACACGTCTTGAGATTCGCTACAGTCCGACTCTGGCTGGTGCGATGATCGATTCACTGCCTTACCTGCTGGAGTATCCTTACGGCTGTACTGAGCAGACTCTGAATCGCTTCCTGCCTGCGGTCCTGACTCAACGAACGCTGCAGAAGATGGGAGTGAACCTGGCGGATGTTCGCCGTCAGCGAACAAACCTGGATGCTCAGCAAACCTACCGCGGCGTCTATCCAAAGCACTGGGGCGAACAGCCTCAGCGACAGACGCGTGACATTCGAGAATTGCCGGCAGGCTTCGGTCAGGGCAGCAGCACTCTCGCCAAATGGATTCAGGAGCATATTGACGAAGATGCTAAACTGATGCGAGGCAAATCAAAAGACTTTAATCCGGTCTTTGATGACGTCGAGATGAACCGCATCGTGGCCGATGGAGTGAAAGCCCTGACGGAAATGCAGCTTTCCGATGGCGGCTGGGGTTGGTTCTCCGGCTATGGAGAACATTCTTCGGCCCATCTGACAGCTCAGGTGGTTCATGGCCTGACAGTGGCTCAGCAAAATGACGCGCCGATTCTTCCGGACGTCATCCAGCGCGGCATTGAGTGGTTGAAGAACTATCAGGCGGCTGAACTGGCCAAACTTCGTGAAGGCGACAAACACCGCGAAAACGAAAAGTACAAAGGCAAGGCCGACTATAAAATGCAGGCCGATAACCTCGACGCTTTCGTTGCGATGGTCCTGTCTGAGCACGATCTCAATGACGTGGCGATGACCGATTATCTCTATCGCGATCGAGGACATCTGTCCGTCTACGGCTTGTCATTGACAGGTCTCGTGCTGCACAAACAGCAGGATGCCGAACGTCGAGACATGGTGATCAAGAACATCGAACAGTTTCTCGAACAGGACGAGGAAAACCAGACAGCCTGGTTGCGGCTGCCAGAGAATAGCTGGTGGTACTGGTATGGCAGCGACAATGAAGCGATGGCTGTTTATCTGAAACTGCTGGTGGCGGTTCGACCCAACGACGAAATCGCTTCTCGACTGGTCAAGTATTTGCTGAATAATCGCAAGCACGGCACATACTGGAACAGCACTCGCGACACGGCGATGGTTGTCGAATCCATGGCTGACTACATCAAGGCCACGGGTGAAGATCAGCCGGACATGACGGTGGAAGTTCTTGTCGATGGAGAAATCCAGAAGACCGTGAAGATCTCTGCAGAGAATCTGTTCAGCTTCGACAATGTTCTGCTGATCGAAGGTGATGCAGTCACCACCGGAAACCACAAGATTGAAGTTCGCCGCACAGGCAAGGGCCCGGTTTACTTCAGTGCGTATCTGACCAACTTCACGAAGGAAGACAACATCACGGCCGCCGGCTTGGAAGTCAAAGTCGATCGTAAGTTCTATCGTCTGGAGCGCGACGACAAGCAGGTCAGCGTCCAGGGAGATCGAGGACAGGTGGTCAGTCAGCAGGTGGCGAAATACAAACGCATCCCTCTGGAAGATCTGCGTTCCGTCACCAGCGGCGACCTGATCGAAGTGGAAATGGTGATCGACAGCAAGAACGATTATGAGTACTTGATGCTGGAAGATCACAAACCAAGCGGTTTTGAGCCGGATGATCAACGCAGCGGTTATGTCTTCGAAGGCCTGACGGCTTATCGCGAACTTCGCGATGACCGCGTGAGCTTCTTCCTGACAAATCTGGCTCGCGGCCAGCACAGTATCAGCTATCGAATGCGTGCGGAAACTCCAGGCCAGATGTCCGCTCTGCCAGCCACGATCGAAGGGATGTATTCGCCGGAACTGGTCGGCAACAGCGATGAGTTTAAGCTGAGGGTGAATGATCGGGAGTGATTCTGGTGTAGTTGCACGATGCAGTCCCGGGGGGGGGGGGGGGGGGGGGGCGAGGGCGACGCACGTGCGGCGCGGGGG
>JBPOIW010000217.1:0-31410 GCA_052034165.1 Planctomycetota bacterium | reverse complement strand
ATACAGATCTTCCCGTGTCGTGCCACGAGAGGCTATGGAAAGCTTGACGGAACTTCATCCAAAGATCTCAAGTGATATGCGGGTTGCCCGAAAGGAATCGTGCCAGAATGATACCCGATCACATAGTTAATCTCGTCGGGACTCTGCAGTCTGTTTTTTGCAAGTTCGTCGATGGCCCGTGTTGGTCCGGACGGTGTTCCGAGGTAACAAGGTCCCTGGCTGATCACTCCAAACCTGGTTTCATATGTGAATTGCAGCATTCCACGATCATTAACACGCACTGTGTTCACTTTGTGAATCAGGTACCGGTTGTTGGTGGGACAGGCACGGCGAGGAAAGGAATCTTCCATCTGCTTCATACTTTCTTGCTGGTGGTTGATGATTTATTGAGACGGCCACCGTTGTTTTCAACATCTGCCATCATCTGTGCCGTGGATCAGTGAGGCCAACAACACCCCGAAAACACCGAACACACTCCTCCATGGTGGCTCGATGAAGTTCAAGCACCTTGGGGATCTCGCCGAACTCGTCACGCTGGTAGCCGCCAGCGAGGTTCCACACGACCGGTACTTGGTGACCTCGACACAGTTCGAAAATCAGCCGATCCCGCTGACGCACTTCGGAATCAAGCATGCCCTGTTCTCCTGGCCCCAGCGGGTCATCGACATGTACGTCTGCACCCGCCTGATAAAAGACGATGCGGCGCCGCGGATCAGTCTCATTCAGGAACGTCTCAATGAAGCTGCGAATCTTGCGATCGAAGCGGTCCCATTCAAACGCCGCAGGGATGTCTCGACCGTAGGTCCAGTGATAGACTCGATCATGCAGCTTCTTATGACTCAGAATATTCTGAGTTCCATCGCCATAATGAGCATCACAGTCAATAATCGCCACGCACAAGTCGCGAGCAAGCATCTTCCAAGCAGCCGCCATTAGACCGTTGAATGTGCAGAAGCCGCGGCCGGAGTCATAGCTGGCATGGTGAAAGCCGCTGGTTGGTGAACATGCAACAAGGCCGTTCGATGCTGCTTCCTCTGCCGCCGCCATGAAGGAACCCACGGTCAGTAGACATGACCGCGAGACATCTCGGTTTGTGTTGCCATGCCCGTTGGCGATCTCTCCGGCGAGCACACCTTTCACGTAGTGATTGGAATGAACGTGACTCAAGTCGGCCACCGTAGCTACAGCAAAGGTCTTTAGGTCTATCGGCAAGCCAGCCGATTGCCAATCGGCGACCACTCGCTCTGGCTTGGAGGCTGACGGCGAATATCCACCGGAGCTGACTGACATTTCTGGACAGTAGAAGACGGGGATCTGCTGCATTCTGTTCCTTACGATAAGTCCGTAGAAAAAGCCCCTGGAAAAAATCCAGCGGCTCAACTGTCGTCCGATCTGTCCTCAGATCGGGATTGAATTGGCACTACGATCACCTCTCAAAACGACTCACCTGAGGGAACTACAGCATCTCATTCCGCTCTTCCGCAGTGAAGTTGTTATCTACCGTGTCGCCGTCACTCATTGCCTTCCGCATTCGAGACATCTTTTTCGCCGTGGCGCCCCATGCGTTCTGCATTTTGTCTATGGCGTAACCGGCCGTTCCGGCCTGAGCGATCCCCATTGATGCACCTTCAGCAAAAGCATCCTGATTCGCAGCCAGAAACGTGAACTGCCATTTGTAGACGCTCTGCTGATGTTCGATCATCTCGCGAATCTTTTCCCGAGTAAACTCTTTGCTGGAGTTCTCGGCCCCATCCGTCACGATCACAAACACAACCAGCCCCGGCCGCTGAGGTTCCTCCATTGCGGCCAGCCGAGCTCCCGTTTCATTGATCGCTCGCCCGACCGCATCCAGCAACGCCGTCGAACCGCGAGGCACCAGCTTGAACTTCGGCACACTGCCGATTGCAGCGCCCTTGTGGACGAATTCGTACTCAGTATCGAACTGCACCAACGTCAGCAGGGCTTCTCCCGGCTCAGTCTTCTGCGAATCAATAAACGTGTTGATGCCACCCTCCGCATCCGTACGAATTGACTCCATCGAGCCACTCCGGTCGATCACCATTGTAATGTCGGTTAAGTCTGTTCGCATGATTCTGATCCTTTCGTGATCAACCGTTTGAAAAATCCCCGCCTGCCGCTCGAAACGATGCTCGCCAGAATAGCGCCAGCACAAACCCAGCGACCAGAGACACGCCCAACGTCGAGTTGGTTCGGTGCGATTGCAGTTCACTGGATTGGCAAAGAACCTTCCCGATAACGCAGAACCAGGCCGGGCGGATCAAAGTTTCTTGCCGGAAACCACCATCCAAAGCCTCACTGCCCCACGCAAACCTGGAGTCCACTGGATCGTCATCGTTGGAGTAGGGAGAACAGTTATGCGAAGGCTCCGCTTCAACTAAACTGAACCCCGTCTTTTGAATCTCGATATCTGAAAGCGGCTCGCGCAAGGCCAACGACGTCTGTGTATAAAAAGATACCTCACCTTGGTTAGCAGATTGACTCTAAAAGCCGCAATTCAGTCGGAACACGTTGTCTCAGTTGGTTGACACGGACAATTGCCTCCTTCACATGGTTGATCTTGCCGCTATGCAGGACCACAATAACAGGCTAAGGATGTGAGGTCCGCCTCCCATGTTGTTTTCCTTATGCCCTCCGCAGTGTGCCAAAGAAATCCATGAACATCTTCACCCTGCACGAGCAAATTATCAGTGACTATCGCTCGTACATCGAAAGCTTCGTAAATATCGAAGACGACCAGATTCGTGCAGTAGTGACAAACGCCCTATCGGATGGACGCCTTTGGCCAGAACCACTGCTGCAATTCAACCCCGCGTTTCGAACTGTCAGTAACATAGGGCAGTCGATTCAGGAGGGCTGGCTCGCCCCGGAATTAAGAGACGTTTTCTGGGACACGCGCGGAAATGAGCCATACCGACTTTATCAGCACCAGCAGCAAGCACTGAAACTTGGTTCAAGTGGGAAATCTTTCGTCGTCACATCCGGGACAGGATCTGGAAAGTCACTGACGTTCATCGGGACTGTCTTCAATCATCTGTTCCGATCAAATTCCATTGGTTCTGGCATTCAGGCTGTTCTCGTCTACCCAATGAACGCCCTGATCAATTCACAGATTGAAGAGTTGGACAAATACGCTGAAGCCTACGTCGCAAGAACTGGGAAGCCGTTTCCGATTCGATACGCGTCGTATACGGGGCAGCTTCGAGAAGAGGAGCGGCAACCTCTGCGCGAGAATCTGCCAGACATCCTGCTCACAAACTACATGATGCTGGAATTGCTGCTCACTCGGCATCGAGAGTATCCGCTACGTGATTCCATTTACGCGAACTTAAAGTATCTCGTGTTCGATGAATTGCACACGTATCGTGGTCGTCAGGGAGCGGACGTTGGACTGCTGGTTCGCCGGATTCGTTCACGAACGCAGCATCAACCAGTATGCATCGGGACTTCTGCGACGATGTTGTCTGGCAAAGAATCGCTCGAACATCAAAAGAAGCAGATTGCGAAGGTTGCACAGGATCTTTTCGGCGAGGGCTTCCAGACAAGTCAGATTGTCAATGAAGTGCTGGCAAAATCTTTCAACGACTCATCGATACCCGGAGGTGCTGAACTTGCAGGTACTGTTGCGCAAGAAGTTGATCCAAGTGAATCTCCGGAAACGTTGAAGTCATATCCAACGGCGATCTGGCTTGAAAGTCGAATCGCATTGACCATGAAGGAGTCTGCGCTCGTCCGAAACGTGCCAATGACCTTTACAGAGATTGCCAGTTCGCTCAGCGATGATACAGGGCTCGACGAGTCAGCTTGCAAGAAGCATCTGACGGACCTTATGCAGTGGATAAGCGCAGTCAATGAGCGAAATCGAGACTCACGCTACACATATCTTCCTTTCAAGCTGCATCAGTTTTTTGCCCAAACTGGTTCAGTCTACACATCACTGGGTTCAGGCCCTGAACGCATTCTCACGCTGGAGCCGGGCGTGTTTAAGGGACATGACTCTGACAAGAAGCCCATTTTCCCGAACGTGTTTAGCCGAGCCTCAGGCTATGCTTTCATTTGCTGCTACAAGGGAATCTCAAGTGGAACATTGATTCCACGAGAATTCAACAGTACTGACGATGAGAGCCCGACGATGCTCCCGGGATACATCATCGCTGGGGCCGACGTATGGAATCCAGCCGATGCGTACGACCTACTTCCTGAGTCGTGGTTCAATGTCAACAAGGCAGGCGAGGTGTCGATTGCAAAAAAATACGAAGACCGAGTTCCACAACGGCTTTGGTTCGATGAGTCAGGAAACTTCAGTACCAATCCGACGTTGCCATTTACTGGCTGGTTCATGGTTGCCCCATTGTTGTTCGATCTTACCAGTGGTCGATTCTTTGACGCTCAGACAAGTGAGGGCACAAAGCTCACTCGGCTCGGCAGTGAAGGGCGAAGCACTTCCACGACAATTACAGCTTTCTCCATTTTGACTCGATTGGCTGACAACGGCTTTGACTCGCAACATCAGAAACTGCTTAGTTTCACAGACAATAGACAGGATGCGGCGTTGCAGGCAGGCCACTTCAACGACTTCATCAAGGTTGTTCGATTGCGGTCAGCGATATGTCATGCTCTGGCGACTGCACCGGACGAGAGATTGACTTACAAGAATCTGGGAGATCACATTTTTGAAGCGTTGAATTTGAGCTTTCATGAGTACGCCAATTACAAGAGTGACCTTCATGTGTCACCACCTCCGACCGTTCAGCAGGCATATCGTGAAGCCCTGAAGAAATACCTTGTGTATCTCGCCCTATATGACCTGCGTCGCGGCTGGCGCGTCGTGCTTCCGAATCTCGAACAGTGTGCTCTGCTCAAGGTCGATTATTTGGACCTCGACCAAATAGCGGGATGGAAAGAGGGCTGGCAGTCAGTGCCAGTCTTTGGGTTGCTACCTCAAAACGAACTGCGGGAGTTCCTGTTCGCTGTACTGGAGTTCTTTCGGCTGGAGTACGCAATCTACAGTGAGAACTACCTGACAGAAGATCGCATTCGACAAAACCAAAAGGAGATTGAAGAGAAGCTAATCCAGCCGTGGAAGTTCGAAGATACAGATAGAGTCGAACCATTTCATCTTCGTTGCGACACGCTTGCTCCACGAACGCGACTGTTCACGAAGAGTCTTGGATTGACGAGCGCACTTGGAAAGTTCATCCGACAGAGAGCACGCCAGATCGATTCACATTTTCAAATCAATCGCGCCAGCTATCAGCAGTTGCTGCTTGCGTTACTGGATGCTCTCGAAGCCGCTGACTACCTCAAGTCGCGACCTGTCCGGAATGCAAACAACGTCGATGCCAAAGTCTATCAACTCAAACTCGACAAGATCGTTTGGTTGGCTGGAGACAAAAAAACTGTCACGTCAGATGTTGTAAAACAGCGTTCATACAAGCCTGTGGTTTTGAAACCGAATGATTTCTTTCAGCGTGTTTACCTGTCCGACTTTTCGCGAAAGAAGCGGCTGATCGGCGGCGACCATACAGGGCAACTCAGCAACGAACAGCGAATCGATAGAGAAGAGAGATTCCGTGCTGACGGTGAACGCTTCAAGTCGGCTGATGGCACGCTTGACCAGGACAAGGTCATGCGGGAGTCGGTGAGCGCATTGTTCTGCTCACCGACGATGGAGCTCGGAATCGACATTCGAAACCTCAGCATCGTCCACATGCGTAACGCTCCGCCAAATCCGGCAAACTATGCCCAACGCAGTGGCCGCGCTGGCCGAAGCGGACAGGCGGCTCTCGTGTTCACGTATTGTTCAACCTTCTCGAACCACGACCGTCATTATTTTCGCCATAAACAAGACATGGTGGCAGGCAGCGTGCTGCCGCCACGTATCGACCTCTGCAATCGTGAACTGCTCACATCTCACCTGAACGCAGTGTTCCTTTCAGAAGTCGGCCTGAACGGACTGGACAATTCGTTGCTCGGAATTGTGGATGAGCTTTCGGACGGCATGCCGCTTAAGACATCGGTCGAACAGCAGTTAAAGATCTCTCCGCAAAAGTTTGCTGCGATTCGGACACAGTTCTACCGCGTCGTTGCTGATGTGCTACCGGAACTGAAGCGCAAGGGGCACAAGTGGTTCAACGACGAATGGATCGACCAAACGATTGCCAGCATCTGCAAGAACCTCCATCTGTCGATGGAACGTTGGCGGCGACTCTACCGACAAGCGAGAGCAACTTTGTCTCGCGCGACGCAGGAGATCGAAAGCGGCACGTACAGCCTGGGCAGCAAGGAATACAAGCAGGCCAAACGCAATCAGGATCAGGCCACAAGACAACTCGACCTGTTGAAAAACGACCAGAAAGGAAGCGCAAACCAGCTTTCCGAGTTCTATCCGTTTCGGTACTTGGCCTCTGAGGGCTTCCTACCGGGGTACAACTTCACTCGGTTGCCTCTGAGAGTTTTCATTCCCATGGGCGATGCAGGCGAGTATATCTCGCGGCCACGATTCGTGGCGTTGCGTGAGTTCGGGCCGGGAAACATCATCTATTACAACGGCCAGAAGTACGAGATTCGGCAGCTTGTCGTGCAGGATGCAGAAAGTCGGCTCAAGGAAGCACGTGTGAGTACCAATGCCGGCTACTTTCTGCAGGACAACCAAAAGGATCTGGAGTTGTGCCCGTTTACGGATGTGGATCTTTCAAACGGCAACAACTGTGAAAAGCTCAACGATCTGCTTGAAATGACAGAAAGTCGTGCGGAGCCAAAGGCACGAATCTCCTGCGAAGAAGAAGAGCGGCTCAGCAAGGGCTTCCTGATCGATACATATTTCTCGGTTCAGGACGGCGATATGAGCCGAATCCGAAAGGCAATCTTGAAAGCCGGTGATGACAAGTTCATGCATTTGAACTTCATCCCCGCCGCTAATCTGATCCAGATTAATCGGCGCTGGAAGAACTCTCAAAGCGACGGGTTTACGCTGGGACTGATGTCCGGTTTCTGGAAATCAGGCGACTTGTCCAATCGCGGGCCTGATGCGGAAGACATTCGAGACGTGAAGCTCTTCACAACAGACACCGCTGATGCACTCTACATCGAACCGATTGATCCGCTGGGATTGCGGCGAGAAGGAGTCATCACGCTGCAATATGCTCTGAAACGAGCCATTGAGAACGTGTTCCAGATTGAGTCGTCTGAGCTGGCGGTTGTCTCCATGGGGCGACCGGATATGCCCAACATCTTTCTTTATGAGGCTGCCGAGGGAAGCCTTGGTATCCTCTCACAATTTGCAGAAGATGCATCGGTCTTCCGACGAGTCATCGAAGAAGCCATCCGCATTCTGCGTTTCGAAGATCCACTCTACCTGGATCCTGCATCGTATGACGATTTGTTGAGTTACTACAATCAGCGGGATCACCTGATCCTGAACCGGTTCCTGATTCAGGATGCCCTCAACAAACTGCTGCACTGCCAGTTGGAGCGTCAAACAAACTCGGAGTTTCGAAGCTACGACGAGCAATATCAATCGTTGCTGAGGCAGATTGATCCCACGTCATCGACGGAATCCCAGTTCCTGAACTATCTCTATCAAAACAACCTTCGACTTCCGGATGCGGCGCAGAAGTCTGTTGATGGCATTTACGTTCAACCAGACTTCTTCTACGAACCCGACGTCTGGGTATTCTGTGACGGGACACCACATGATCTGCTCGAAGTTCGCGAAAACGACGATCTGAAACGGCAAGCCATCATCAACCGTGGTGACCAGGTTTTCGTTTACCATTACAAGGACAACCTTGCGGAGAAGATCGCAGGACGTTCAGACATTTTCAGCAAGGTGCGGTAAGTCATGGCGTTTACTCCAGGCTCATTGGTCAACGTCAGAGATCGCGACTGGGTTGTCATGCCCAGCGAAGACGCTGACCTGCTTCTGATAAAGCCGCTTGGCGGATCTGAGGAAGAGACCACCGGCATCTACCTGCCGCTGGCGTTTCCTGCTGACAAGCCGAAAGAAACCCGATTTCCCTCACCGACCGTGGAGGACTTGGGTGACTTCTCCACGACGCGAATGCTCTACAATGCAGCTCGTCTGTCCTTCAGAAACGGTGCGGGAGCGTTTCGTTGTCTGGCAAAGCTATCATTTCGTCCTCGTTCGTATCAGATGGTGCCACTCATCATGGCACTCCGGCAGGACAATGTTCGACTGCTGGTTGCTGATGATGTGGGCGTCGGCAAAACGATCGAAGCACTGCTGATCGCAAAAGAGATGCTGGAGAGGCGTGTGGTTCGCCGATTTGCTGTCGTATGCCTGCCGCATCTTTGCGACCAATGGCAGGCAGAAATCAAGGACAAGCTTGGGCTCGAAGCTGTGATCATTCGAACGAACACGCAGGCCCGGCTTGACCGCGAAATTCAGGGTGACGTCAGCGTCTACAGCTATTACCCGTATCAGATCATTTCTATCGACTTCATCAAGTCCGATAGTCGCCGACAGGTCTTCATCAATGAGTGTCCCGAACTAGTCATTGTTGATGAAGTCCATTCATGTGCGCGACCGGCAGGTGCGGCTCGAAGCCAGCAACAGCGATATGCGTTGATTTCGGACATTGCCGCTCGACCAGACCAGCACCTTGTCATGTTGACCGCCACTCCACACAGCGGGAAGCAGGAAGAGTTTCAATCATTGCTGGGTCTCCTGAACGGTGACTTTGAATCGATGGACGTAGCGACAGCCAGCCAGGCAGCACGCCGTGAACTCGCTCGCCACTTTGTTCAACGGAAACGAGCTGACGTTGAAAAATGGCTGGAAGACACTCCGTTTCCAACCCGAATCCCCGGTGAGATTGACTACAAGCTGTCTAAGCCCTACGCGAAAACCCTTGATGCAATCCTCGATTTCGCCAGAAAGCTCGTCACTGGTGATCAGGATTCCAGCCGACGCCAACGGCGGCTTCACTATTGGACCGCTCTCGGCCTCTTGAGAGGCGTCATGTCGAGCCCGGCGGCCGGAATTGCGATGCTGCAGAAGCGACTGACAAATCTGAACGAGGTTTCTGACGACGCTGCCGAAGACGTCACCTCCGGCGAGACTGATGACCCAATTCATGACATCGACAACGGATATGAAAGCGATGTACCTCCCTCTCAGGTTGTTGAGCAATCTGACTGGTCGGAGTATCAGCAGAAGCAACTGCGATCGTTCACCAAATCGCTCGAAGAACTTGCCAACCCAACTGACGACCAGAAGTTGTCATTTGCGGCCACCATTCTCACGGAGTGGCTGAAGGAAGGCTTCAATACCGTCGTCTTTTGTCGGTACATCGCGACAGCGAAGTACGTCGGTGAGCAGCTACGACCGTTGCTACAGAAGAAGTACCCGAAGGTCGACCTTCAGGTGATTACCAGTGAAGACCCGGACGACATTCGCAAGTCACGTGTGGATGCGATGGAAGGGCCGAAGCCGCGCATCCTTGTATGCACAGATTGTCTCAGTGAGGGGATCAATCTTCAGAAGTTGTTCACAGCGGTTCTGCACTACGATCTTCCATGGAACCCCAACAGACTGGAGCAGCGAGAAGGGAGAGTCGACAGGTACGGCCAAACGGCCAAAACCGTAAAGGCGTTCTTGCTGTATGGTTCCGACAATCCTATCGACGGCATTGTGTTGGACGTGATTCTTCGAAAGGTTCGGGAAATCAAACGGGACACCGGGATCAACGTGCCGTTCCCGGAAGACAGCAAGAGCATCATCGACACGATTGCTCAGGCCTTGCTGATGAATCCAGACAGACGGATTTCCGCCAGCAAAGTCGACAATCAGATGAAGTTCGACTTCGATGATTTTGATGAAGCCAAAGAGGCGAAACTTGCTGCGACCGACAAGATGGATCGAATGGCTCAGCAGGAAAAAACGTCACGGGCGATCTTCGCACAGAACGCAATCAAAGCTCAGGAGATTGAAACAGACCTCAAAGAGACCGATGAAGCAATCGGCGATCCACAGGCAGTGAAGGAGTTCCTCCTCATGGCCGTGAACGATCTTCTGGGAGCTCAGATGATGGAATCTGGTGACGGATTCAAGCTATTCACAACGAACCTGCCACCCGCCATTCGTTCGACTCTGCCAAGCTCGGATCAGATCCTGCTTAGCTTTGATTCTCCCACGCCGGATGGCTACCTGTACATCGGACGGAATCACTCGTTTGTCGAACAAACCTGTCAGCTCGTCCTGGCCAATACAATTCATCGCAAAGGCAAACATGCGGCCCGGTCCGCTGTGATTCGCACTCGTTCTGTGACCATCAAGACAACGATCTTGCTGTTTCGAGTTCGGAACGTCATCGAGTCTCGAACCCATGAGCAGCAAATCGTGGCCGAAGAGATGATGGTCTGGGGATATCGCGGCTCTGGCATCGACGGAGACTTCCTGACATCAGTCGAAGCCAAAGAGCTTCTGATGTCAGCTCAACCGACCGCCAACTTGACACCGCAGGCAAGAGCGGATTACCTCAAGAATGAGCTGACCCTGTTCGATCGGCTGCAGCCTCAGTTCGACAAAGTCGCAGAGGAACGGTCACAGCACTTGGTTGATGCTCACGAGCGATTCAGCAAACTGATGGATCGAAAACGCTTCCAGGTCGTGCACCCAGTCTTGCCGATGGACATCATCGGAATCTACGTGCTGTTGCCAGACCGTTAGTCCAGCGTCCGTTTACACAACTTCCTGTCAGCCCCTGAGAACCGACAGAACCCATCACAATGCGTTATCCCAGTATCCGGATCGAAGGTTCGATCCTTTCCAGTGACATCCTTGATGCCATTGAGCGAGACGAAAAGGGCTTTCAGAAGCCCAAAGATTTCGGGCTTGATGTGTCTGCGAAGGTCAAAGACGAAATTGCCAGCACTTGGGCAGATGCCCGTGATCAGTGGCGGATCTTCTCGCGCAAAACGGACGCTCTCAAGGAAAACGCCACCGGCACAACGGAGACTCGCAACCTCTGGATGACACCTCTGCTTGGACTTCTCGGCTACAACATCGAACTGGCGACAAAGGGAGAAGACATCAATGGCAAGAACTATCCCATCAGCCATCGGGACACCAAACGTGACGAATTTCCGATTCACATCGTTGGCTGCAATGAGAGTCTGGACAAACGCCCGGGCAGCGGCAGCAAGCGGATGTCACCGCACGCACTGGTTCAGGAATATCTGAATCTCACCGAACATCTGTACGCGATTGTCAGTAACGGCAGACTGCTACGACTGCTGCGAGACAGCACTCGCCTGGTGAAGCTGAGCTTCATTGAGTTTGACCTGGACCGGATGTTTGAAGAAGAGCTGTTTGCCGACTTCGCCATCATGTACCGGTTGCTGCATGCGTCCCGAATGCCGGTGTCGCAGGAATCTGCAACCGAAAGTCCGATTGAGATCTACCATCAGGATGCCCTGGATTCCGGTTCGCGAATTCGCGAGGGGCTCAGTGCGGCAGTTGAGAAGTCTATCAAGTCCCTCGCAAATGGCTTTCTGAAACATCCTGCCAACGAATCTCTGCGTCAGTCAATCGGTTCCGGACAGATCGACAGCAAGACGTATTACCAATGGCTGCTGCGACTGATTTACCGACTCTTGTTTCTGATGGTGATTGAAGAACGCGACTTGATCTTTGCCCCCAAATCCGATCGGCGGCATCGCGACATTTACTACAGTTACTACGGTATCAGCCGCCTGCGAAAACTCTCTGAGCATCGCCATTTCGCAGACCGCAGCTATCAGGACGCATGGAAGGGATTGCGGCATACATTTCTGTTGTTTGAGGACCGAGGTCATGGAGCCAAACTGGGCATCGCTCCATTGGCTGGTGAACTTTTCGAGCATAAAGCACTTGGCAGTTTGCCCGACTGTGAACTCGACAATGAAGTCCTGCTGACCTGCCTCCGCAACCTGAGTCTGTTCACGAATCCGATCACCGGTCAATCGATGCGGGTGAACTACGCGGCCCTGAACGTGGAAGAGTTTGGATCAGTCTACGAGGGATTGCTGGAGTACGATCCTCAGATTTTGGAAGTGGAAGGGCAGTTTGAGTTTTCCTTTATCGCTGGAGATGACCGTGCTTCTTCCGGTTCGCACTACACACCGGACGAACTGGTCCAGCCGCTGATCAAACACTCCCTCGATTACATCATCGAAGACAAGCTGAAGGAGTCGAATCCAGAAAAGGCTCTGCTCAGCATCACCGTCTGTGACGTCGCGTGTGGATCCGGGCATATTCTTTTGAATGCTGCCAGACGAATAGCCACAGCACTGGCTATCGTTCGGACAGGCGATGATCAACCAACGCCGTCCGCGTTCCGAACGGCCGTTCGTGACGTCATTCGCAACTGCATCTACGGAGTCGACCTGAACCCCTTAGCTGTGGAACTGTGCAAAGTTAGCCTCTGGCTGGAAGCACACATTCCCGGGGAGCCGCTGAACTTTCTGGACCATCACATCAAGTGCGGCAACGCGATTGTTGGACTCGCTCACCGGGATGAATTGAAACGTGGAATTCCCGACGAAGCGTTCGCAACGCTTCCAGGCGATGACAAAGAAGTGGCCGCCGAGTTGCGGAAGAAAAACAAAGAGGAACGAAAGGGATATCAGTCACTCGACTTCGCCGGAAGACGCGTTGAAGATTTAGATGCACTACGCATCGCGTTCACGAGTGTTGCAAAGCTGCCCGAGAAAACACCTGAACAGATTCGCGAAAAGCAAAACGCGTATGACGAGTACCGCCGTGGAGTTCACTTGCGAAACTTGAAGACGCTCGCCGACATTCAAGTTGCTCAGTTCTACATTCCCAAGACTCAGGAAACACGCCAAAAGGTTACGACGCACGATCAATATCGCCGCTTTCTGCGAGGCGAGAATCCGCATCCTGAACCAACTGCTTACGCTCAGGCAATTGCTCAACGAAAGCGATTCTGTCATTGGTTCTTGGAGTTTCCGGATGTTTTTTCTACCGGTGGATTCGACTGCATTCTGGGCAATCCACCATATTTGGGTGGCGCTAAAGTCTCGGGCAAGTATGGAAAGGCGTTTCAACTCTATATAGGACATCAATTTGCCCCTGCTGTCGGCCAAACAGACTTAGTAGTCTACTTTGCAAGGCGAATGTTTCAGTTGCTGCTTAATACGGGCACACTGGCGATAATCACCACCAACACAATCGCGCAGGGCGATAGTCGCCGATGTGGGCTTGCCGTAATCATAGATGCTGGCGGTCGCATTACCTTTGCTGCAACTTCCAAGAAGTGGCCTGGGCGTGCTGCCGTTGATGTTTCGCTCCTCGCAATCTCGAATCCACAGTGCAACGTGCCATTGTGTCTGCTAAATGGGCGTCGAGTTCAGCTGATAACGTCGTACCTTGACGACTCGGAAGATCATGGTGAACCGTACAGGCTTTCGGCGAATACAGGAGTTTCGTTTAAGGGATCTGAACTCGTCGGTGAGGGCTTCATTGTTTCCGACCAAGTTGCACACGAACTTCGAACAATTCGTGCAGAATATCATCAGGTCGTCCGTCCGTATCTGAGTGGGCAAGACCTGAACACTCGCGCCGATCAATCGCCGAGTCGCTGGGTAATCAACTTCTACGATTGGAGCTTGGAGCGTGCAAAAAATGAATTCCCCGAGGCATTAGCCATCATCGACACCCATGTACGCCCCGAGCGTGCAAAAAATCCCGACCGACACCGACGAGAAGTTTGGTGGCAATTCAGCAGGCCCACACTCGATCTATATCGCGCAATCGAGGGTGCCCAGCGCGCGCTTGTATGTGCGATGGTTTCAAAGTACGTGGCGTACGTATTTGTCGATGCAGATTATGTCTTCATGAACAAGCTTGCCGTGATTTCGCTTCAAATGAATCATGACTTTGCTTTGCTTCAGTCTGACATACACGGATCTTGGGCATGGAAGAATTGCTCAACACTGGCGAGTTCAACGATCAATTACTCCACAACGGACGGTTTTGAAACCTTTCCCTTCCCAACGCTTGATTCATCAAGTACCGTTTCCCTTGAGCATATCGGCGAAACGTATCATGAGCACCGCCGACAACTGATGCTCCAGATGCAGTTGGGTCTGACGAAGACGTACAACATGCTCCATGATCCGAACCTGAGACCGGATGTCGTGGCGAAGGCGAGCAAGCAGTGTGCCGACGTGGCTACCGAGGCGTACTCTGGCCTGCTCCAGCTCCGCGAATTGCACCGCGACATGGACAACGCCGTTCTCGCCGCCTACGGCTGGCACAAGCCCTCCGACGACGGTCCTGCGATCGATCTCCGCCATGATTTCTACGAGGTCGACTACCTCCCCGAAAACGACCGAACCCGCTACACCATCCACCCCGACGCCCGCCGCGAACTCCTCAAACGCTTACTCCTCCTCAACCACAAACGCCACGCCGAAGAACAAGCCGAAGTTGTCTCAACTAAAGAACCGAAGACCGGTAAGAAGGCCGGGAAGCGTTCCCCGAAGAGCAGCACGAAGGATGATAGATCGCTTTTTCCTGATTGATCGATCGCAAGTCTGGAGCCCGTTCTAGATTTTGTTCAATGCCATACCTGGATTAAGAGTCTCATGCATACAACACGCCTTAGAAAATATCTCGACTCTCGTAATGCTGCACTGACCCGGGAGGTCGTAACTCAGGTAGAACAAGTTGAGTCAATCCTGCTGCACACGTATTCGACATTCCCAAGTGGAACGAATCACACCAGCAAGCACACAATGACCGTGGAACATATCGCTGGAATGCTGTTGACCGATGAAATCCTCCATCAGCTTTTTGACGACGAGATCGCATTGCTGATTCTTTCCTGTCATTTCCACGACTTGGGGATGGCAGGCGAGGAGAGTGACAATGAGACAGAAGCGGGGCGTACTCAGGTTCGCAACGAACACGCAATCTCTATCGGCGAAAAGATTCGACTTTCGTGGCAACAGATCGGGTTTCCTGATGAGAACTATGCCTGCGTGCTGGCCGAAGTTTGCCGGGGGCATCGCCCAGACCGGAAAGCGGGAATAGCGGGTTGGGACAATCTACAAGAGCACCGACTCATAGGCCCTGGGCGATACGTTCGTCTCAGGTTGGTTGCCGCGATGATTTATGCCGCTGATGAGCTGCACGTCGGGCACGACCGCGCGTCGCGTCGCGAGGAAGACTGGAAGAAGATCAAGGGCGAGGCACTTCGCCATTGGCGGAGACATCAATCCATAATCGGCCCGACAAAGATCGGAGAAGACATCTGTTTTGACGTCTGGGTGTCTGCATTCAGTTTTGAAACCGACGTGAGAGCTGCATTGATTAAGGCATTTCAGGCAGTCAATTCGCTTCGTTCTCAAGCAACGAAGTCTGGGGTGAATGCCGCGATTCCGAACATCCGTGTTCAGTGGATTCGTTCAGATCTCTGGAGGTGGCTCGTAACCGAATCTTGTTTGGACTTTGTACCAAAAACAGAGAACGAGATCCGGGATGCTGCTGCGAGCAAGTTCGATACATGGCATGCGAATGTGGAACCACTTCCCGAGAACTGTGCCGAGACCGGTGAAACGACAGACGCATCACAGTCGATCGGAGTCACCATTAAGGACTTCGTTATTCGTAAGATCCTCGTGGCGACCTCGGATGGCGGAAAACTCTGGCTAAATCCCGAAGCCAGGTCCGCAGAACAACTCTTGGCAATTGCAAAACGGCCGGACGAGTTTGAGAAGCTATTTGGACCTCGGTTGCGCGTCGAGCACGACTATGCGATCTGGAGCTCAAAATTTGGCCGTGAGTATATCCGCGAGCATATTTTCCCAAAGGTCAAAGAGAGCTTTGATGTCGAGGTTGCAGCACTGGAGGATTCAGATCCACTGAAGATCGCCATACGGTGTTCGCCAACAGCAAGTCGACTCATTCAGAGCTTTGAAAGTCCTCTTGCGGCCCAGAGTAAGGCGGATGTGCTTTTGTCACTTATCGTCGCGGGTCTGATGAGTGATATTATCAAAGATGCAGAAATCCTTTTGGATAAGGATATCCGAAAAGCCGTCGCAGCACTCTTTGATCGAATGCAGGATCGCCTTCCCAGATCCTTGCGCCTTTCCAAACAACTCGCACTTGTCATGGGACTTTCCCCTTCGCAAGTGGCTGAGGCCTCGATTTCACATTCGGCAAGCGTCGACAGTGAAGCGGGGGCGTTCGGCAGTGTGCACGTCACACAAGAGTTTCCAAAGGAGAAACGCGGAATGGCTTTTCCTTACCTCTACCTCGCTAGTTTGCGCGCTGGCGAGACTGTGACAATCATGAATACGGATTTTACACCGCTCGTGATCACGGCGGAGGGCGTTGCGGGTGACTTTGCCGAATTCTCGAACACTGCGCCTGTTTCGATTTCCATAGGTCCCGGGGTTGCTGACTTGCCCAAGAACGTAACTATTCGAGCGACACCTTACTTCGATCGTGAAAGCAAGACGCTCGAGTTCCGTTCAGTGTTGGCTGGAGAACCCAATTGTATTGGACCGGTCATTATGCAGATTCCGGGACGCCTACAGAAAAGGCCAGTTGAATCCAAGATGTCTGTGTTCTTCCCAGAACTCACTGTATCGCAGGCTTTGGATCTCCAGGACGCTGCAACGGCAAGTCAGGAGGGCAGTATTGAGTTTCGGATAGTGCTTCCGAATCAAGCTATTCTTGGACGTCACACGCACACTCCAGAGAAGCCGTTTCGATTTCCACAGCTGATGAATCGCGATCTTCTGATGGCGATCATGGCTGTTCAGGCAGATTGCAGTTTCCCCTATTTTGCTCCAAATAGGTTCTTTGACGACTTTTTGCGGCTCAATGAGTCTCAGCGGGATGAAAAGCTGAAAGAGGTTAGATCGAGAAATGAGAAGAGACCACAGGCGACATCAATAGTTCTGCGATTGGCGTACGAGAACGGTCGCGACTACCATGAAGAGTTCCTCGGTTTTTTGCCGCTGAATACGCGGTTCGCAGCGCCAAATTTTGACGACGCACGTCTCATCGAGGCGAAGTTCCAAGAATTGTGGGACTCCGCTGAGGCGCCTATTGAGTTGTCGACTTGTTATCGGGACGACGTGGAGTATTTGGCGGGGCTACTAAAGGAGTGGGCCAAAGAAAAAACCGGGGAGTTTCCATTGTCACTAGGTGAAAACTCGGTCACGACTCACTTTTGTCGAACAAACTGCGATCGTATCCATGGAGAATTGATCGATCGGCATTGGTACGTGGAACGGCCGGTAATTATCAGGCTGCGGCCAGCTTCTAGGCTCGAACAGTACAGGGTTGAGAAAGAGTACTGGGAAGAAGTCGGAGATGAGCAGCGGGCTCTGTTGCTGCAAGAACTCATCGATGCGGAGCCACCAGAAACTGTGGGTGTAGAAGCGGCGAATGCTGCGATCGAACAGCCTCCAACTCAAGATGACGTGAGTTCAGAGCATGCCAAACCGTCGACAGTGGAAGAGCCAGTAGCGGACACGTCAACGACGCTCTCAAGTCAGTAACCCAGTAATTGTGATTGCCTGTAGAAATGGGCCAAGCGACTGCTTCAGTTCTTCAATGTCAGATGCCTCAAGGGACCCCACCACATGGCACCTCAACACGAACGAGATATTGAAATCCGCTGCCCACTGCACGGTTTCGTGACGGTCCGAGATTGGGAACGCCGGATTATTGCTCATCCTGCCTACCAGCGTTTGCGCCGCATCCGACAGTTGGCCTGGACTGATCAAGTCTATCCTGGTGCCATGCACACGAGGTTCGAGCACTCGCTTGGCGTGATGCACGTTGCGAATTCGATGTTTGATTCCATTGTTCAAACATCGAAAGAGTACTTGATCAATAAAGTGCAATTCAACGTGGGGGCTCTTGACCGTGAGCGAATGCTGGTGCGATTAACGGCCCTGTTGCACGATGTCGGTCATGCTCCTTTCTCTCATGCTGCCGAAGAACTGTTTCCGCAGCTTGAAGGTGTCCAGCTTGAACACGAAGACTATTCGGCAGCCATCATTCGCAGGGTTCTGAGTCAAGTCATCGACAGCCATCCGGATAGCGACAACTATCGGATCAAAGCCAAAGACGTTGCCGACCTGCTGGAAGGCAAGTCAGACTCTGGACGGTCCTTGATTTGGCGTGAGCTGATCACGGGGCAACTGGATGCCGATCGTATTGACTACTTGCTTCGCGACTCACTCCACGCTGGAGTCGACTACGGCCGCTTCGACTGGCGACGTCTGATTCGTTGTCTTGTGTTCGTTCAGCCGGGTGAAGGTCAGGCTCCTCGGCTTGGCGTGACCGAAGGTGGTCTTCACGCAGCGGAAGGATTGGTATTGGCCCGATACTTCATGTTCACCCAGGTCTATTTCCACAAAACTCGGGTTGCGTATGACCATCATCTGAAGCAGGCAATGCTGACAATTCTCCCAAACGGTCAGTTTCCGACTCTGGAAGGAAACGGCCTGTTGGAATATCTGAAATGGGACGACTGGCGAGTTCTGGGGGAACTGGCTGCTGGCCGTGGAGGAGAACATGGTGAGCGATTGGCGTACCGCAATCATTTTCGCGAAATCCATCATACCCCGGAAATCCCCACGGCAGACGATCTACGCCGTTTTGACGAAATTCGTCATAATCTGGGCGAGATGGCTCGGGCCGTCGGGAACGCTGGAAAATCCTGGTACAAGTTGGAGAATGATCAGGACATACCAATTCAAAGTGACAATGCGAATCGAGAAATTCGCCCACTGTCAGAACATTCTTCAGCAGTGAAAGGGCTTCGGCCCACAGGACGAAGAATGCTCTACTGTCGGGAAGAAGAGAAACAAGCTGCGATGATGGTGATTAATCGAATGGAGTCTGCCACATGACAACACGCGACAAAGAGCTGCTCCGAACTTCTGTACTCACATCGATTGTCGAACGGTGTCCCAATCCTCCGGGACGAACGACTCTGATGAAATTCGCGTACATCCTGCAAACAGTCCGTGGGGTACCTCTGGGTTACCGATTCCAGCTCTACAACTACGGCCCCTATGATGAAGCTGTCTTGACCGATATTCGGCATGCCGTTTCGTCCGAGCTGCTCAGCTCAAAGTTGGTCACATTCTCCGGCGGCGGCTACGGATATGAATTCTCTACAGGGAATGCACTGTCATCTGCCAATGAGCAGTTGTCAGAACATGTCAGCCCGTTCGAAGATGACATCGACTGGGTAGTCAATTTGTTCGGTGGTGAATCCGCCGGACGTATGGAGCTGATTTCAACAATCATTTTCGTCCTGTGCGAGAACGGCACCCGCCTCGAAAAGCCACAAATCGTCCAGCGTGTGAACGAAATCAAACCTCACTTCTCCAGGGAAGTGATTGATGCGGCCGTGGATGAAATCTCCGAAGTGCTGGACTGTGTGTCTTGCGGGTAGGGCATCACAATGGAACTCGCAGCTTTGCCGGAAAGTGTTGTATGGCTGAATCAGTTCCATGAAGAAGACCGTGAGGCGGCAACGTTGTTGCTCAAACGCCTAAGATGCATCTCGCCGACTGTGTTTCACAATGAAGTTCGTGAACTCTTTGAGACTGCCGCCAAGTCTCTCGAAACGCCAATTGCCCTCTATGCTGCCCGCGAGATTAAATCTGGGCAGGCTTACTTCTCAAACAAACGCAACCGTCCTGTCATTGTTGACGTCTCAAAGGAAGTTGGAAGTGAGGGGAATGCCGCATATCTCGCGACGACGTTAGCCCGACAGCAACCTGGTGTCTTTCTGAATCACCCGCCGATTACAACGCTTCGGAAGAAAAAATGCAGAAACATTGTTGTTTTCGATGATGTCTGCGGCAGCGGTAAGCGTGTCGCTGATTTCATTTCGGCAATCCTTTCGAATCCGACATTGAAGAGCTGGCTTTCGGGCGGATTCATTCGATTCCATGTTCTTGCCTACGCAATCTCGGGACAAGCGGAAGATCGAATCTCGGATTCGTTCGGAACTAGGAACGCAACTCGATACGTCACTTTTCATTATTGTCAAAAGCTGGCAACGGGCGCAGAAGTATGGTCAGCCAAAGAGCTTCGAAGTATCGCCGCCCTCTGCAAAGAGTATGGTGAACTACATAAAATTCGCCCCTACTTTTGGCTGGGGTTCGGACAATGCCTGAGCACATTGGTATTCCACCATTCCTGTCCGAACACGGTACCAGGGCTGCTCTGGGAGAGGACAAAAAGCTGGAATCCGCTTTTCCCCAAAAGAAGCATTCCTGCATCACTGCTCCGTGCGTTTACCGACGAGCCCAGCGAGTACCAGCAGTCCGCAATTCTTCAAGGGCTCAATGCTCAGATCATTTCGAGAAGCCGGCTGTTTCTTGAAGGAACGCAGCGAGAACGGGAACTACTCCTCGTGCTGGCAGCAATTCGAGCAAAGTGCGAGAGCCGAGATCGTATAAGTTCTCGCGCCGGACTCTCGCTGTCACGAACCGAGGTCGCGATCGAGGAGTGTCGACGATTTGGTCTGATTGATAGTTCGTTGCGATTGACGCCGGGAGGCTACGATGGCTTGAAGCTTGCTGAAGAACGCGCTAGGATTCGAACAGATAGGAAGTCGCAGCCAACCACATATTTTCCGACAAGTCTTCGCTCAAGAGGGGGCCAGTAGTTCATGTTCATCTAGATGCCGCCATCCCTGTTTGGGATGGCTTCCAACCGGGTGGTTCCATTCGGCGGAATCGGAGAATGCTCCGATTCTTGGTCAGAACCTGCACTTTAGCTAACGCTAAACTGTGCCCCGGCTTCACTCGTTGCCTTCGTTCGCGGGGCACAGTCAGCTCGCGCTGGGCAAGGTCAAAGTAGATGACATTCTGGCCCCCTCATCTCTATCGCGATTCTGGCGGCAAAAAGAACGTTCCGCCGGAAATCATCGAGTCTGCACTTGAGGATGCGTTCCTTGTGCAGCGAAAGCACCTGCTACCCCCAGTGCTGACCCTACGACATCTAAGCGAAATGTCGAAGTGTTCTTACAGATCGCTAAGACGAATCGTGGAACGCAGCCATCCCCGTCCCTATCGCTTTTATCAGGTGAAGAAGCGGTCGGCTGGAACAAGACTAATTTGTGTACCCTGCGGACAGTTGATGCAGGTTCAGAAATGGATCAATCGCTTCATCCTACATGCTGTTCCTTCGCACCCGAGTAGCATGGCATTCGCGCGTGGACAATCGATTGTTGACTGTGCTCGCAGACACTGTGGAGCCCAATGGCTGATCAAGTTGGACGTCCGCCGCTTCTTTGAGTCAATTTCTGAAAGACAGGTCTTTGGCGTGTTTGAAGGCTTGGGATATCGACCGTTGATTGCATTTGAAATGGCGCGTTTGTCCACACGAGTGCCCCGGAGAAGATCCGGACTAGATCACCAAAAGCGATGGTCCAATAGCACAGAAACTCAGGAGAAGTACTCTTTGGAAGACTACCGTTCTGCGGATGTGGGCCATTTGCCGCAGGGCGCTCCGACCAGCCCTCTTTTGAGCAACCTTTGTGTCCACAACCTCGATGAGAACCTTTCGGCGCTGGCACATCAGCATCGTTTGGTTTACACGCGGTACGCGGATGACATCGTTCTTTCGACGACATCTCCGTATTCCAGAGCTCAGTGTATGGATATTGCTAAACAGGTATCTGAACAAATGAAGTCATTCGGCTTGCGAGCGAATACGACAAAAACTGCTATCGTACCACCCGGGGCAAGGAAAGTCGTGCTGGGATTACTCGTTGATCGAGATCATCCTCGACTGCAGCAGACTTTTCGGAAACAGATGGAATTGCATATGTACCACTTAACTCATCATGGACCATTGCAGCATGCGGAAAAGAGAGGGTTCGACTCCGTTTTTCGCCTGAAGCTGTTTCTTGAAGGCAAGATATCCTACGCATCAAGTGTCGAACCGGAGTTTGGTCAATCTCTCTGGCAACAGTTCAATACGGTGGAGTGGCCGCTCGGCTGATGTCGGAGATGCCATGGGCATTGTTATCATGAAGGAGACCGTTCTACCCATGCGTCACTACAAGTCGCTGATCGCCAGCATTTTTCGGACGATCTCCGATGGTCGCGAGACTCATTCGTTGGCCATCACAGCCATGTGCTCTCTCGAAGCAGACCAGAAGCGGGACGAGCAACTACAGCAATCAGCGTTTCCCGAAGTACTTCTCCCTGACCATTCAGATCACCATCAGATCACAGGCGTTGAGAATTTTGTTGAGGATGCGTTTCAGGTTGTTTCGAAATCAGCCGCAACCGCCGTCTTTCTGTTTCCACCCATGATTGGGGATTCTCGGCTTTCTCCGGAATGGCGTGAGAAGCATGGATCGGCCGGAATTCCGCAAGTGATTGCTACCGACTTGCTTCGCTCACGAGAGGCCGAATCATCGACATCAGGCAAAAAGCCGGGGGCAGAGCTTCAGTGCATCGCGATGCTTGTGCCTCGGTTCTTTATCACGTCGGCTCGTATGGATGCCTGGAGAAGAGAGTTTTTCCCGGCACACGCAGCACTGATCATTGAACACGAGCTTGAAGCGTTCAGTCCTGCTGTCATGCCAGATCTTGTCACGGTTATCTTTCAAAAGAATCCAGGGCCTATCAGATTCTTCAAGGTCGGCAAGACGGCGTCCGAGGACGAAGCCAAGGCCGTTTCAGCGGATTTGCGAAAGCTGATGAAGCAGCCTGCTGGGAAGTCGAAGTATGGCTATGTGTTGTCGAGACCATTGGCCCCGGGTTACCCAGTGACTTTTGATTTCTACTCTGAGGACACAGAGAGACTAAGACAGGAGATCTCGATTCTTGGAGAGCGGGTCCCGCTTCAAACGGTCGCTGACGTGATGCCCGGGTTTCACCCTGTCACTCCGAATCGTGTACAGAACGGTCAACAGGGATTCTCGTTCATATCTGCGCAGGATATCAAACCCGATGGACGCGTTGATCTGTCTGCTCTGAAAGTGCAGGACCGACCGTGCCTCGGAGTTTCGTTTCTGCAAGACGGTGACTACTGTCTCCGAAAATTGTATCCCGAAGGTCGAGGTCTTGTCGTTGGTGTCTATGAAGGAACGGGGCAGGCAGTATCGTGGAACTCAAGTATCGTCGTGTTGAGATCAAAGCCCAGCCTCAGTCCGCCTCAGCGCCACGTGCTTTTGAGCTACCTTCAATCTTCGATGGCGCAAAGATTATCAGATGTCAAGAAAGAAGCATCGCGGCTTGGGGGAGCATTGCAACTCAGCACGTCTCTGTTGAGGGAGTTTCCGGTGCCAGTGGCGGACGCAAAGCTTGTCGCCGCCATCGAAGAGCTAAGTGAAGCGAAGGCCGCATTTACACGATGGATTCAACAGATCGACTTAGCGTCGTCGGCTATCCTCACAGAAGATTCGCCATCAAATTCCAGGGAGAAAATACTTGCCGCTGGACAGCTTGCACGCCAGCGATATCGCGCTGGGCTCCAGACGGAATCACTCGACTTTCGAATCCAAACGCAGTTTCCGCACCCTTTGGCATTTCTGTGGCGAGAAGTTCAGGTCTCCGGACCAGACAGATACCATCAATTGCGAACAATCTTGAAAGCGGCCGAGGGACATACATGTTTCCTGGCATTGACGGCAATTCTGTTGAGCCGGGCGATCGTCAAGCCAATTCGTTATCTTGAAACTATTGCTACAAGGTTATGTACTCGAGGTAGTGGAACCAACTTTGGAGACTGGATCGCCGTTCTGAAAGAGGTCAATGAAGGACGCGCATTCAGGCAATCTGAAAAGCTCATCCCGTTCTCAGAAGTCACTGAGCTGTGTTCTCGAGGAATGTGGGAACCCGCGATCCGCAGACTCAAAGAACTTCGAGACGACGACAGCCACGGTAGAATCTCCCCAGGATCTGTCTCCGCGACTGTCTTGAATCAGGCCAAGGAGGATCTGGAGAGTGTTTTCAAAGCGACAGAGTTCCTTACGGAATTCCGGCTTCTACTAATCGTCAGCACCCGGTTTGACTCCATCCGAAGTTTGAATCATATCGAGTATCGCGACCTCAGCGGCGACAACGTTCTCGTGCCGCGTCAGCAGGACGTCATAGATCGGAATGACATTGAAGCTGATAGTCTTTATTTGCGAGATCGGCAGGGAAACCTGCATCTGTTTCGCCCGCTCTTGCAATATCTCGAATGCCCGGAATGCCACCAGATGTCGACATTTTTCCTCGACACCTATTCGGGGAAAGGAAATGTCGTTGGCTTGAAGAGCTTTGAACGAAGCTCTGTGCGAGAGGAAGAGCTTGCAGATGACTTCAGACACACTGGGCTATTGACCCAGATTTCAGGACAGACGATTTAATTGCTTCTTAAGCCATTCAGCCGTGGTGGCACTGGCCACGTATCGTCCAGACTCCCTGTCGAGCAAACCCACATCACTCATCAACGATAGCATCGCGCCGATTCGAATGGCAATTCCCGCGACAGGGCAGCTCTCCGTGGCGTGTACGCCGCGTTCATCTTCGATCAGACGAAACGTATCGTGCTGAACAAGTTTCCGTGCAGCTACGCGAAAATGGCGGGCGATACCCCGATCCACCGTGAGCCAACGTAGGGCCTCAAACGTCGAGAGAAGTTTGTGTCGCTCAAGGTGCCCATACCAGCCTGAGAGATCCGCATCATACTCAAAACCGCTGGTGGCGGCCTTGTGACTCAAAAGCGGTAGGCCAATTGGTGAACTAAGCAAACTGTGGCACCACACAACCAATTGCATTGCGTGTCGCAACAAGCTGGTCGGTGAGTTGTCTTCAGGCTCCCACCCAATGTATGGAGTTGACGGACTGAATTGCTGTAGCAGTTGCTGATATTCTTGAGGAAGAGACTCTGCTGGATCATTCCCGGAGACAACTTCCTGGCATAGCTGTCGAGCAGCAACCTCAGCAGTTGGGAAGATCCTGCCAGCCTCTGCATTCTCGGTGATGAAGCGATGAACAGCGGCAAAACCAAGTTCTGATGCGTGACGGAGATATTTCAAGCACGCCATTATTCTCCAGCGAGTCCATGTTTCCTGCAAACGCCAGTCCGATGTGAATTCGCTACCACGTGGCGAAATGCCCGTTGCCAGCGACGTTTCTAACTCCGCAGTCGTGAAAGGATCTGTTGATTCAGCGGCAAGGCTCAGAAGCAATAGCATCGACTTGACCCGCGAAGGCACACTTCCGGAGTCAAATTCATCTGTCGAGAACAACAGCGACCGCAATTGGCGTTTCTCGCCAGGCACTGGTTTATCAAGGCAAAGATATTCGGCCCACGCGTGTACCATTGATCGCTGGACTGTTTCTGCCGTTAGTAGGGTACGTGTGCCTTCCAACTGACTGAACGTCTTGTCCAGTTCCTCCGCAATAACTCGCCCAGCATTTGCACACCCGTGAACGTGATCGACACGCGACAGCAGATTAAAACGACGCAACGACGGACCATAGAGTGCTGGGTCCAATGGAGACGGTGTTTCGCCAACATCCCCGCGAAGAGGGAGTTCCTGCAGACCCTTCTTCCAATGGCGTTCACACTCATCACGGCGAATTATGCCGGTCATCGGCCGGCCGGTTGTTTCAACGTTCGCGATGTTTGCGTAAGCAAGCAATTGCTCGAAACCAATCGTGAAGTGCCGCTGTTCCTTCCTGTTGCCTTGGCCTCCCTGCGTTGCATACTTCCAATAAATCCATGGCATGATGGAAAAGTACCGGGCTCGATCCGTTGCATTTGTGATGCCCTCCGTCTCGACGTCCAGAATTCCTTCGATGGGAGATGCGAGACCGAGGAAATCGAGGCCCGACGATGTTTTGTCTGCCAATGGACGCCATCCGAATGACAATTCGTCGTTTGTCATTCAAGTGACCTCACGAGCAAACTACCGCATGCTCCGCATCGCTTGACGACGGTCGGAGCCTTAAGTTGATTCTGTACAGATACGGGAAGCACGGTGTCACACTCCGGACATGCATCATCATCCAGCGGAATTTCAACAAGGCGAGCATGTCGCCCAGCGTCTTCGATGAGAGTCAGAAGTTGACGTGCCAGCGGCGGATTCCCATTTGAGGCCTGCACGGAAAGATCATCCTTTGTGTTAGCATTTGATGACTCGGAGGCGACTTCGGAAATCAGCCGTCTAAGGGCATCTCGGCATGCTACGATGGCGGACTCATCTCCCTGCACAAGCTCAATGCGACGGCGTAGCTCGGAAAAATCTGGCGGAGTGAAGTTGCTTCGAGCCGCGAGACGCCACATCGACTCACCCGTCACTTGCAGGTCGTTCGCGTTTGGCAATCGAAAAACTCGTAGCACATCATACATATCCCGGATCAGTGGATGACGAGATTCAGGGTCTGTGTGAAATGCAATGAGGAGTCCTGCCTCCAAAGTGGCGATGCCAGCGGCGAACGGCTCAAAGGAGATTAATCGCTCGCGTTCTCCATCTTTGATCAAAGTCAGTGAACCAGCTCGCTGGAAAATGGATCGAACCCCAGGTGCACAACAAGCAGCTATGACTTTGTCGAAGTTCTGACTCAATAGGTCACTTGCGTGAAGCTCCGCCGACCATCTTTTGACCGCGAATTGCATTGCTTCAAGGCATGTTGGGATTTTGCGGACATGAAAAGCAACCGCACTTGCCGAGTCGCATTCTTCGATGGCTTCCGCGAGTTGCCGAAAAAGTTTAGTCAAAACCGTTGATATCCTCGTTGGCAGGCTTCCCGTTTCTTCCGGTTCGGCTTCGGCTTCCGAATTCGCGAACTCCGGATCAACTGCCCCTGCCATTTTCTTGCCGGCCGATTGCTCTTCGCTTCTGAAGAATGTCAGTTCGCCAATCGCGTTTCTCAGCTTCCGACTTACAAGCTGTTCGAACAGCAAATCACCGTCGAAATTGCCGACGTGACCGCTTACCATTGTCGAACTTCGGAGAAACGGCGTGTCGTCAAGTTCTTCTTCCGAAGCTCCTTTGCCATACGAGTTTCTGGCCGAGGTGGTTCTCTGCCCATTCTGAAGACTCCGCATCAGCTCCAGAATGAATTCCGCGAGCTCTTCGATCTTGCAATTCTCCGGGTCCGAAGTAATAGCGTCGAGCAGAGAAAATTGCCGTTTCATGGCAGGAGTTGCACCAAGTCGTTCTGCGATGTCAATCCAGCCGCGAGCAACACGCCCATCCTGAAACTTCAGTTCCGCGGTTGCCGGCCCATCAAGTTTCACGGATTCATCAATTTCTACTGAGGCCGTTCGCGTGCCATCGGACAGAGTCGTTGCCTCAATACGACCATTGAAAAATGGACTGCCATTTCGTGAAAGACCTAACACCGCTTCAGCGGGGAAATGGTCTGACCAGCTAACCTCTATCTTTCGTCCGGATGCAATGGCGGTTAAAGCTGCTACCTGCTGGGCCGAGTTGAACACTCGGGTCGTTTTGCGATCTTCCTTTGTGGCTTTTCTCCACTGCACTTTGGGAACGTCGAGCAGTCGCTGACAATTGGCGTTGCTCATTCGTCTCTCAACAACAGCCTCGAAGTTGTCCTTTGATAGTGCTGCTGGACGCGAAAGGTTGGCGGATCCGTTCAGAACTACTGAGGATTCTGATCCGATGAAACACATGAGTTTCCCATGCACCATGGGGTGGCGAACTTTGTCTTCGCCATTTGCATCATCCTGTGGAACAAGGACTTCTACTTGGTCACCGAACTCAATCAAAGCATCATCGAGAGCCCCAAAATCAGGATCCAAGTGGAGACGAATTTTGGCGGATGGCCAACGTTCAGTGATGTAAGTCAATGCCGAAAGTTGGCCGTCGACGAACGGGGAGAAAAGTTCAACTCGATGAACATCGGTGGGGAAGTCAACTTGGTCGAAGATCGGGTCATCAAGACTCAGGATCAGTCGAGAGTCGTCGGTCAGATCGATCGGCAAACAAATATCACCCTCGGCGCTTCCCAACCCTGCCATCACTGAGAGCCGTGTAACCAAGTTATCCAGTTGTCGAAGTGCTTCAGCATGCTGAATCCGATAAAGGGCTGAGACCTCCGCGTTTGTAAGCAATCCAGAGGCGGTCAGATTCCCACTCCCGACGCCGACGAGCATGCATCCATTGCATCGGATCAGGGCAAGCTTTGCGTGGAACGCGCCGGTAACCCCAACGGACCTCAATCGATAGTGAGTTCCAATTCCTTCTGCAAACGCGGCCACACTGAGTGATTGTGAATACCCGAAAGGGTCGGTAAGCACGCTAATGTGGCCACAGCCATGTCGAAGGAGTGGGTTCACGTACTGCTGCTGGAAGACCGACGGAGAAAAGGTGAACGTTGTGAAAAGAGCTGAGGCTGGACTATCTCCGTCCAGTGACGAAAAGACATCAGCCGGCTTGAAACCGATCAGATTCGACGCGTGTTGAGTTGACTGTTTCACCGACTGTGCACCACGGGGGGGATTTAGAAACAATAGTAAATTGCCTAGACGCGTTCCTCAATCAACAAAAAGCTTGAACTGGGAACACGCCCGTACGCTAAACGGTATTGTGACATCAATGGCCACTATAACACGAGTGATCGAGTTCAATCCGTTGAAAAACTAGTTCTTGCCAGCATTCCGCAGCCGGGCGGCTGAATGCCCCATTTTGCTAATGTGGGGAGTTTGGCTCGGCAATGATCTTGGGATCGATCTGGGCAAAGAATACAGCATATGGATTGCTACTCAGCCAGGGCAGTGGTGGGTAGACTTTCGGCAAATTTTTGCAGCCGCCTGTGACGGCTAATCGTCGAGGCAACTGATGATCCAGATCAGCAAACCAGATTTCTCGATCGGCAAACTGCTGGCCACGCCTGCAGCACTTGAGGCTTTGGAAGAAGCCGACGTGGATATCATCGATCTGGTAGAACGGCATATCGCCAAAGACTGGGGTGATCTGTCTGACGACGACAAGCAGCTGAACGATGAGGCTCTGCACGATGGTTCGCGAATTCTGTCGGCGTATATCCTGCCGACGGATGTAAAGATATGGATCATCACGGAAGCTGCTGACGATAAGGGCGAACGAGCAGCCACCACAGCATTGCTGCCATCGGAGTACTAGAATACCAATCTGATTTCGGTTCGGGCATACCTTGATTGACCTCTTGAGAATTGTGAGATCACGACATGGCCAAGTCCAAAGCCGCTGGCAAAGTAAGTGCTCAGTCAGAATTCAGTCAGCCGAAAAAGCGAAAGCCATTCACCGTGTTTCTGATCGTGGATGATCGGCCATTGCGGCAAACGCTGGTGGAGGTTCTGCAATCAGAGAAGATCGATGTGCAGGACTACATGACGGCGATGGAGTTCTATCGCGACTACCGCGAGCCAAAGCCCGGTGTCCTGATCACAGAGATTCAACTACGTGGCATGACCGGGATGGAGTTATTCGAGAAACTCTCGGCCGACAAGCAGGACTTGCCCGTGGCATTCATTTCTGGACATGCTGACGCACCAACAGCGATTCAGGGCATGCAGGCCGGTGCGATTGATTTGCTGACCAAGCCGGTGCAAGGAGAATCACTCGTGGCGGTTGTCGCGAGAGCGTACGCCTCATACTACGACGTGGACTGGGATTTCGTCGGCGAAGATCTGGAGGAGATTGAGAAAAGCCTGAGTCGAATCACCGGTCGGGAACGGGAGATTCTGGATCTCGTCGTCGAAGGACTTTCCAGCCGAGAAATCGGAGCACGCCTGGGCGTCAGCACAAAGACCGTCGAAGCTCACCGGGCTCGCATCAATGACAAAATGCGATCCGACGACCTGCCTCACCTGATTCGCATGATGCTGGTCTACAATGAAGATTCTGAACGTGAGTAGAGCTCGAGGATGAATCTCCTCGGAATCAACACCAGAATGAAAACGTGCCTCGGCGAGTTAGCATCGTGAATCCAGCCGCCCAACTTGAATCGCTAACTGATTGAGAGCTTTACTGCCATCCCGCAGGATCGAGTCCATAAAAGTCACGCAGGACACCGTAGGCTGGTTCATGATGTTGCAGAAGGACATTCGGTTGTTCAAAGAACTTTTCCGTCAGTACGGCAAAGAATTCCGCCGGATTCTTCGAGCCGTAGCAATCGATCAACCCGTGATGTCCGCTGCGACAATCTTCGACAAGCTGATCGAACACCGGTCCGAGCACCGACACCCAGCGTTCGTGTTGTTCGCGTGTTCTCAACGGCGGAGTTCCGTCACAGATGCGACCATTCATCATATCCAGTTGATGAGCGAACTCATGCAGTACCAAATTGCGGCCTGGTGATTCCATGCGAGCACCGTTAAGTGAATCGGTCCATGACAAGATCACAGGACCACGCCACCATGCTTCGCCCAGTCGTGGCTGGCCAGCATCGATCACCGAACTCATTCCGGAAACATGGCTCGCAGGAGCGACATAGCCGGTTGCGTAGACCAGAATGGACAATACATGTTCGAACAACCAGTCTTCGTCCATGCCTACGACCAGCAAGCACGCCAGTGACGCGATCGTCACTTTCATTTCATCGGTCAGAGTTAGTCCACCGCAGCCTTCCCAATTCTTTTCAGCAACAAAGATCTGGACCAGACGCCGCAACTTTTGCTGCTGATCGGGTGTCAGATGGCGGGCATGTCGTACGTTGTCGCGAATGATCTGATTCCAGTTCTCCGGAAAGGGAGTTGCAAGAATCTTTGCTCGGCGACGTCGTTTCAACCAGCTGAAAATCATGATGGGAGTCTGACTTCTTGTATAGTCTGCCGTGCGTGAATGATCAGTCTATCACTTCGCCAGCGGTAGTCCGAATGCATGCGAACATCTCTTCGTCGCAGTGGCAGAATTGTAGCGTTTCGACCTGCAGGATCTTGCGAAAATCATGCCGGATGAAGACCCACGCGGAATGTTGTAGATTACACGCTGCTGTCGACCAGATTGTTTTCAAGCCCAGAAGAATCCGCCACATTGCATCCGGCCGCGAGGAATCCATATGACGTGGTTCAATCAACTTATGGGTTTCGATGAGCAGACGCCTGATCAGGTGCGGGCGTCTATCGACGTCAATGTCAATCGAATGCGATCCCACGTGAACGGCCGCGAGTTGAGTTGTGGTTCGCTGAAAATCCTGAGTCTGGCAGATTTGCGGAGTCGTATTGCCGAATTTCCCTTGGAAGAAGGCCGCCTGCAGATCACAGAGGTCATTGCCGATGTTCAGTCGCTGCACAAAGACGCTCAAAACGCTGGGGCCTTATTTCAGGTTGCTTCACAATTCAATCTGCTGGAGATGGTGTCACCCTCCAGAACTCCGGAACACGGTATCGGAATCTACGAGAATGATCACACTCAAGGCCCG
>JBPOIW010000269.1:0-22173 GCA_052034165.1 Planctomycetota bacterium | reverse complement strand
GATTTTTTTTGGACCGCTGGCCCACGCGGCTTCGCAAAGCGAATCAAGCAATGCAGGACGCCTATCAATCCCTGATCCTTCCTGACGTGCAGCAGATGCTGCAGGAAGAAGATCTGGCTGGTCTGGCGGCCTTCTGCAAGGTTGTGCATCCGGCCGCTGTGGCCGAGATCCTGGAAGAATTGGAAGACAGTCAGATCTGGTTGATTCTGGACCAGGCTGAACTTCCATTGCGTGTTGAGATCTTCGAGTACGTTTCACTGCGTCGGCAGACAGAGCTTGTTGAAACGCTGGATTCAACACGACTCTCGAACCTGCTCGAATGGATGTCGGCGGATGATCGTGTCGACCTGCTGTCGGAGATGTCCGAGGGGCATCGCGAAGAAGTTCTGCGACTGATCGCCAAGGCGGAACGCAACGATATTCGTAAGTTGTTGTCGTACGACGAAGACAGCGCCGGGTCGATCATGACCACGGAGTATGCGTCGCTGCCAGCGAATGTGACCGTTCGCGATGCACTGGCTCAGCTTCGACAGCAAGCCCCGAACAGCGAGACGATTTATTACGTCTACATTCTGAATGAAGAACGCCGACTGGAAGGCTTTATTTCGCTGCGGGAATTGATTCTGGCTAAGCCGGAAACTCGCCTTTCAGACATCATGCAGCGCGACGTGATCAGGTTTCGAGTGAGCGAGCAGCGAGAAGTCGTGGCTCAGGAGTTGGCTCGCTACAACTTCATCGCGTTGCCGATTGTCGATGAGAATGATCGGCTTGTCGGCATCGTGACTCACGATGATGCTTTGGACGTTGTTCAGGAAGAGGCCACCGAGGACGCTTATCTGCAAGGTGCTGTTGCGCCGTTGCGAGATACCTACGAAGAAACACCGTTCCTGACGATTCTCTGGAAGCGTGGGATCTGGCTGCTGTTTCTGTCCATCGTAGCTCTGATGAACGCTCACGTGATCGATCACTATCGTCAGTCAACAGGCGGTGGAGAAACGGTGTCGATGGGGCTGAGCGGATTGACGACATTGATCCTCTTGTTTCTTCCGCTCGTTATGGCCAGCGGAGGCAACGCGGGTTCGCAATCGGCCACGTTGTTTATCCGGATGTTTGCATTGCAGCCGACGGACACGAAAGGCAGTCCAGACGATTCCATCGATCGCGCTTTGATCCTGCGTGAGTTTCTGATCGGATTATGTCTCGGAGTGGCTCTGGCGTCGTTGGACTTTGGTGTGGCGTGGTTATGGTTCGGGCGAACAGTCAATGAATCGGCGGCGATTGCAACCACTGTGATCGCCGTCGTGATTCTTGGTACCTCCGCGGGAACTTTGTTGCCCCTGATGTTGCGAAGGCTTGGCATGGATCCGGCGATTATGTCGAATCCTCTGATCGCCGCGATGGTCGACGTTCTTGGCGTAGTCATCTTCTATGAGATCGCGTCCTTGTTTTTGACCTGACCCCCCCTGTCGGCCTTTGGATCATCAAAAGAGGAAGCAGACGCATCTATGGGTGAATTCACTCACTTTACTGCCAACGGCGCGAGCCGAATGGTGGATGTTGGTGATAAGGCCGTGACTCGCCGTATGGCTCGGGCCGAGGGATTCGTGTTAATGCAGCCCGAGACTTTGCGGTCTTTACAGGAACGAAAATTTGCCAAGGGCGACGTTCTGGAGGTTGCTCGACTGGCCGGAATTATGGCCACCAAAAGGACTTCTGACCTGATTCCGTTGTGTCATGTGTTGCCTCTCGAGAAGGTAAACATTGACTTTTCCTTTTCGGGGACAGAAGTTCGGGTGGAAGTCAGTGTGTCCACAGAATCCAAGACCGGCGTGGAGATGGAAGCCCTGACGGCGGTGAGTGTTACGTGTCTCACAATTTACGACATGTGCAAGTCGGTTGACCGGGAGATGGAAATCAACAGGATTCGTCTGTTGGAGAAGTCCGGCGGACGTTCTGGACATTTCCTCAGAGATCCTTCCAGCGAGGTTCCTTACTAACATAACCTGACAAAATGGGAACTGGCTCCCTTCATGGTTCCATGAGAGTAGGTCACCAGAAATTGAAGGCGACTGTCCCGATTTTGTCAGGGGCTTCAAAAGACCTTAGAAAAGACGATTGTGTCATGTCCACGGTTGTGTCCAGCCGCGACGAACTGAAACAGCAGATTCAGCATTTGCTTGCTGAAGACCTGCTGGCCGTCAACGCGCTGCTGGAACGACAATTTCGCAACCCGAATATGTTTGTTCAGGACGTGGCTCAACATGTTGGTCGGTTTCAGGGAAAGCGGATTCGTCCGATTCTGACTCTGCTGAGCGCGAAGCTTTTTTCTTTGACGCCGCCGGCCCGCGAAAATGCCCACCGACTTGCGGCCGTCGTCGAGATGATTCACACCGCGACGCTTGTTCATGATGATGTCATTGATGACGCGGATCTGCGACGACATGTGTCGACGGTTCATCGTCGCTGGAACACAGAGACCAGTGTTCTGTTTGGCGACTACCTTTTCTCCAAAGCGTTTCATCTGGCGGCAACGACAGGTGATGCGGAAGCCTGCAGGTTGATTGGTCGTGCTACTGACCGCACTTGTGAGGGCGAGCTGAATCAGATTGCGGCGCGACTGGAACAGTCCACATCAGAGGCCGATTATTTCCGAGTCATCAGCGGCAAGACCGGACAGTTGTTCTCCGTCAGTTGTCTGCTGGGCGCTCGCGCAGCAGGGGCGACAATGTCGGAGCAATCTCGGTTGAAGATTTTTGGCAACCGAATCGGTCTGGCATTTCAGATTGCCGATGACGTTCTGGACTTGACGGAGTCTGCGGAATCGACGGGCAAAGATGCGGCCAATGATCTTTCTAATCATCGTCTGACGCTGCCTCTGATACGTGCACTGAAGTTGGCGTCTGAGAGTGAGCGTAAGCGTTTGCGTGAACTGCTGTTTTCCTCCGAAGCGTCCGATCATCTGCGACTGCGTGAAGAGCCGCTGGTGCGTCAGGGGATTGAGTCGGCTCAGGCCAGCGCCGAACTGCTGATCTCAAGAGCGATCCGCTGTCTGCGCCCTCTGCCCAACTGCCCTGCCCGGCACGCACTCGAAGCGATCGCAAAATTCGCGATCCATCGCTCGACCTGACCGGCTCCCTCCGTAACTCCCCGTGTAGCGTTGGCTTCAGCCAACTTTGAGCCTCGGAGTCGATCGCGATAACATCTGGGAAGCGTGCTTGATCAAGCCCTTCTGAGCTTTCCGAAAGGCCTTTGTCGAGCCGGCAAAAATGACACAGTCAGAACGACCCCCGAGCGACGCCCGTCAAGGCGGCGACTTTATCGCTCAGCACCCGCAGAAAGTTTGATAGACTGCCGCTGCTGGAATATCTTCCGCAGGTGTATTTGTTGTTGGAACCGGAGGAGAAGTCGCGTGCCCACCTACGTTTACGGTGTAATACTTTCCGAAGATGATGACGAAGCGATTGGTGAAACGTTTGAGATTGAACAGGGAATCAAGGATCCTCCGCTGACAAAGCATCCGGTCACCGGTGAGCCGGTTCGACGCCTGATGTGTGCTCCGTTTGTGGCGGGGATGTGGTCTCCGATGAAAATGAAACGCAGCGTCAGCGATAAAAATCTGGAGAAAAAGGGATTCACGAAGTACGTTAAGAACCGTGATGGCCAGTATGAGCGGAAGACTGGTAAGGGTCCCGATATTCTGACCAGCCCGCCTCAGTAGATTTCGGCAGGATACTTCCTGTTTTATTTGCCGCCTCGAAGTGCCACAGACAGACTGACTCCATGTCGAACGAATTCTGGAATCTGCTCAAAAGTCAGCCTGGCGTTGGCATTCTGATTGTCGACATTGATGGCCTCGTTTTGTTCTGTAACAAGCAGGCGAAGCAGATCTACTACGGTGACAACTTCAATCCGGTCGGCAAAACGATCGGAGAGATTGAAGGCCCCGTCTTTGCCGCTGAACGCATGCCTGTCATTCGTCAGGTGATCGAAACTCGTCAGCCTGTGATGTTGAGGCATATTCGCGGCGGCCGCTGGACGGAAGCCATGATCTGGCCAATGGAAGCGGTGGATGAGAAGAAGCCCCGGATTATTTCGGTCACGCGTCAGGGAGTCGATGTGGTGGAGCCGGGCGTTGACTACCGTGTGATCGATTCAAACCTTGTCGATCTCGGTCCCCTGGATGCTCTGACACCGCGCGAGCTGGAAGTTCTCACTTTGGTCGGGCATGGTTCGCCGATCAAAGCGATTGCAAAAGAACTGGGCGTTGCTCAGAGAACTGTTGAGCGCTATCGATCAGACATTTCTCGCAAGCTCGGCGTCACCTCCATCGCAGAGATCGCGCGCCTCGTGCAGTTGGCCGGTCTCGAGATTCCTCATGCCGATATGCCGCGGCTCAATCGCTGGCAAGGCAAGTCGGAGTAGCCATTTGTAGCCCGGTGATTTAGCCGCACCATTAACCGCAGGGCGTTAGCGATCGGCTATTCTGGCTGTGATTTGCGGCAAAAAACCGGCCGCTAACGCGTTCCGGCAGATTAAACCAACAGTCTGTCAGGTCACTTTGACTTTTGTTTCTCACTCCCCCAACGAGGTTCCCAGTCCGGTAGAGGCGATCGGGCGGACTTCAAGTAATTGCTGATGGTCTCAGTGATGTCCGGATGCTGCGACGCAACGTTATTTTTTTCGGCGACGTCTGTTTGCTGATCGTAAAGAGCGATGGGTGCATCTTCGCTCCCGGATCGAATCCCTTTCCAGCGACCTTGATAAAGTGCCGCCTGCTTGAAGCCGCCTTCGTGAAACTCCCAGTACAGAAATTCATGAGTCTTCTGGTTTCCGAAACCCAGCAGAGTCGGAACAATGCTGATACCGTCCAGATTCGCAGGAGCATCGCCTCCTGAAAGCTCTGCAGCGGTCGTCAGCCAGTCGGCGAAGTAGCCAATATGGTCTGACTCACCAGCTTTTACTTTGCCGGGCCACCAGGCAATAAACGGAACGCGAATACCGCCGTCTGTCAAACTCCGCTTTGTGCCGGAGAATGGACCGGAAGGATTGAAACGCTTCAGGTCATGTTTGCTCTCATTGTGTGGACCATTGTCGCTGGTGAAAATGACCAGCGTGTTTTCGGCAATTCCCAGTTGCTTCAAATGATCCAGCATACGACCGACATGAGCGTCGAGTCGTGAGATCATCGCCGCTTGTCCTTTGTCCTGGTTCGGCCAGTCTTTGTCCGCATAAGGCCCATAGTCCGGCACGTGAGCACCATCGCCCAGAACTTTACTGCGTTCGTTATTGGCGTGAGGAGTCACCATGCTCCAGTAAAGGAAGAAAGGATGCTCTCGGTTGTTGCTGACGAATTTTAGAGCTTCGTCGGCAAACAGATCATCCGCAAAATGACGAGCTTCGGTCGCGTAACCGGCTCCGTCTTCCCCGACATAGGTGACGACATTGTCGATCGGTTCTCGCGTTTCATTTCTCCAGAGATAGTCCGGGAAATGATTGTGAGCATGATGTTGGCTCAGGTAGCCGTAGAATTCATCAAAGCCATGTTTGCGAGGCAATCCACTTTCAGCTTCGCCGACGTTTCCCAGTCCCCATTTCCCGATGAGAGCAGTTTTGTATCCGGCTGACTTCAGCACATCCGCGACCGTGATGTCTCCGTCTTTGAGGGCTTGAGCGGCCGGATTGGTCTGGCCCGCGTTTCCTCGAACCCGCGTATGCCCGTGATGCAGCCCGGTCATCAGAACGCTGCGAGAAGGAGCACAAACTGTGGCTCCGGCATAGAAGTGTGTGAAGCGGAGTCCTTCCGTTGCCATACGATCGATGTGCGGCGTTGTGATGACTTGTTGACCGTAACAGCCAAGGTCGCCGTAGCCAAGATCGTCGGCCATGATAAAGATCAGGTTCGGACGATCAGCCGCGACACAGGTCAGACTGAGCAGACAAGAAGCGACAAAAAAACGCAACAGTGAAAGCATCCTCAAACCCTTCTTGAGACGCGCAGCAGATCTGAAACAGGGAAGCGACAACCCCTACTCGACGTAAACAAACTCGTTCATGCTCAGGATCGTTTGGCAAAGATCCACGAGCGACTGAGCTGTGGCATCCGTCCGTCCAGCGGTTGTGTGCAGTTCCTGCTGTCGTTGCAGAAATTGTCGACTGGCGGCCAACTCCGCATCGACAGGAGCGCGGCCGAAGGCGAGTCGCCAGGCATCGTTAATCGCCTGGTCCGAATTGCCCTGAGGTAACCGCTTTGCAAATGCCATCGCGTAATCTCGCCCCTGTGGACTGTTCATAAACATCAGCGCCTGAGGTGCGATGGTCGTTACGGGACGCTGGCCGATACTGACGAGATGCTCGGGCCAGTCGAACAGCATCATCATCGGAATCAACTGGCTCCGTTTGATGAAGAAGTACACACTGCGGCGAGTCATGTTCTGGTCGAGTGTTCCCGGACCAAATTGTCGGAGATCCAGTTTTCCCGAGACCGCAAGCATCGAGTCGCGGATCGCTTCTGCCTCCAGCCGCTGCGGAGTTCGGCGCCACAGCAGAATGTTTTCGCGATCAATCGTTGCTCGCTCTTCGTCGTGAACACCGGATTGCATGTACGTCTGGCTGGTCATGATCAGCTTGTGCATGCGTTTCAGAGTCCAGCCGTTGTTGATCAGATCAGTCGCCAGCCACTCAAGCAATTCCGGATGCGAGGGTCGTTCGCCAGACACTCCGAAATCATTCGGCGTTGAAACCAGACCACGGCCAAAGTGATGTTGCCACAAACGGTTCACAATGACTCTGGCCGCCAGGCTGCCCGCGCCTTTTTGAGCGTCAGTCATCCAATGAGCCAGAGAGGCTCGTTTAAACGTCGTTCGAGTCCAGCCTTCGGGCGGCTTCAATTCCCAGTCGTGAAGTTCTTTACCAGCTGGAGCCAGTACCTGGAGAAATCCTGCAGTGACAACTTCCTGCTTCTGATGGACATCGCCACGTTTCAGCAGATGCGTTTCCGGATAGAAGTGCGGAAAGCCTCGATCGTCCGCATGATGGCTCATGTGCGGCAGACCTTCGCTGGTCACCATGACTTTAGCTTTCTGCAGTTCCGGGCCCTTGAGTTCCAGCTCGCGCACAGCCTGAGTCAGTGCGATCATTTCCGGATCGGTGGATGCGAACCACTCCAACCCGGTCGTCCATTCGTCGGACGTTTCATCGACTGATTTTCGAAGCGTCTCCAGAGCGTGCAGAACCTTTGCATCCGGACCGGTGCTGCCAACTTCCGGGGTCGGTTGAACTCGATCAGATACCGATACCCGGAATCGTCCCAGCGTATGATGTGGATTCGGATTATTCATGCTCAGCGTGATCGTCCATTGCGCTCCGTCGGGATGGGAGACGGGAGCATCGAAGTCGAAAACGGCCGCCTGATCTTTGCCGATACCTCCGGCGTCCACCGCCCAGCCGGACGTTGGGTTGTCATCAATGGAGGCCGCAACAGACAGATCACCGGTGTTCTGTTGATGAGTCGCACGAGCCGCTACGAGCTTGATCGGGGTTGCAGACGCAGATGCGTCGGCGGACGTATCAGCCGTCAATGGTGTGGCCACAATTTGCAGATCGCACACGACGAAGTTTCCGTTTCCAGCACGGCCCGGGCCTTTCTGTGGCAGCGAATCATCAGCCAAAGCCTCCAGTCGAAGCGCTCGAATTCCGGGCCGATGAGATTCCGCGACGATCGTGATGACTTCCTTGGCCGGAGTTGCTCCGGTGGCAAGGAAGGAGGAATCTCCCTGCGGAGAAAACTTGGTTCCGGCTGACGATTCAACAGACACCACGTGCAGAGTTTCCCATGGTCCCTGCTGCTCACCAGAGGGCGCTGTCTTCAGCCATTCGCGAAACTTTGCGGGCAACTTGGTCGTCTGGAATTCAGCGGCGGTCTGTTTGCGAGCCATCAACTGAGCATCAAATTCACTCTGACGCTTTTTGTTGGCTTCCGGGTCCAGATCGAGATCTGTCTCGGAACGAATCGCACGCCCGAAAGTTGCGGCAAGACGGTAATAGTCACGTGAAGGAATCGGATCGAACTTGTGATCATGACAGCGCGCACATCCCACTGACAGCCCAAGAAACGAAACGCCCGTTGTCATCACCATATCATCGAGTTCATCATACCGAGCTGATTCAAATTCGGCTTCAGTGAGCTGAGTAGGAAACGCACCGGCTCCCAGAAAGCCAGTGGCCATCATCGCCAAAGGATTCTCCGGAGCGAGTTCATCCCCGGCGAGTTGCCATTGAACAAACTTGTCGTAGGGCAGATCATCGTTGAACGCGTGAATGAGAAAGTCGCGATAGTGATACGCGTTCGGGCGATCGTAATCCTGTTCGTAGCCATGAGATTCCGCGAACCGAGCCACATCAATCCAATGACGTGCCCAGCGTTCACCGTATTGAGGTGATTCCAGCAATCGATCAACAAGCTTTGGCCAGGCGTCCGGATCAGGATCGTTGACGAACTGGTCAACTTGTTCCGGAGTAGGTGGTAGTCCAAGCAATCCAAAGTAAGCACGGCGGATCAAAATCCTGCGATCAGCATCGCCGTTGGGAGTGAGCTTTTCCACTTCCTGACGTGTGCGGATGAAACGGTCGATGGGCGTTCGACACCATGCTGCATCAGCGGGCGTTGGCACAGTGACTTTTTGCAGTGATCGAAACGCCCAGAATTCTCGATCGCTGTCCTTCACCTGCATTTCAAGTTTCGGGCCGGTTGCTTTTTCAGCCAGCGGCGCGTCGTAAGGCGCTCCAAGATTGATCCACTGGCGAATCTGTTCAATCTCCGCGTCGGAAAGCTTGGGAGCCTTGAATGGCATGTGTGGTTCGGCCGCATGAGTAACCAACGCGACCAGATGACTGTCATCCGCCGAGTCCGTCACGAAGCCACTGGCCAGCAGGACTTCTCGTGACGAGAGATCAAAATCACCCTTCGTGGATTTGCCTCCGTGACAATCCAGGCAATGCTTCGTCAGCGTGGCTCGCACGGACGACTTGAACAGTGCTAAGCCCTTCTTCGCTCGTTCCGGATGATCGGGCGGAACACTTTTCTGTTGTGGAGTGCTTGCTGTCGGTGGCGATTTCGTTTCGTCGCCCGTCGCAATGCTCGTCAGGCTGATCAGAAGAGGAAGAAAAACTGCTGGCAGGCAGGACCGCATCGCAGAAACTCCTTGGGGCAGGAAAGCACCGTCAGCGCAAGGACACTGGCGGAAGATCAGTGGAAGGGTCATCATACCGCTGGTATCAGCCCAGGAACAGATACTCGCCGTCTTCGCGCGGAGGAAAGTGGTCCCATGACCGAAATTCGGAACTCTGATCTTCGCTGGATTTTTTCTCTGGCCCTGTCTGCCGTGTGGATGACGCTCGGTATCTCATCCGCACGCCTGTTTGCGGAACCGCCCGACTTCAATCGTGACGTTCGACCAATTCTGGCCGACAAATGTTTTTCCTGTCACGGTCCGGACAGCAAGCATCGAGAAGCAGAGTTGCGGCTGGATGCGGAAGATTCGACTCGTGCAGCCAACATCATCGTGGCCGGGCATCCGGACGAGAGCCAGATAATTCAGCGTCTGGTGACGACTAATTCGGACGAACGAATGCCGCCGTTGAAGACTGGCAAGCAATTGACTGAGAAGGAGATTCTGGTGCTTCGCCGCTGGATTGAATCGGGTGCTCAGTTTGCTCCTCACTGGGCTTACGTGGCTCCTCGTCCCACGCCGATGCCGAGTTATTCTGGTGAGGACAATTTGATCGATGCGTTCATCGCCGCAGAGCTGAAAAAACATGGCCTGCAGCTCGCACCGGAAGCCGATCGCCGGACGCTGATTCGCCGACTTAACTTTGATCTGCTGGGCCTTCCACCGGCGCCCGAGAACGTTGATGCCTTTGTGAATCAAAAGGATCCCGATTCATGGCAGAAGTCTGTTGAACAGTTATTGAACAGCGAGCATTACGGAGAACGGATGGCTGTCTTCTGGCTGGATCTGGTTCGCTATGCCGACACCGTGGGTTATCACGGAGATCAGGATCACAATTCGTCGCCGTATCGTGACTACGTGATCGATGCGTTCAACTTAAACATTCCGTTCGACCAGTTCACTCGCGAACAATTGGCTGGCGATCTGCTTCCGAATTCCACTGAAGATCAGAAAATCGCAACCTGTTATAACCGACTTCTGCAGACATCTCACGAAGGCGGCGTGCAGCCGAAAGAGTATCTGACGATGTATCAGGCGGATCGGATTCGTAATCTGTCGGCCGTCTGGATGGGAGCAACAGTCGGATGTGCGCAGTGTCATGATCACAAGTTTGATCCTTATACGGCCCACGATTTTTATTCTCTGGCTGCCTTCTTTGCGGACATCGATGAGGAACGCCATCTGCGAGGCGATGGCGGGGATACTCTGCCGACACGGCGCCAGCCGGAGATTCCTGTTCACACACGACGTGAGCGAGAACAGATTCAGAAGCTGCAGGAGCAGATTGCAACCCTCGAAGGCGTTACCGATGAAGCTTCACGTCAGAAGCTTGAGCAGTTAAAGACACAACTCGCTGCAGCCGAAAAACAGAAGCGAGCCGTGATGGTCACGCAGGCGCTGGAAACACCGCGAACAGTGCGAGTTCTTCCGCGTGGCAATTGGCTCGACGAAAGCGGCCCGGTTGTCGAACCTGCGGTTCCAGCTTTTCTGGGAAAGCTCGATGTGCCTCGTCGAGCGAATCGTCTGGATCTGGCGAATTGGTTGGTCGATTCCGAGCGAGGCGTCGGTAAGTTGACCGCACGAGTTTTCGTGAATCGAGTTTGGGCGTTGTTCTTTGGGGCTGGCCTTTGTCGGACTCAGGAAGATTTCGGCGGACAAGGCGAGGCTCCGGATTATCCCGAGCTGCTGGATGCGTTGACTCTGGACTTCATCGAACATGGCTGGGACGTGAAGCATCTTGTCCGCACAATTGCGTTGAGCCGTACCTACCGGCAGTCGTCGGCAGCGTCACCGGAACTCATGGAGAAAGATCCAGACAATCGCCTGCTGGCTCGGCAAAGTCATTGGCGTCTTCCAGCCGAAGCTGTGCGAGATACCGCGCTGGCCGTTTCCGGGTTGCTGAATCGCAAAGTGGGTGGTCCCAGCGTTCGACCGTATCAGCCTGCTGGTTACTATCGCCATCTCAATTTCCCCAAGCGCGAATATGCCAGTGACACGAATAATTCTCAATGGCGTCGCGGTGTTTATGTGCATTGGCAACGACAGTTTTTGCATCCCATGATGAAAGCCTTTGATGCACCGAGCCGTGAAGAATGTACGGCGACGCGACCGCGATCAAATACGCCCTTGGCCGCTTTGGTATTGCTCAACGATCCGACATTTATCGAATGTGCCAAGGCACTCGCGATCAGCACTTTGAATGCTCAGACGAGCATCGATGATTCTGATCGCATTCGATCTGCATTCCGGCAGGTGACCAGTCGCGTATCGGATGAAACAGAAACCGCCACATTGATCAGTCTGTTGGAACAGGATAGACACGAGTTTCAGAGGTCTCCGGACTCCGCGAAGAAGATCAATCAGATTGGATTGCTGCCGAAAGAGTCGTCGGTTGATCCTGTTGAGCTGGCCGCATGGACATCAGTTTGTCGCGCCATTTTGAATCTCAGCGAGACGTATTCACGGGAGTAATGTTATGAGTGCTTCAAATCTCCATCGTCGCGCGTTTTTGTCGTCGTCAGGGCTGGGCCTGGGCTCCGTGGCGCTGAGTTCGCTCATGGCTCAGGATCAGAGTCGATCCGCAGCCAGCGACCACTGGCCGGGAATCCCTTCGATTCAGCAGCAGATGGCGAAGGCCAAGCGAGTGATCTACTTGTACATGTCGGGCGGTCCAAGTCATCTGGAGACATTCGACTATAAGCCTCGATTGAACGAACTTGATGGCAAGCCAATGCCGGAATCTTTTACAAAAGGCCAGCCGATCGCGCAATTGCAGGGACAGCAGTTGCGAGTTCAGGGGCATATGACGAAGTTTCGTCAATATGGTCAAAGCGGCCAATGGATCAGTGACTTCCTGCCGTGGCATGGCAAACTGGCCGATGACATCACCATCATTCGTTCCATGGTCACCGACCAGATTAACCACGACCCCGCGCATACGGTGATGAATACCGGCACCGCGTTGAGTGGTCGACCCAGCATGGGAAGCTGGATCACTTATGGTTTAGGCAGCGAAGCGGAGGATCTGCCGGGGTTTGTGGTGATGACCAGCTTTGCGGGGCGAAATCCTCAGCCGATTTCTCAACGCATGTGGGGCAACGGATTCCTGCCGGGACGATTTCAAGGAGTCGAGTTCAACTCGAGCGGCGATCCAGTGAACTATCTGAAGAACCCGGACGGAATTTCGGCAACACAGCAGCGATCTCTGGTCAACACTGTTGCAGCTCTTGATCGGCATCGAAATCAGGATCTGCATCGAAGCGATGTGGAGACTCGAATTGCCCAATACGAGATGGCATTTCGTATGCAGGCCAGCGTTCCAGAGCTGATGGATATTTCGGGAGAATCCAAAGAGGTGCTGGACTTGTACGGAGCAACTCCAGGCGATGGATCATTCGCCTCCAACTGTCTGACGGCTCGTCGACTGGCCGAACGCGGGGTGAGGTTTATCCAGTTGTATCATCGAGACTGGGATCATCATGGTGATCTTGTTCGCTACATGGACATCTGCTGCGGCGCGACGGACCGCGCGACATGGGCTTTGGTGACGGACTTGAAACGACGTGGAATGCTGGACGACACCTTGATTGTCTGGGGCGGTGAGTTTGGTCGAACGCCAATGTTTCAGGGCAAAGGTGGCCCCGGCCGCGATCATCACATGAAGGGCTTTTCGATCTGGATGGCCGGTGGAGGAATTCGCGGCGGACTGAGTCACGGAGCCACGGATGAGCTGGGATATAACTCAGTGGAGAAAGTGGTTCACGTTCGCGACATGCACGCGACGATGCTGCATTTACTTGGCATTGATCATGAACGATTCAGCATCCGCCATCAGGGCCTTGATTCTCGTCTGACCGGTGTCGAACCCGCCGCGCCGATTTGGGAGATTCTGTGATGGAAAAGCGGAAGAGCAGTACCTTCTGAGCCTGAGGTGCTAGCCGAATTTGCTATCGAATCGGCTAGCGCCCCAGGCTCAAGCGAGCCGCATGTTTGTTTCAGGTCGACACGTGTGCAATCACGCGGCCCAAAGCCCCGCTGTTTTTCCGACAGTCATCCGGAAGGTGACTTTTGCGATGATCGCAATCTGCATCCAGCACGCGGCGCGAAATCCTGCCGATCCGAGGACAGATCGGACTACTGACGAAACGCCATTAGCTTCGCCAGCGCCTCGGCGAACTGAGACAGGGCCTCCTCCGACGGCAGATTGATCTTCAGCGACTTCTGGCCCTTCTCGTCGGTTTCAGCCGCCGCCGACAACTGCTCACGCAACGCCGTGACGGTTTCTGTGGCAGGGGCCGCGCCGGTATCGGGCAGCATCTGCGAGAGGAACCCAAATGCCGCCGTCAGAAGCTGGCCACCTGCGTCGGCCATCTTCTCGCGGCGTTGTGTAAGTTGAGTAGCTTCGGCCTCTTTGTCGCGTTTCAAGCTGGCGTCGAGATGACCTTCCGGCAGCGCACCGAGCAGAACTTCCAGACGAGACTTCAGCTCATCCATGCCGCTCTGCAGATTGACTTCACTGATGTCCGATTCATAGTCCAGCGCCGCCATCGCCAGCTCTTTCTTCTGGCTGATCGTCTTCAGAAGTTCTTCTTCCAGAGTCTGTTCGGTGACCAGAACGTAGACGTTGACCGGTCGCTTCTGCCCCATTCGATGAGCGCGTGCGATGCGTTGTTCAAGGACAGCGGGATTCCACGGCAAGTCGACATTGATCACCGTATCCGCTGCCTGGAGATTCAATCCCGTGCTGCCGGCGTTGGTCGACAGAAAGACTTTGCACTTTGGATTGGTCTGAAACTCGTTCACAATCTGTTGACGTTTGCTCTGCGGGATTTTTCCTTCGAGCCGGACAAAGGGCACCTTGCGTTTCTTCAGCAGAGGTTCAATCAGGTTCAGCATCCCGGTCCATTCCGAGAAGAGCACAGCCTTGTGATCGCCTTCCACAAAGAGCTGTTCAAACAGCTCATCCAGTGTGTCGAGCTTTGTCGAAAATCCCGGCCCCTGCTTGTCAACAAGCTTGGTGCTGTCCGCCGCCATGCGACACATCATCAGGGCCTGTCGCAGTCGCAGTAGATCCATCTCGCTGATGAAGGCTTTGCGAGTAATCGACGCCACGATCTGCATATGAGCCCCGTGGAGTGCTCGCTGCTCATCAGTGGGCGGGATACGAACAATCTCCATGTTACGAGGCGGCAGCTCCTTCATCACCATGTCGCGAGTACGTCGCAGCAGGATCGGCTTGAGCTGTTCGCGGAGTTCATCCAGCTTCTGATAGCCCAGCACGTAACCCTTGTCGTCGGTGATGCGATACTTGTTGAAGAACCTAAAGCCCGGTCCCAGGTGTCGACCATCAACAAACTGCACGACGGAGTACAATTCATCCAGTCGATTTTCCAGAGGTGTTCCCGACAGCACGAGCGCAAACCGCGACTTCAGACTCTTGACGACTCGCGTCGTCTGAGCTTCCCAGTTTTTGATTCGCTGGCCTTCGTCCAGAATGATCAGATCCCACCGCGCCGATTCAATCGACATGATGTCTCGCAACACCTGTTCATAATTACAAATCGTAAAGAAGGCTGGGTTCTGATACTGATTCACTCGATCCGCAGCGCTGCCCATCACAAGCTGAACGTCTCGGTTGGAAAACCGGTGAATCTCATTTCGCCATTGAGACTTCAGCGACGTCGGACAAATCACCAGCACTCGATCAATCTGCGCCTCACGAGCCAGGAGTTCGGCAACTCCGACGCCCTGAATCGTTTTGCCAAGTCCCATGTCGTCGGCCAGAACCGCTCGACCAGCGCCTGCGGCGAAGGCGATGCCATCCATCTGATACGGCAGCAGTTCGGTCTTCAGCAGCGTCTTGCGAAGAGCATGCTTCGCGGGATCTTTGCGAATCTCCTGCACCAGTGATTTGATGCGCTGACGATGAAGCTGATGCTGGATGAATTCTTCCGCGTCCGGATAGACGACAACCGGTTCTCCCATGCCTTCCAGTTTGTCGATACGTCGCACCAGATCATTGACGTCGGAAATATCCACATCTTTCAGCGGCCCGATGACTTTAGCGGTTGAGTCATCAAGTTTGTCGGGCACACCGAGTCGCAATGCGAGATCGATGCCGTATTTCAGATAGACGCTGGTCTCTTTCTGCTTCGGCTTTTTGCGAAATGCGGACGCATCGAAACGCCGCTTGAGTTTATTCAGGGCATGCAGAATATGCTTGCAAGTGCCGAGCGTGTTGGTGCGATAATCGGGACACGTGCAGAAGGAATCGCCGGGCTCTGTGCCTCGCAGGGCGACTCGATAAGACTTGCCACTGAGCTTGCTCGTGACGATGTATTCGCCCCACGGAGTCGACGCTGCCTTGTTGACGGCTTCGACGCTCATCTTTTCGTCTTTGGCACGTTGCTGCCGTTCGGCCATCGCCCGTTCGATGAGCTGTTCTTCGCTGAGTGCTTCAACGGGCTTCCGTTCTTCCGGCGCGCGAGCCAGTCCCAGGACCACTTTCGATTCGAGAATCGTCGACAGCGTTGTGCCCATGTGAACGCAAGTGTCGTGGCACTTGTCGCAGTTGACCAGCAGCCGCTGGACCTTGTCCTGTCGCAATGTGATGGTGACGATGACATCTTCTGCCGGCAGTGACAGCCGGAACATGTCGCCGAGGAGCGTCGCTTGTTCCTTCAGATTTTCCGCCGAAATCTTCCCGCCCGCATACAGCAGTTTCTTGCCTTCGACTGGCCCGCCGAGCAACTCACAGGCTTGTGAAAATGTCAGCCGCGAGAGCTTGTCTGTGAGTGTGAGATCTTTTGATTTCTTAATCTGCGTGGCCATCGTGCGACTCCTGAGGATTCTTTCCGTTCGGATAGTCGCAGAAGTCTAATCGCGCGGTGTTGATGCGGCGAGTCGTAGGGTGTGTGAAGCGCAGCGAAACACACCAATCGCGGTCGGCACTGGTTTGGATGTAGGGCAGGCTCTCGGTCGTTGTCCTGTCTTCCTGCAGCTACAGCCGGGACCTGAAGAATTGTGGTGTGTTCCGCTGGCGCTGCACACACCCTACGTCCTTGGTAGGGTGTGTGAAACACACCAATTCTTTCCCTATTCCAGTTCCATCCCGTCAAGATGCGGCAACGGCCCCGAGCCCCAGTCTTCCGAATAATGTCCGGATGTCACATGCCGATGAAACGAGGACCACGGCCAGTCTTTGACTCGCGTGACCTAGCCATGTTTGACGGGATTGAAATGGATGTAATCGAAATGCCTTTCAAGATCTGATTCGTCGCGTATGACGTGTTCATGATATCGACGTTGCCAGATTCCTCGGTGCCCACGGCGTTTTTGCGATGCGGTCACCTGTTCTTCATGACCTCCAGCCGCCAGCCAATCGGATGTGAAGCAATCTTTGATGGCTTTCATGCGTCCGGGGTAATCGGAATCCCCGTGCGGCAGAGTCACAAGGCAATGTAGATGATCGTGCAGAAGAACGATCGCCGGCAGATCAAACGGTTGACTGCTCTTTGTCCTCCGGATCGCCATGCCGAGAAGTTCTCGAGCCATTGAGTCTCGAAAGAATGGATAGCGATGACAGGTGACGAGCGTGAAGAAATACGTGCCTCCGGCGACAAACCAGCGTCGGTAATCGGACATTGCGGGTCCTTTTGCTGAGTTTTTGTAGGGTGTGTGAAGCGCAGCGCAACACACCAATTTCGCGATTATCTCGGTACTGCGTTTGGGTTCAGCGGGGCGTGAGATTTTTGTGTGTTCCGCTAGCGATGCACACACCCTACGAGGCATCAACAACGCTGCGCCAGCGTTTTGGCAAGGCCTCGAAAGCGCGGATGTAGGTGGCCTCCAGAGGAACGAGAACATAGCCGTCAGGCTCCAGATACAGCGGCATATCGATGAGTGTCTCGCCAACAGCCAAAGGTTGCACGAACGCGCGGATCGTCAGTGCGGATTCGTACCCAACCAACGTCAACGGACGATCAGCAGGGGCCGTCCATGGTTCTGCGATCTCTTCCCAGATTGCTCCGTGAATTCCCTGTGGATCAAAATTGCCAGTTCGATGAAGATCCAGAATCAGCAGATGAATTCGCTGATCCAGAGGCTGGGCTGTTTTCTCCACGAAAGAACGCAGCGCCCCGCGACTCGACTTATTGCCCGGCGAAACAACTTCCACCAGCGCGACGACGCGGTCGTCACTCACATGATGCACGGCTACGACGTTCTGCTTGCGGCGGTAGAACGCCATGTTGGTTTCGGAGGTCTCGGCGACTCGCGGTTTGGCCACCATCAAACCACCATCGTTATGAGTCGGTGGATCCGGAGTGTCGTCATCGCCCGCATCAACCTGCAGAGCCAGAACATCCGGGCCATAGCCTGCTGTTCGCTGCTCGGCCAGCGCGTAGTAGTCGCTGGGTAACAGACCGGCGTTGAGCGATCGTTTGATCTCCTCAATCCACGCATGGTGAAAATCATGAAAAATCCCGGCCGGGACGCGGCTCCAGTCATGAACAGGCATATCTGACGGCCTCACAGGTGCTACAGGCTGTTTCGAACTCGAAAGGACTCGGGCACTTTCCGTATAATATCGCGATGAGCGATCGCCCGACAACAGGTTGTGTGCGGCAAATGCCCAGTAGGTCCTGCCGGGCAGGACTTCGCGGCTTGCCGCGACCAGTGTGCACTTGATCTACCAAAGTTGGCACCGCATTCGATTGGCACTTTTTCATAGGGTGTGTGAATCGCAGTGCAACACGCCATTACGGTTTGGCGGAGGCGTGAGATTTTGGTGTGTTCCGCTGGCGCTGCACACACCCTACGAAGCTTTTCGCATAGTATCGCGATGGTTGATCGCCCGACGACAGGGATTGACAGACAACTCTCTGCAAAGCAAACAGCATCCGCAAAATCTCGTTCGGTTGTTCTCATCCGCCTGAGCTGACGGTATGATAAAACAAAAGATTAAGGAGTCTCCACGATGCCATCTCCATTTCCTGGCATGGACCCGTTTCTGGAATCACAGGAATGGGAAGATTTTCATACGACATTCAACACGGTCCTGCGGGAACGGCTGGGGCCTGCACTGGAACCGAAGTATCTCGTCCGAGTCGAACGACGCGTCTATCTGGAATCCGTGGGCGGCGAACCGGAAACGATGCGTCGTGCGGATGTTGCGATTGTGACTGTTGATGCTCGACCCGGCGATACGGGGCCAGCCGTCGGACTTCTGTCGCCAGAAGCCGCCAGCATGACCGCCGAATGCCAATTGCCGATGCCGATTGAACGGCAGGAAACGTATCTGGTCATTCGCGACCGAGAAACGATGCGAGTGATTACGGTGATTGAACTGCCGTCACCGTCCAACAAACGCAGCAAGGGCGATGGACGACATGAGTACATGATGAAGCGTCAGGAGATTCTGTCGAGCCCCACGCATCTTGTGGAGCTCGAATTGCTGCGAGGGGGTATGCGACTGCCTGTCATCGGCACATTGCCGCCAGGAGATTACTACTGCATCATCAGCCGTGCGAAGCGTCGGCCGAAGTGTGAAGTTTATGCGTGGACCTTGAGCGACAAACTTCCGGTCATCCCCATCCCGCTGCAACTCGGCGACCCCGACGCCACCGTGCCGCTTCAGGAAGTTTTCGATCTCGTCTACCAGCGAGCCCGCTACGACCTCTCCGTCAAATACACCGCCCCACTGGACCCGCCTCTCACGGCGGAAGAGCTGAAGTGGGTGGAATCGCCGTCAGGCACAACTCGTGATGTGTCATCAATCGACTGCAGTTGCTGAGTCGTGATAATCTACGGTGAATGAGCCACTCGAATATCTGCTGTATTCAGCACGGTGCTCCATGAACTCAAACAATATGGTCGTCACATTTGACTCGTTCAACGCGGCCGACGAAGCAACACGGCGTGAGTACTGGATGATGACGACGGAGCAGCGGTTGATAATTCTTGAACAACTCCGGATGCAGGCTTATCCCGATGGTCAAACTGCCCCCCGACTTCAAAGAGTTCTTGAGTCTGTTGCATACTCACCGCGTTAAGTATCTGCTGGTGGGTGGTTACGCTGTGGCTGCTCACGGGTATCCGCGGTTCACCGGTGACATGGATGTGGATTCAGACGAACACAGAAAAAGCGGAGAATGTTCTGAAGGTCTGCCGTGAGTTCGGATTCGATGTGCCAAATCTTCGAGTAGAACTGTTTACTGTCCCGAAGCAGATGACTCGCATGGGACATCCTCCTCTTCGAATTGAGATCATGAAGTCCGTCTCTGGTCTAACGTTTGAACCGGCCTGTGAGAATCGCATCAACGAAGTTTTGGATGAAGTCCCCGTTTCTCTGATCTCACTGGAAGATCTGCAAACCAACAAAAGGGCAAGCGGCAGATTCAAGGATCTTGCGGATCTGGAGAACCTTCCGAAGTCACCAAAAGACTGATGGTTCTAACTCGCCAAACTGGCAGGCAGGTCAGAGTTACTCCCTGCAAAATCATTCCGTGCCCTTCCGGCGATTGTATTCCTCGTCGAACTCCGCTTCGCACTCTTTGCAGGATTCCCACGAGCTGTAGTGCTGGACCCAGCCGGTGGCGACGAGATTGGGGTGGACTCCGGCTTCGGGAAGTAACTCCTCAATCAGCAGTCGATAGGCCTGCATCGCTGTAAAGTGAGGACACATGTCAAACGCGACGCCTCGCAGTGCCATCGCGGCCAGCAGCGAATGAAGTGCGATCCATGCCTGCTGTTCATCGAGCACATTGTCGGGTTTCGGCAGGCTGAGCGGACTTTCGAACAACCATTTCAGCGGTTCATCCTTCGTGCCATGAGTCACCTCGTCCCACTGTTCGTACATCGCCTTCGTTTCCGGATCAATCCCCGGGATGATCTCATCCCAACTGCGGGGCTCCTGCGGTTCGCTGTCAGTCCACGGAAGTTCGTCTTCGAGCGGCGAAGTGTCATCTGCCGACTCAGCATCAAGCGACGACCGACTGATCTGTTGGCTCAGATCTTTCGGAAAGAGTCCAAACGGATCGTCGTCCTCTTCAGCCTCCGAAGGTGATACGGAACGGATTTCAAACTTTCCATCGTCGTCGAGTGAGATCGCTGTGATGGACGGAGGTCCGACATCGTCTGGATCCGGCACAGGCTCAGGTTCAGGGGCTGCCAGCCGATCATACTGTCCAGCGAACTCAAGGATCGGATCGAGCAGTTCGAGGACGACTCGGCCGTTCTGACTGTACCATTCCAGGTAGATGGAGGCTCGTTGTTCTTCCGGAGGAGTCTCTCCACGTTTTCGAGCCATGTAGAATTCCTCAATCGGAATCAGTGGCACGCGGACCATCCGATAAAGGCTGTCGCCCATCGGCCCGATCTGGTCGTTATGAAAGTGCTCATCGAGAACAGGTCTCGGGCTGGGAATATCCCGCTCACGAACTTCGAACCGAAAATCAAGTCCGGCGAGTTCTCCGTGCAGGTTGCCCACAAACGACAACATCACCAGTCGCGGTTCGGAAGCCGCGTCTTCACCTTTTCCCGTCGCTCTGAGCACCTCCAGCCATCCCGACACACTGTTCAGCCGCGAATTCCGAATCTCTCCGCGGAGCACATAGTTTTCAAGACGATATGCCATTTTGGGCCTTTCGAAAGCAGGATTGTCCAACAAACGGACGCAGGTCGAGGTATTCGAAAGAATGGTCGTTCGACTGAATTCTTTCACATCTCTGATTACTGGGGTGACCCTGGATACGTCTGCCGTGTGTGAGATTTTTGCGAGGAAAGTCGAGGTCTGGAAGCAGTCCGGGATGCAAGTCGAAGAGAATTCGTCTAACTCGTGCGGTATTTCTCTGCAGGTTACCCACAACAATACGGCAGCAGTCCTCGGACCGACGCCCAAGGCTGTCACTGTGCGGCCGCTCCGCAGTCAGGATGCCGACGATGTCCAGTTGTCTCGCTGAATCCAGGATTGGTCCGGCTGTTACGTACTGTTTGCCCGCTGCGAGTCGCTGCAGAGCAGCGACGTCATTGGGCGCCCATCTCGTCACGAGTCCGCGGACCGTATTCGAACCTGGACTCTGGGTCAGAGATTGTTGTCTCATGATCGCCCAACTGCCGTCGCTCCTCCGGAGCTTTTGTTTCGTGTGATTGTAGTCCTCGGGCCGAAGCCCGGGGCTATCAAGACGCGGCTGCTCGGTAGCCTGAACCCTCTCTACCGAATCAGGTCGTCAGCTGGCTAAAGGCCACTTCCGCCGCGTCAAATTGGCCTGTCAGAAACGCAAGGCAACCTTTGGCGGTGGCTCCATGAGCGTTCCCGGATTCGGCGAATTCCTGAAGCCTATTGAGATCACCACCGGCGGCCAGACAATGGATCGAGAGTTCGCGCAGTTCGTCGTCGATCTGACCGTGCCATTGGACGAAGTTATCAAACGCTTCGATCAGCTCTGTTGAGCCTCTGCCGGTCAGCAGGCTTTGTGCAACCGATTGACGAAACCTCAGGCTGTAGCTCTAAGGGCACCTGCGCATACAATTCGGCATTGAAAGGATTCAGGAGTCCGAAGTCGAGGCGGTCAGAGATGGCTTTCGACAGCTCTTGCGTTGCTGTTACAAAAGATGCAACACCCCGTCTGATCTCGCAGATTTGCCGCCGCAGGATGATGCCAGATTTGCGACATCGTTGCCCGCAGCATCAGCGAAGCGTACTCACACAGCGGTGCCGGTTGAGCAGCAGGAGCCTGCCGGAGACCTTTGTGAGTTGTTGGAATCTGAAGAATACTTGGCGCTACGTTTCGATCGCGCTACAGCATTACGCTGTCCGTTTTTTCCGATTCGGCGATTCGGTTCCGGGCGTGGTCGGACCAGGGGCCGCGAGAATCGTATTGCAGATACTGCTTCCAGTAACTCACCGCTTCATCTGCACGCTCGGTTTGTTCCAGCAATTGAGCGT
>JBPOIW010000361.1:0-13677 GCA_052034165.1 Planctomycetota bacterium | reverse complement strand
CGGCTCTAACATACATCGATTGACCTCTTGAGATTTGCGAGATCACGACATGGCCAAGCCCAAAGCCTCCGGCAAAGTAAGTGCTCAATCTCAATTCAGTCAGCCGAAGAAGCGGCAGCCATTCACGGTGTTTCTGATCGTGGATGATCAGCAATTGCGAAAAACGCTGGTGGAGATCCTGAAATCAGAGAAGATCGATGTGCAGGACTACATGACGGCGATGGAGTTCTATCGCGATTATCGCGAAGCAAAGCCCGGTGTGCTGGTCACAGAGATTCAACTGCGTGGCATGACTGGGATGGAGTTGTTCGAGAAATTATCGGCCGACAAGCAGGACTTACCTGTGGCGTTCATCTCAGGGCATGCCGATGCTCCAACGGCGATTCAGGGCATGCAGGCTGGTGCGATTGATTTTCTGACCAAGCCGGTACAAGGAGAATCACTCATGGCTGTTGTCGCGAGAGCGTACGCCTCGTACTACGACGTGGACTGGGATTTCGTCGGCGAAGATCTGGAGGATATTGAGAAGAGCCTGAGTCGTATCACTGGCCGAGAACGAGAGGTTCTGGACCTGGTCGTCGAAGGACTCTCAAGCCGAGAAATCGGAGCACGCCTGGGGATCAGTACCAAGACCGTCGAAGCTCACCGAGCTCGCATCAATGACAAAATGCGGTCTGAAGACCTGCCTCATCTGATTCGCATGATGCTGGTCTACAACGAAGAGGAGTAGGAGCAGAACGTGTCGCGGGACGGTCTTTTTTGAAAGAACATGTGGTTGTCAATCGACAGTCACGTGCCCACGTTTCAAGTATGCTCTTTGACTTGGCGATCAGCATGGCCTACGCTGCGAATTGATTTCGCACTGCCATTCCGGCCCGGACGATGAGCGACGTACCCGGTTAAGACAAGACGACGCGTGAGGCAGGAGCGTTGGTATGGCCTGGGTCCTCCTTCTGATTGCGGGACTGCTTGAAGCTGGCTGGGCGATTGGCCTGAAGTACACCGAAGGCTTCACGAGACCGCTCCCCAGCATCCTCACGATCATCGGGATTATTGCCAGCATGTATCTGCTGGCACTCTCCGCTCGAACACTTCCCATTGGAACGGCCTACGCCGTCTGGGTCGGCATTGGGACCTTTGGCACGATTGTGATGGGGATGGTTTATCTGGGTGAGCCGGCAAATGCCGGCCGCATTTTCTTCCTGATCCTGCTCATGGTTGCCATCATTGGATTGAAACTCACGGCACAATGAGCACTATGATGGCCTTTTGGCATGCGTGATTGTCGTTCGAATTTGCGAAAGGTTCTCAGGACTTGTGTTGCCATTCAAGAAGACAACACGATTCAAGGTGCGACCGAATCTTCAATTCGGTTCCTTCGTTGCTTTTTCGACCCGAGCCAGCAGTTGCGACGCGGGGATTCCAAGAGGCCGACAGATTCTCATCAGCATATCAACCGTTGGTGACTTCTTGTCATTCTCCAGCATGCTGATGTACGTACGATCTACTTCGGCCGCGAAGGCCAGCTTTTCCTGCGTCAAACCGACCCGCATTCGGGCCTTTCGTAGCTCTTTCCCCAGCATGCGGCGGAGCGTAACCCTGAGTCCTGCGGCAGTCTGTTGACTATAGTCAACACGTTGTGCAGAATGGGGCACCGTCGAGGGCTACTGGCTGTTGCGTCCGCCAGGCAGCCAAGATCGCTGATCGTTGTGAATACCATGCTGAGGCCGCCTCGTGAGATGCGGGCTGCTGAGAAAGTTGTCTGTGTGAACGTTCTCATGCAGATTTTTTGCAGCGACACTTACCGCGTCATGCTCAGAAGGGCTGCACCAATGCTTCGTCGAACCCTTCTTTCGCTCACCCTTGTCGCCATGATCTTTTGGATCTGGTGGGAGAAAACCGCCAAGCCACATGTCCCCGGCAAGACCGACACGAATTCTATGTCTGAACTGGTATCGCTTTGTGAGGGTGACTCCATGCTCGCGAATCGTTTGGCCAGTCGCCTTTATCCGGCAATCAAGGTGGGCCGCAACCATGGTCGAGTCGGGCTGGAGACATTGGATCTGTTTGGAGACGACGCGATTTATCTGTTTGAAAAGAAGCCGAAATCTTTCGCGGATCTAACCGGGATTTGTCAACTTGTGGAAGCATGTTTGTGATGCATGAATTGTTACAGCTAACAACGGGACTGGTCTTCAAGAAGGATGCAACTAGTCAGCCCGTCAAGAATCTGGCCATTGGCGATGATATCGACATTATCCGAATCCTGTTCGGACTTGCGGCGTTACAAAGTCGGTTCGCACGTGGAAAAGGGCTTGGGAACATTACTAAGGAGGCAATCCAACGGACTGCCTCTGGGAGACTGGTTCTTCTCTGCGTTGAACCACAACCTTCGAAATGTGAACATACTGCTGCCAATGACGATGATGCGCGTTACTTTGTACACGTTGGCGAAAAGCCTCAGCAGATCGATGATCTTGTGTCTTTTGGAGTGGCCCTTGCTGAGTTGTTGATACCGCCAGGAAATCGGCCGGCACTGTCAGCGACTTATCGCGAAGATCTTGCCGCGAAGATTCCTCGACGTGCGTTTCGTCGATCCGATCGTCTCCGGAATCAAATTGTGAAGTCGCTGCTGTTGAGCGACAAGGGGGGGATTCAGACAACGTCCGAGTTCCTGGGGCATTATGTGCCGCTGGTTCGGATGACTGGCGATATGAAATTGAAACCGGCTGGCTTGAATGACGCAATGCGTGCGTTTCCTAAGCTCGCTGTCGCAGGATCCTTGGTCGGGGCACTTGCGATTGTCTGCAGCGTGGTAGTTTGGAGAGATCTGCAGAGTAGCCGTTCGATGCTGCAGATCGCCATTGGCCAGATTGACGAAAAGGAATCCGAGCTTAAGAAGTTGAAGGGAGAGAATTCGACACAGAGTCAGGATCTTGAAGCTCGGAGGGCTGAGATGAACGACCTCAACTACAAGATCGGGGTGCTGGAAACGGAGATAGCCAAACTAACAACCGATAAGCCACCAGAGCATCCTGAAGAGCCGACCGTCTCCAGCCAGGTTGTCAAAAACGACCTGCGATACAAATGGTTCGAGAACGACGCGACTTTGAAGGACGACACGCGATTTCAATCCCTCATTAAGAAAACTGAGATTGACAAGAGCGAAACATCCTACGCGGATCAACGACTGCGCGTGCTGGACAAAGCCGCGAAAGCGTGGTGGAAGATGGTCGAGGACGAAGCCACTCTGGAAGAAATTGAGTCACGCATCAAAGGCCAGACTGATAGTGAAATTGAGGCGGCTTTGGAAGTATGGCTTGCTCAGGCGCGAACGCCTCACGATTACGTGATCGAACTGGGAGAATCGAAAGTTCCGACCGGCTTCAAAGACTATGAGTTTTGCGTGACGATTCGCCACGAGGACATCGACAAAGAGATCAGAGCGACCGCGAACTCAGAACTGATTCTCGCGGAACCTTCCGGTCATGCGTTACCGTCAATTTCGCTTTGGTGGAAAGCAGGTCAGTCGATCAATTTGTACCTCGAAAGCTCTTCGTTCTATAACTGGAACGATCAAGTCACAACTGAACTCAAAGGCGGACTTGCATTGCCGCTCCTCGAGAAACGGATCTTTGGCAGCAAAGAGGGATTCTTGTTGGACTTTACGGTGAAAGGTCATCCTGGTCTTCCCGGGCCCTCCGTTGCTTCTGCAGGAGCGGCTCCAACCAAAAACTTCTTCGATGAATTTGAACGCCGAGTGTCGGCTGGCGGTCCGACTTCAGCCAACGAGAAAACAAATCTACCCGCCGGTGGCGATTCGAAAGCAAACGGCAAATCGCCAACGACACGGCTCAACCCATTAGACGAACTAAAGTGAAACCCTGGCACCGCCCTTTACGCCGGAGAACGTATTATGAAGTCGGTTTACGTGACCTGCATCTTGCTTTTTCTTGTGAGTCCGCTTCTTGCTCAACCAGTGGAGATACCACGAGATCCCAAAAGGACTCCGCCGGTCATCAGCACAGATGATATCGTCAAGCGATACAAGGTCGGCGACAAGTGGCAGTCTTTGTCTGTTTTCAGGATCAACGGAAAAGGTAGTTCCACGGATTGGGGGATTAAAGGTGACGTCGAGTTTATGCAGTCAAATCGCTATCACACGCAAGTGACTGTCCTTGAGAGTCAGCATTTCGGAGAGACATTAACCCTCACTCTGCAGTGTGACGTCCTGGACGCAAGTTCATCAAAGGTGTTCACGAAGAAGAAACTGCGGCTTGTGGGTTTTGACTCGAATGACGTCCTCTTCACGTATGCCTTTAATGAAGCTGTGAATGCTGCAGGGAAAATCTATCCGCCTCTCAAGTTCACGATCACTTTGGCGAAAAAACTGGAGCAGCTTGATCCGGAATATGAGCGATCGCTGACAACCGTCGCGAATCGCCTTGGCCTGGAGCCGGATCAACTCATCTCAGCTAAGGAATTGGAATGGTTCGAAGAGCCACGAGTCTATTCCGGATGCTCCTTCAAACTAAAGTGGGTCAAAGAATTTGGCGTGGTTGAGGCAGAGCAAATCAATGGCCCAAATGAAAAAGCACCAAAACTGTCAGTGGAGGACGTTCGAAAATGGGCCGTGGGCGCAGACCCGTTGGCCGAACTGTACATTGATCCGTCTTTGGCCAAGACATTGGGGGACGCATGGACGTTGGATGCTGCTCAGGCAGCTGTGCTTTTTTCTGGTCAGGCCGGTGCGCGTTCCACTGGTAAAATCAATGTTCGATACGAGAGCGATGGTACTTACGCGGGAAGCGCTGTTCGGAACATACTGATTCAGAATGGCAACATTGAAGTCACATTTGACGACGACAATACTGCGACTCGCTATCAACTAAACAGTATGGAAGGGGATATCAAACTGGATAACGGCGATGGAACCCTTTTGATGGCAAATGGCGCTGGGCAAATCGGCTACACTCGGAAATCAAAGGATCATTTCTTATTTAAGGCAGAGATGTCACGCGACGTTTCGGGCAATTGGCGATACGAAGCCAAACGAATGGGGAAATGAACGTGTCGCAGCAATCAGTGTGTAAAGTCTGCGGAGGCACCGTGGATTCTGGTGCCTGCTGCCTGGTCTGTGGTATCTCTGGAGCCTTGACCGCATCATTGCCGTCGTTTCGCGCTGATGGCGACATGTCATCAGTTAGAAATCGGCAGTTTGCCGCGAGTCTGGATTGGCATCCTGGAACGCCACGAGATTTTCACATAGCTGAAAATTCGCCGCTCACACTCTGTCCCCGGGACATCAAGTATCGCAGCGTACTCAGTGAGGATACGTCATTGTTTCTGTGGTGCCCGGCAGATCAAAACACGTTGTTCATCCGGCATTTCTCTCAAAGTGCTATGCTAAGCCAGAGTGATATCACGATTTGTGGTGTTCCGTGTACATTTGGCCAATTGCGGCCAGGCGATTTGCTTACGATTGGTTCTTATGCTTGGGTGTTTCATGCGTACGCAAAAGGGCATGGCTTTGGGCTTGAGTTCAGCAATCCTCTCAAAGGCGCTTCTGTTGAATTTTTTAATGTCAAAGTCGGGCATCGACTGGATATTCCGCAGTTGAAAATCAATGCGGGCCAATTTGTCGGGATCGTTGGAAAAAGCGGCGCTGGGAAATCGACGCTGATCCGAGAGATGGTTGAGACGCGGTGCGGGAGTGGAGAAGTACGAATCGATGGGCGCTCTCGGGACAGTCACTGTGATCCAGCGGCGGAGAAAATCGCCTACGTTCCGCAAATGGATGTGGTTTACGATGACTTAACAATCTTTCAGCAAACGATTGACTATGTCCACCTCATCAATTCCGGCGTGAAACGAGATGTGGTCGATGAGTCACTCCGAGTTGTTGGATTGCGAGATTTGGAAAACCGTTATCCATCCCAACTGTCCGGCGGCCAACTGAGGCGATCAAGACTGGCGGCGGCGCTTGCACGACGACCACGAGTGCTATTACTTGACGAGCCGGACAGCGGTCTTGATCCAGAAACAGCGATTGGCGTACGGCGACTGCTTCGCACGTTCAGCTTATTGGGTGCGACCGTAATCACGGTGACACATCACCTTCATGGGTTGGACCAATTCACCCGAGTCATTGAAATCGGCAACGGGAAAGTCGTTCGAGACTCTCTGCCGGACGCCTGCATCACAGATGACACGGAAACTGCGGACAATTCGAAGGTAACACATGGCTCTTTGCCGCTGCGTCAATTTACTCAGGTTTACAGCCGTGAATGGACGCAGTTCAGACAACGAGTGTTTCTGGAAACGACTATTCATTTGCTCGGGGAACGACTTGCGCGATGGCTGCCTGGTCGCTTGCGTGAATTCCGATTTTCGATTCCACAATGGTGCTTTGTCGGATTGATTGTCCCTGGTTTGTTTGGAGCCGCGATTGGTTTGGCCGCACCAGTCAAAAAACTGGAGCCGGATCTCATCGGCTTTCTGTGCGTGCTGTCCGTAATCTGGATGGCGGCAAGTCACAGTCATCTGGCTCTCACCATCAATTGGTTCCGTACGCAATATGAACTTGCCCAGGGCTTGCATCGCTATCCATTCATTGCGGCAAAATCAGCCTTTTTGTTCACTGTAACGGCGATTCAAACGTCTCTGTTCTTTACTCTCCTCTGGTTCATACGCCACTCTTGGTTGCATCGTCCTGTGTTCTACGGACGCAGCACTGAGGAAAGTGGAATTGATACGATTCGCCTTGGGCCCACGCTTTACGACCAACTCGACGGTCATGCATTCAGTATCCTCCTGACACTGTTGGCTGTTGGGGCGGCCGCATCACAACTCGGATTGCTTGTTTCGGTGTTTGCCAGGTGGCGCATACTTGTTGCGGCCTCGGTCTTACCCTTGGTGATGATGTTTCAGATTGTTTTCTCACCGTTCGTGGTCTGTGCCTCAAAGAGTGATCAGCCCTTGGACGACACTTACGCGGGCAACTGGTGGCAGGAAGAATGCGAGGGAATTTCTGGTTGCCCTGCGAGAATACTGAAGTATCAGCCTGAGTCTGGCTTTGTTTGTGACGAATGCAGCCAGAAGCTCGAAAGCGAACAGACGCGGATTGAAACAAGACGCAAGGAGCAAATTGAGCACCTGCGTAAGTCTGCGCTAACCCCGGACCAGCTTGAAATCGAAACGACGCAGATTGAAACAAAATGTAATGCCCAGATCGAGGGCTTGCGCACTTCTGTTCTAACCCCGACCGAGCTCGCCAATCGAATCGCGAACGAGGCTGGCGAGGATATCCCGTTGCGCTGGGCAACTGTGGCCTCGTATGGAACTTTCACACGTTTTGCTGATATCGCACTGCGACCCATCATCAAACAAAGCCAGTCAGACGAATATGAGATAAGATTCGGCTACGCTGAGTTGCGTCACTCAGCACTCCTGCGATTGATCATTCTTGCTGTGGCATTTCATGTCTTGGTTGTCGTCTTCTTCGGATGCATCGCGCCGCATAGTATTCTACGCCGGATCAGGTTGCGGATTGCTGGCAAAGGAGCGGCCTGAATGGTCAACCGATTCGGTCTGTTATTCGCCATATTCGCAGTGGCGTTTTCGCCAAAACTGAGTCCTGCGGATGAAATGGCTGACGACGTTACGATCGAATTGCCTGTAAGAGACGGACAATATGACGCAAGCCCACTGAGTGGATTCATTTTGAGCATCGAGACACCTGCTGAGACTAACGGAATCTGGCTTCCGTTGACGGCGAAGACCAGAGCAGGACTCATCGGCCTCGAAGCGTTAAAACTGATCGAGAGTTTTGATATCAATAGCAACCGCATAGTGATTCACATTAACGCCAGCCAGTTTCGACGAGTGCAGTCGGTTCTTTTTCCACCTCATTTCTTAAACATCGACGAGGTCAACGGGCAGGAGAAGGTGGTTGTTCTTGTGCATGGACTTGAGGGCGGTGCATTGACGTATCGCGACCTGGCCCCGGCATTCATGGCACGCGGATGGTTCCCGCTGCAATTGGTTTATCCGAATGACGGGAAGACGGATGAGCCTGCGAAATTCCTGCGAAGTGAACTTGAACGACTGCACAAACTCAGCCCGAATACACGTTTTGTTATAGTTGCTCACAGCCTCGGCGGCTTAGTCAGTTGGGATGCTTTATCTGGTCGAAGCGATAATCCAACCGGGGTCACAGACCTGGTGACGCTCGGCACACCGTTCAATGGCTCGGCGTTAGCAAGGTTTCAGTCGGAACTGGAGATCGCTGACGTTGTTGCGAGAATTCTGTCAAAAGACTGGTCAGGACTGGATACTGAGAACGACGGCTCGGGAGAGGCAATGCAGATTCTGAACCCAGAGAGTCCCGAACGCACCGAACTGGTCGCTCGTGCATTGCCCGAAGGCACTCGGTTACACCTCGTGGCTGGCGATGCAGGCGTTATCGAACGGGCAGATCATCCGAAGCTTACTGAATCAATACAGCGACTGATTGCAAGACTTTCTCCCAAACCGTCATTCGCGGCTGAATTGCGACGTTTGTCAACTGCGGACGAGCTGATTACAGGGCTGGGCGATGGGGCGGTCACCGTATCAAGCGCCGTTTCAATAAAGAATCCTTTTAGCCAGCGAGTCTTTCACCGTACTCATAGTGGTCTGTTGGATTTAAATGACCGGTATGACGACGACGAGTTATTGAACTGGATATTATTGAACCTCGAATCTGCAAATTCGCAAGAGCACTGAGGCTACCTATTGATGAAACGGCCTGATGCCGCCACTGTCTGCGAATAGTCAGAAGTGCGATGAAGGAGAAACTTGTGTCGATCCATCATTTGGTTTAACGAAAAACTCATGATCTCTATTGATCGAACTCCCTTGTTTTTTGTCGGGATTCCGTAGAAGCACTGCCTACGAAGCATCCGGTTCAGCAAAACCTATCTTGAGGATAATCTGCCCGAGCCTGTCTTTCAATCGCTCCGTCTGTTGTTCCACCTCTACGGCTTCACCGACACTTGTGTCCTTAAAGTCGTTGGGGTGGTGCCGGCAGAGGCATCGATTGTGCCAGTTAGGTCAAAATGCATTTTGTCATTGAAATCACTGGCGAAGCCTATCCAGATGATTGCTTCAACTGCATGGATAGTTGGTTGGCCCCAATGGCGGGATCAGCCGATGTTGATACTGGTCTTGCCGAGAAACTCTCTGATTTCCCTAAGGCTATAGCTGCGATCATGGAGATTACTGACTGGATCACTGCGTTTTCCGCAAGGTAGTCGTAAAACGACGGTTTGAAGGAGATGCAGAAATTGCATTGAGGTGCTGTTGTTGGTCGGCGTTTTGTTCGCTCTCCAATATGCCAAATCACTTTCAATCGAAATGGTTCTCTTGGTATTGAAGATCGGTCGCGAGTTCCGATCGAATGCTGAGCCTAGAAGGGCCTCCAATAGCTAAAAAAAAGCCTCAGACTGAAGTGTTGAAAAGAAGTCCACGCCCAGCACTGGAATCTGCAGTTGGCAGATTCAGATGAACTGGGCATGGCGGCGCACAAAGTCGAAATCACATCGCGACATGTTCAGGCGATGGCATTGACCACAGAACCAATACGACCTGTCGATGTTGGTACTGAATCTCTGCCCGCTCCAGATTATGGTATTCGCGATTGCGAAAGTCACTGGCGGAAATCATTTCGGGCGTTCAAGTCTTCACGGAGCATTTGAACATTCAGTTTGAAGTGAAGTCTCCGTCGTTTCCCAGTGCTCAACCCAGAAACCAGCGGATCATAGATCCGATCGGGTCGCATGGTGGGCGTTGGCGGTTGGTTTGTGGCCTGCGGTGAGAGTTGTCGCGGAAAACTTTGCGATCGCCCGTTTTGTGCTCAATCCGGGCGACTTCACGCCCTTGCAAAACCGTGCCCGCGACTTCAATGGCTCCCAATTCCTCACCGTCGTACCAGCGACCACATTGTCGGCACTGGACGCGGGTCTGGCTGTGGCCGATGTGAAAATCACGACCACAAACACATGTCACCTGTCGCGCCATAGAATTTCCTCCCGTATTGCTGAAGTTTCCGAAAATGGATTTCTGCTGACCAAGTCCGAGCTGTCGACTACCCGGCGGACAGCCATTCATGAACGCACGTTTTCGTTTCGTCCCTTCAATAATTGAGTCTCCTTTAAAGAGTCATGATTCTTTGCCGCATCAGAACACCTGAGGCGGCAAGGACTTGGAAAACAAGATTCAAGTGCGGCCGCCGGTTCGCGCCGCCTCTACAAAATGTCAGGCGACGAATTCAAACTGCGCCGGCCACTGCCATGAGGTCGTCTTCATAAAGCGACTCCGCATCGCAGTGCGCCAGCCATTCGCTCGAAACGGCGGCGCGGACCTGAGCGTCCTGCAGGCCGTTTCCGAAGTATGGGTCGAACCCTCGGCGGAGTCGGCCGTGGCGGTCAAGCGATGTCTGCAGAGGATCGATGACTTCCACATGATCGGTGTACTCAGACTGCCACGCCGCGAATTCTGTTTGACGGAATTCGGCCGAGTAGTCCACCTCCACATGAAGTCGGCGTGAACAACGCGGGCCGATATTGAACTGCAAACGGGCATAGGTCTCACCACTGGCAGCAATGATGAACATCACGGCCCATGTGACGGTGCTGCAGCAGCGGGCGAACGTTTCTTCGTCCGCCTCGCTGGGCAACGCACAATCCCCTGGATGCGTATGAATCCAGATGCAGCCCGATTGCTCGTCACGCGTTCGATCGGGCGTCGCAGCCTCCAGCAGTTGTTGTGCGGCCGCGTCGGAGAACTGAACACTGGCACTCGTACACTGCTGGTTCACCAGACGGACGTCTTCGATGAGCAGCAGATCGTTGGTGGCGTTGATCCCAAAGCCACTGACTTCGGTGCTGCCGCAGTCTCGCAGGAACAGCAGCTTGGACCAGGCAAAGGGCGTGAACCGGATCGTCGGTCGTTCGCCGCGACATTTCCGCGAACGACTGCGTCGCTGCTTAACAGACGTCTTGGGATGAGTTTTCTTGCGGTTTGCTTTTAAGCGTGTCACCATGTTTGATGCTCCTGAATGGCATTTGTTGATTTGAGGTTGAGGGGCCAATGAAAAATCCGCCGCAGGTTCTGAATCTCTTTGAGGTTCAGAATCTTGCGGCGGACAAAAAGAAAACGAGTGCTCGCCCTGTGGAGGCGGAAAGCATGGTCGAAGAAATCACGTTTCCTGAGGTCACGCGCCGATGTGTTCGAGTTGTTTCAGAGATCGCAGCGTTGTTTCCACAAGGCGATTCTGTTTCTGATTGCGTTTGATCAGGGTGATGAGTTCCCGCGTGTCGCTCAGGGCCTGACTGAGGGATTCACGCAAAGTTTCAGCCTGCGTAAGCAGGTTGGGATTTGTCTCCATCTCGTTAGAGGTTACTTTGTCTGGAGTTGACGTCGTGCTTGGGCGAAGAGAAACAGGGCGAGAGTTTGCTGTGGTCACCATTGTGGAGGATTTACCTTTCGTTTGAGGAGAAGAATCGGAAACAGGTGGTGAAGAGATCTTTGTGGCCTGGTCGCTGGCGCGAAGTACCGACTCTTCGTCCAACATCGCCCAGAGGTACGTTCGTCGGTCATGCTGACAGCAGGCTGGTGCCGTGTTGCTGCGGAGCTGGATCTCACGAAAGCCCAACTCAACCGCTCGACAAAGAAATGTACGATCGGTCTGAAACAGGATTTCTTCGCCGACACGACGAGAGTTGCTCAGGACAAGTTCAGTGATCTGATCGCTGCCTTCAGCCGCAGCACGGATGGCGACCACACCATTCAGTTCCACAGTCACCGGTGCGCTACTCTCTTCGGCGGCCGGTAATCGTGGGGCTGATTCCAATAAAAAGGCAACATCCGCTTCGGCCAACGCCAGAGTGGTTGCGGCTGACCCCCGGCTCGGAATCTGCAAATCGAGATCGGGGAAGCGACGTTCCTTCTCGATCTTCAGATGAACCTTGCAGGATTCCGTCTGAATCGTCACCCAATCGTCTGACCGGCCTATCTGCACTTCCTCTGCAGCCGCGAACTCGCGGGAGGAGAAGACATCAGACGCCGGGACCAGCACTGTCTCTGACCACGGAAAATGAAATCCTGTTTCCAGAATCGCCTGACCGCCATCGGAAGCGGCAAGCTGTCCGTCGGAACCACGCAGGCGAACACAGTCCAACGCAAAGCGAGTGGACTCCGATGATGTGGTGGCCACCGCATCCGCCATCGCGGCAATAAACCGTGGTTCGATTGCAGTCAGTGTCGTTTCGGGAGGCATGTCAACGGGTTCACCGGCTGCAAAAGTCACCGATTGAGGAATACCGGCGTCCGTCCACTGCATGATGATTTCATTTTCATTGCGGACGAAGTGGACCAATTCCTCCTGCGAGCCTTCGCAATTCATCAGGGCCTGATAAGGAATCGAGAAACTGGCAGGATCAAGGGCCAGAGACTCCAGACGAAATTCAATCGCGGCCTTTGCGGTTGCCGATTGAATTCGCAGGACACCTCCAGAGTCAGGGTTGCTAAAAGTGACAGCCGGAGCACGGCGCGAGGAAGTGATTCCCAGTGTCTGGCGAATCATCGTTCGGATTGTGCGAATATTTCGGCGAGAGATTTGAATCATAGATTTCCTTGGGGTTAGGGTGCTTGGATTGGAGAAGAGAGCGCGGGGGCAAGAGGCCGAGGGGCAGAAGAGCGCAGTGCTCCGCAGCATCTCTGCTCGCCCCTTCCCCCGCATAAGACAAACTGTCGCTCAAAGCGGCAGCCAGTGCTCATTCAGCCACGACACTTCCGCCGACAAGGCTTCGTGACGGGTGCTGAATGGGCCGAGTTCCGGGCCGCTGACCGGTGACATGTCTGCGGTCCACTGGCCGTCTGCAGTGGGTTCAACATGAGAACCTCGCTGGATCGACAGTCGCCCCAGCTCGGAAAGGTTCACGTCCTCGCCGTACACACAGCGAATGCCGCCGGTCGGTGCAATGAGAAGTTCCATTTCCGAAAACTCCTCGTTTACTGAGGACGCCGCAGAATGTTGCGGCGTGGTCGATCGACCAGCAGGCCGTCGAGCGACGACTGCACTCCGGCCAATTGCGAGACAACACGCTGACGCAGGACAGCATTGTCACGCAGTTGCTGCGGTTCAACGCCGCCGATCACCTGCTGAGCACGGGATACCAATTCATCGAGCTGCTCATTGGAGCGAACATTCAACGTGCGAAACCGTTCGAAGAACTCGGTCAGATTGGTGACAGCAGAATCTCGGAAGACTCGTGGTTTGCCGTCATCGGCACCGCTCAGGCGTTCGGTGATATGTTCGACCAGGCGGACCAGTTCATCCAGAAACGCCTGTTCGGCCAGTTGCACGGCTTCGTCGAAACGCGACTGCACGCGACGACATTCCTGCTGATAGAGCTCCGGACTGAGCTGACGCAGATAATCCGGTGGCTCCACTGAGGGATAGTCGTGTTCGATCGCAAACAACCCGATTAGTGAGACCGGATAATCGCTGGCATCAAACAAATCACCCAAACGCTGGCGGGCGGCAGAACGCAGTTCGTCGTAGTGCTGGTCGAGTTCTGTGACGGCCTTATCAAGTTCTTCGCGAAGTTTCACAACCTGCTCATCGAACTCGGT
>JBPOIW010000326.1:0-8162 GCA_052034165.1 Planctomycetota bacterium | reverse complement strand
GTGAGGAAACTCACTTGGGGAACACGCTCAACGGGATGTACACCCGAAACAGCGGTTCCACCAGAATGGATCAGCAACAGGGTGGAACCGTTGGAAAAACAACAGAACGGCGATGAATCACTTCCTGATTCATCGCCGTTTCTGCGTTGATGCCCGCGAAATTCGCCCCTGTCATGCACTCCACATTGTTGCCTATTCCGTCTCAGGAAAATCGCTGAACGGTTTACGAATTCGGATGTGGCTTGATCCCCCGCAACGACACCTTATATATACACGTTTTCTGTTGCATCGAATCGCCGGAAAATGGAATAGGGTGACTCCGTGGACGTCAGCATGAATTATGCAGGACGCAGTCAATTGAAGCTGCTGTCCGGCGGAGAACGAATTCTTGACCTCGCCCCAAATCTGGCGCGCGACAAGGTGGAATTTAACGCCAGTCTGGCCGATCCCATTCGCTTTCGAGAAGCCATCAGCACGCTGCATGATGTGGTGATCAATGACCTGACGTTCTCACCTCGTGATAAGTCTGGTTACGAAGACTGGAAGAAACAGCAAGCCGCGCGAGAGTCGGCTTTGCGAAAGCAGGCTCAGGACGGCGCTCGGGAACTAGTCCGCGCGGGGAACGTTCCTCGTGCAACGGCAGAGCAGAAGAGGCAGCATCAGTCCGCTCTGGCTCGATACTGGCAGGCTCGCAGTCAGTTGAATACTCGCCTTCGTGAAGAGAACCAAACATTGTGGCGCCGGCTCATGCCATACGATCCGGTCATTACAGTGGCTGACGATGTCGTGTTCTTCGAATGCTTCTCCACCGACGAATCCAGTTACGGTTGCCTGACTGTTGACCGTGACTCGGGATTCACCGGAACTCAACACGCCGCGCCGGGCACGACGAACGTGGATTATTCGTGGGACCTGTATTACAACTTTCAGTCGCTGCGGACCTATCGAGAAACTCGGTTCAACATCAACCCCGAAGGCTTTTCGGTTCAGACGGCTGATCGTCCTGACTACCATGAAGAGAAGATCGCATTGCCTGACGGCTGGCTGCGAGGTTTCATGCAGTTGCAGGCCGCGATGGCTTTGCCGATGAAAAAAGTCACTCTGAGTATCGATGCCGTTTATTCTCTTTTGGCCTGGCTCAAACGTCATCGTGAAAGGAGTGGACCACGAGCGATCCGGTTTGAGCTGCAGGATGGTCGTTCTCCAAGACTGGTTCTTGAGCCATGGAACGTCCCGATTGAGAATGCCGGTCCCGCATATCGGGGATCACTGTCTGAACCGATTCGCATCTGGGGACGACGTCGGTTGCTCAGCCTCGCTCGATTGCTGCCCATCGCTTCTCACGTGGATGTTTATCTGACCGGCACCGGACTCCCAAGTTTCTGGGTGGTTCAGATGGGCAGCATGCGGCTGACTCTTGGCCTGAGTGGCTGGACAATCAACGACTGGACTCGCGGCAGCGCAGTGCAGATGCTGTTGCCGCCGGTGTCAGCGAGCCTGCCGCAAGTGGCAGCGGCAGCGGAGAAGCTCAGTCAGAATCGGAGCATGACGGTCGATCGAATGACCACCGAGCTGAACGTTTCTTCCGGCGTCGCCGTATCGGTTATGAATCAACTGGCTCTTCGAGGGCAGGCGATTTTCGATTTGCATGCCGGGGTGTTCCGCTGGCGGCAGGTTCTCCCAATGGCCGTTTCGGATCAGGAAGTCGGAGCTCCACATCCGGAGATCGAGGCCGCCGCACGAATGATGATGGCAGGAGTCGTGAAGGTCGAAACACAGGTCGCGGCGCCTCGCGGTGGTTGGATCCTGACCGGTAAGGCGGAAAACCAGTCGTGCGAAGTTTTGATTGACAGCGACGGCATGGTCCGAAAAGGTAAATGTCGTTGCAGTTGGCACTTCAAATTCGGAGTTCGAAACGGTCCCTGCCGACACCTGCAGGCGTTACGCAATCAGGCATGGAAAACTATCGCGGCGGCGGAAGTATCGCCACGTCAATAGTGTTCGAACAGGGAACTCCGCCTGTTCAATTCAGATGCAAGTTGGCCTCTGCACGATCTTGATAGTCATATCATATCTGACAAAGATAGTGCAAAGGCCTGTTGACCACCGACATAAAGTCAGTGGCGAAGACGTCCTCGTCTTGATGGCGGGTTAGCGTCTCGTCAAGTCTCTATTCCGGGATTTGCGATCAGCGATTGAACAGGAATCCTGGGCTGTTAATCAAGGCCCACATCAGGTCTTCTCCAGCCGCTTTTGGATCGCCTGCACTGGCGAAGTATTCGACCGCTTTCGCTGACTCGTCCGCTGATGGTTTGCGACAAAGGGCGGAGAGATAAATCGTCTCGATCAGTTTGTCGTTTGGCATTCCGGCGGCCACGGCCTTCGCGATGACTCCCTGCGGATGAGCAATCGCGTCACCGATCGTCGGACCATTCACCATGTTCAAAGTCTGACCGAGACTGACGTCACTGGTTCGCTCACACTCACATGGTGATTCGCGAGGTGCTCGGCCGAACATATCCAGAAACGCGACTTCGACGTCCGAATCCGGCAACTCAGAAGCACGGAACCCGGCGGGAACTCCCGGCAATGCTCGCGGAGCCCCTGTTGCCTGAATGATGGCGTCGTAAAGTTGTTCGGCGGACAGACGTCGCGGCAATGCGTGGGAAAAGTTAATTGTGTCATCTTCATTCCACTGCCCTGCTTCCAGACTTCTCTGGTAAGTCGCGGAGTTGCAAATCGTGCGAATCAGTTTCTTCAGGTCATATCCACTGTCCACAAAATCCTTTGTCAACGCATCCAGCAGTTCCGGGTTAGAAGCCGGATTGCCCGCGCGGATGTCGTCGACGGGGTCGATGATTCCACGACCGAAGAAGTAGCTCCAGTAGCGATTCACGATGCTGCGAGCAAAGTACGGATTCTCTTTGGCGGTCAGCCACTGAGCCAACTGCTCTCGACGAGTGGACGCCGAATCAATCGCGCCGGCATGAGCGAACGGAAACTTCGGATCGGCTGGCTGATTGGTGTCCGGATTCACAACGGCCGCAGGTGATGCCATCGTGAAGATGAACTCATCCCCTTCCGGCAGTGGTCGTCGTCCTACGTCCGCGAAGTAAGCGGACAGTTCATAATACTGGCGCTGAGTCCAGCGTTCGAAAGGATGGTCGTGACACTGATTGCAGTTGAAGCGAGTGCCCAGGAATACCTGCGTCATGTTCTCCATGACAAGCTTTGGTTCGCGGGCAATCCGGAAGTAGTTGGCGGCAGGATTTTCATACGCACTTCCATTCGCCGTGATCAGTTCTTCTGCGAATTGATCGAACGGTTTGTTCGACGCAATCGACTGACGAATCCAGTTGCGGAAAGCCCAAACGCCTCGCTCAGTCACCGTCTTGCGGCGATTCAGCAGCAGGTCGCTCCATTTGAGTGTCCAGTGCTCCACATACATCGGGCTGGAGAGCAGCTTCTCAACCATTGCCGTTCGTTTCGCCACGGGATCCGTCGTATCCGCGACAAACGCCAGGACCTCTTCACTGGTCGGCGGAACTCCGGCAATGTCCAGCGAAATTCTCCGCAGGAATTCCGCATCGTCGGCAGTGCCAGAAGGCAGGATTTTCATTCGCTGCAGCTTGCCGTTGATCAGCGTGTCGACGTAGTTGTACTCCGGCTGAGGAGTCCATTCGTAACCATCGCGATTGCCCAGAATGGAAATCGGTGCGGCCGCATAGTTGCCCTCAAAACGAACCAGAGCGGCTGCTTCTCCGCGCTGTACGGCGGTAATCAGGCCTTGCTTTGAGACTGTTGCGACTTCGAAATTGCTGGTGTCGAAGACGGCTTCGCGAGTCACATCGCGAGTCGTACCGTCAGCGTAATTTGCAATCACGATCAACTGCTGCTGATCATGACGAAGTTGCAACAACGGCGTCGGCGGATAGATCTCAATTCCAGTGACACGAGCCGCGTCACCCTTGTACTGACATCCTTCCGCGATCCACTGTTCAAGGACTTTGTAGTAGCGAGATTCTTCGTCGAACAGAAAACCACCTTCGTGAGGAACACCCTGAGTTGGCTTCAGCAGCATCAGGCTCTGTGAAGGTTCCGAACGATTGAAGCGGCGACCTGAAATATCATCGACGAGTGCTCGATAATCGTAGACGGAATCGTATCCACGAAGCGAGAGCTTGAAGCCGTTCTTGCCAGCTTGTGAACCATGGCAGGTCCCCTGGTTGCAACCTACCTTGCTGAGGATCGGATTGACTTCTCGAATAAAGTCAACAGCGACCGCATCCGCTGATGTGACGTGAACTTTGACCTCGGCCTTCTGCCCTTCGGCCTCGACCGTGATCACTCCTTCGCCCGCAGCCACGGGTGCCACGAACCCCGCAGGATCAACCTGGCAGACCGGTGACAGAGTCGTTACCGTGGCCTTGGAGCTGAGATCGATCCGCTGGCCGTCGTTGGTAACGCCTGTCACCAGGACTCGGCGTGAATCACGAATCGACGAAAGCGTCAGCTCCGACGGGTACACTTCGATCGCCGTAAAGGTTCTCACCGGGCGAGTCGACTCGGGAGCAGGCTGATCCTGAGCCAGCGTCGATGACGCCAGCAACAGTCCGATTCCGCAGGCCGATGTGATCCAGCGAAGTGCTTTTGTTATCTTGATCATGGGCATGGTCTCTTTTTGAACAGTCACAATTACAGGAGCCGAGCGACGCTGGTTCGTTACTAAGCGGGCAAAGTCTAAATCAATTTCAATTGTATTGCTCATTCAGAATCCCAACCCGAAACGTCAGTGAGGGATTCTTTACGGTAACTCTGATCCCTCGCTCACGCTTCGGGTTGTGATCAAGGGAACCACATTTCTGAACGATTCCTAACCACCAGCCGCAGGAGTTGCAGCGGGCGGAGTGGCCGGTGTTACCGGCGCGGCGGGGAATATACTTTCGACAGCCCCTGTTTCTGCATTGCAAAGACGGATCATGCCGTCGAAGCCGGAAACTGCAACCTGCAGCTCATCCGGTCGGAAACTTACGGCAAACACCGGGGACGTCAGGCCCGGAATATCCACAATCTTTGCGGGATCCTCAGTCATGTAAATCCGAGCCGCCCCGGCCACGGCCGTGCTGGCTCCGACAATAAACTTGTTCCCGGACGTTGAAACATCGAGGTCGCACAAACGCCCCGGCAGCTTCTGAAAGGATCTGACCAGGTTAAAGTCGTCACCAATCTGGCGCGCCTGCTCGCGAAAGATCTTGTACATGCGAGGTTCGCCATCGGCCCCGATGGAGATCACCATTTCCTGCGTCGGATGACGCTGCACATCGACCAGTCCGCCCTTCAGTGCTCCCGGAGTAATGCTAGTGATGTTGTCCACAAATTGACCACTGGCCACGATCGCCAGCTTCATCGAACGATCACGACTAACGCTGATCAGGTGGTCGTTCTTCAAAGAGAACGTTGTGCCGTGAACCCAATCCGAATGAGCATCCATTCGCATCACAATCTCAGCTGTCTCCACCTTCGCAACGCGCACTCGATTATCGGCGCCACCGAATGCAACCAGAGTTCCGTCAGCATTGAACGACAGACCGAACATTGTGTCGTATGACAGAATAATGGAATGCAGAAGCTTGCCTTCCGCGACATTCCAAAGTTGTACTTCGCCAAAGAGCGACGGCGTACCACCAGCGACTGCCAGCACTTGCCCATTGGACGAGAAAAGAACCGATTCAATTCGCTGCGATCGCCCGACCAGTCTCTTGGGCGGAGCACTTCCATCAAGAGTATGAATCAGAACTTCGTGATACCCCGAAACGGCCAGCAGCTTTCCATCTGGTGAGTAATCCATCGAAGTCACAACCGGCGGCGATGTGTAGACCGGAGGATGCTCGGCGGTGATCGCCTGACCGACGTCGGCCGGAGTATCATCTTCAGCCCCCTGTTCAATCCACGTACGCAGAGTCAGGACCTGCTCGGCGGTCAGCGGTTCACTGTTCAACGGCATGTCAGGTTTCTCACCCGAGATGCGCTGGATCAGCGGACTCTCATCAGGCTTGCCTGCGGCTAATGAGGCCCCGGCTTCTCCGCCCTTCAGCAACTCACTGACAGCGACAACCGACAGGCCGCCTTCACGTTTGCCATCGAAATGACAACCGGAACATCGACGCTGAAGAATGGGTCGGACGGTGCGGTAATAGCTGACCTTCTTTGGGGTTGTCGCCGAATCCTGAAGCGCCGCATGCACGGCCAAATCGCCCGAAAAGATATTGGCAAAGCCAGCGGCAACACCAAGAGCAAAAACAATCGGCAGCCTGATTCTCATGTGGATCACACTGAATGAATTGGGAAGGAAGGTTTTCGGCAGGACGCTCTAGAGTACTAACCCCTCCCGCAAAACGCAAAGATTCCCCCAAACTTCAGGCAATTGATGGGCTCATAAATCTTGTTGCGGTTCAGACCAGGCTGGATCACCCGGTGCTGGATCACCCTGCTGATCGTCGCACGCCTTGAATGGAACGCAACGCTCGCGTCAAAATCTGTTCTGCAGTAAATTGAGTCAGGCACAAGAATGTCTGATGATCGGTTCCCACGATCATTCCGGTCACACACCGGCAAACCGCCGCTTGTCGTCCTAATGAGCTTCGTTTCGTTGCCAGAATACTGATCCCGGATCTTGCGTCTGCGAACTGATCCGTTCACCATATTCCCCCACCCGCTGAAATGCCTGAAGGTGTTTGATGAGCCAATTGCGTCCGTTCTTCCTCATGCTTGTCTCCGGACTTTTCGTCGACACGTCCGGTCTGAGGGCGCAGGAAACGTCGACCAGCCCCAACATTGTCATGATCCTGTCCGATGATCAGGCGTGGACGGATTATAGTCTGATGGGTCATCCGGATATCAAGACGCCGAATCTTGATCGCCTGGCATCTCGCAGTGCTGTGTTTAAGCGAGGTTACACGCCGGTCCCACTTTGCCGTCCATCCTTGATGTCGATGATTACGGGACGTTATCCGCATCAGCATGGCGTCACGGGTAATGATCCGAAGCCGGATAAGTCACTCAGTGATGCTCAATATGGTGCATTGCGAGAACAGTTGATTTCGAAGATCGATCAGCAGGCAACACTGCCGAAACTACTGGCCGGCAAAGGTTATCTCAGTATGCAGTCCGGCAAGTGGTGGGAAGGCAATTTTTCGAGAGGTGGGTTCACTCACGGGATGACTCGCGGCTTTCCCCAAAAAGGTGGCCGCCATGGCGATGATGGCCTCGACATTGGTCGCAAGGGCATGCAGCCAGTCTTTGATTTCATCCATCATGCGACGGAAGAAAAGAAGCCGTTCTTTCTGTGGTATGCTCCGATGTTGCCGCACACGCCGCACAATCCTCCGGATCGTTTGCTGGTCAAATACCAGAAGCCCGGACGTCCGGAAGCCCTTGCAAAGTACTATGCAATGTGTGAGTTCTTTGATGAGACCTGCGGTGAACTATTGAATCATCTGGATGAAAAGAAGCTCAGTGAAAATACGATTGTCGTGTACGTGACCGACAACGGCTGGATTCAGGCGACTCCGGAGATGAAACTGGGGCCGGACTGGAATCACGGTTTTGCTCCGCGATCAAAGCAGACCGTTTATGAAGGCGGGATTCGCACGCCCATTATGATTTCATGGCCCGGAAAGATTACTCCCGGAGAACATCCGGACCTGGCCAGTACGATTGATGTCTTCCCAACTTTACTGGCCGCAACGGGGTTAGAAGTTCCTTCGGGGTTGCCCGGAGTAAATCTGCTGCCGCTGCTGAAGGACAAGACTCCGCTGGATCGCACGTTCCTGTGCGGCGAAAGCTTTTCGCATGACATTATCGACATGGATCAGCATGAGGCCACGCTTCAATATCGTTGGTGTATCGAAGGCCAATGGAAGCTGATTCTGAGCTATGACAGTCCGCCGGATCGCTACTCATTCGTTTACTCAGTCAACGAGCGAACTCCACAGTTGTTCGATCTCGAAGCAGATCCGCATGAGAAGCAGAATCTTGCGTCAGACCATCCGGAGCTTGTGCAAAAACTCGCCAAACATCTGCAGGACACATGGTCGGTGAGTAAGCAGCCTGCCGGCCTTTAAGCTGCTTCGTTTACCGCCCAGCCGAAGGCGCCGGCTTTC
>JBPOIW010000234.1:0-8040 GCA_052034165.1 Planctomycetota bacterium | reverse complement strand
TTACAAATCTCCGCGCTGGTGTTGGCAACCCTGTCGTCTCGTTGAAAGCGAAGGTCAACGTATTGAACGACGCGGGTGAGGACGATGTCTTGTACGGCGGAACCGGTACCGATTGGTTCTTCCGAGCCGTTGACGACGTGATTACCGACCTCTTCGCAGGCGAAATTATCGACTTGTTGTAGTAGCCTGTCGGTGACCGCCTGCACGCCAGTCCTCCGCGTCAGGCGGCTACGGAGTCTATAAAGTCAGGATTGTCTCTGCGAAATCACAGTCGCAGAGAACCGCAGTCGCAAAGAAGTGCGGTTACGAACACCTTGACGTTCCGGGAAGAGTTCGTTGGATTCATGCCAGTGTATTTCTTAGGCCCGAACATTTCCGTGAGTACTCACATGAGGACATGCTCAATGAGGCCGAATTTCGACGGACTCCTGCTCGCTTCGATTCTCGGACTCGTTTACGCGAGGTGGTAGTACCGTTTGGACAACTCATCACCCGAGCGTCTGCAATACCAACACCCACGGGCAACATCCGGCGTGCCCCTGTTTGTTTTGGAAAATGCGAGTGCTTTCCGCTGAGAATCATGTTAGAAAGCGGTCGTAGCTTCGCACTTTGACGTTCACATCGGGATTGAATCTTGCCTACCAAACACATCGTCGCCTTGCAGTCTTGTCTGAAAAACTGTCTTGGACAATTCTCCGGGATCTTTCGTCCGCAGGCTGTTCGGGGGCTGCAGGCAAGGCGACGCAGATTGCCAGCGGGCCGACTGCAATTGCTGGAACGCCGCGAGCTTCTTGCGGGCACGCCGATCATCAGTGAAATTCTGACGTCCAATGGAGGCGGGCTGAGAGATCAGGATGGCGATTCCAGCGACTGGATTGAGATTTATAATCCGACCGCCAATGCCATTGATTTGACCGGTTGGGCTCTGACAGATTCGTCCAGTGATCTCTCCCAGTGGCAGTTCCCCAGCATCACGATTGGCGCGAACCAATTCATGACGATCTTTGCGTCGGGGAAGAATCGCACGACAGGGACTGAGCTGCATACGAATTTTCGTCTCTCCGCATCGGGCGAATACCTTGCCCTTGTCACTCAGGGAGGCAGCATCGCCCATGAATATTCGCCTGCCTTTCCGCCTCAGGTCGAGAACGTCTCCTACGGTGTGGCCTTTGAGACGACCAGACTGATCGAACCGGGCGCGAATGCACAGGTTCTGATTCCGTCCGGCGGCAGCCTGGGAAGTACCTGGCAAAGCCCATCATTTAATGCTTCTTCCTGGACAAATGGAACGACGGGAGTTGGGTTCGGTGTTGTTCAGCCGGGTTTCAACGTGAACTACATCAGGTCAAACGTAGATCTGGAGAATCTGGACGTCGCCAGAAATGTTGCGGCAAATCCCGCACTGCAGTTTGACTCCACATACGACCACGCGCCCGTCATCAATTACATGGGCAATGGTGGCGGTGGTCGATATGCGACCGATCTTGCGTTTCCTACTCAGAGCATTGGCGACGATGCAGACCAGTTTATGATTCAGGCGGAAGCCAGTGTCAGAATACCGTCGCCAGGTGACTGGACGTTTGGCGTCAACAGTGATGATGGCTTTGAACTGCAGCTCAAACGAAACGGCGTGGTGTTCACGTCAGAGTTCTTCGATCCTCGCGGCCCGGATGATACTCTGGCGACATTCAATATCCCGGCGGCTGGCGACTGGGAAATTCGTCTGCTGATGTACGAACGAGGCGGCGGAGCCAGTGTCGAGCTGTTTGCGGCTTCAGGTGCCTATCCCTCATTTGACGACACGGCCTTCGATCTCGTGGGAGACACTGCCGCCGGCGGGCTCGCGGTCTACTCCACGCTGGGGCCGAATTCGAATCTGGTTGTGGGCACGAATGTCGGCACTGCGATGCTGGGCATTCAATCGTCAGCCTATATTCGAGTTCCATTCAATGCGCCGGATCCAGCGGCCTACGAGGCTCTGCTGCTCAATATGCGCTATGATGATGGCTTTGTTGCCTATCTGAATGGTGTCGAGGTTGCTCGGCGGAACGCGCCGGGAAGTGTGGTGTTCAATTCTTCGGCCGTCAGTAAGCGAACATTGCAGGAGACGGTGACCTCGGAAAGCATCAATCTGACTCCTTTCCTTCACCTGTTGAATGCTGGACAGAATGTGCTGGCCATTCAGGGCCTGAATTCTTCCGTCAGCGATGATAGTTTTTTGATTCTTCCCGAATTGACCGGCGTCTCTATCCCATCGCAGGAGCCACGCTACTTTCAGGTTTCAACTCCGGGAGGGCCCAATGCAACCCCCTTTGATGGCTTCGCCGATCGAGTTTCCGCGAGTATCCCGGCCGGGTTTTATGACAGCCCATTTACTGTCACACTGTCAACTCCGGCATCCAATGCGGAGATTCGGTACACCACCGACGGAAGTGCTCCGTCAGAGACAAATGGCTTGATCTACACAGGACCAATCTCGATCACCGCAACGACGACATTACGTTCGCAGGCGTTTCAGGTCGGCTTCATTTCCCTGCCTTCGATAACACGGTCCTACTTGTTTCTTGACGACGTAATTCGACAATCGCCCAGCGACGATGTTGCGGGCGGCGATCCGGACGTCGGTGAGGCACCGGCAAACTGGCCTTCATCGTGGGGAAATAACGTCGTCGACTACGGCATCGATCAGACTGTGGTTCAGCAGGAAGGGGCCGCTCGCGTCAAGGATGCTCTAAAGTCCATTCCATCGCTGTCGATTACAACCGATCTGGCCAACCTCTTTGATCCTTCCACGGGCATCTATGCCAATGCCTTTAACGACGGACGTGACTGGGAGCGTCCCGCTTCGCTGGAATTGTTAAATCCTAACGGCTCGACGGGTTTCCAGGTGAACGCCGGCCTGCGAATTCGAGGTGGTTTCAGTCGCAGTGGCGACAATCCCAAGCATGCGTTCCGACTCTTCTTCCGCGGTGAGTATGGTGACTCCACTCTGGACTATCCGCTGTTTGGTTCTGCGGGTACAGGATCGTTCAAGAAGATCGATCTGCGAACGGCTCAGAACTATTCGTGGAGTTTCGGCGGGGATCCGGGCAACACCATGATTCAGGATGTGTTCGGCAGAGAATCACAGGGCGCGATGGGACAACCCTACACGCGCAGCAACTGGTATCACCTTTATCTGGATGGCCAGTACTGGGGCGTGTACCAGACGCAGGAACGTGCCGAAGCCGAGTATGCAGCCAGCTACTTTGGTGGTTCGGCATCGGATTATGATGTGCTGAAGCCCGAAGCCGGCTCGTACACGGTGTACGCAACGGATGGAAATGCGGTGGCCTTTAATCGACTGCATCAGTTGGCAACAACACTGGACCTGAGTGACAACGCAAACTACTTTCGACTTCAGGGCAAGAACGCCAATGGTGTGGATGATTTGTCGATTCCCGATGAGGATGTGCTGGTCGACGTCGACAATCTCATTGTGTACATGATGGGCATCCTCCACGGCGGAAACCTTGATGCTCCAATTTCGGCTTTCCTCGGCAATCAGGCGGTCAATAACTTCTTCGCCATTCGCAATCGGCTTGGCCGCCAGGGCTTCCGATATTTCCAGCATGACGGCGAGCATACTCTGCTGAACGTCGGCGAAGACCGCAATGGACCATTCCCGGCCGGCGCAGAAGCTCAGCATTTCAATCCGCAGTACCTCCACCAACAACTGATGGCGAATGCCGAGTATCGCCGCGCCTTCGCCGATGCTGTGCAGAAGAACTTCTTCAACAATGGACCAATGACTGCGGAAAACGCCAAAGCTCGATTTCAGAAACATGTGGATGCACTGGATCAGGCGATCATCGCCGAGAGCGCTCGCTGGGGTGACTCCAAGCGGCCTGATAGTCCTCTTGGTCGAACGGATTGGCTGGCGGCCGTCGACAATACGCAGAATGGATTCCTGGGAAATCGGAATCCCGTTCTTCTGCAGCAGTTTCGAAACAACGGACTGTTCCCATTGATCGACGCGCCTCAATCACTGATTAATGGTCTTCCAAAGTTCAGCGGCCAGATTATTCCCGGAGACATCCTGAAGTATTCGGCAACTGGCGGTCTGGTTTATTACACCACCGACGGAAGTGATCCGCGACTTGTCGGCGGCGGAATTAATCCTGCAGCCATCGCCTATGACGCTTCGATTGTTTCCACGACGCTGGTTGCCAGCAACTCCAACTGGAAGTACTTTGACCAGGGAACGAATCTGGGTGAGGCCTGGCAAGCGGGCTCTTTTGACGATTCAGCATGGGCCACGGGAGACGCCGAACTCGGTTACGGCGATGGGGACGAAACAACGACTGTCGGATTCGGACCGGATTCGGCGGCCAAATTCATTACAACCTATTTTCGCCGTAACTTTAACGTCACAGGAGCTTCCCAGATCTTTGGACTGAAGCTGCGACTCAAACGAGATGACGGCGCTGTGGTCTACGTCAATGGTGTCGAGGTGACTCGCAGCAATATGCCGGCCGGAGTTATCTCCGCCGCAACGCCCGCGATAAATAGTGTAGGCGGAAATGATGAGCAGACGTTTTACGAGTTTGACGTGAACCCGGCGTTGCTTGTGAATGGGCAGAATACGATTGCGGTTGAACTGCATCAGGTTGATGCTGGTAGCTCTGACGTCTCATTCGATGCCGAGCTGATTGCAAGCAGCAGTTCAAATCCAGGCGTCACACTTTCAGGACCTGTGGCGTTGAGAGCCCGAGTCCTTGACGGATCCACCTGGTCGGCTCTCAGCGAATCCGTGTTTACGGCCGCCGTCCCAGCCGCTGCGGGCAATTTGGCAATTACTGAAGTGCATTACAATCCCGCAGCAGAAGCAGGGACACCCGCCGCGCCATTTAACGACAAGCAGAATTTTGAGTTCATCGAATTACGAAACATCGGAGCTCAGACGATTACTCTTGCTGGCGTCAGGTTCACGGCCGGAATCACCTTCGATTTCTCAACCGGGACCGTTCCAATGCTTCAGCCGGGTCAGTCCGTCGTTGTGGTGAAGAACCTCGCGGCGTTTGAACTGCGATATGGAACAAGCGTGCGGGTTGCCGGAGTCTATACCGGCAGTCTTGATAACGGTGGTGAGCAGATCCGGCTGACAAGTGCGGCCAACGTGACGATTCAGGATTTCAACTACGATGATGAACCGACGACGACACCGCCATGGCCAGTGACTCCTGACGGCGGCGGATATTCGCTCACGGTCAAAAACGTCGCCGCAAGCTACAACTCACCGGCGAACTGGCGAGCCAGCTACCTGATCAACGGCACACCCGGTTACGAAGAGAATGACTATCCGAATGCAGCCACGATCTCGAACGCATCGATTCGCGAGAATATTCCCGATGGCCTTGTCGGCAGGATCTCCGGGAGTGACCCGAACTCGAGCGACATTGTTCATCTCAGCCTTCTGACAGCGCTCGACAGCAGCCAGTTTCGTCTGGTGGGAAATGAGCTGCGGGTCGGCTCTGCAGGTCTGGATTTTGAAGCGGGATCGAGTCGTCAGGTCATCATTCGCTCTACCGACGAGGCAGGATTATTCACTGATGTCACACTGATCATCACTGTGATCAACGTCAATGAATCACCGGCATTTAGTGGTGGCAGCACTTTCATGGTTGCGGAGAATACGATTTCGGTCGCCACGATTGCGGCTTCGGACCCTGAACTTGCGACGGTCAGCTATTCGATTGCGGGCGGTGCAGACGGTGATTTGTTTCAAATCGACGCCTCGACCGGCACTCTCTCCTTCATCACAGCGGCAAACTATGAGAATCCAACGGATGCCGATCGCAATAACGTTTACCTTGTCAAAGTAGGAGCGAGCGATGGTGCCAATCCTGTCACGACAAGAGTTCTGTCGGTGTCGGTTACGGACACTATCGAAGTCACCTATACATTCACAGGTGGCGTTCTGACGGTTAATGGGTCAGATGCGGATGATGACAAAATCACCGTCTCCAATGTCGCAGGCTTTGTCAGGATTGTTGAACAAAGTGGGATCATCAACACTGGAATCGCAGTGGCCAGCGTCACTCAGGTGATCATCACAGGCCGTGGTGGAAACGACGTGCTGCAGTTGGATCGCTCCCTTGGCACGGGAATAAATGGACAACTTCACGGCGACTCCGGGAACGACACCCTCGTGAGTGGGGCGGGCACCGACATCATCAACGGTGGAAGCGGCATGGATACCGTCAGCTATCGTACGGCACAGATCGCAGTGATCGTCAACCTTGGACTCACCGGGTCTCAAAACACCATCGGAGCTGGAAGCGACACAATTTCGCTTGTGGAGAACCTGGCGGGGTCGGACTTTGACGATCAGCTCACGGGCGATTCGTTCGCCAATACGTTGTCCGGCGGAACTGGGAAGGACATCCTTACCGGTGGCTCCGGCAATGATCTGCTGCTGGGCGGGGCCGGCGATGATACATATTTGTTTGGCTTCGCATCCGCTGCCGAAGCCGATCAGGTGACTGAGAATCTGAATGAAGGCACAGACACTCTTAGCTTTGCAGCTCTGACCACAGGCGTCGTGGCCAATCTCGGATCCACATCAATTCAGCCAGTGCATACGAATCGGACGTTGAAGCTGAACTCTGCCGTTGTCTTTGAGAATCTTATTGGCGGTAGCGGTGCCGACACGCTGTTCGGTAACAGCCTGGACAACACCGTGACTGGCGGTGCCGGCAACGACAAGCTGACGGGAGCCGCAGGCAATGACGTATTACTTGGCGGGGCCAACAATGACACCTATGTTTTTGTGCCTGCAATCACTGCCGAATTCGATCAAGTGATCGAAAATGCAAATGAGGGCATCGACACACTGAACTTTGGTTATCTGACGACCAGTGTTGTGGTGAATCTGGGATCGACTTCGAATCAGCCGGTGCATTTGAATCGCACACTGAAGCTGAATTCCGCTGTTGCCTTCGAGAATCTCGACGGTGGCAGCGGTGCTGACACGCTCTTTGGCAACAGCCTGAACAACACGCTGACTGGCAGTGCCGGGAACGACAAGCTTCTCGGTGCAGGTGGCAATGATTTGCTGCTGGGAGGAGCCAACAACGATACTTATCTGTTTGTTCCCGCCACCGCCGCTGAAGCAGACGAAGTGAGAGAGAAACCGGATGAAGGCATCGACACGCTGAACTTTGGTTATCTGACGACAAGCGTGGTGGTGAATCTGGGATCAACATCAATTCAGCCGGTGCATTTGAATCGCACGCTGAAGCTGAATTCCGCTGTAGTCTTCGAGAATCTCGATGGTGGAAGCGGTGCTGACACTCTCTTTGGCAACAGCCTGAATAATACTCTGACTGGCAGTGCCGGCGACGACAAGCTCGTTGGTGCAGGTGGCAATGATTTGCTGCTGGGAGGAGCCAACAACGACACTTATCTGTTTGTTCCCGCCACCGCCGCTGAAGCAGATGAAGTGAGGGAGAAAGCGAATGAAGGCACCGATACGCTGAACTTTGGTTATTTGACGACCAGCGTGGTGGTGAATCTGGGATCAACATCGGTTCAGCCGGTGCATGTGAATCGCACGCTGAAGCTGAATTCTTTGAGTACCTTTGAAAATGCCGTGGGCGGCACTGGCAGCGACACTCTGCTGGGGAATGCTTTGGCGAATCGCCTGACGGGCGGCGAGGGAAACAACATTCTGGTCGGGCTCGAAGCCGGTGATATTCTGGAAGCGGGCAGTGGTCGCGATATTCTGATCGGTGGCCTTGGACTGGACATTCTCAAGGGCGGAACCGGTGACGACATCCTGATCGCGGGCCGTACGACGAACGATACGAGTCTCACCAATCTGAACACGCTTCGCACCCAGTGGATTTCCGGCAACACATATGCCACTCGGATTACAAATCTCCGCGCTGGTGTTGGCAACCCTGTCGTCTCGTTGAAAGCGAAGGTCAACGTATTGAACGACGCGGGTGAGGACGATGTCTTGTACGGCGGAACCGGTACCGATTGGTTCTTCCGAGC
>JBPOIW010000117.1:0-13279 GCA_052034165.1 Planctomycetota bacterium | reverse complement strand
TCCGGGCGTGGTCGGACCAGGGGCCGCGAGAATCGTATTGCAGATACTGCTTCCAGTAACTCACCGCTTCATCTGCACGCTCGGTTTGTTCCAGCAATTGAGCGTAATGCAGAAGTGCATCGGGGTTGGCGGGGTGGATTGAACTCGCGGTGATCAGTGATGATTCAGCCAGCTCCAATTGGCCCTGTGCAGACTGCAGGCAACCCAACTGAGGCCACGTTTCGATAGAGTCCGGAGCCGGCTCAATCGCAAAACGGCAGGCCAGCGCTGATCAGCATAGCAAACTAACCAAAGAACAGTTCGGACATCGTGTATTCGCGTTGAGTGCGCCGGGTCTGCAACCAAGCAGGGCCGTTGATCAAAGAGACATCCTTACTGTTGGAGTCAATACGAATCAGCCGGCGGCTTTGATCCTGAGGTACGCCGCGGTAGAGAAGCCCGGGAACAACGGCGGCGTCCAGCGAACCTTGTGTACCGCCGACAGGGCTGTCGTAAAGAAAGAACGAATCGTCGTCGCGATCGGGGCGTTGCATGATCATAGCTAAGTGACTCCGAATCAAACTGGCTGCACCTGGTGGCGCAACGTGAGCGCAAAAAGGTTTTCGGTGGGGGCGGTGGGAACTTGCGGGCTGTTCGGGAAAATCTGCCGAGGCGGAGAAGAATCTCAGTTCGTCTCCGGCTTCTGCTGTCCAGCTTCCTGCTTTGCCTTGTACCACTCGTAGATGACAGGCAGCACCGAAACAACGATGATCCCCAGGGTGACAAGCGAGAAGTTTTTCTTCACGGGCTCCCAACCGCCAAAGAAATAGCCGGCGGTCAGGAAAATGCCCACCCAACAGATGGCTCCGCTCACATTGAACATCCAGAAACGCACTCGGTCCATTTTGCCTATGCCAGCCACGAAAGGGGCGAACGTGCGAACGATCGGAAGGAAGCGGGCCAGAAAAATCGCCTTTCCACCATACTTCTGATAGAACGCCTGAGCCTTCTGCAGATGCTGTTTGTTCAGCAGGCGAGATGTTTCACTATGAAACACTTTCGGGCCCAGCGAGCGACCGATCGAGTAATTAACAGCATCCCCCAAAACGGCGGCGATCAACAGCAGGACGAACATCAAAGGAAAGCTAAGGTTTGTCTCTGGAATCGCCACCAATGCCCCAACGGCGAACAGCAGTGAATCGCCTGGAAGAAATGGCGTCACGATCAGGCCGGTCTCACAGAAGACGACCGCAAACAACGCGAAATAGAGCCATCCTCCCATGGCGTTGGACATATCGGTCAGATGTCGATCCAGGTGGAGTACGACATCGATCAGCCATTTGAGAGTGTCCATCGCTCTATCGCATCCTTGATGACATTGATGAAACCACGAGTCCCTTAAACTTTGCCGACTTCGGGAACTTCAGTACCAATAGAACGTGGCGTGAAGTTTTCCGCGACCCTCACGAAACTAGGTCACGTCTGCGGTGATGTTGCAATTTCGCAACATTCCATCTCCAAATCCCCGGTACAGCGGCAGGATTGTAGGAGTTCTGAGGAATTCATCACTTGAGTCTGTGCCACGATTCGTGTCCACTCCGTTTACTACTGAGTCAATAAGCTCAAAAAAAAGGGGTGAAGACCTTCAAGGCCGAATCGCTGGACGAATTCCGCATTTGATGCGTTTCACCACTCTTCCCGGTTACTGACGCTGTTCGGAGTGTCGACTTCTGTCAATATTCGAGCCCAATGTCCGACTGCATGCGGGCTGAAGCCAGCACGACATAATTGCCGCCAATCCTGATATTCACTGGACGAAATTTCGATGAGCGAAGAGGAAAAGAACACGATTCGACAACTCACCCGCCTGCAGCGGAGAGTTCTCGGGACTCTGATGGAGAAGGGATTCACGACTCCCGATCAGTATCCCATGACGATCAAGGGGGCCATGACAGGCTGCAATCAAAAGAGTAATCGGGATCCCGTTACGGAATACTCCGAAGCGGAAGTCGCCGATGCTCTCGAACAGCTGCGACAGCTGGGTTTGGTGGCAGAAATCTACACAGATGGCGGTCGAGCTGTTCGGTATCGCCACTATGCACGGCACAAATTCGATTTCAACGAAGCTCAGTTTGCGATCATCTGCGAGCTATTGCTGCGTGGCAGACAACAGCCCGGTGAATTGCGAACGCGAGCAAGTCGTATGGTGAGAATTGATAGCCAGGAACAGCTCAAGGCGGACCTGCAGTCACTGCAGGTCAAGGGTTTCGTGCAAAGCAACGGGCCTTTGGAACGCCGAGGCGTAGAGGTTGATCATACGTTTTATCTACCCAAAGAAAACATGACGATGGCGGCTGGTAATTTTGCAGCCGACGACGAGCCGGACTCTTCTTCACCATCGGCCGCAGCCCTCGCCCCGCGAGTCACGACTACTGGATCCACTTTGCCTGCGGCCTCGGGAGTAGAGGCAGGGTTGCTTCGAGCGTTGCAGTCCCAGCTGGACCTTGTGCAGTCCAACGTCATGGGCCTGCAGACGGCGCTGGAGAAAACGCAGGAGCGACTCGAACGCATCGAACGAGAACTGGGGCTTAGCTGACCCGGAGTTATTCTCCGGGGGCGGCCGTCTCTCTGATGCTATTCGGCACTGTGATGGTGCGTGGGCTTCATCGGCACGGACCACATCAGCGATCTTTCCACTCACTCACCGGCATCGATGACTTCGCTGATTGACGAACGTCCGTTGGTTCGGTCGACCGTTATAGGTTCGACTCCGGGCCTCGGACGTCGCCGCCACTAAACCAGAATGCACGCGCACTGGGACTTAGCTGGACAGCGCCATGTTCGGCTCCCTTACAAGCCCGAAGCGCCAGCGAGTGAACACTTTGCGACTCCTTCACTTGCTGGCGCTTTTTGAAGTTGCGCGTTTGCCGCCATGCCAACCCGAAACGTGCGTGAAGGATTGAGTATTTGCGTTTCATCACTGTTTCCGTAAATCCCCCGCTGACGCGTCGGGCCATGATAATTCCCTGTGTTTTCGCTCTGTTGATCTCCCCGATTGTCGAATAGCGCAACTTCAAAACGGACGCTTTTGGTTGGAATAAACGGAGCTTATTTCGGGACTGTCCGCTTAAGAGCGGCCTACAGGCACGGCGCACTTAAAGTGAAACAAGAACATTGCGTCAGCGGTGAGTCAATAGGCTCCCGGGTGGGCAACTCCTCCGACAAACATGTCTCCCTGACAGTCCAGAGTGCCGTATTTTTACGCCCGTGTTCAGGAACCGGGCATTTTTGTGTGCAAATTGTTTTTCACGAGTGTATGATTCCTGTAGAAACGACGAGAACATGTGTTCGTGAATGAACGGTTGCACCATAAATGGGCGTTCACCCTTGGCATGTGCTTTACTTTTGTGCCTTTGCGGCGGTTTTGAGAAATGGCTACATCAGATTCAGTGTTGATCAGCGGCCTGATTGGCAGCAGCCCACCAATGCTGGACGTCTATCGAATGACTCGGAAAGTGGCTCCAACAGCGGCCACAGTTCTGCTCACGGGTGAAACTGGCACGGGCAAGGAACTGATCGCTCGGGCGTTACACGAATTGAGTCCTCGCGCGACTGGTCCATTTATTCGAGTCAACTGCGGTGCTTTGTCAGAGAGCTTGCTGGAGAGTGAACTTTTCGGGCATGCGAAGGGGGCATTCACGAGCGCCAATGAGAATCGTACCGGGCGTTTTGAAGCGGCTCATGGTGGCACAATTTTCCTTGATGAAATCAACAGCGTCAGCTACCAACTGCAAGTGAAACTGCTGCGAGTTCTTCAGGAACATGAATTCGAACGCGTCGGGGATACTCGCACGATTCGAGTGGACGTGCGGGTCATCGCGGCCACCAACGTCGATCTTCAGGATGAGATTACAGCCGGGCGGTTTCGTGAAGACCTGTTTTACCGTCTGAACGTGATACCGATCTACTTGCCTGCTCTGCGTGAGCGCGGCGATGACATTATCGATCTGGTTACCTTCTTCGCCCGGCGTTATGCCATGGCGAATGGGATTCCGGTGCCGACCATCACTTCTGATGCGATGCGTTTCCTGCAGCAATACGGTTGGCCCGGTAATGTTCGTGAACTGCAGAATTACATTGAACGAGCACTGGTGTTGTCAACGGGCGGCGAAATCATGGCAGAGCTGCTGCCTCCGCATGTGCGAGGTCTCGCGCCGGTGCGAATTGGGCGACGAGCATCCGAGGACCTAGAATCGCTGTGCACAGATCTTGTCAGCCGACGTCTCGCGCAGGTCGGCGAAGAGAGCACTGACGTCTACAATCAGGTGATCAACGTTGTAGAAAAAGAACTGATTCTTCAGGTGCTGCGACAGAGCCAGGGCGTGCAAACACGAACCGCGACTCGACTGGGAATTAACCGTAACACGCTGCACAAGAAGATCGAAGATCACCAGTTGGGCTCAGAGGCTCGATAGGCGTTCGTCAGATCTTCATTTGCTGTAGGATGGGCATTCTTGCCCTTCGCAGGTTTGTCGGACAAGAATGTCCAACCTACGTTTTTTGAGTCTGACATCGCACTATCCCGTTTCGCGCCTGCTTTGCCGGCCTATCCTTCTGCGACGTCTCGCGGTGGAATCACGGCTTCTGCATCAGCAGATTCTCCATCCGCACGAATCTCCGCAGGCGGTTCTGCAATCGTCCCGGCGATGGCCATCAGCTTGGGACCCTTCCGATTTGCATCGATCACCTTGTGCATATGCTCGGCCGACATCGTTTCCATCTCAATCAGATCGGCCGTCAGTTTTTCAAGTGTTTCTCGCTGAGATGTGAGGGTGTCCAACGCTGTTCGATAAGCTTCATCCACCAATCGTTTCACTTCAATGTCGATTTCTCGAAGGGTGGCTTCTGAGTGAATCGATTCGGAAACGATGCCACCAGAGCCCGCGAGAAATGGTGACCGCTGAGCTTCACTGTAATACATTCGTCCCAGACGAGGGCTCATGCCAAATTCCGTGACCATGCGACGGGCAAGGTCGGTTGCTCGCTGCAGGTCGTTGGACGCCCCGGTTGAAGTTTCATTGTAGATGAGCTGCTCTGCCGAGATGCCTCCAAGCAGGACCGCCATACGACTTTGCAGCTCTGACTGCGTGAGCAACTCACGGTCATCTTCTGGAAGTTGCAGCATGTATCCAAGAGCACCCATGCCGCGGGGAATAATTGAAATCTTATGGACCGGGTCTGTGTGCGGCAGACTGGCGGCGACAAGAGCATGTCCGGATTCATGGCAGGCGACACGACGCTTGACGTCTTCCACGATGATGCGAGAAGTCTTTTCAAGCCCCGCCATGACTCGTTCGATGCCGGCCTCAAACGACTTCATCGTCACCCGCTTGTCTTCTCGGCGAGCCGACAACAACGCTGCTTCATTCACCAGATTTGCCAGATCCGCTCCAACAAATCCCGGAGTCAGTTTTGCCAGCCGTTTCAAATCTACGTCGTCCGCCATCTTGATGCGTTTTGAATGGACATTCAGAATCGCTTCACGTCCCTTGATGTCGGGGCGATCAACCAGCACATGGCGATCGAATCGTCCTGGACGCATCAATGCCGGATCCAGAGTTTCCGGCCGGTTCGTCGCACCCATCACGATCACGCTCTGATCCGTGCTGAAACCGTCCATTTCAACGAGCAGCGCATTCAAAGTCTGTTCGCGTTCATCATGGCCGCCGGGAGCACCACTGCCGCGGACTTTGCCGAGTGCATCAAGTTCGTCGATAAAAATAATCGCGGGAGATCGTTGCAGGGCCTGCTGAAACATATCGCGAACGCGGGCCGCACCAACACCCACATACATTTCCACAAAGTCCGAACCGGAGAGCCCGAAGAATGGCACACCGGCTTCGCCAGCAACAGCCTTTGCCAGCATTGTCTTGCCGGTCCCAGGAGGCCCAACCAGCAGCACACCACGAGGAATTCGTCCACCCAGGGCCTGATACTTTTGCGGAGTCTTCAGAAACTCAACGACTTCTTTGAGTTCTTCAACCGCTTCATCAATCCCGGCGACATCATTGAACGTGACATTGACGTCTTCCTGAGCATACAGACGACCGCGACTGCGCCCGAAGGACATTGCCGAGCCAGCCCCGCCAACTCGACGCAGCACGAAAATAAAGCCCAGAACAAACAAGGCGGTCACCAGCAGCATCGGGATCATCGACGTCAGTTCGGACGGCGGCTTGGCCGAATTCAGAACCACTCCTTTCGCATGGAGCAGGTCCTCCAGCTTCGAGCGATTGTTCTCGGTGATCCAGGTCAGTGGCGTATAAAAACGCTTAACGGACGTAACCTTGCCCTTGCGAATATCGTCGGCCGCCTTGTCCTGCCAATAGATGGCGGATGACCCCATGGAGACCTCGAACATGCAATCCTTGTTCAAAGTCCCAGTTTCAAGCCGATTCAGGAATTCGCTGTACGAAATTTCTTCTCCACCAGTTCCTCGGCCCGCCACTGTAATGAAAACAGCGGCCAGAATGCCGATCACCAGCAAATACCAGAACCCACTGTTCGATTGCCCTTGCCCCTTATCCTTGCGGCCATTTTTTCCCGGCTTTCCGGGGCCAGACGCATTTTTGTCGGACGTGGGTTCCTGAGGACCAGCCATAGCTCTGTTACCAGTGAGAGAGTGCTGTGCTCGTCAAAAGCACGGGTTTTCCGGAATGCCTCCGGCCTTTTGCAACTGTAGGCCCGTTGTTCGGCGTGGTCAACCTGACGAACGGGTGGAGTTGGGCGCCAAAGGCCATCGGACCGGAATAATCCCCGCGTCCCGCAAAAGCCGCCGTCAGCATCACCAGGCACCAGCGACTCCGTCGAACGTGCCGGGGTTTATCCTCCGACCCAATTGAACATCAGGAAGTCACCACATCAACGCTTGACAGCGCGGTTCAGGGGGGTAATGATCGGGCGCAAAGAAGAAGAATTCGAAAGCCTTTTATAGAGCTTCCTTGCCGAATACCCCCAAGGGCCACTCAGAGGTCAGTCATGTCAAAGCCGGATCGTCGCATCGATATTGAAGAAATCAGCGGAGTTACAGTCGCTCGCCTGCTGGAAAAGAAGATCCTCGACGAAGCCAATATTGAAGCGTTGGGGCAAGAACTGTTTGCGCTGGTGGACAAGGATGGCCGCAAGAAAATAGTTCTCGACTTTACGCTCGTGGAGTATCTCTCCAGCGCAGCTCTGGGCAAGCTGATTACCATGCATAAGAAAGTGACCACGGCCAAAGGCAAGTTGGCATTATGCAGTATTCAGAAAGACATTCTGGACGTTTTTAAGATCACGCAGTTGAACAAAGTTTTGACGCTGTGCACCAATCTTGATGACGCTCTCACCAAATTCTGACGGCTGATTTGCTCGCCTATCGCGGGTCCTGCTGATCGTTCCTCCTTTCTAAACTGCAGCAATCCTCTCTCTGTCAGATGTGACCATGACGAATCCGGTGAAGCTGGAAATCATGATTCCAAGCAATACGGCCGATGGGCTTAATGCTCAGGAGAAACTGGTTGCTCTGATGGAGCAGTTCGAGTACAGCATGCGGGATGTCTTTGCCATGCGGCTTTCGCTGGAAGAAGGGATCACGAATGCCATCCGTCACGGAAATAAGTTTGCCACTGATAAGAACGTGATTATTCGTTGCGATATCAGTACAGAAAAGATGCGAGTTGTTATCGTTGATGAGGGCGAAGGCTTTGATCCGGAAGACGTACCGGATCCAACTCTGGAAGAGTTTATTGAACGGCCTTGTGGCCGCGGCCTGATGTTGATGCGTGCTTATCTGAATATTTGCGAATATTCAGACGGAGGCCGATGCATCACGATGGAACGCGAGCGAAATAGCCCGCTGCCAATTCTGGAGGACTAGTTCTCTGTCAATCACTATCTGATAGGTGAAGGCCGGATCGAACGAAGCGAGTTCCGGCTTTTCCTTGATTCGCTGACGTGCCGGAACTCGCTGGCGCTCGGTCCGGCCTACGAAATCTTGGTTTCGATTGCAGCAATGAAACGGTTGTTTAACCGCTGGCATTCTTCGTTGGTCTCCTTTTCCAGAGTGTCATCATGCGCATTTCGATCGCTGTTGTTCTCGCGTGCCTGCATCTTGCAACTCATTCTCTGCGGGCCGACGAACAACGCACGCCACCCATGAACTTTGTCTTCATCGTGATCGACGATCTGGGTTGGGCTGATCTCTCATGCTACGGCAGCACGTTTCATGAAACTCCGCATCTGGATGCTTTGGCCGCATCCGGTATAAAGTTCACACAGGCCTACGCTGCTTGCCCGGTGTGTTCACCAACGCGAGCCAGCATCATGACGGGACGACATCCGGTTCGTGTGGATATCACAGACTGGATTCCCGGGCAAAAAGCGAAACGGGACGCCAATCATCGCTTCCTGCAGATCGAAGATCGCAACGAACTGCCCCTGGAAGAACAAACCTTCGCTGAAGTGCTGCACTCAGCGGGTTACCAAACATTCTTCGCGGGCAAATGGCATCTCGGAGGAGAAGGATTTCTGCCGACCGAGCAGGGCTTTGACGTAAATCTCGGAGGTGCTCATTACGGTCAACCTCCGGCTGGCTACTTCGCTCCATGGAAGAACCCATGGCTCAAGGAACACCGCGACGGCGAATATTTGACGGAACGACTGACAGAAGAATCTGTCTCATTCCTCCGCCAGCGAGATCACTCGCGTCCGTTCCTGCTGTTCCTGTCTCACTACGACGTTCACACTCCCATTCACAAAGATGAAAAGCATTTTGATCACTTTGCGGAGAAAGCAAAAGAGCTCAACGAAACTCCGCCGTTGAATGAGCGACGAGGTCTCTCGCGAACGCAACAGGACAATGCTCAATATGCCAGCATGGTCTCCGCGATTGACGATAGCGTAGGGGAAATCATGGCCGCTTTGCATGAGCAGGGCCTGGACGATTCGACGACGATTATCTTCACGTCCGACAACGGTGGCTTGTGCACTTTGGCGAAGCCCGGCCCAACCTGCAATCTGCCGCTGCGATCTGGTAAAGGCTGGCTGTACGAAGGCGGAATTCGCGTTCCTCTGATTGTCCGATCTCCACTGATCACAAGCCCCGGTGAAATCTGTGAGCAGCCAGTGCTCAGCACCGATTACTTTCCAACAATGATCGATCTGGCGAAGCTTGAGCAGCCTGCAGAGACGCCTATCGATGGCATGTCACTGGTTCCGATGTTATCCGGCGAAGATGTCCCGCAAACGCGTCCTCTGGCCTGGCATTACCCGCACTATCATGGATCCGAATGGACTCCGGGAGCCGCGTATCGCAGCGGGGACTGGAAGCTCATCGAGTTCTACGAATTCGGCGATGCAGAACTCTACAACCTGGCAACCGATCCGGGCGAACAGAAAAACCTCGCCGTAGAGAACCCTGAAAAGCTTCAGGAACTTCGACGTGACCTGTCCAATTGGCAGCGAACCCTAAACGCAAAAATGCCTGAGCCAAATCCTGCGTGGGAGCCACAGGCGTCAATCAAACAGTAACCGGAGAACTCACGGATTCTGAAAGGCCAAATAGAAAGACCGCTGTGGAGTTCAGCTGAACCCCACGGCGGTCTGGCAGAGACAGTCCCGAGCCAATTTTCTCCTGGCAGTTATTCAGCCGAGCTACTTTCAAGGAAGCGAGCCAGCTTGTGGAAGTCGCTGTTGTGTTTGATATATCGCACAACGGTGACCAACGTCTGTGGATCAACCAGCTTTTCGAATGGCACAAAATGCAGGTCCAGCTGACCGGATACTGACACCATTGCCCCGTTCAGCTTCTCTTCGCAAAGAGCTCGGTAAGCACCAACGCCCAGCTGGCTGCCCAGCATGACGTCGAATGCATGAGGGCGAGCACAGCGGCATTCGTAACCCAGCTGCAGACCGGTCACCTTGCGTTTCAGGCCTGTCTGCTTTGTGAACTCAGCCATAATTCGCTTGGCGAACATCTTGCCAAGGTCGACATTCGCAACGGAAATGTGGCCGTGATCGTCGCGAGGCACATCTTTCAGCACTTCGTCTGACAGGAACTCAGCCAGACCTTCAGCCAGTACGATTACGCCGTACTCCTTGCCTTCCTTCTCCTGACGATTTCGCATCATGCGAACAATTTTACCGACGACCTTATCAATATCCATCACCTTGCGCTTCGGTGTGGAGTCGGGAGTCAGATACTCGGGCGTCATGTCTTCGACGCTAAGCACCATGTTGGCCTCACCGGAGATCGCTGCTCCGTAGGCCAGCCAGCCGGCACTGCGGCCCATGCTTTCCACAACGAAGTAGGCTCGAGCCGCTTCCGCGTCGGCGTGCAGGTTGCGAATCTCGGTGCCCAGAGTTTCCACGGCGGTGAAATAACCGAACGTGAAATCGATCCCCATGTAGTCGTTATCAATGGTCTTGGGAACATGCACGACCGGCATCCGCTTCATATCGGCCGGAAGGCGATCCTGATACATCTTCAGTTTGTTGGCGGTCTTCAGAGTATCGTCGCCACCAATCGACACCAGCGCGTCGACACCGATGGAGCGGAGTGCTTCGTAGACGCGTTTCAGAGGGGCAGACTTTTCTGGATCCTCCAAATGATCCGGCGAAGTAATCTGCTTGCCGGGGTTGGCACGAGCCGTCCCGATAATGATGCCTTCTTTGCTGCGTGTTCGGCGAAGTGAAACTTCGGTCAGGTTCTTGTAATGCAATCCTTCCACAAGCGGCGTCGATGGTGAATACTCCATCAGGTTGGAGTAACCATAACGAATCCCGACGACTTCAATGCCATTGCGAATGCAGGAGATGGCACAGGTCGAAATGACTGCGTTGGCACCGGGTGCAGGACCACCGGCAAACAACAACGCGACGCGCTTAATTCCGTGAGACATGAACCGTTTTCCTTATGGACAGATTGGAGAAATGATGGGTGTCATGAATCATCGAGTGACCGAAAAGGCCAGGCATGATCACACCGGATGATCCGTACGCTGGGCATTCCTGCCCGTCAAGTTCTTCGTCGGACAAGAATGTCCAACCTACGTTCACGGCATGCGATCCGGTCGCCGTTCCCGTCTTAAGCTCAAGTCACTAATTAGAACGTGCGTTCGACGAACGTCGTGTCGATATTGAAGTCAACAAAGTCCGCGTGGTTGAACATCTTTCGAGCCAGTGGCAGAGTCGTGGCGACTCCTTCGATCACGAATTCACGCAGGCAACGACGCATACACTGAATCGCTTCTTCGCGTGTGGGCTTGTGAACAATCAGCTTACCGATCATGGAATCGTAATACGGGCTGATCGTGTAGCCTTCGTAAACATGTGAGTCGAAGCGGACACCTGGTCCGCCTGGCAGACGGAGTTTCGTAATCGTCCCCGGACTTCCTCGGAAGCCATTGTCCGGGTCTTCCGCGTTGACGCGAAGTTCGATCGCACAACCTGTGTGCTTGATGTCTTCCTGCTTGAACGGCAGCTTTTCGCCAGCGGCGATGAGAATCTGCTGCTTGATCAGATCGATGCCCGTGACAAGTTCGGTGACGGGATGCTCAACCTGAATTCGAGCATTCACTTCGATGAAGTAGAAGTTGAAGTTCTTATCAACGATGAACTCACAGGTCCCCGCGTTTGTATAGCCGGCTTCTCGCACCAGATTCACGGCACAGTCACAAATCCGCTTACGAACGTCGGCCGGAAGTTTCGGGGCCGGACTTTCTTCAATCAGCTTCTGGTGACGACGCTGCATCGAGCAGTCACGTTCCCACAGGTGCACAACATTGCCATGATTATCGGCCAGGATCTGGACTTCAACGTGGCGAGGTCGCTCGACGTACTTCTCCAGATAAACGCCGGCGTTCTTGAATGCCTTTTCGGCTTCAGCACTGGCGGCCTGGAGTCCTGCTCGCAGAGAAATTTCATTCCCGGCAACTCGCATCCCTTTGCCACCACCACCAGCCGTGGCTTTGATCAGAACCGGGTAACCAATTCGATCAGCGACACGAACCGCTTCTTCGACATCAGTGATCAAGCCATCGCTGCCCGGGACGCAAGGCACACCGGCTTTCATTGCAATTTCGCGAGCACTAACCTTGTCGCCAAGTTGCTGCATCGCCTGCACTGGCGGGCCGATGAATTCGATGTTGCAGCTACGGCAGACTTCGGCAAAGTGAGAGTTCTCGGCCAGGAATCCGTAGCCCGGATGGACAGCCTGCACATTCCCGATTTCAGCCGCGCTGATGATTCGGTTGATCTGCAGGTAGCTCTCCAAAGCCTGCGGAGGCCCGATGCACCAGGCTTCGTCGGCCAGTTCCAGATAATGCGCGCCGCGATCAGCTTCGCTATACACAGCGACCGTTTCAATGCCCAGCTCCCGGCAAGCCCGGATAATTCGCAGGGCAATCTCACCGCGGTTCGCGACCAAAATTCTCTGAAACATGGTGTGCTCAGCTCAAAAACAAATAAGTCCACCGGCAGATCAACCGGTATTCAACGGCAAAGTATCACGGCAAGAGTCGGCTGCTCGGCATTAAATGAAACTGCCGAGAACTGAACCAACGGGGAATTGATGTCGTCAATAACTTCGACATTCCTGTTTACCGCCGAGCCGAAGGCGACCGCTTTTACAGTGGCCGTCGCCTTCGGCTTGGCGGTAAACGTCGAAATCAACACCCGAACTAAAGAGGTTCGATTCTGAAGAGTGGCTGGTTGAAGCCAACGGCATCACCGTTTTCAACCAGGATCTCCAGAATACGACCTGACTTCTCGGCCTGAATCTGATTGAACACTTTCATTGCTTCGATAATGCAGATGACCGTATCAGGCTTCACAACAGACCCAACAGAAACGAACGGCGGATCTTCCGGGCTGGCCGCGGAGTAAAACGTTCCCACAGCCGGTGCGTTGATCGTGATTCCAACCGGGGCCGCGGGAGCAGCAGCGGCCGCAGCCGGTGCACTTGCTGCCGCAGGAGCCGCAGGAGCCGCAACCGGAGCAGCCTGCATCATTGGAGCCGGAGCGAATCCCTGAGTAAACGTCGGCGCGGCATAGCGCGGGCCTCGGCGAATCTTCCATGACTCTTCTTCGTTCTGAAGGTTCACTTCAGACACGTCAAACTTTTCCATGAGCTGCAGGAGCTTACGGAACTTATCGAGATCGAAGGACTCGCCCTTTTCTTCGTTTTCCACGGATTTCGCCATATGAAAATTGCCTCCAGACGCGAAAACTCAGCGTCTTGCCTGATACGTACGAACGACCACCG
>JBPOIW010000134.1:0-9785 GCA_052034165.1 Planctomycetota bacterium | reverse complement strand
CCAAATCAACATGCCCTGCGAGTGTGGAGGATGCATGACTGTCTTCGAAGCAGTCGGGCGAGGTTCGATTCCTCGGTGGGGTAATGAAGCATAATCGGTCCTTGGAGTGTGAGGGACAGCACGCGACTCTGCGAACGTCGTAGATCAGGTTCAACTTCTGATGAGGACGTTTTTCAATCATGGCGGCGGGGCTACTAACTCTTGGGGCGGTCATTGCTTTTTCGCCGAGGTCGAATTGTAAACACTGTCGGACAGCGACAGACCTCTTGCATGAACGACGCTCGATGGGCTGTAAATAACCGGCCTGTCGAGCGTTTTTTTTTTGGAGTAACGCCCCTCACACCATCTCTTACTCGATATCGTAAGCCAAGATTCGCCCCCTGGCACCAATACAGCGAGCGGACCTGTCGGAAACAGCAAAACACCGGGTTGGAAACTGCGTCGGCGTGTTGGACCGAAGCAGACTGACGCCAGCCATTGTCACTCTGGCTTGAGTGACCGACGCGATTGAATCGCATTCTTTGCTGTGCTGACAATGCATGGCAATACTTGCGCAGGCAATCTGGGTTAAAGACGTTTACGAAAGGCACTTGACCGAGATAATCTAGTGCGGTAAATTTAGTGCAATAAACGATCGGCAGATGTCAAGGAGATTGCGATGACAACAACGCAGTTGGGAAGAGTTCAATTACTGATTATGCAAGTGTTATGGGATCGAGGCCGCGCAACAGCTCGTGACATCACTGATCAGATCAATTTATCCGAGCCGATTGCTCATAGCACGGTACAGACTTTGTTGCGCGGGTTGGAAGAAAAGGGTGCGGCGAGCCACGATAGTGAAGGCCGCACCTTTACATTCTTTCCGCTGGTCGCCGAGAGTAAGTTCAAGCAGTCTGCGACTCAGGATCTTCTGCATCGCGTGTTTGGTGGTAGTGTCCAGGGACTGGTGAGTCACTTGTTGGAAAGCGAGAGTGTCTCCGGCGACCAACTTGCTGAACTCCGTAAGCTAATCAACCGCCAATCCAAACAGAAAGGTTAAGCCATGAGTGTCGTCAACTGTATCGAAGCAGCCTGGCAGTTCGCCGCTCTGGTTCTGGCTCAGTCAACGCTGTTGATCGTCGGGGTCTATCTGATGGTGAAGCTGCTTCGCCTGAGCAATGCGGCGTTGCTGTCAGTGATCTATCGCAGCGCTCTGATTGCGACAGTGCTTGCGCCATTGGCGACTTGCGTGATGATCCGCAGCGAAATCGTCGGCTGGTGGCCATGGCAGTGGAGCGAGCAATCGCTCAACTCGATTCAATCCACGAAGGATCTTGGCTCGACCAGCCATGAACCGCAGGCAATTCCTGCTTCCCAAGACGACTTCCACCCATTCGCTGTAAAGGCCAGTGAGGAAAACGTTTCATTGAGTGCCCTTCCAGATGTGGGCCAGGTACCGGAAACAGCGTCTGAGGCTGTCACGTATCCAGAAGACGTGTCCTTTGCCACGGTGGCCTTTTGTGTGGCATGGGCCTGTTGTTCAACCCTGTTCTTCATTCGTCTTTGGAGAGCACACAGGCAGCTTTGCAGGACACTGTCGAAAGCAGTGCCGGTGGAGTCTTCCGTTCAGGCATTCTGCGATCGACTTGCAGCCGAATTGAAGGTCTCGCCGCCGCGCGTTGTGTGTAGTCCATTCTTTAGCAGTCCGTTTCTGGCAGGCGTGTTGCATCCCGTTGTGCATCTTTCAAGTGACACCAAAGATGACCTGGGTTCTGTTCAGACAGACGGGTTACGAGATATCCTTATTCATGAACTGGCTCATCTGAAACGTCGCGATGTGTTGATGCGAATGACCAATCAACTCGTTTTGGCAGCGTTCTTTTTTCAGCCACTGCTCTGGCGCTTATCCAGGTGGCTCGAAAGGAGTGCTGAAGATGTTTGCGACGACTACGCGATGAGTTTTGGTGCGCGACGTGATCACTATGCGGGACGTCTGGTCGATCTGGCGGAACGGTGTGATTTTCCATTCGGTTCAGCGGTGGCGATCGCATCTGGCAAGAGTGCGTTAGAACAACGCGTTGTCAGGATCATGGATTCCGGTCGCAGGTTGTCGACGACAGTGAGCCTGAGAATTCTGGCCGTGTGCGGCCTGACCACTGCCGCCGCTATCGCAACGGTTTGCCTTCTGTTGATTCCGGCCGGTGGCGGAGTCGCTGGAACTCTGGGTGCCGATTCTGATAGCGACGATGCGTTCAGGAAAATGACCGCACTCGACAGTGCGGTCCATAAGGAAGAGCGCGATGGTCTGATCTTTGCCATTCATCAGGCGAAGCGATTTGAGAATGGTGGCGTGTTGATCATGTCGACTGTCCGAGGTACCGACAAGACGCTGGAGCAATACCCACTGAGACACCTCACGGACGGCCCCGCAACAAATTACGAGGCGTCACCTCAGGGATCAGGTCATTTTCGTTTGATGCTGGCGGAAACCAGCCATCAGGGCATTGACGCTCAGTGGTGGATGATGGTGCCGCGTGGAGAGTTGCCAACCTGGTTTGAAGACAAAGATGGCAAAGTCCAGCTGGAGCTGGGGATAACACCACAAGGCGAATACGCCCGGGAAAATCACGCTGATGAACGAGGAGTCATCCAGCATATCTACTGGAAGCATTCACTGCATATTCCAAAACCCGATCAGCTTCCCTCGCTGGACGAAATCGCCACCAGTGTTCATTCAGATCTGAGTGACCTCGGAGCGTTGCCCCTTACAGGCAGACTCAACATGGGCGTGGTGGATGTCGAAGGAACACCAACCAGCCGATTCGGATCGGCGAGCGATGTTTCTGTGGCAGAGTTTGCGAAAGCTACTCTTGAACACTGGCAGTGGTGGGATCGTCGCGACCTCGATTTCCAGATCAGGGATGGTGCAACGAGCGGCGTGAACGAACTTGGCGGCGGAATGAGACCGGCCGTGATGGTTGATTACAATACGGCTGTCGATGATGCAACTCTTGCCAGAGCGTCAGAACGCAGCGACCTCGCAGTGATATCCGCACGTGGCACGAAGATAACAGACGCCGGACTTGCGTATCTGAAGACGCTCAATCGACTCAAAAAGCTTAACATCGCCAACACATCGATCACCGACAGTGGCCTGCAGCATCTGGAGGCACTGAAGTCTCTGGAACACGTGAACCTGGCCGAAACCAGCGTGACCGAGGCGGGTATCGAGCGACTGCGAAAGTCACTTCCTAATCTGGTGGTTGTTACCGAAAACGTGTCTCCCAACATGCCAAAGAAGGTCGATGCGTCTGATACCCTCTCCCAGCCATTACCACCGAGTGTCTCCGGCATGGTCATTGATTCTGAGGATCAGCCGATCCCAAATGCGAAGGTCACAGTGCTGATACGGACATTCGCAAAGGAGATGCACGAGGAACTGAATGGCCCACAAGTCTGGACGGCTTTGACCGATGACAAGGGTCGCTATGCTTTTGCTCCGGCTGGCACAGTCGACTCCGACAACGAGGTACGTATCAAAGTTGTCGCGGACGGTTTCGCAGATGTGTCGGACCGAGATTACGAGAAGAAAATTCTGACGGGAACTTTGCCGTCGGTCCGGATGTCCCCTGGACGACGAATCAACGGGCGATTGGTCAGCGACAACGGCGCCGGTGTCGCCAGCGCGATTGTTCGATTTCAATCCTGCAACGAGAATCTGAGCCTTATGTGGGATTCCGGCCCATTTCCCGTCGACCCGGATGGCCGTTTTTCTTTGTCGATTCCAGTGGACGGAAAGGCCGCGGGCGTGATCTATCCCACGGGCTATGCTCCACGATTCGTCGACGTCATCGCAAAGGCCGACCAGGGAGACATTGTGCTTGAGAAAGGCGTTACACTGAGGGGCCGAGTGATCGACAAGAAGGGGCAGGGAGTTGCCAGGACCGTTGTAGGAATCGAAAAGACAGAAAATCGCATCCTGTATGCGTATGTGGCAATTATCGGAACGGCGGTTAAGACCGACGAGTCCGGTAACTTCCAGCTTCCTCCTCTGAGCGGACGTTACCAATTGTCGGTTGAAGGTTCAGTGGCAGATTACTCACGACAGATGGTGCTGAATGGAGAAACGCCACCGACTATCAAACCGATGACGATAGAGTTCGATAGTTCCAGTCCGGCCGAGGTGGTCCTGCGGCAGGAACAGACTCCATGAATGCGACTTTCTTGCCTTGAGCGTGATTCAAGGAGTTGGAAAAGCATAAGTCTCTCCGTTTTTGCGAGCGGGAGCCCCGTGGGGACTAACGCGATCGCCTGCTCCGGTCACATCGACTGAGGGCACTCCGGGGTGTCGGACCGACGCGCGCAAGCGAAGTCCGGTTTCTCGCATTGGTCGTTACGACCGCATTAGAGCATTTTTGAAAATCACGTAACACGGCATCCGCAGGCTTTGAAGCAGTTTCTGCAGTGGACGGGCAGGATGTTCTTGATGGCGTCGGAGATGGTGTTCCAGAGTTGCTCCTGTGTTCTCGCGGCAGCGGATCGCAGGTAAGATTTCAACTGGGAAAAGATGTTTTCGATTGGGTTCAGATCCGGCGAATACGGAGGCAGAAAGCGAATCTCGGCTCCGGTCGAATTAATGAGTTCGGCCACTCGACTGCTTTTGTGGGCACTGAGATTGTCGAGAATGATGATCTCATCACCTCGTAGTCTCGGCACCAGTACCTTTTCAACAAACGTCTCAAAGGCCGCTGCGTTTGTCGCTCCATCAAACACAAACGCGGCACGGGCTCCCTGATGGTCAATCGCCTGGATCAGTGTACTTGTTTGCCAGTGGCCGGCCGGAGCCTTCACGACAAGCCGCTCTCCTCGTGGACAACGGCCTCGCAGACGCAGCATGTTCGTCTTGGCAGCGGTCTCATCGATAAAGATCAGGCGTCTGAAGTCCAGACGGTGTTGCGAGCTAAGCCAGCGTGCTCGCTGTTCTTTCACGTCGGGGCGATCTTGTTCTGCCGCCCGGACCGATTTTTCTGTAGGTGAACCCAAGCTTGTTCAGGGCGTCCCAGATGACCTGCAGACAGCACTTCACTCCCAGCTGCTCTCGGAGTTGTTTCAGAGTGACATCCGGTGTTTTGCGAACGATCTCTGCCAGTTGTGATCGTTGCTCATCCGTCAGAATCGGCTTACGGCCGCAGCGGAACGTCTGCGGCTCAAGAGTTCCCAGGTCCTTCTGCTGACGTCGAATCTTGGTGATCCAAGCCACACTCACTCGAAAGCGAGCCGCGATTTCCTTCCACGTCCCTTCTTTCGCTTCCACCGCCGCAACGACTCGTTCTCGAAGATCCAGTGAATACGATCTCATGGCAACCCTCCTTGGTTTTTCACGAAATCTATAAACCTCCCAATTTTCACGCCATACTATTTCCGGAACCGCTCTAGTCTTTACCGATCCGTTTCGAGCTCGGCAGTTGTGGTACATCCGCGCAGAAACGCTGAAGGAAACCAACTCCGGTCGTGATGACCTGCAATAGTAACACCGTTACAGTTGTCTCCCGCTTCATCTATTGGTCGAGACAGGTAGTGATCTGCCTAAATCTCTGTCTAGGTCTTATGTGAGTGACGGTTAGGGAAGCAGTAAGTCACAGTGCTGTTGGAGAGGAGTCGCAGCCGGACCGAAAGCGGAACAACAACGCACGAATTCAAATGGAACCAGGCCGCCCAGAGAACTGTGCGGGCGATAGTCGTTGTAAACTTCTCGCCATACCACGCCGCACGCTCGGGTTCGACTGAGGTTCACAAACTCCTTGAGCCGCAGCGATTCGTCACATAAACGGCTGGAGGGAGCTTTCCTTGCAGCGACGAACGCATTATGAAATTTGTCCCTGTGAAGTGTAGTTCGAAGCAAAATCATTGGCCCAATGGAAGTTAGTACATGTAAGTGTCATGCTCGTTGAAATACCTCGGACATGATGCCACCATCCAATGGGCAAGAAAAGCAAATCACCAGGACCGATCTCAACATCATGAACAACCACCTCCCGAAACAGTGGGTACTTGTCGAGGTCCGGCTGGTCCAAGTCCACATGCGAGAAACAATGGAACGAGTTGTAGAGGTATGGGTGATAATCCGGAGCAATCATTCGGACCATCTTCTTGCCCACGATCTGGGCCATGAAGTTGTTCGTCATATCATGGTGAAGCGGCGTGATGGTTCCTGGGGGGCCAAACCAAAGGAAGTTCTCCTGCGCTGCCTTAGAGGAGTCCAGATACTCGGGTATGTCCCCAAGATCTCGACGCAGCAGCTCCATCACGGCAGAGTTTGAACTGCCGTTTCGGGCTGTTAGGTAGAAGTCATTGGTGATATTTCCTTCAAAGCACATATCTACAAACTCGGAAAACTGTAACCTTTTGCGGTGGAGATGTGGCTGTTCTTCAAATCGCGCGTTAGCAGTTCGGTTTGCTTGTATCTCGATATTCAAATGACCAGCAACTTCATGCAGGTATTCCTTGCCCCAGCGATTGCATGCCACCCAATGATCAAAACAATTGGTAAGTACCACCGGGCGATTCTCGCGGTAATAGTGCTGCAAGAACTCATCGGAAGAAATCTTACTTCGCCGTTCAACAACGAACGGCCCACTTGTCTCTCGAAGAGTTCTATGTGTGTGCAAGAGCCAATCGCGTTTTGCCATTTGTCTCGCCAGCGATCTTGCGGCCTCCAGATATGGGTGTTGCATCGCTGTGTCCAGTTCAACGCGTGCGAGTTCAGGGGAGAATCCATTGTTTTCAAGTACGCGTTGGAGGTCGGAAATTGAAGAATTCCGTGCAATGTTTTCCGCAATCCACTGTTTCCAAGCGGCCGGAACATCTTTCGGGCTCTCAGTTTGGGACATCGTTGACTCCGACATGAACTAATTTTCTATGAACGCAAAGAACCATGCACAAAGTGATGAACGGCAACCTCAAAAAGGATTCTGAGTTTCAAGACGAGCTGCGACGTTGGCTCACCGTCTCCGCCACCAGCGACTCAAGTCTCGATTCGAATTCTTTCATAAACACTTCAGGTCGAACAATGACACTGTCGTAATACTGTTCCAGAATAACGGAGCGAAGAGCTCTGAGGCCAGTTGAATCGTTTATCAAATGACATGCAAGGTCTACGTATTCAGCAGGGGTATCAACAACAAGCTCCGGAAGGCCCAACCGGAGCAACATCGCGGATGTTGCTCTGTGAGCGTAGTATACACCTGCCAAAGAGATGATAGGGGTCCCCACGGAGAGCGTTTCCAATGTCGTCATAGTTCCTTGGTAGGGAAACGAATCAAGCGCAAGGTCAACGCTGCTGAGTGCCTCCAGATGTGCCTTAGTACCTTGCGAGAAGGGCAAAAACCAGACTCGGCTCGAGGGGGTGCCATTTTCAGCGAAGAGTCGCAGTATACGCTCCTGCACAGTCAGATCTTGAAACCGATCGCCATACTTAAACGCAATGATTGTGTCGTCGCATCGCTGCAAAATCTTTGACCAGCACGCGATCGCACTGGGTGAAATCTTCGTGATGTTATTAAATGAGCCTAGAATGACGGGCCCATTTCTTGGTGCGAGTGGAATCTCTTTACATTCTGGGTACGGTGACCACGCCAGAATGCCAGACTCCATTCGAACGAGTCTTTCCACATAGAAATCTTCAGCCGCAGGTTCAGGATCAGCATACTTGTCCGTGAATCTGAGGTCCATGGAAGCAACCCCAGAAGTATGAGGATAGCCAAGAAATGAAATTTGGACGGGGGCGGCACGACGGGCAAAGATCTCGATACGAGTCGCTCCGCTGGTAAATCCGCCAAGGTCTACTAAGACGTCCAATTGGTCGTTTCGTATCCTTGTTAATAACTCTTCGTTGGATTGACCAAACACATCAATCATCAAATCTGAAGCGTTCCGGATCTCTTCCGTCACATTGTCATTCGATGAATTGTCGCGATAGGTAATCACCTCCATTCGACTGTGGTCATGTGCCGCAATTAATCCAGAAAAGATTTTCCCCACTGGGTGTCGTCGAAAATCGGATGAAATGTACCCAATTCTTAGCTTTCGCCCCTGTGGGTCAAGCAGTGGAATAGTGATCTGCTCAGGGGGAAACATTTCTCCGACACGTCGATGTTCTTGAGCGATATCCGCTGCAGAGACGGTGTCAGAGTAGTTCAAATAGAACAAATAGTTTGCAGTGTTTGAGTGGTTCTTCGGTTCAAGTTTCAGAATCTGCTTGCAGTGAGTCAGAGACTCATTGACTGCTCCCACTCCAGCCAGAACACATGAAAGCTGAAACAGATCGCCAGTGTTCTCCGGCCTTAACTTCGTGAGCCGCCGCAGGTAAGGCAAAGTCTCGAAACGTCTCTCCTGAAGAGTCAGGCATTCGACCATTAGTTGCAACGATTCAATATCATTGGGATTAGCCGCGAGTATTCTCTGGACATGCTGCGTCGCTTCACACAATAACCCAAGCTTTATCAAGCAGCGCGAGATTCCTAGCAGCGAACTTCTGCAGTTTGGAAACTTCTCAAGTAGCATTCGAAAACATGTGACCGCCTGATCAAACTTCCGAGCGGAAAGGGCAGTATCCGCTTCATCGCGAAGTTGCGACACCTGTTCTGGCGACTGGAACGCTTCCAGATCTTGGTATCGTGGGCGTCGAAAAATGTCGGGGAGGGTATAACCTAAACATCGATAGGTGTTAAGTACGTCGGCGTTCTCCAACATCTCTGGTAGAAAATCATCCACCGATTTCCGAGACTCGCTCTCTCTAATCTCCCTATCCTTGAAGTCCACCACAGCTGGTAGGTTCGCGACTGCGTGCCACCATCGATCTACGTATGATTCGTCAAACGCTATTCCGAATACTTGGCATACTTCTTGGAGTACAGCATCGGGATTCGCCAAGAAATCCTCGTATCGAAAGCAAGGCATGCCCTGGATGTCGGCCGCGAATCTCAACATCCCATGCCAAACCGACCTTGAGTCCCAGTGGCTTTTGAGGATTGTATATCTTCGCATGGCGAGAAATTGATCGATAGGATCTCGGACGATCGCCACTGACACGGCATCAAACTCTTTAGGCACGGAGTCACGAAGACGCAGTCGAAAAGTTGGCTCCGGCCTGAAGGGAAAGCCAATATAGTCGATGTGCGCCCAGTCCCTGAGGATGAGATTCCTTCCTTGTGCCTTGGCGGCCGCTGCAATACGAATCAAAGCGTTCGAAAATGTCGGTTTGTAAGCAAGCTCGTGTTCTGAATCGCTCGGTTCGGGCAAAACACCAAGAAGCCTCGCTTGCTGTATCGGGTCAAAACGGTCTACGCTGCCAGGATTGATCTCGTGAAGAACAGCCGTTCCCTGCATTGCCCCAAGACATCTCGAGATCAGCCCACCACCAGCCCCGGGCAAATGATGCAACAGAAGGATTCTCTCCACAATCGCCAACTCTCGAGGCAATTCGCCGCTCAATAAGCTAACCTGAAAGAACAGACGCAGTTTCCAGCGACTAACCATTTCACCGTGTGGCGCGACTGCTTGTCTAGTTTGCATCTCAAAATACTCCATCAAATTGCGACTTACAGTTGAATGCAAGGTTTTGTGCCCCGGTAGCATCGTCATGCTCGAACGTAGGGCTTCAAACAGCTATTCCAACAGATGGAAGAGCCCGTGTCCTGAATTTTTACGTTTCAACTTGGGGGCGGAGATCCCAACCCCCGCCTTAATCACTTGACACCGGCCACTGTCCCCAGGTAGCCTCCTCGGCTGGATAATTCCGAGTTCAT
>JBPOIW010000267.1:0-18063 GCA_052034165.1 Planctomycetota bacterium | reverse complement strand
GATGTCTTGAAATCTCGAACAATCACCGCGTCGCTTGTTTCCAGCAGCAGGTCGACATAGCCCAGCAAATCGGGCAGTCCGGGAGTCAGCACACCCCGGAATTCTTCTTCAATCCCGATGATGCGGCCTTCTGGCTGAATCAGTTCACTGTCCAGAAATTTCCGCAACATTCGATCGGCCAGATCATGCAGCACATCCGCCGTTTCAGTTTTTCCGAACTCGATGTTGTCTGCCGATCTGTCCTGCCAGCTCTGCTGGTAGACATCCAGCAGGATGTCAAGACCAGGGACCTCCGCACCATTGAGCTGTTGCGTAAAGTAGAACTCAACGGCTGAGTGAATGGCACTGCCAAAGATCAGGCTGGACGACACACAGTCTTCCGCGAGTCCGTCGACGTATCGGAAGCGATACTTCAACGGACAGCTTTGAAATGTGCGTACGGCACTGTACGACAGATAGTCCCGAGTACGGGGTTCGGTCGCGATGATCATGACCGAACTCCCGCAGCGCTCTTCAGATCGTCAATCAACGCACTGGCTTCTCGGATCGTGAGTTCCTCCATCTTGTGAACTCGGTAGCGATCGTTGATCACCGTGTGGGGATCGAGTCCCTGGCGTTTGCTGATGGCAAAGATGGCGCGGATCTGACTCTGCGTCGCCCGTGCCACCTCGATTCGTCCGTGCCCGTTGCCGTTGGTTGGGCTGTGGCCATTCGTGACACGGCCGTTGGCATGACCGTTCTTATGGCCGCTGCCATTTTCGGTGTGGCTGATTCGGCCATGCTCATTGCCATTTGTGTGAGAAGGCTCACTGGGACCAGTCTCTGCCGGTCGCTGGAGTTCTTCATCTACACTTTGACGCGCGAGCAAGTACAAGTCCTGAACCCGATCACGCAGTTGACCGGGATCATTCAACACTCCGTTATCGAGTTCCACTTCCAGATTGATACTGGCACCTCGGGAACCAAAGCTGGCCTCGCCGACTTTGCGACTGAGGCCGATATTGAGCTTCACTGACATGGTGTCTCCTCTCTTAAAGACAGATCGCACCTCGACGAAGCTGCGATTCTCTGAACACTGAAAACTGACTACTGACAACTTCCGCTAGTCATCCGCCTTTCTGGCCACCACTTCCCCTGGCAGCGGCTCGTCGTCATCGTGATGCGGTAATTCAGCCAGGATCGTGAAGCCGCGACGAGCGATCTCCGTGACAGGCTCGCCCGTTTGTTTGGCGATCGCTTGATTCAGTTCGGATTGGGTCATGTCTTTGCGTTCTTTCATAAAAACAAAGCGACCACACCGAACTCGGAGCGGTCGCACAAAACGTGAAACCGCCCCAACTGCGGGGCAGAACAGAATTCAGAAAGTTACCACTGATTCCCTGCTCGCCATTCCTGAATGCTGATGGCTTTCTCACCGGCCACGATGATGTGGTCGATCAGCGGAATGCCGACGATCTCGCCCGTTTGTTCCAGGCGCTCAGTCACGCTGATGTCTTGGTCACTGGGCTTGGGATCTCCACTCGGATGGTTATGCAGCACCAGCAGGCAATTGGCGGCATCGCGAATCGCCGGCCGGAACACTTCTCGAGGATGCACAAGACTATTTCTCAATGTACCGACAGTGATCTGATGGCGGTCGATCGGCTCGTTCTTTGTGTTGAGCGTGACAACCCAGAATTCTTCCTGCTTGCCGTCACGTGCCAACCGGCTGAAGTGTTCCATGCAGAATCGAATCGCCGATGCTGGACTGGTGATCCGTGTGTCAGGTCCATACTCCGTTTTGAGCTCGGCAATTCGAAGCCCGATTTCTACGCCGGCCATAAGCCGCTGGATCGCGTCCGTCGACATGCGGCGGCAAATCTCCAGGATTTCGGCCTCACCGGCATCCGCCAGTTTCCGCAGACCCAGTTTCTCCACCAGCCGATGAGCATCCGCATACGCCTCAGCGCCACGTTGGCCTGTTGCCATGGCAATCAGTTCCGCTGGCGACAGATTCAGCATCGATCGATTCATGATGTTCCCTCCGCGCAGAGACCACCCGTGAAGGGCGGTCGTGGTATGTCACAACCGCCCTCGCACACTGCGAAGGCAAGAAAAAAGCTCCGAGTCTCACTCACCTGCAATGCAGAAGAATCAAACACGGAGCCAAGATGTATTCTGGACCTGACAGGAAGAATGCACGCGTTGCTTCAAACTCGTGAGTTCAAAGGCAACACAAGCCCTCGGAGGCCGCTATCTGAAAGGGATAAGCGATCCTTTCACTATGAACTGACGCATTTTGGGGCTGAATTAAGCTGAAAGTCCTCGCTTATCGGATTCGCTGGCATCGGCGGTCACGCAGACAATCGGTGTCCCCGACCCCACTCCAGCACCGTGATCTCGGGCCTGCCGGACCATCTCGGACGAAACGCATTTCGCTGCCGAGGTCGATGTGACCGGAGCAGTCAACGGCTGAGGGCTAACTCGCGTCGGTCGGTCTCACCGGAGTCAGGCACCGCATGCAAATCGCAATCGAATTTCGTGGCAGAATCAGCCCTTTGTCGTGAGGTTCAGTTGTTCGGCATTCGCTCGGAGAGCTGCACAACGACATTTCCATCCGAAATAACTGTGGAGTTTGCAGCCAACGTTGTCCCACAGACCCGATGCCAGTCCGCGAGGGCGGAATGGTATTCCATTAGATATCGCTTGATTTGAGTCGCAGCATCAAAGGCGGCGCGATGAGCCTGTATGACTTCATGTGTCGACGTATTCGCGGGATCGGCTTTTTGACGCGATACTAATGCCTCGAGTCTCCGGGTCACTTCAACGCCTCGTTGTTTGGCATTCAGCATCTGTTCTCTTGCTTCGTTTAGCTGGCGGAGCATTCCATATACTTCATGCCGAATTTCTGACTCCTGGGCGTTAAGAATCGCATTTGCTTTAGCCACGCGCAACTCCAGATTCGTTACTTGTAGTTTCCCCAATCGGAGACCAAGTGGACGCTCAAACTCAAAGCCAAGTGTCCATCCCGTCTGATCGCCTCGAAACTGCGAACCAAGCGCGCTGCCAAAACCTTGAGAGCCAGGCGGATTCTGGGGACCCAGAAGATCATCACCAAATGCATTTGCGGAATACGAAGAGATAAAATCAAGGCGGGCTGAATTCACTTTTCTCGCTGCACTTAATTGCAACTTCAAACTCCGTATCTGCTGTTTTTGGGCCAGGAGTTCGATCCGAGCAGTTAGTGCAGATTCGATTCCCGTATCTTTGTCAACAGTAAATTCTGCCTCAGAAAAGCTATCGGCAGGGACTAAACGTGTGCGGTCTGTCGGCGGCAGATTAAGTAACCGTCGCAGAATCGATTCCTGCTCTGACAACTCTAACAGAGTTTGCGAACGCTGTGATTTCAGGTCAAACACAAGAATTCTTGCTTCGGAGACATCGATAGCAGATCCTTCTTTCTCGCCAATTCGAGCCCGCCGTTCTGCGGAAACAACTCCAGCCTCCGCCTCGGCCAGCGCCAACTCCAGATAATGGACGGCTTCATGTTGATAGACAAATCGCCAATAGGCGACTTCTACTTCGTGGAGAAGGTCCTGAAGTTGCCGCTGAAACTCCAGAGCAGAGATGTGCTCATTGATGCGAGCGATAACGATACCTTGCTGAACACCGTTTATTCCCTTGAGGCTGCCGGATAACGGCCCGGCAATCGAGTTGTACTCATAACCTGCCCCGGCGAGGATTGGTTGACGAAACTCAGCTTTTGCCGCACCGGTGTAGGCTGACTGAAACAGGCGCCCTGGGACGTTGTCCTGAAGATACTGCACCGACTGATTCACGTTGACTTCCCCACCGGTCATCAATCGCTTTCGCACTCCGAGGTTAACATTACTGGTTTCTTCGGTCCGAATGCCTCCCGGTGGAATACCTCCAGAGGTGAGTAAGCTATTCTGGACTTTCTCATCTTCTCCCCAGACGCCATCAAAGTTAAGCTGAGGATCGAAGTCCGTGCGAGCAGCGGCAACGCTTCGATCACCAAAGAGTACGCCGGATTGTCGGATTTGCTGATCATAGGCTGTCGCGATGGCTTGCGGATTTACCAATAGAGTGGATCGTCCGCCCACTCGGACCGTTCCAGTTCGAATGATCTCACTCTGAGACATCGCGAGGTGTAATGTCTGTTCAAGCGTAAGGGGCTTCTCTTCAACGACCGATGAGTCGGTCGATTCTCGATAGCTAGCTGCTGAGACAGCCGAAGGTGATGTTTCCTTTGTTTCGACATCCTGCAATTCAGGAAAGTATGATTTGGTATTGGCTTCGTGTGTTGATAAGGGGGCATCGTATGCAGCAGTTTTTGCTGTTCTGCATCCCATCACAGAGCAAATCAGCATCGCGCACGGCAGGTGCCAATAAGTGTTTAAGATATGTCGTGGCATCCTTGCCTCGGTACATGCTGCTATTGCGAGTAGAACACGTACGGGATCGACGATCCAGACATCGTTTCAGTCACATCACAGTATCTGTATGGCCAAGGAAACAAAAAAAGTCGCCCTGGAGGTGGTAGGTGGCGTGCAACTGCAACAACCAGACGAAGTGCTAGATCTGCTACAGGTCGAACAGGAAGGTTTTTCTGAAGAAGTACCAACCCCAATTGCTGAGTGACATTCCTTTCACCGGCACAATCACTCGACCACGCATATCCGCCACGACCGGAATTCTCGTGGACTTTTGAATCCCAACAGCGGCGGGGTAAGCGACGAACAGCGCTGCGTCCCCGTCTGGGCCAGGCTCGGTGGGTAACACACCTCCAAAGCGGGTTGAGAGCACTTTCGGAGTGGTCGTTACAGGCTCGTCAGAGATAGTCTCCACCTTTCCTCGAATCACTTGCCATGGCAGGTGGTCGAGCCTCAAATCGACATCTGTACCAAGTTCGATGAATTGCCTGTCCGATTGGTCAATCAAGATTACAGCTGCAAAACTTTCATCCGGTGCGATAGCACAAATGGGAGTTTGTTTACGAATCATCAGTCCGTCGTTTTCAGATTGCAGTGGAGTACCACTCCAAATGGGGAGCTGCATGGTTTTTTCGGGATCAGAACCTGGGGTATCCGGCACGAAGACGACGATGCCGGAAATGGGAGCCCGCACCGTCAAACGCTCTATGCGATTTTGCACCTCCACGAGTTTCTTTTCTGCCGCCGCTGCTTGTTCGGCTGCGATCATTCTGTCGTCAGGATTCTGCAACGCGGATGCCTCAACGATTCGAGCCTGTGCCGCATCCCTTTCAACAGTGAGCCGAAGCGCCTCTTTTTCTAAAGCGGGATCCAGAATCGTCGCAAGTGTCTGACCAGTTATGACCTGTTGCCCCTCTTGAAGCGGCATTTGACGGAGAATGCCGTCGTCCGGAGCGAACAACTGAACGACTGAAGCAGGCTCCACATATGCAGGAACGGAGACTGACCACGGAATCGGGACGAGACAGAAGAATAAGATGGAAACAGCAGCTAATATGAACATCGTCATAAGCCGCCAACGAGATGTCTCTCCCCGAAAGGCCGGGCCAAGTTTTTCAACCCACACCTTAATTCGTTTCCCTCCAGCCCAGCCCGTAAACAGTAACGTGACCAGCAACCAAACATTGGCGAGATGGTAAGGAGCCAGCCAACGATACATAACCATCGCAATGGACCAAAAAATAAACATACCGTAACAGCGTGCAGCCAAGGCATATGCGATGAGTAGTGGGCCAGATTCTCCTGGCCGAACGACTCCCTGATCCTTTTTTCCCAGCAACAACTGGTTTAACACCATTTGTAGCCGTGCATCGGCACGTTCTCGCAGATTCGGTATCTCGACCCAATCTGAGAACATGAAGTATCCATCGAAGCGTTGCAGGAAGGGATTCGCATTAAACACTACCGTTGTAACAGCAGACACAAAAAACATGTTGAGAGCAAGGTAGTTGAGCAGACCTGGTCGAGTGTTCCACCAGACGAAAATAGACATCGAAGAAAGAATTGACTCGAAGTAGATCCCGCCTGCGGCAATGGCGATCCGCTTCCATTTACTGCGCAGCATCCAAGAGTCGGAAACGTCGCAGTACAGTGTTGGGCTGAACAACATGAGCATCACACCCATGGAATGACAGCGTGCTCCGAAGTAGACACAACTCAATCCATGACCCAATTCATGCACACACTTACAGCAAGCGATGGAGAGCCAGAGCCAGGGAAGGTTCTGGAGTCCAAAGAATTGCTCGAACTCAGGAAGGCGAGCTTGAACGGAGTTATATCGCATCAACGCGAACAACCATGCGAACGCGATGAATAAAGTCATCACGAAGACCGTGTATTTCCAGTAAAGCCATCGTGTTACGGGCAGCAGGATTTGCAGTAGTAGCGTGGGATCCCAACCAGGGAACTGCACATATAATGGATTGGTGAAGGCTTTCAGAAACGATACCCACTTTTCCCGACGTCCCTGTTGCAACAACAAAGCGCCCTGACCTGGCCTTTCGGAAATGAGCAATCGCTTTTGGAACAGATCCAGGATCACTGCCTGAATGTCGCGGATCGTAACATAGCTTGACATATGCCTTTTTTCGACTTCAAGCCGGATCTGGCGAAGATTCGTGACGCCATCGAGGAGGCTGAGAATTGTTGCCTGTTCAGGGAACAGACGCGTATATTTCAGCAGACAAGGATCCTTGACTACTGTCGTATTCGATCCACCCGTAGCGATCGATTCGACAACAAGATCTTCTCGTTTCCGGAACGGTATGGGGCGATCTTCTGCAGTACGAATCGCGGCCACGGAAATCTTCCACAGAATTGACTTGGTAAATGCTGTTACGGAGCAGACGTAATCGGTTTTCTCGCATCAAGAGTACGAACACGAATCTCTACCGACATTCCTTCTCGTAATACTCGACGCGTGTTGTCAACTTGTGTCAGACAGCGAACACTTCTTGATACCGGTTGTATTGAGACATCGATAAATGCCAGTTTCCCGGACAGGACTTGTTCTTTACCTTCATTTGAATCAGCTTGCTCAACGGGAACGACAACACTGACCACATCCCCCTCTTCCAGCAAATTCAGGGCAGACTCTGGCAGGTACCCCTCCACTTGCACTTGAGTCGGATCAACAATCTCAACAATTGCTTCTCCCTGTTGAATACTCTCACCCGGACTCTTGAGGGCACGTACAACAACGCCATCGATCTCTGCTCTGATCTGCATTCCATTTAACCGCTCACGTTCTTCCAACTCCTGAAGTCGGATTGCCGCAAGTTCCTCTTCTTCCACAATTGTCTCGAGTTCGGCAAGACGCAAGGCGATTCTCCTCCGCTGAACTTCTGCCTCCGGGAATGTATTTGCTACGTCACTGTTCGCCCGAATCACCAAATCCAATTCGACCTGAGCGGCGACGGCAGCATGCTTTGCTCTCTCAACGCGTCCCGTCGACGTAGCTCGGGCAGCGATAATTGCGTGTCGAGCTTTTGCGATACCGTCGCGAAGTTGTGCGCAGACGTCCCCTTTCTTGACCCTCTGGCCTTCCGAAAGTCGACTCTGCAGGATACCAGACTGATCTGCCGACAAGACTTGCCGGGATTGAAATTGAACGCGGCAATCCGGGACTGTCACATATTCCCTGACCTTTTCTGACTCGAGCCCCGGCAGCACTTCACTGGACAGAAGAATGGCTGCTCCGAGGAAGAGAAAAACTGAACGCCAGGCCATGAATCTCTCGCAGTTCTCTTTTATGCCAACACAATTTAAGCTTGCCAATGCCCTGAACCGTAACATCAGAGCCTTGTCGTGGGTTCTTTGAAACGACAAAATAGCATCTTCTCCGTTCATCCCTAATGAATCAACTGCCCGCAACCCCAACACCTGTCGATTACGAGAAAGATGTAGCCAAAGGATGACGCCTACCGCCGCCGAAATGCCGGACTCTTTCTCGCCCGATTCCCGCTCTCTTGACAGATTCCTTTTGGGACTACATCGCGAACTCAGTGTCGATCATGTTGCATGGACATCTGTTAATGAGCTGAGACAAATGCTTGGGGTTGATAGAGTCGCTCTTCTGTCAGGACATCGCAAGTTGATGCGGGTAAGAGCCATTAGCGGGCTGGAGTCAGTTCAGCGAAAATCACCGGTGTGCCAAAAGATGCTCGCGATGGCAAGGCTGGTGGAACGCACTGGTGAAGCACTGATTTATGAAGGCGGGGTTCAGGAGATATCCGAATCGTTAGAACGAGCCCTCGCAGAGTATGTTACCGTGTCGAATGCAGTCATGGTCCAAGTGATTCCGCTGTTTGATCCGATTGCTTCGACGCTGGATGATTCGCCGGATCTAAAGGCTCCAGAACGAAGAAACATCGGCTGCCTCGTGATAGAGCAGTTTCGGCAAAGCCAGACTTCCGCAGGTTCTCGTCAGGTTCTGCCAGGTCTGTCAGATCACGTTGCCGCTGCATTGAATGCAGCACAAGTTCATGAATCCATCCTGTTTCAGCCCTTCTTTCGGCAAGCGGGACTTGTTTTGGCTTGGCTTCGAGGACGGCGACTGGCTTGGGCGATCTTCCTGTCCGCTTTCTTGGCCTCAGTCATCACAATCATGGCGATTGTTCAAATCCCCTATCGTTTTCGCGCCGATGGACATCTGATGCCTTCGGTACGATCGAGTGTCTTCGCTCCGTGGGATAGCGACGTTGTGAGCATCCAGGTTCGAGACGGTGATGTTGTTCGAAAGGGTGACGTTCTGATCAATTTGGTGAGTGACGAACTGCAGTCAGAGACTGTCGTGCTAGAGAACAGGATTCGTGAGAAAAAGAAGTTGGTAGCGTCTCTCAGGACGCGACTTCAGGAGGCAAACTCGATGGGGACGAGAAAAGACGCCATCATTGCCGAAGGGGAGTTCGTGCGGGAACAACTGGAATTGGATGGAGCCGTATCGCAGTTGGCACTCTTACAGAAGCGAATCGCCGAACTGACAATTCGTGCCCCTCAAGACGGAGTTGTTGTCTCCTTTGATTTGATTCAAAAACTGACTCGAAGACCAGTCAATCGTGGCGATCTGCTGCTGGAGGTGATGAATCCTCAGGGTCCATGGAGATTGGAACTGGAAGTGCCGGACTATCGCATGGGGCACGTGATGCACGAACTGCTGCGTTCGAGCGATCATTCGGCCTCTTTGACCTATGTTCTTGCAAACGATGTTCGAAAGACCTGGACCGGCAGCCTAAGAAAGATTGCAACGCGAACAAACGTCTCAGAAACCAGCGGCGCCTATGTCCGAGCCTACTGTTCAGTCGACGAGAAAATGGAAAACGAACGCCGAATTGGAGCCGAGGTCAATGCTCGGATCACGTGCGGGGAATGCTCAATTCTTTACTCACTGGTTGGAGACGCGTGGGAGTTTGTTCAACGAAAGTGGCTGTAAGAAGTCGCGTTATTCATCAATCATTTCCAGAGTTGGCTCTATGCCCATTTTGCGACACGCTTTGATCCTGTTCTGCTCATACTTAAATGCATTTCTGCGTCCGCGAGCGTTTGCAGCCTCAAGCCTGCGCTGCACTGACTGAAAAAGTCTGAGAGCATGCTCAGCCACGACACCGGTTCGCGGATCCGGCGGGTACCTTAAGAGCCATGAAGGCACTGTATTCGATGGGAGCACTCGCAGTAACTCATCCTCCAGTGAAAGCATGAACCGATAACTACCTGGATCCCCCTGCCGTGCTGCCCGTCCGACCAATTGACGGTCGATTCGTTTAGACGAATGCATCTCAGTTGCAATTACATGTAATCCTCCTGCTTGACGACAATCATCGCTCAAAGGTATATCAGTTCCTCTTCCCGCCATATTGGTTGCGATGGTAATTGTTCCGGATCTTCCCGCAGCACTCACAATTAAGGCCTCATCAACTCGACGTTTTGCGTTTAGTAGGACATGAGGGACCCCGGCTATAGACAGCATCAACGACAAATCTTCCGATGCATTTACTGAACAAGTCCCAATCAAAACCGCCCGTCCTATCGATGCAATACGTGCCGCTTCCTCCATTACAGCCAGCCATTTCTGGCGAAGAGTGGCATAGACGCGATGTGGTTCGCCATGACGCAGGCACGGGCGATTCGTGGGGATCCGTTTCAGCCGAAGTTTATAGACCTTTCGGAACTCTGACTGGGCGCTCGCTGCGGTTCCGGTCATTCCAGCAATTTGCTGGTACCGCCGAAAAAAAGTCTGCACCGTGACTCGCGCAGTGACAGACCCTGGAGCGGATGGCGATAGGCCTTCTTTGGCCTCTATGGCCTGATGCAAACCGTCTTGCCATTGTCGCCCCGGTAAACTGCGTCCTGTGCCTTCATCAACGATTGTGACACAATTGTCATGCACCAGATAATGAGTGTCGCGGTGAAACAAATGAATCGCTGAAAGTGATTTTTCAATATATCGAAATACATCTTCAGTACTTGATGTGTGTAACTCTGGCGGCTTTCGACTCAAACAAACTGTCCGACAACCCTTCTCTGTTAACCATATTTCTTTACTATTCGGCCGCAACTGGAAATCTTGCGTTAAGACCAGTCGTTCGGCAGTTTCCCTCGCCCAGGCCAAACGCTCTCGTTCTCCTGGCAAGAGATCAGATCTACCGGAAATCACAAGTGGCGTATTTGCATCGTCAATCAGGACGCTGTCGGCTTCGTCCACCAATGCAAAATAGTGACCTCGCTGAAAACAGTTGGCCTTGACTAGCTGGGCGTCAGTGTCGTCACTTAGACCGCCGACAGCCTCCAGCCTCAATCGATCACGAAGATAATCAAATCCAAGCTGCACCGCCGTAGAATAAGTAATATCGCAACGGTATGCCATTTGCTTATCGACATCCGACATTTCAGGCTGAATACAACCTACTGTCAACCCAAGCAAACCAAACGCAGGCTGAAGAACTTCAGCATCGCGCTTCGCCAAATAGTCATTCGAGGTCACAACATGGCAACCCAGACCACGCATTGAACGCACAACGGTCGGTAAAACGGCGGTTGCCGTCTTGCCCTCGCCAGTCTGCATTTCAATAATTCGGCCATTCAGCAAATGAATGGCAGCAAGCACTTGAACCGGGAAATGAATGATTCCCATCGTACGCCTGCAGGCCTCGATGGCGAGTGCCATCAGCTCATTTTCTGTTCGGCGTGTGGCCCCAAGAGATCGGACATTCCATTGCAGCACTTTGGCAAGCTTTGTGATCTCTGAGTCCGAGAGACTCTTAAGCTTGTCGAGCAGCCGCAGGATTCTTGACGCTCGACTAATTGAAGAAAACAGCATGGCACGACAAACCAATAGGTGGCAATGAACCAAGCACTTGCGTTAATATCTGAGAAGAGAGTCTTACTCCCGGTATAACTAAGGTTACCCTGGGGTGGGCTCTTGATCCTCATTGCGTGAAGCATCATCTTCAAACGTCATATCCTGACAACATCATTCTCTGAAAATCAGAAGATCCGGGGAAGTATTGGTATGCCAACGATTTCCTTAACACTGATTGTCCGAAACGAGGCTGTTCACATACCTCACGTGCTCGAAAATGCACATCACTTTGCTGACGAGATCATCGTTGTTGATACAGGATCTTCTGACGAGACAGTAGCACTTGCCCGCCAGTATGGTGCGAGGGTTTTCGATTTTCCATGGTGTGATGATTTTTCTGCCGCACGAAATTTTGGCATTGAACAGTGTCAGATGGACTTCGTGATCTGGCTGGATGCCGACGACCGGCTCGACGAAAAATCAGCAAAGGCTATCAAAGAAAACGTTTCCCGCGCGGCAGAGTGGGATGTGCTGATGATTCCTTACCAGTACGCCAGCGATGCCGAAGGGAGACCCACGGTATTGCAGCATCGGGAGAGATGCTTTCGCCGAGAAAAGAACCTGAGATTTGAATTTCCAGTACATGAATGCCTGCATTTCCCACTAGGGATTAGGGTTTCATATGCGTCCGACATCACGGTCGTACATTTCAATTTGAGACGCACTGAGCCAAGCAATCTAAGAAACCTGCGAATTCTTCGAAATTGTGTGGAAACTGCGGAATATCGAAATTCATTTCGAATGTGGTGGCTGCTTGCGAAAGAGGAGGCCCCGGAAAAATCGATTGTTCTGTACCAGAAGGTGCTGAACGACTTTTGCGGTGATAGCCATTTCAGCAGACCCCTCCTTGGGCAAGTTTGGTTCGAAATGGGAACGAAACTGGAAAAGACACAGAGGCTCGATGCTGCGTTAGAGGCGTTCGGTCGATCTATGGCATTGTTTCCCAAGTGGCGAGAGCCATTCTTCTGGTCCGCAAAGGTTTTGTGGATGCAGAGACGTTATCGTGAAGCGAGGCAAATGCTCAAGATCACACAGACGATCCCACGTCCTGAAAGTGGCGAAGTGGACAGCTGGAATGTTGAAATCTACGACGGGGTGGAGTACTACGAATGGCTATTCATTACACACTATCAGCTGGGTGACATGGACGAGGCTCGCAAAGCGATTGCCGGAGGATTAAGAGCGGATCCGAAAAGCACAGTGTTCCGGCAGAGGTGTCTTGATTATGGTGTCGACTACGAAGGCGCAGTCACTGTTATTGTCGTGGAGTAACCGGACGACAAACAGCGAAAGCAACCCAAAGTCAGTCATAGCCATCTCCCTCTAAAGCTTTCGTATTGCAAACTGGTATCCGGAATGGACTACTTCCAAATGTTCCATAAAGACATTCACAAATGAGTCTATAGCAATTTTCGGCCGATGCATTGAAAGCACAGGGTCGCCCCAGAGGTAATCATCGAACACCATCACACCGCCTCGACGAAGTAACCCAAACGACATACAGGCATCGGTTAGCGTATCCCAAGCTGCGTGCGATCCATCGACATAGATAAAGTCAAACGTGGCCTCATGCCGCTCGCGGATTAATTCAGCAAGGCACCGCCGGGAAGTGCCCTTTAAGGGGATTACATGTGTTTTGGGGGATTTAGAGAGAGCAATAGCTACGTTGTTGAGGAAACGAGATTCAATTCCCTCAATTTCCTTGGCAGAGTGCTCTGCACTACCCGCCCAAGTGTCGATGCAATAGAGGTGCCCCCCTTCCTTCAAAGCATTCTCAATCAGCCATACTGCGCTGCGACCTTCGAATGCGCCTATCTCCAGAATCTTGGTGCATTTTCCCAACATCAAAATCAGTTCCAACCATCTCCCGGAGTTTGCAGAGAACCAGTCTTGGCTAAATTGATAGTCACTCATTGTTACACTCGAAAACGGGCGTACTAACTATTCGGGGCTACAAGAGTTTAGCGGCTGCGCTTCCATTCCCAGGCCGTCCCACCTGTATTGCCACCGTGAGCAGTAGGGCTGTCACTTGGAACAAGTTCGATCCAGTCAACAACTCCGTTTTGCCAGCGAAGAACCGCTCGTTTCTCCTTTGGAAGTAACTCAATTGTTGTCTTGTGTCCTGCACTGTGCTCAACGCTGGAATCCGGGTTTATCGCTATCGTACCGTGCGCATAAGTCCAACGGCCAATCAGCCCGCTTCCGTCAAGGTACGCTGGTTTGAGCAGATTACTTTCACCCGTGAGCAACCCCTTCAGGAATTCACCGTTGTTAATCTGATCTACCTTCTTCTGTATGGTCAATGCCAGCTTCAGATCCCCCGCCTTCGTTGCCTTTTCTACTTCTTTTTTGAGGTCCGAAGAGAGGTTCGTTGTCACTTTTCTGGTCGCGGTGAAAAACTTCTGCTTTTCCTTGCCGATTTCCCCCTCGGCTCTGTAAAGCATCGACTGTATGGATTCTGGCAATTCTGGCGCCTTCGCCTTCTCGTCCGAGAAGGCCGCTGCCAAACACAACAAGGATATACAGCAGAAAGTGAGTCTGTAATACATACGCATGGCCTATCAGTTAACAGGAAACATAGTCACCAATTCAAGCCGATTTCATAATACCACTTAGCCTTGGTGCGGAGTCGATTTATACTATATGGCCATATGAGTGTCAGGGCCGACATGTGAAGGCTGATTTTGAGAACTGTCGCAGCTTGCGATTGCATTGGCCAATGCCGACAAGATTGTCGGGAGAAGACACGCCCTGAAGAAGAATAAATAAGGACAAATCAACCTGCCGTGGCCCATGCGAGTGAAAGTCGAGACACCTCTTGAGACTAGCAGTTTTTCCAGCAGATTTCAACCATTGCCTTCAAAGGGACACGGTTCTGAATTTCGTCGATGCAGTGACGTATCTGTTCGAAGTCTCAGTGATTTGCTTCAGCAAAACGGAAGCCGCATGGTCGGCGTACAGCGACTGGATGACTCGCGTCTGGTAAAACAACGTGGCATCGGTTATCGACGACCTGAAAGTCCACCAGAAGCGTTTTGGTGACGCTCCCGCTGATGCCCCTCGCGAACGCCTGCGACTGGCCATCGGGTATCTCGAAAATAATTCCGATCGGATGGATTATGCTGGCTACCGTCGCGAAGGCCTGCCCACAACCAACGCCTAGATGGAATCCGCCGTGAAGGAGCTGAACTACCGAGTCAAAGGAACGGAAATGTTCTGGAACAATCCGGCCAGCGCCGAAACCGTCCTCTGCCTCCGCGCCCCCCACACTCTCCGATGACGATCGTCTCACCCGCCTCCTCAAAAAACGCCCCCACCCAGACTACTCTCAGAAAAAACACCAACGCCACTCAGGTCAACTGAAGAGTACAATCCCTGACATGCACCCGACAGCTACCAGATTCCCTCTCCCCAAGAAACTCGCGAATGGGCCATAGATGAGGAACATCCAGCGGAAGACCACCGGTGTTTTCGTAGGCTGCCGGGACACGGATGCTTGCCGGCTGAAACGGTTGGCGAAGCTCACGTTCTTCATCCCCATTCACAGGATTCTCCAAAACCAGTACTGCGAGGAACATCCTACGATAGATCGGCGACATGAAGACATCTAATTTTCTTTTCGTTCAGCCGCCGAAGGCCAACTGGTTCTTGTTTACAGTTACGCCAGTGCGCCCCCCAGTCGTTAGATTTAGTAGGTTTTACTGGTTCATCTTTGTTTTTGGGGGATGATTGACGGTGTCGCTTGTATCTACGGGTTTCACAGCGTTGCGAGGCAGAGGCTCTGCCGTCTCGCTGTTTGTTGGGCTCTGTTCTTCCGGTGGCACAATCAGTTGCGGGTCAGCGATATTCACCCATCCTGTGGGGCGAACCTGATCAGGTCGCGTCACGATCTCGGCGATCGCGAATTTGAGGTCTGATATCGTGTGGGTATCGCCGACACCACGCTGGAAGACTTCGATGGGTGACCGTGGCACGAACTTTTGAGTCTTGTAGTCAACAGAGATTTGACACTGACTTACCTCAATTCCCGCCTCGGTTTTCTCGCAGCGAACCATCCAATCTCTGCCTTTCAAATCGGCGTAAAACGAAGAAGCCGAGATCAAGTTATCGTAAGGCACTTTGAAGAAATCTCTTAGGCCACTGGAGGTAGCCATGTCGATCGGCAGGGAAAAAAAGTTCAGCGACGTGGGAAGGTCTATATTCATGCTACGCGCGAGTTTAAGTGATTCGACTGCCTGAAATGTGGAACCGAATAACCCAAGCTCGAATCCAATTGGCAAACCGCCAGCAATTTGCTTTTCAGCTGGATGGCGGTAGAAAGCTGTGAGCCTGCCATCAAGAACGAGCCCAAGTCGTTTTGGCGGGGCAGGTCGTAAGGCGACACCGACCTGTATAGTCGCCCCGAATTCTTCGTATCCACGTCCATTATGCTTGTATGCAAAATAATGTTCCCCAAACGGGACACGGATCAGGGTGTTGTCGAATTGAATGCGGTCACGCCTCCAATCCAGAGAGTTTTTTCCCTCTGGATGAGGCCCGAGGTCAATGCTCTGAATCGCCTGCGAGCTAAGAACGATATCATCCACCCGTGGAACAACGACGTCAGTCGCCGAACTCTTCTCGTCCGCACAACGACCTCCGCACCCCCACAGAATCAGCAGCGGGAGTGATAACGCAACGGCAATCAGCTTGTAGATCAACGTCACTTTAAAGATCGAAGAAAGGGACATAGCAACGCCTTCTCGTAAGCATCAATGCGCGTCAAGGCGCAACTACTACTCATCTAAAGTGTAGAAGAACTGGAACGCTTCCAAGTCGGCTGGACCCACAGTAACGAACGTCCCATGCGGGTTCCAAAGTTTTAGTGTCCGCTCTTCCGCATTCCAGCTGTGCACAGTATACGCATGGCTAGCAATAACCACTCCCGAATAATTTCCATTGGCGTAAGGCCCCGTATTCTTCAACCATGACGCAAGCACAATCGAAGCCCCCGAGGTCACAGTGGGCTCCAGCACATCAGCGACAAAAGTATCGAATACGTCGTCCCATGTCTGGCCGACGGCCAGCCGAGGAACGTCTCCCTGTGTCGTTGAACTGTCTTGGCCCACCAGCATATGCCAAACTCCAATCGCATCCGTCGCTCCATACTGATTGGATGCCAGTGCGACGGCGTGCTCAATTAGTAATGCCCAGATCTCGACGGCCCCATTACTTGAAATGTCCCCTGGCTTCATCATATCACTCCCTCGGTCAAGCGGCGTTGATATCGTATATGTCCGCGAGCCCACGGGGGTATCTAACGTAACTTCCCACGAATCGGTTCCAACACGGGTGATTCGGTTGTAGATAAACGCAGGGTTATACTTTGCCACTGCCGCCATGGCGGCCATGCAGGTGCAGTTGGGGACACGACCCTGCAGCACGTCGTTGTAAAATGCAAATTCCGCATCCTCTAGGCCGGCTTCCGTATCCGGCCCCTTGGCATACAGGGTGACCCCTTCATAAACCGTGTACACTTGCTGCTCGTATTCACGCAGATTCTCTTTGAACACGTGACCATCGGTATTATAGACCGGGAACCTAGTATTCAAGGTGAGATCATAGGTGTCTCCATCAAGCAATTTCAGAGCGAACGTGCCATTGTCGACTCCGCTATCTTTGATTGGCATCAATACGATTTCAACGTACTGTTGACCGACGGGGATGACTATCCCGCCAATGCCACCGTTGTTTGCGCCTTCGAAATAATCTAGGAGAATCTCTGAAGTATCTCCGTTCAGGCCCGGTTGCAGTTCCCCGAACGATTTCACTTCGAAGTCTGCGCGGTCGACTGACCCCCACGTAACCTCGAAGCGAACCAAGTGCTCCACGCTCGTATCTGGAGCTACGCTGATATCTACCGACGCGTTCCCATCATCGTCAAACTGCACTTCTCCACCGCGCGCAAATCTAATGCGAATTTCGTCACCTCCGTATGGGCCAGTGACCGGACCAGTGTCCCAATAGCCAGGTTCTACTCCGTGAGTATCACCGGTCACGACAACTGTTTGTTGCCGTTGAGTCGGTGTCTGATTCGCTTGTACTGTAACCGTCACGGTTTCAGTTGCGGTATTGCCGCCAGCATCGACCACGGTATACGTGAACGAATCGGTAACCGGCCCAAGCTCACCCCACTCACCGGTGTAGTCGTAGACAACAGCATTGCCATCTATAGAAACGGTGCCCTTTTGTCCCTGAGTGACCGCAGTAATTGTTAAACCGCTGACCGGATCATTTCCCAACACCGCAATCGAGTGCGGATCTGCGAACATGCCGGTTCGCAACTCGGTTTGCCCGGGAAGCATGATATCGTCTGTCCAAATGAAGCCATTCACAACCACCTCATCGGGCTGTGTCAGGTCATTATCACGAATGATCACCCTTGCTGAAGTGTTAATAAAGGTGAACGTATCCGTTGACGGATACCGAGCATTCGACACGTCTATGAAAAAGTCATGCTCACCTTGAACAATGGTGTCATCAATAATAGGCACGGAGAAAATCAGGGATGTCGGCCCGCCGAGCTCAAAAACGGCTGTGCCGCTAGCTGATTGATAGTCAACGCCCGCGATGGCACTCCCGTCACGAGTAGCAAAATCGAAGGAAACCGTCCCCGAAAAAGTGCCTGAGATATAGACCTCAAATTCGTAGGTACCAGCGTCCTCGTCCACATAC
>JBPOIW010000276.1:0-8705 GCA_052034165.1 Planctomycetota bacterium | reverse complement strand
GGCTACCGGACATTGGCCAAAGGAGAGTCGTCAACTGAAACTCTGGTCATCCACCTTCCTGCGTCCCTTCGCTCCACGGGAATTACCCCGATTCAACGCTACTATGAACGCTCTGACTCCTGAGCTGCCAACTCGCGTTGCCCTGCCTGCTCAGGTCTCTTTGCTTTATGAATCAAACCTTCCGGACGTTCCGACTCCAACCACCCCCTGCCGCCCGAGACATCATGAGTTTGTGTTTCATGTCTCGGTTCAACCACGGATCACTGCCTTCCGGCAAAGATCGATCCCTCGCGAGATTCTGTATGGCACTTCGGCTTCGCCTTTATCTAGCAGGCTCGCCGCGACAACAGGCCGAATCGAGTTCACTTTCGTTTCGGACCGCCCGTTCGCCTCCCGATGCTCTCCACCCCGCCTCGCGACGACGCAGTTTCGGTCAGCTACAGTTTCAAACCCTAACCTCCTGACAGGGACTTACACCCTGCTGATTTGATTCACTCACAAACGCACTAGTCGAGCCGCTCCGTCGGCTCGCATTGAACCCCAAATCTTGTTCCTGACAGAACAGAAGGAGCCCACGCAGCGACTGGATGAGTCGCATTCTGTGAAAGCCGAAGAGAAACGACAGCAGCGAGAAGAAGACCAGAAATCCGGCAAGCCAAAGCCGCATTGTTCGCATGGAGATCAGCAAGCTTCTGAGCGTCGCGGTCGCAGGCCGTCCTGCGAAAAGATCGATCAGGCCAATGTTCATGAACTGATTCTTCCGGAAGGCTTCATCCGGGAGCAACAGCACCGTTCACCGGGCCGCGCCGAACGAAATTGATTTCAGAATCCGCGCGACCCGCGGCTCCGTGTGCAACGGTTTGTTATTTGGCGTATTCCGTTCTCCGCTTGAGCACAGCAGCCACCATTTCATCATGGTCATTAGAAAGTATCGCCAGTGCACGGGGAGCGAGTTTCGCGTTGGATGCCAGGGCACAACGCACAGTCGGATCTGGATCTGTTGCAAGTTGCGTTTGTAGTTTCTCAGGGAGTTTCCGTTTCCGCGCAACCATGTCGCGGACGCGCGGATCAATGTCATTCGCGAGGTGTTCAAGTATTGGAATAGGTACAGTCTTGTTCTGCGCTACCCAGAATCGCATATCAGGCATACGTTCAATGATGTCGAGCCACACTTCAAGCGGCGCTTCTTCATGTGCTGCGCGACTGTACTCGTCGGAGTCCGCGCTCTCGCGAAGCGATCGAAATTGTTCAGCGGACTCAATCATGAATGCCAAATAACGACGGCCATCGCCCGGCACGCGCGAGTGAATTGGCCATGTAAATAACGCCCGATCGTATGCTCGGCGTGCATTGCTTAGTTCCGCAACTCTACCGGACTGCGAGACCGACGATATCACTTTCCTGCTCAAACTTGTGTTCAGCAACAACAGAAAGGTCGGTTGGATCAAGACGCTTTATGGACTTCCGGCCAGCCACCCAAAGACCCGAATGCTCTTCGAACCGAACTAATTGCGTCTCCAGGGCGACTTTGCCCGTCAATTCGCCGTCATGGTTGAATGAGACAAGGTCTCCTGTCGAACGGTCAACAACCAAAATTCGTGTAATGTCGCCATTGTATTTTGCACAAGCGATGGATCCTGGATCTATATCCTTCAGCTCCACGAGGATCCGTGTCTGTCCGTCCGGATCAACCGCGAAGATTCGATTCAGACTTCCCTTTACAACGGAGTTTTCTCGTTCGATTACCCAAATTCTGCGCCACCAATCTTTACTATTCGGTTCAACCGCGACTCCAGTACCACACCAGTTCCTTGAGTTGATGACCGTAGGGTGGTCAGGTTCAGCGGGCAGCCGCGTTAGCGGACGTCGAATAGCGATTTCACCGTCGGCGTTAAATGCAATTATCTGCTTACCGACCGCCCAGAATTTGGAGCCAACGACATCATTGACGAGAGCAACCCCACCCCAGTTCAGGCGACGAATCTCCGTGCCCGTCGTCGTCTCACAGTACACCGTTTGCAGTTCATTGAGATGCTTGCCGACGAGGCATCCGATCATCGCAGCGTCGCCATTCAGGGCAATGCCGTGGATGTTCTCCATCGGAATTGTCAGTTGACAACTTCCGTTGTAGTCAAACATTGATATCCGACCACGCAGATTCTCCGCGAGAATAATGTGCTGCTGCACCACATCAAACTGCAACGTGTTTTGTTGCGACAATGACTCACTTACTCCAAGGCCTGAAATGGTGTTGATGACGTTGGCTTCTGAGTCCATCAGAAGCATATCGTCGTGATAGACGCCAGCTCCGTCGACGGATGGCTCGACATCACGAAGCACGGCCACGGATGGTGGTCGCTGAGACTGTGCCGACACCGAAGACACGAGAGAGAACAGGAGTCCTAGCGATGCCAGAAAGCGAACCATCCCAAAAACTCCCCTGAGTTGAAAACGCAGAACAACGAAAATCAGCCGGTTGCCGCGGCAGATTCTCCATGTGTGAGCAGCAGTTCGGCAACTCGGCTGCATTCTTTTGTTCGCTGGCCTTGTCTGCCGGTCAGGTGAGCATACCGTTGAGCGAACGCAGCCAGTGCTTTAACGTGTCGTGCATTGACATTGCCAGCATCAGCATCAGGATCCCGGAAAACGTAATGTACAGCGAGTGCCGCCAACTTGATGACGCTGCCGCGAGTCCAAATGCAACCAATGAGAATGTAACAAACGGCCAAAGGAGCAGGTCATCCATAAGGTAGTTGATGCGAGCTTCATCGTTATCGTCTGTTGATGGAATTGGGAATAGCAACCTTGTCGCCAATACAATGGCAGACAACGAAATTAAGACAATAAATGCAGCTTGGCCCAAACGGTCGAGACGATTTTCTGTTGGTGATCTGTGAAACGAAACGGTCGCGTATGCGATTGCAAGAATGATGATTGCAAATGCTAACTGTATCGGCGTCGCTTCCCAATCGTGGCGGTGTCGCGCTGATGCAACGAGGGCGGAAGCGAAGAGCAAAGGAGCCGACCACAACATGCACATCGGGAAGTGCCGAAGTCGCTCCGAAGGTTTCGTGGTCATATCAATCACCTGGGGGAACTGCTTGCCAGCTAACCACCAAATTTAGCCAGCCGGGATTGGTGAGCTCGGGGGCTCGGCCGTCGCGAAGCTACTTGTTTTTGATAAAAGTCGCAACCAATGCCCGATGGATGACAACACAAAAGCGAATAGCCAGAAGTAAACGCCGATTTCGGCGCGTTGATGCTGAAATGCGATCAGGTGGATGGGAGCTACGGTCGCTGCCAGCATGAGCAACGATCTGACAAGAACGAGCCCATTGCTTTGGCCAATGAGCAGGAGCGTTAGAATGACGAACGTGATGTTGGCGAACAAATAGAAGAAGTGGGAGGCAATGAACCCGGCGGAGAAGCACAGCCCAGATGCGCAGGCGTACCCACGGATCGTGTGTTCTTCGATTTCGCCAAGGTGGGAATCAAAGTGCGCACGTTCATGAATAGCAGGAAGAAACAATGCGGCAGCAAACGCCACTAACGCAGCGAAACCGAATCCGCAGGGCAATCTGGTTGCGTGCTCGACGTACATCGACTCCCCGTATCTTGTAATGAGTTACTTCTCTTGCCAGCTAACGATGATGATCAGCGGGTTGTGGCCGTTGACGTGGATTTCAGTTTACGCGCGGCCCACAACTCCGCTGCATCATTTTGATATTTGGCCGTGCACTGACGGCAAAGGGTTGCCATACAGCGCAGCCGGGAAAACATGAATGTCGCCATTGCTGGCAATAGAAACAGCGAAATCATAAGTGCGAGCGAATCGCTTGCTGGAATAATATACGGTTTTTGCAACCAGAAGAAACTGGTGTTCATCGCCAACGCGGGTCTCGCCAGCAAGGTAGATCTCTGCCTCGATATGCATGTTGGCGTCAATCACGCAATTTGTCAGTAGATAATCAAGAATCTCCGAGTCGCTGAGGTCATCATCGACGTATCTCCCGACCAGCATGGGCTCACTACTCGCAGCTCGTTGCGTCACGAGTCCAACAAAGCGAGGATCGTCAGGCACTCTTGCGGCGTGTTGGTCTTGGTGCCATTCCGGGCCAAGGTGCCCATAGGATGAGCGTGAAAGAAACGCCTCGTCGGAAGGTGTCAGGTTGACAATCAAGGCGCAGCCTATTATCAGCCCGAATGGTGTGCACGCGAGAAGTAATATCGCTACGGCAAACATGAGGAACAGCTTTTTATGAGTCAGCCTCTTCATGCTTTTCCCAAATAACGGCAGCCATCACCCGGCTGCGGCGAGTGACTTGGGAAAGTGTAAACAACGCACCACCGCAGCTCGGGTGCATTTTGTCGTTAGCATTTGCGTTTCGTCGCGATTCTGTAACGCGCAATCCGAACCGCCTTTGTCAGACACCTGTTGCGCGCAACGTCATCCGAGTTCAACGTTCATATGGTTGTCAGGTTACGAGACAAGTCGCCCCATGGCAAGGGCATTGAGTCAGCAGAATCAGCCCTGGTTCAGAAGTCCTCAGCGTCGTTAAAACAGTGCGGTCATTCCATCAATGTTCCGGCCCGTGATGTGATGGTTGCAGAAGACAGGTTGCGAGTTTTGACGCTCAAGCCTGCATCGTGCGATCACCACTTGCGTCCTGCGATTCATCCGTGCTCATCTGTGTAATCTGTGGTCACCACTGCGATTCAATTCAGCCGAGCAAGACGTCCAACAACTAAACGCAGCAACCACGATGAACCAGCGCTGCAAACGATGCTATTCATCGACGCGCTGAATCGATCAAATGCTAACGATAGAGTTAACCGGGTTGCGGGAGTGACGCATCCACTTCAAAGCCAGCACCGACCGCAACTCCGGTTGAACGCTTTGTTCGTCTTGTTTCCCGTATAGTGCGACCTGACACTTGCTGTTCCTTTTGCAGGCGAGCGACTAGCCCCTCCAATGTACCACCAGATTCCGCTAGCAATTGCTCGCGGATTTCGTGCAGTTCATCGAGTATCCGTTCTGTGGTTGCCATTCGGTTGCCCCCAAGGAATTCTGCTGGCGTGCAAACCAGCATTCCACCTAAACCCTCACGTTCCAGCAATTCGTAAACGCGAGGAAACTCATGAGCATTCGCAATATGCTTGCAGTTCAAGGTTAACAGGTACTTTACACCGCCAAGCGCTGCGGTTGCAACATGCAACGCATCGGCGGCAGCCTTTTGTGGCATCATGTGGGAAGCGAGCAACAAGGCAGCCAGAGCCTGAACGTCAGAATTGATGTCCAACAGTGGGAGGCCGCTTAGCAATCTATGCCGCTCGGTGGCCGCCTCACCATCACCAGCGGCCGCCTCATCCGGAGTCAATTGAGAAGTAACGAGGTCAAACTTCTGCCGTTCAACACTCCACCAGTCGCGTGCCTGCTGCTGAAGTGCAGCGATCTGAATGTCGCGACTCGGCCTCGCCGTCGCATAGCTGACAATTGACGTCTCGATGTAGACTGTATCCATCGCGAAATTCTATGAAGACGAACGTCAAAATCCCCGGCTGCGGCGAGCGACTTTGCAAAGTGTGAAACACGCACCACAGCAGCTCGGGTGCATTTTATCGTTAGCCCCTTTCATTGACGAGAACTGCCTCAACGATCGATTGTCGCATTTGCTTTATTTTTCTATCTGACCTCTCTCGTAGCCAACGCAAGGCATGTGGACCGACCCATACTTGAGGATCTGGCTTGCTTGGGTTAGCGGAGCGATTGGGGCCTGCAGGCGCATACGGAGCCAACGGGTTGCGCCATTGGACTATCGAGTTGGAGTAGTTCGTCCGAAAGTATTTCCGCAGGATGCTGTATCGCTTCTCCAAGTTCTTGACGCTTGAAGCCGGAAAACCGTGTTGGGAAATAGTTGAGACCGCGATGCGTCCTTCTGTAATCACCGTCTCATCAATTTCGGAGCGAAGAAACTGAATAGTTGCATATTCCGATCGGCAGTACCAATCGTTGCACGCAGGAATATATTCAGCCTTCATTTCCGGGATGTCGCTTGTTGACCAGATGATGCAGTAATTTCCCGCAATGTCTGAAAGCGATCTGGAGGATATTGGCGTTTCTGTTTTCCACCGCGGGCCCGCGATGAAACGGACAGTCTCATCACGGACGAGTAAATGCTCGAACTCGCTTTCGTCATCGGGATGCATTGCAAAGCGGACCTGACTCTTCATGCGGCTTCGCTTCTGTGGGCTAACGTCAAAATCACCGGGCTGCGGCGAGTGACTTTGCAAAGTGTAAACAACGCACCACTACAGCTCCGGTGCATTTTATCGTTATCTGGTATTGCTCTGCGTTCACGGCTTCATTCAGACGATCCGCTGCGCAAATCAAGGTAAGGCAGGAAACACCGATTCATTGTTCACATAGCTGACCAGTTCGTTACTGTCGAAGCCAATCGACACATAGCCAACTTTGCCTAAACGAGCATAATCCCATTGATACGGATTGTGAACGTAATCAGGGGCTCCGAGTATGGATTTCACCTGAATCTTTGTCATACCGGTCCGCACTTTTGATAGGAGTGCAGGAGAAACAGCCGATCGAATTGGGAGATAAAGAAGCGCTGCGGGGACGAGCAGCAACAGAAACAAGGGAAGAATAGTGGACCTGATTCGATGGGCAAGGGCCGGAACTTCGGGAGCCGAATCGCGATCAATAGTATCCGACAACCTGTATGGATTCAGTTTCTGAAACACTCCTGCGCTCCGGCTTCAGTGCTGTACCTTCTTGCGGTTCATGTTGATAGATAACGACTGCTATCACCCGGCACGCGCGAGTGAATTTGCCATGTAAAAATGCCTGATCGCGTGCTCGGTGTGCATGGCTTTGTTATCTGTCATGGCCATTCGAGGCGGGATGCCATTCATAAACCCGAGGGTCACCAACGAGCATAGTTTCCCCATAAATGATGGTCCCAGTTTTGCCGGGTGGCAATAGCGGTCTATGGCGAATGCCTGAAAGCAAATTACCGATCGCATCGACAATGTTCGCCCCGACGAATGAGAAACCATCGGTCACGTCATTAATTGCAAAAACTCGTTCATCCGCAGCGAGCCAAATTTGCTCATAAGTTTCTGATGCTAGCGCTACACCGCAAAGGCGTGTTTCTAGCAGTTTCTCCCATTCACCAATGTCGTACCACCGATGCTCGACGAACTGGAAGTCTACGTCGGACGTTCCACACTCGACTCCAGTGTTCGATTCGGGAAATACGTGAAGCCCGCCGAAACAAGCAAGCAATTCGTGAGCGGGGTGATTGCTAGGTACCGCGTCGTGTACAGCGATACGCCGGGCGCTGTTCCAGCCAGCGGCTTCAAATGCGGCGATGAATTGTATCGGTGGTAGCATTTTGCGACAGATAACGACGGCGATCACCCGGTTGGCGCGGGTGACGCTGCAAAGTGAAAACCGGCACCGTCGCAAACTCGGTGTGCATTGCTTTGTTAGCATTTGTGTTTTACTGCGATTCAATCACGCGCCACTTCGAAGCGCCTTTGTGAGACACCTGTTTCACGCGCAATGTCATCCGAGTTCAACGTTCATATGGTTGTCAGGTTACGACACAAGTCGCCCCATGGCAAGAGCATTGAGTCAGCATAATCGGCCCTGATTCAGAAGTCCTCAGCGTCGTTAAAACAGTGCGGTCATTCGATCAATCTTCTGGCCCGTGATGTGATGGTTGCAGAAGACAGGCTGCGAGTTTCAACGCTCAGTCCTTTCGTTCCATCAACGCTTGCGTCCTGCAATTCATCCGTGCTCATCTGTGTAATCTGTGGTCACCACTGCGATTCAATTCAGCCGAGCAAGACGTCCAACAACTAAACGCAGCAACCACGATGAAGCAGCGCTGCAGACGATGCTATTCATCGACGCGTTGAATCTATGACATGCTAACGACCGCCATCACCGGGTGGCAGGAGTTGACTTTGAACTAAAGGAACGCTGGCCACCGCCACTCCGGTGCATGGCTTGGTTCGTCGCCCTCTTCTCGTTGAGCGGTCTAATCCGGCATTCCTCCTGGAAACTCGAAGCGAAGCCACCATGCAAGATCAGCGGCCTCCTCGACAGAGCGAACGTCGATACAAGTCTCTCTCAATTGTCTCCAACGTTTTGCTCGAACGAAAATCTTTGCCTTGTTAATTCGCTTCTGCTTGGGGGACCGCAATCCCTCTGCGATGACTAATGCTTCATCGACTAGTCCAATCGAACACAACAGTTTCAACAAGGATGAGTCAACAGATTGGTTTACCGCCGACCTTCTTCCTGCAATGGAACCGCGTAGGCCAGCATACGCATATCCGCCCGCGGAATCGATGTCTTCGACGGCCACAGCCATTTCGCCAAGATAACCGTAAACCCCTGCTGTTATCCAGTCGCACCCTGATGCTGTCCACTTCGGAACATTCCTCTGTACAGTCCGAAACTCCGTTTTGGCTACATCGGCTTGTTGAACATGAGCCAGCCAACGTATCGCAGACAGTATACGATGAACGGGAAAATGTATGTTAGGGTCATCCATACATGCTAACGTAGCTGTCCATTCTGCCGTGAAAACCGGGGTATTGTAGAAATGTGATGTGTGCTACACCGCGTTTCATGGGCGGAAGAGCAAAACGACCGAGTTACGCGGAGTTGGCAGCAATCG
>JBPOIW010000214.1:0-4517 GCA_052034165.1 Planctomycetota bacterium | reverse complement strand
CGGCTCGCAAAAAACTGCGGCCTCGATCCGCCCACCGAATCACGGCTCAATAACCTGATCCCACTCCCCAAAGCCGCGTAACCAAGACGCCGACGATGGGGTTTCACGGAGAAATGGACGGCTACAGTCGACATCCCTGAAGGCGGAAGGACTGACATCGACTTCACCGTCTCCACGGGCAAATAGCGGTCGCTACGCAAATTGCTGATGGCGCAATGGTGATGAATCTGCTGTGAATGTCGAGGAGTGTTTCTTCGGCAGTTTTTGTTGTTCTCATCCTGAGGATACTATTTATGAAGATGACCAATGGAACTGCTGCCTTCCGCAGCAGAACGCTCCGAACACGAGCGTTCACACTGATCGAATTGCTGGTGGTCATTGCGATCATTGCAATCCTGATCGCTTTGTTATTGCCTGCCGTTCAGCAGGCTCGCGAGGCTGCTCGCCGCACACAGTGCAAGAACAATCTCAAGCAGATCGGGCTTGCTCTGCACAATTATCACGATACGGCGGGCATGTTCCCGTACGCCAGCAATGCCGCTGCGTCGACTGTGAACAGCAACACGACGATTATGACACAGTACAAGAATCAGACTGGCTGGGTTTTGCTGCTGCCTTATTTTGAACAGGCCGCTCTGTACAGTTCGATTGATCATTCAGCAGCGATGGGACGCTGGAAAAACGGCGGCTCATCTGCGCTGGCGAGCGGTGGCCCAACAGCGGCGAACGCCGCTGCATCGGCCGTGAAGTTGGCGGCACTGCTTTGCCCATCAGACAGCGGAAAGCAGACTTTCCCGGGGTTCGATGGAAACTACGGGTGTGAAACGAGCATCGCTTCTTACAAATCAACTTACGGATTTAGTGCCAGCGGTCAGCCATCAACTCTGTGGAGCAATCTCGGTCAGACCACACGGACAATGTTCGGTGCTCAATCGAATACGTCCATGCGAGACCTGACAGACGGCACCAGCAACACGGTCGCCATCGCCGAAACAACACTCAACGTTTACGACGGTTTTACAGGATCATGGGCCTGTAATCAGCACGTCGGTAACGGCGTGGACTTTGCAAATCTGAATGGTCAGCGCAAGATCAATGACTGGGATTGCTGCGGTTGGGGACCTGGTACTCCATGGAGCATTAAGAATGTTCCCGGCACACTCGGTGAGTGGGGCACCGTCGGTAGCATGCACACCGGCGGAATGCAGGCTTTGCTGGGTGACGGTTCCGTTCGTTTCATCAGCGAGAACATCGACGCCACGACTCGTCAGCGACTTGGTTATATCGCCGATGGGAACGTCATCGGTGAATTCTGATCGGCTGATCGCAGACTGAGCGGTTTCGTCCGGTCTGTTTGATCCGCACTCAAAATCATAGAATCCGAAAGCCCCTGCTCCACAGGGGCTTTCTTTATTGGACGGCCATTGCAACAAGTCAGAGTCAATTACTCGATGCGTCCGATTCAAGGGCTCGGCGATGGGGCCTTTGTTTCTCAAGGATGTTGAATTGTTGAGCCGCGATCCTCGTTCCGTTCCAACCAGAACTCCAGATCGACTTCACAGTGATTTGCGTGTCTTCGCCCGTTATTCGATCGTGGTTTATGCGGGATTGTCCTGAGGATCGGTCGAGCGATGACTTTCGGCACGCACCCCATGGCGGACTGTTGATTTCGTCATCTCATCAGCCGCCGAGCGTTCGTGCCCAATTGTTTTTGCAGCGTTTTCGCAGCGTTTGTGCGGCGAGAACCGGGCGCTACCGCGTTCCGGCTGATGAAATCAACAGTCTCATTGTGCGTTGGGGGCGGTCACGGGCGATGGTCAGCCAATTTTTTCAGGATTTTGCCTGCGGTGGTCCAAGCAAAGAGAAAAGACCCCGGTGTGGGCTCGTTCAGCGGTTCAATGCTGAGATTATGTATATCATTCTTCAGAGGTCGATCAGGAACCTGAGTCTTCACAAGTAAAACGCGGTCTGCAAAGTCCATTTCGATGTCCATGTGGGTGCGAGTTCAACATTTTCTGGAACTCATACGTTTCAGCCACACCATTTTTGCGCTGCCATTTGCGATGCTGTCGGCAGTGATTGCGTGGGCTCAGCCGGACAGCGTCTTTCGCTGGCGTGATCTGGCAGGGATCCTGATCTGCATGGTGACGGCGCGATCGGCCGCGATGGCCTTCAATCGACTGGTTGATCGGGATATCGATAAGGAGAATCCTCGCACGGCCAGGCGACATATTCCGGCGGGGCTGCTTTCAGTCCGCGCGGTGACACTGTTTACTCTGGTGATGAGTCTGGCCTTCATCGCCACCACGATGATCTTCCTGCCGAAACGGCTGCCGTTGTATTTGTCCGTCCCGGTGCTGTTATTCCTGCTGGGCTACTCGTGGGCAAAACGCTGGACAAGCTTCTGTCACTACTGGTTATCAGCGGCCTTGATGATGTCTCCGATTGCCGCTTGGATTTCCGTGCGCGATGAGTTTGCTCTGATTCCGACGCTGCTGGCCGGGGTCATCTTTTTCTGGGTCGGCGGCTTTGACATCATCTATGCGTGTCAGGATGCTGACTTTGATCGCGAACGAAAGCTGCATAGTATTCCGGCACGGATTGGCGTGCGGGCGGCGTTGCGACTGGCGTTTATGAGCCATCTTCTGACAATCGTGATGCTCGTCCTGTTATGGTGGCTGGCTGGTCTCGGATTGATCTTTCTTGGGGGCGTTGTCGCCATCGCCGGATTATTGCTGTATGAACATCAACTCGTGCGGCCCGATGATCTGAATCGGGTCAACATTGCTTTCTTCAACGTGAACGCCATCATCAGTTTTGGAATCCTTGTGCTGGGATGTTTGGACATCTGGCTCTTCTGAAACGGCTGAATTTTTATTGCCTGCGGAACAAGAACATGAACCTCTCAATTTCTGACTCCCGAATCCGTGCGATCGCCGACAAGGTTCTGGCCGGGGAGCGTTTGTCATTTGACGACGGCGTGCTGCTGGACGAGACAGCCGATCTGCACACGCTGGGGCAACTGGCGAACACCGTGCGAGAACGACGTAATGGCAACGTGGCCTACTACAACACGAACATCCATCTGAATCCGACCAACGTCTGTGTCTACCGCTGTCGCTTCTGCGCGTTTCGTGCGGATCTGAAAGATGAAAAGGCTTATACGTTTACTGATGAGATGCTGCGAAATCGAGTTCTCGAAGGGCGCGCTGCGGGTGCGACAGAAATTCATGTGGTGGGTGGTCTGCATCACAAAAAGAGTTTCGACTGGTACCTGAATGTCGTTCGCGTGATCCACGAAACTTGCCCGGAAATTCATATCAAAGCGTGGACGCCGGTTGAGATCAGTTGGTTCAGTTTCATTACCCGACAGCCGATCAAATGGGTTCTGGAACAGATGATTGAAGCCGGGCTCGGCAGCATGCCCGGAGGTGGCGCGGAAATTTTCGATGAAGAAGTTCGTCGCCAAATTTGTGAGCACAAAGCGGACAGCGATGTTTGGTTCGACGTGCATCGAACGGCTCATCAACTGGGTCTTCGATCGAACGCGACGATGTTGTACGGACACATCGAAAAAGCGAAGCATCGTGTCGACCATTTGCTGCGTTTGAGAGCGTTGCAGGATGAAACGCATGGCTTCCAGACGTTCATTCCTCTGGCGTTTCATCCGGAGAACACGGAACTGTCCGACATTCGTAAGCCGGATGGACTCTTCGATCTGCGGATGGTCGCTCTGTCACGTCTGATGCTGGATAATTTTGATCATATCAAAGCGTACTGGATCATGCTGGGCGAACAGACGGCTCAACTCGCTCTTGCGTACGGTGCTGATGATATCGATGGCACAGTGGTTCATGAGTTGATCTATCATGATGCCGGCGCGAAGACGCCGGAGGGAATGACGGTCGATCAGTTACATCGTCTGATTCAGGAAGCCGGTCGAGTTCCTGTCGAGCGTGACACTCTGTATCGCCGAGTCATTCGCAGCGGCCGTGACTGGAGCGTCGGCGAAGCCCTGGTTTCTGCCTGAGGTCCTGCGGCATTACTGGCCGAAACTCTGTGGCTTCATGCCTCTGTGAGAGAAGAAGATAGTTCTCACGGAGGCACAGAGGCACGGAGGAAGACAGGCGCGCGGGCGCCGTTGAAACTCTGCAAATCGCGGAGCGTCAAGCGCCATGAACCGGAACTCTGTGGCTTCGTGCCTCTGTGAGAGAAAAAAAGGGTTCTCACGGAGGCGCAGAGGCACGGAGGAAGGCAGACGCGTGAGCACGATGAAACTCTGCAAATCGCGGAGCGTCAAGCGCAATGTGCCGGAACTCTGTGGCTCCGTGCCTTTGTGAGAGAAAAAAAAGATTCTCACGGAGGCGCAAAGGCACGGAGGAAGACAGTCGCGCGGGCGCGATGAAACTCTGCAAATCGCGGAGCGTCAAGCGCCATGAGCCGAATCTCTGTGGCTCCGTGCCTGTGTGAGAGAAAGAAAACTGTTCTCACGGAGGAGCGGAGGATCGGACGAAGAC
>JBPOIW010000170.1:0-17774 GCA_052034165.1 Planctomycetota bacterium | reverse complement strand
GAGATCACTGGCTTTCGTTCCCAACGGCAGCCGAATATCGCACAGTATATGACACGTGCGACATCGCTCAACTGCTGAACGGGAAAAGGTTTGGGACGCTCTCATTCTTCGGTCGACTTTTTCGGCTCTGGTGACACCGCCCGGGTGAATGTCGGCTGATCCTGTTCTCCGGACTGATGCGATTGCTGGCTTCTTTCCGATCCAACCGGAATCCAGCGATGTCGTTAACGTCAATTGCGTTTGTTGGCTGACTCAGAAGGACTCATTATGCCGGGCAACTCGGAACTGAATATCGCACTCGTCGGCTGCGGCACTGTCGGAAGTGGAGTTGTGCGGATTGTGCAGACGTCCAGTGACCTGTTGACTCAGCGGACGGGCCGGTCGATTCGGCTGCGTCGAATTGTCGTGCGAGATCTTGCGAAGAAGCGAGATGTCGACCTCAGCGGCATCCCGGTTTCTGATGATATCCAGACTGTTATCGCCGATCCGGACATTCAGGTGGTGATTCATGTGGTGGGCGGGATCAATCCTGCACGAGCCGATATTACCAGTCTGCTGGAAGCTGGTAAAGATGTGATCACTGCCAACAAAGCCCTGCTGTATGCTCATGGAGCCGAACTCTTTGGGCTGGCTCATAAGTTGGGGCGCACAATCTGTTTTGAGGCAGCCGTCGCTGGTGGTATCCCGATCATCTCCGCGGTCACGACTGCATTGACTGCGAACCGAATTATTTCCATCGAAGCAATTTTGAACGGCACGAGCAACTTCATTCTGAGTCGAATGCTGGATCGCCGTCAGACGTATGAAGATGTGTTGACGGAAGCTCAGGCTCGAGGATACGCCGAAGCCGATCCCGCGATGGATGTTGATGGGACAGATGCCGCTCAGAAGCTATCCATTCTGACTCAACTGGCGTATGGAACGGCCGTGCCGCTCGATGCGATTGTTCGCCAGGGAATCCAGCACATTGAATTGCTCGACCTGCTGGTGGCTGCTGAACTGGGATACCGCGTGAAGTTGTTGGCGACTTCTCGATTGTCGAAGGGCCGTCTTGAGATTGCTGTTCAGCCGACGCTGGTAAAGGCAGATCGTCCAGCAGCGTTGACAAACGGAGCAGACAACATCGTCAGCATTGAGGGCGACGCGGTCGGTTTGATGCGATTCTCCGGAGCTGGCGCGGGGCAAATGCCGACAGCGTCTGCCGTGATGGCCGATGTGATCGATTACGCCACCGGTCGAGCGGCGATTACCTTTCAATCATTGCAGCGATTGCAGTCCCGCGAGTCTATTCCGTTGCAGCCGCAGGAGGAACTCAGTCGTCGTTACTATCTTCGATTCACTGTTGCTGACCGACCTCATGTGCTGGCCGACATCGCCGACATTTTGGGGCGCAACGAGATCAGTATCAGCAGCGTTCGCCAGGATGAAACGGCCGACGTGGATGATCTGTCCGGGGTGGCTCGCCTGGTGATTATGACTCATCGCACAACGGAAGGCCGCCTGCGATCTGCTGATGCCGCGATCGCAAAGCTGCAGTCACTTCGCGGTAACAGAATCCGCATGCCCATCGCCGACTAAGGCGAGCGGCAGGGCGTCAGCCCTCCGAGGCGTTCCATCCCCAGTTTGTCGGTATCACATCGCTGGACTCACAACGTCCCTGCAAGAACGAACAAGGGCATGGCCCTTGCCCCGGTTGAGCTTCCGGCCCGATACCAAAGAAATCGCTCACGTTGTTCGCTTGCCAAACCGCTGCATCGCGGGAGGCATAATTGGAACCGCGAATAGACGCGAATAAGCACAGGGAGGAACTGGGGAATCGTTCGATTTTCAAGTTTAGATCGGGACGTTCTGTACTGAGCGGTATTTTGCCGGGAACACTCTTTGGCGATCATTTCATTTATTCGCGTGAATTCGCGTCTATTCGCGGTTCAGAAAATAGACACCTATCACGCAGATGATCGTCGAATGAGGCACAATTCCCGCAACTCATGCGAATTCGTCCGTCCGAATCGCGTGCCTGTACCGGACGGAGTCAGCGGTCTACAATTCCGCCCCGCTGCTCCGGACGCTTCCGCAGGGAACGAGGTCGTTAGCAGTGGAAAAATGCTGTCTGGTGTTGCGAATGTCTATGATTTTCTGCAAGGAATAGTTCGTTGAGTTCAGATCGTCAGGACAAAGACTTCTGTCTGGCTGAGCTGGCTCGTACCAGTGGAGAATGGCTGCGCGGAGACGGACCGGAGTCGGATATTGTAATTTCCAGCCGAGTTCGGCTGGCTCGCAATGTGGCCGGTTTTCCATTTATCACGCGCGCCGCTGCCGACGTGCGTTTTCAGATTGTGCAGCAGGTCCAGGCCGCTCTGAAATCAGAAATCCTCGGTCGCCCGGTTCACCATGTCAACGTAGAGACCCTGACATCGCTCGACAGCCAGCTCCTGATGGAACGCCAGTTGATCAGCCGCGAGCTGGCTCGTGGAGATGGCCCTCGTGCCGTGGCGATCAGTGAGGGCGAACGTCACAGCGTGATGATTAATGAAGAAGATCATCTGCGAATTCAGGTGTTGCACAGCGGTTTTGCACTGGACGATTGCTGGCAGGAATGTGACGCGCTCGACAATCAGATTGAAGCGACCGTTCCGTTCGCATTTCATCCCCAGTTGGGTTACCTGACCGCTTGTCCGACCAATGTCGGAACCGGCATACGAGTCAGCGTGATGGTGCATCTGCCGGCACTTCGTGTGACTCGCGAGATCCAGAAGGTTCATCAGGCAGCCCAAAAGATCAACCTGGCCGTGCGAGGTCTCTACGGTGAAGGCAGCCAGGCGATGGGTGACTTTTACCAGATCTCGAATCAGATGACGCTTGGTAAATCGGAAACAGATCTGATCGCTGAAGTTCAGGAAGTTGTTTCACACATCATTGGCTGGGAACGAAAAGTTCGCGATCTGCTCCTGCGTGATAATAAGTCGCAATTACACGACCAAGTCGCTCGCGCGTTTGGAACACTGACGAGTGCTCGTTCGATCAGTTCCGAAGAAACGATGCTGTTGCTGTCCAGTCTGCGAATGGGCATCCGGCTGGGGCTGGTGTCGAATCTCGATGTCGCGGCCGTCAATGAGTTGTTCATTCATACTCAGCCCGCGCATCTGCAGAAGCTACATGGTGCCGAACTGGAAACAGCCGACCGCAATGTGGCCCGCGCGAATTACCTGCGAAAGCGACTGGGGTCGTCGTCACTGGGCTGAACAGCAGTGGTCGAATCAGGCACTGGCGTCAGCGGCAGATTGGCACGGAGCTGTTGAATTAATCCCCCCTGAGCCTGCCTCAGGGGCCTGCGGGCTTTTGCACCACTGATATGATCTTCTCTTTGTTGGTGCAAAAGCCGTTAAACCCCCGACGCAGGGTCGGGGGCGACAAGTACAATAGCTCGTTTGGTGCCATTCGGCTCACGCAAAGACTTCCTCCTTTCTCGAGTCCAAGCTTCCGATTCGGAGCACGTGATGACCACCAGTTTCAAGTTACATCAACGATACGGCCGGACTCTGATTCAGGGCGTTCTGCTGTTACTGGTGAGTTGCCTGTTCGAACAAACAGCCGAGGCGCAGCGGGTTTATCGTGATCGAGTCCAGCCGAAATGGTTTGGTGATCAATCGCAGTTCTGGTACCGCAACGATCTTCCGGATGCCAAACGCGAGTTCGTTTTGGTCGATGCCAACAAGGCGACTCGGACTCCTGCGTTTGATCATGCGGCCGTCGCGACCGGGCTGTCAGGATTGCTGAAGCGAGACGTCTCGGGCGAACAGCTTCCTGTGAACGAGATTGAATTCAGTGAAGACGGGACTCAGATTCTGCTGATTGGCCCCGATTGGAAATTTCGCCTGCAACGTGATTCGAGAAAAGTCACCGCGGAAAGCACCGGACCTGCAAACAATGTCACATCGTTGTTTCTGCCAGTTCGCCCGTCCACTGACGGACAAGAGGACACCGAGATTATCGTAGAGAATCGTCTGGATCGGGCCTTAACTTTGATCTGGATTGATTCGTCAGGCGGGCGGAGAGAATACGGAACAGTGAAGCCCGGTGAAACTCGTAATCAGCATACATTTGCCGGGCATGTTTGGCTCTTCGGTGATGCCGACGGCAAAGAACTCGGCTGCGTCCGCGCGGAGCCTGGTGGCTCAGTTGTGGCCATTGATGACACCGTGATCAAGAACGTGAAGGTTGACGAGCCGCCTCGTCGTCGACGTCGGAATCGACAAGCTCCAGAGTCGGCAGCTTCAACTTCGCCGGATGGTTCGGTAACGGTCTTCACGCGAGCCAATAATCTTTGGCTGAAGACTACAGCCGACAACTCGGAAGTGCAGCTCACGACGGATGCAGTGGCCGAAAACACCTTTCGACGCGACGCTTCCAGAGCTCGAGGTATTGGAATGGAATATGACCTGCCCGATTTCCCGGACGACAGCGTCGACGCTCACTGGGCACCAAATTCGAAAGCTGTGGTCGCCTTTCAGGCGACTCGCGTCGAAGAGCGGATCACGTACTACATCGAATCAACACCAGCCGATCGACTGCAACCAAAGCTCCAATCGTACCCCTACTTCAAACCGGGTGATGCGATTCCCATTGCACGGCCGAGATTGTTTCGGATCGAAGATCGTAAAGAGATTCCCGTCTCAAACGAGCTGTTTCCGAACCCCTGGTCGTTGGATCTGATTCGCTGGAGTGACGATGGGGCGCGGTTTTGGATGATGTACAACGAACGGGGCCATCAGCGAATGCGGATTCTGGAGGTGACGGTCGAAACCGGTGCGGTACGAGCGATTGTTGATGAACACAGCCCGACGTTTATTCATTACTCGTCCGAAGGCAAGCATGAGCAGCGTTGGTTGCGAGACAACCAGTTGTTGTGGGCCAGTGAAAGATCCGGCAGGAATCATTTGTATCGATATGATCTTTCGTCCGGACAGGTGATGAATCCGGTGTCATCCGGCGAATGGAATGTTCGTCGGATTGAACGTATTGACGAAGACACGGATACCGTGTGGTTCTTCGCTGTTGGGATCCGTCCAGATCAGGATCCATATCATGAACACTATTGCCGTGTTCGTTTGGATGGCACTGAGCTGACCATTCTGACCGAAGGCGATGGGACTCACGATATTGAATGGTCGCCGGACCGACGCTGGTTTATTGACCGCTATTCTCGTGTTGACTTGCCGCCTGTGACCGAACTGCGAACGGCTGACGGCAAATTGCTGTGTGTGCTGGAGACGGCCGATGCCTCTGAAGTTCTCAAGGAACGCGGCTCGTATCCGGAACGATTCGTCGCGAAGGGGCGAGATGGTGTGTGCGACATTTGGGGAATCGTTCATCGGCCAAAGAATTTTGATGCGTCGAAGAGCTATCCAGTGATCGAAAACATCTACGCCGGGCCGCACGATCATCACGTCCCCAAGGCGTTTCGCCCGAACTTTGGGCATCAGCATCAGATCGCAGATGCCGGGTTTGTTGTTGCGCAGATTGATGGCATGGGAACCGCATGGCGATCCAAGGCCTTTCACGATGTTTGTTATCGCAATCTGCGAGATGCCGGCTTCCCGGATCGAATCCTCTGGATGAAATCGTTGAAGGAGAAAGTGCCTCAGATCGACCTCACTCGAGTCGGGATCTATGGCGGTTCAGCCGGTGGTCAGAATGCGATGGCCGCCCTGCTCTGGCACGGTGACTTCTACAAAGCGGCTGTCGCCGACTGTGGCTGTCACGATAATCGCATGGACAAGATCTGGTGGAATGAACAATGGATGGGAGTGCCGGAGGGTAATTACTACCAGGACAACTCCAACATGGAGAATGCTCATCGGCTTCAGGGAAGTCTTATGCTTGTCGTTGGCGAGCTGGATCGGAATGTTGACCCCGCCACGACAACTCAAGTGGCCAGGAAACTGATCGATGCGAACAAAGATTTTGAGTTCCTGCTGGTCCCTGGCGCGGGGCATGGAGCTTGTGAAACTCCCTGGGCTTCAAAGCGCAGAACCGCATTCTTTATGCGGGAATTAGCACATTGATTTCACTGACAGAATGGCGGAGGCGTCGCAGTCGCACTTGAAAATCTGCTGATCAGAGGTCTCGCCGTTGGTGTTGTTGCTGAGTTCTGTTCTGTGTAGAAGAACTCTTCGAAGAGAGCGCTCTGCTCGCACCACGCGGACACCGTGAACCGAGCACAGAGAGATCCTCCTCGATGGAAGGTATCTCTTCGAGATGAATGATTTCACGCGGCATGAGTGCGGGGATGCCCTACGCGGGGTTATCCTACGTGGGATTCTCCTCTCTCAAAAACATTCGCAGCTGGATTAGAACCCCGCCACTCAACTGCTCCCCCGCATGGATGCGGGAACGAGACCAGGAGTTCTCCCCGTCGTTGGAAGGTAGTCCTCAGTCCGGAATGAATCTGACTGAAACCTGACCAACACGATGAAGCTTCTGAATCTCCTGATGGCAGTTCACAATCGCCGAAACATTTCGGCTCTTCACGATCAGGAAGAAGTGAGGGTTCCATGCAGGCACAGACGGATCGACACAACGCCGCGATGGACTTTTCCGCAATCCAGCCCGGTGATGCAGTCATTGCAGACTCCAATCGGCTCAATGCCGAATCCATCGCGTGGTGCCTTAAGGCCTACGGGGGATTTCGAAATGTGACCGCTGTTTCAACAGCAGCCGAACTGATCCAGACCATTCGCAGCCAGCGACCTCAGACGGTGCTTGTGTGCGAAAAGCTGATTGTGAAAGCTCTGCGAGATGTCTTTTCCGAACTGGCAGTACGCCTGGGAGAAACACGCGTTGCTGTTTTTGGTGATGGCCTGACAGATCGTCAACTGGATCTGATTGTGAACAACCGTGTCACAGGAATTCTTTCGCGTGAAGACCTGATGAAGAAGATCAGCGAACAGTTGGCTCAGGTTTCCGCGGGCCAGGCTGTCCTCTCTGAGAATCTCGCAGGTCGAGTTCAGTTGCAGCGAGATGGTCACTTCCGCTGTTCAGCCAGCAGTCAGATGCAGAAGCTGACTGATCGTCAGTGGGATGTGTTGCTGAAGATTGCGGAAGGCCGCCGAGTGTCCGAAGTGGCGGAAGCCCTTGCGATTTCTGAAAAGGCAGTGGAAAGCCACAAGTACCGAATTATGCGAGCCGTCGGCGCAACAGATCGAGTGGATCTCTGCCGCTGGGCGATTCGCGAAGGTTTGATCGAAGCCTAAGGAACCCGACGGGAGGCGAATCCCGTCGAGTTCCTGTTCTCCTTTGAAGCGATGGAAGCGTAACGGCGCGAGCCGTCCGGTGAGTACGCGAGGCTTTCCACAATATCGCCTGCTTCGGCGGTCTTCAATCGACCCCTTCGGCCTCGTGCCGATGGTGAGTGGGTTTGGCGACCAGAAAAGCAATTTTCCGTGACTCTCACGCTTTAGATTCTGGTTTCCAAACACTTCACCACTCAGACAAGCTGAGTGGAGTCAACTCTCCGATGGTGATTACCCCATCGATCAATACTCGTTCTGCTCACCGCTGGTTGGCGCCGCCGCGATTGGTGCAGCAGGTTTTGCAATCTGACGAATCGTACGCTTGTCGCGTTCTTCAGATAGCTTCGCAATGGCCGCATCGAGTGTCATCACACCAAGCTCGCCGTCGATACGACATCGAACGTTGACCGAGTTTGTCTCTGCTTCCTTCGGTCCCACGACCAGCATGTAAGGAATCAGATCCATCTGAGCTTCGCGAATCTTGGCCTGAACGCGAGCACTCTGCAGGTCCGTTGCGACGCGGAAGCCGGCCTGACGCAGCTTGCCGGCAACCTCAGTCGCGTAGTCGTCCGATTTTTCGCTGAGAGGCAACACGCGAATCTGCTCTGGTGCCAGCCACAATGGAAACGCCCCAGCGAAGTGTTCGATCAGCACGCCAGTGAAACGTTCCATCGAACCAAACGGTGCGCGGTGAATCATCACGGGGCGGTGAGGTTTGTTGTCCGGCCCTGTGTATTCGAGCTCGAACCGGTTCGGCAGGTTATAGTCGAGCTGTACCGTTCCGAGCTGCCATTCGCGGCCCAGACAGTCCTTCACCATAAAGTCGGTCTTCGGACCGTAGAACGCGGCATCGCCAGGTGATTCCACGACCGGCATTTTTTCTTCGGTGAGCACTTTTCGCAGAATGCTCTCCGCGCTGGCCCACAATTCTTCACTGCCGACGTACTTGTCAGAGTTTGGATCGCGAGTCGACAACTGGACGCGATAATCTTCCAGACCGACCGCTTCCAGAACGAACTTCACGAGTCCCAGTGTCTCCTTGAATTCATGCTCAACCTGTTCCGGCGTGCAGAACAAGTGAGCATCATCCTGAGTCAGTCCGCGAACTCGCAGCAGTCCATTCAATTCACCCGACTGTTCGTAACGATAGACCGTTCCGAATTCCGCAAGGCGAACCGGAAGATCTCGATAACTGCGTGGAATGGCCTTGTACATTTGCACGTGATGTGGGCAGTTCATGGGCTTTAGCAGGAAGCGTTCCTGCTGCTTTTCCCATCGTCGAAGGACTTCCCGTTTCTGATCGTTGGTGCCGTTGATCGGAAAGTCTTTTTCGTCGAATCCAAGCACGCGTGCTGCTTCGAGCAACCGTTTTTCGTCATCCGGAGTCGGCGGCGCTGGTTCCGCTTCGCGCGGGTCGAGGCAGCGAATCCAGTAGTCGACGAGCTGTCCAGCAGTATGGCCGAAGATCGGTGCGAACTGCGAGTCGCGATAGTACGGAAAGTGTCCGCTGGTCTCGTACATTTCGACGCGACCAATATGCGGCGAGTACACCGGCTGATAACCACGACGCAGCAACTCCGCCTTAATGAAGTCTTCCAAAGTCGCACGGATCATCGCGCCTTTGGGCAACCACAGACAAAGCCCCGGCCCGACATCGCTGGTGATGGTGAACAGGCCCAGCCGTTTGCCCAGCACGCGATGGTCACGCTTCTTGGCTTCTTCAATCTGTTCGAGATGTGCTTTCAGATCCTTCTTGTCGAAGAACGCAATCCCGTACACTCGCTGCAGCTGACGATTGGAGGCATCGCCTTTCCAGTAAGAGCCCGCAACGCTTGTGAGCTTGAAGGCTTTAATCTTGCCTGCGTGAGGAATGTGCGGTCCTCGACACAGATCGACAAACTCGCCCTGACGGTAGAAGCTGAGCGTTGGATGTTCAGCCAGGCCAGTTCGGATATGTTCGGTTTTCAGGGTCTGACTCAGATCGCTGCAGAGCTGAATAGCTTCTTCGCGAGAAGCTTCAAAGCGGTCGAATGGTTCTGCTGCGTCGACGATCTTCTGCATCTCGGCTTCAATGCGAGGAAAGTCTTCTTCGCTGATCGGAGTCTTGAGATCGAAGTCATAATAAAAACCATGGCCGGTGGTCGGACCAAACGCCAGACCGACGCCTGGATAAAGTCGCATTACTGCTCGAGCCATCACATGCGCACAACTATGGCGCATAACACCGAGGGCTTCGGCGTCACGTTCTGTGATGAGTTTCAATGGAACCGGGCGCAGATCGGTAAGATCTGCCAGTGGTCGCATGGAATCCACAACCGTGCCATTGATGCTGGCGGCAATTGTTGCCTTGGCCAGACGCTCGCCGATACCAGCGGCGACGTCCAGTGCACTGGCTGAGTCCTGATGTTCGAGAATTGTACCGTCCGGAAGCTGAACCTGAATCATGAGTCATTCTTGTCGAAAAAAAGCCTGCCGAAACCACTCGCGGCTGCTACGAGAAGTCGCGCGTTCGGTCAGAAACAAAGACATCCACAACGAGTTTTTTCATTGCGCGGCGAAGATTGAGGCGAACTTCAAAAAGGTATCCCGCGAATACCCTGCCTCAATTCACGCCGTACGGAGAATAGTTGTTAAAGAACCCGTCTTCAAACCTGTATTTTCGGCCGTTTGCGGCCCAGAACTCAGCTTCAGTTGGACACTTATTGCGGTGGAGAGGACAAATCGGCTTTGAACCACTGCAGGATGATCTCAGAGGCCGACTCTGGTTCTGAATCGCGATCAATCAACGCCAGGTGCTGCGCGTGTACCAGCTTTCTGATCAGCGAATTTGGTCCCGGATCAGCGGCTGGCGTAAGTACGGACGGATGGACCACAACGCAGTCCCATTCCTGCAGTCCAAAACTGAGTGACCAGTTCATGATCCACGAGATCGAATGTACGGTCGGTTCGTCATTCGCAACGGCCAGTTCGGCAGGAACCGTCAGCACGACCAGGTCAGGTTTCAAGGATCGCACTTGGGCGTTGGCTTCCTGCTCTAGTTGAGCGAGCGACTTTCCGGCAACGGCCCATGTTGTCAGTTCTACTTTCGTATCGGGATGATGTTGGCGGATCGCGGCTTCAATCATCGCAGCGACAGGTTCCATCGCCATGATTCGAAGCGGCGCGCCGTCGGCAAGTTGTTTTCTGGTTCGCTGAAGAATCGGCAACGGTGGCTGAACGGCGTCAAGAGAAACGTTGCCGCCACTGATGACTCGACACAATTCCTCTGCCATTCGCTTGTGACCGTCCATATTGGGATGAATCGCGTCACTCATGGTGAGTCGCCAGGTCCACGGCGCACGCTGCTTCAATTCTTCACCGGCCATGTACTGATCACAGACAGGAACGTTCTTATCGCGACCGACGGCTCGCAGGACTTCGCAGAATTCCACCAGCTTTGTAATCGGTCGATCGTTTGTATTGATGACCGCGTTGGGCGTACACAAAACAACATGACTCTTTTGCGTGCGGCAGCGATCAATCAGTTGCTCGAGGTTGCTTCGGTATTCCTCGATCGGCACGCGCACCATGTCGTTGAGGCCAAAGCTGATCGTCACAAGGTCAGGCTTATGCTTAAGCACGTCTGAATCCAGTCGATTCAGCCCGTCGCGAGTCGTATTGCCACTGATCCCGGCGTTGATGACTTTGACTGTGGCTTTGGGATGAGCCGCCTTCAGGCCCAGTTCAAGCATTTCCGGATACGCTCGATGACCACCGGTGTGGTAATACACGCCCGTCACACTATCGCCGAGACACACGATCGTTATCGGCTGATCAGAAACGCTGAGCACTGATGATTGCTGTGCACGCTTAGCAGTCATGTTCTCGATCACAAAGCGAAACGCGGATCGAGTGTCTTCGTAGTTCGTGTCATGACCGCCGTCAGGTCGATGCAAAGACATCGCTGGCGATCCCTGTTTCTTCAGAGCCTCCATCAGACGCAGGACGCTGTCGGGTGGGACCAGCGTATCCTCGCCTCCGGTTGTCGTTGCAACAGGCATCGTCAGGCGATCCGGAAAGAACTCGGCCGAGCGCTGACGATAGACGTCGGGCTTGTCTGCTTTCGAGCCGCCGTAGGACTCGGCGATGGCTTCCAGAAAATTGGGGTACTCGACAAGGTTGGCCGTTCCGTTCAAAGAAACGACACCGTCGACACATTCCGGATGCAGAGCGGCGAACGCCAGGGCCGAGGTGCCGCCCATGGAGCCACCAGAAACGATCACATCGCGAATTCGATAGCGGCCATGGAGGTCGTCAATCATCTGCAACATATCTGCTTCGGCAGCCGGCCCCATCCAAGACGTCTTTGCTCGATAGTCGGGTGAAACGAAGATCATTTGCTGCTCTGCGGCGGCATCGCGCGAGCCTTTGCATTCTCCCCGATTGTCTTTAACAAACTGCCAGCGATCTGATCCGTGTCCGTGCAAAGCAATCACAAGATCGTGAGCCGTGTCATTGCGAAAACCGGGCGGAAGAATAACGACGTAGCGCTGTTCGGTCCCGTCGAGCTTTGAAGTGAACGCCACGTCAAGAGGCTCGGTAGTATCCTGGCCAGACGCTGACATGCAGGATGCAAAGACACAGATAGCCATCCAAAAGAACGGTGCACACTTCGCGGACAATCGCACGTTGATCTCCCTGCAGGAATCCGGTGCGAATTGGCTGTCACATCCCGTGAACTCCAGGAAGGCAATACGCACCAAACGGAGTGTACCTTGTTTGTGGCGACAAGGTACTCGGTAAGGGCTCAGTGACCTTTTGGTGGGACTTGCGATTTCAGTAGGTCCTGCCTGCCGGGCAGGATTTCGCAGCTTGCCGCGACCTCTGTGCAGGTCGATCAACGAACCGGGCCGATATCCTGCCGCCGATTGCACACAAGGTTCGCCTCGCGGCGAAAATCTTTCCGGCAGAAAGGATCTTCAGGATCGTTTACTGATGGCTTGTGCAGACATCCAGCGGCATGGACTTGCAAAGATCCTGTGGGGGCGTGTGAGGTTCCGCATCGCCGATCAGCGGCAGAAGTCGACTGGCCGCGAACAGTGCCAGCAATGGCAGAGTCAACACGACGATAGCGGCGATTAAGCCTTCACGACCGTCCAGCGTGAGGTCGTAATGGACGAAGCCACGAAAACTCTTGGAGAACATCTGTCCGCCGATGACGACGTTCCATCGCATCGCAAAAACCTGGATCAGAATCAGAATCCCCGAGACGGTGCCCAGAAATGTTCGGAGCCCTGCATAGCGTTCGATGCGAAACGCCATCGGCAACAGCAGGAACGGAATCAGTGATCCAATGGCCACCTGAATTAATCCGTAGGAAACGGCCAGACGTCCCGTCAGCAGTTCTCGCAGCACATCCCACTCCGCACCGGCTTCATAGGCCAGATGGAGCAATTCCAGCATTTCCAGCGATACCGCAGCAACAAGCGACATCCAAAGATACTTGCAGAGTGAGCGAACGCAGTCTGCATCTGGCGCGATCTTCTTGGCCCAGCACAACACCAGATAAAGCAGCAATAGCGCAGCGATCCCGGAGAGAATGGCGGAGATCAAAAAGATCACCGGAAGCAACGCCGTCGACCACCACGGATTGGCTTTAACGCCGCCGAACAGAAAGCCCACATAACCGTGCAGCACGCAGGCGGCCGGAATCCCGATGATGGCCAGTACCCCGATCAGCCATTCGTCAACCTTCTGACTACCCGGAGTGATCTGCCGCGAACCCAATGCAAGAATTCGAAAGATGAACCCCTTGAGCCCTGTCGCGCTGGCCGCACCTGCGACAATTTCCGGACGGTAGAGCAGCCAAACTTCGACGACCAGCAGCAGCATGTACAGGCTGTAAATAAACCCGAAGCCAGCCATCGCAGAGGAAGTGCTGGGCGTGATCATGATGTTCAATGCTCGTTCCGGATGATGCAGATGCAGCAGCAGCGGAACCGTCGCACACGAACAAAAACACAACGCGGTCACAAGAGCCAGTCGAGCCACAGGCTTGAGTTTGTGATCATGGAACACGTGGTACAACGCGGAAACGACGAACGCGCCGGCGACAAGACCTGTGATGTACGGGTACAACACAATCATGATGCTCCACGCGACGTGGACATCGTTCGGATAAACGAAGGAAGGGCCGTGCATCAGACCACCTCTTTGGACAAGCCAATGTAATGTAACTTGGGATGCGTGCCGAGATGTTCCTTCAGCACCTGCGTGCGAACCGCGCCGAGTCGTTTGCTGAGTTCACTTTCGGGATCATCCAGCCTCCCGAAAACTCGAGCCCCCACCGGGCAGGCTTCGACACACGCAGGTTCTTCGTTCTTCGTGATACGATGATAACACCACGTGCATTTGTCTGCGCTGTTGGTTTCCGGGTTGATGTATCGCATACCATAAGGACACGCCTGAACGCAGTAACCGCAACCGATGCAGCGATCAGTGTCGATCAGCTCCACACCTTCCGGCGAAGTCAGCGAAGCATGCACCGGACAAACCTGATTACACGGTGCGTCGACACATTGATTGCAGAGCTTTGGAACAAAGTAAGCCTTGTCGACCAGCGCGGCATCAACGATCGGGAGTTTCGAATCGTGGTACCCGGTTTCCGGAACCAAATCGACCTGCACGGTGCCATCTTTAAAGTGGACGTATCGTTCGACCCATGTTCGCGAATAACCGTCGGGCACATGATTTTCTGTGCGACAAGCCGACAGGCATTTTCCCGAGCCGATGCACTTTTCGGTGTCGACCAGAAAACCGTAGAGTACAGGCTTCGCGGTCGCAGGGGCCGGTGTGGGCACTGCTGCGTTACCATCCGGGGATACTGGCAGCGGCGTTTCTGCTGCGCTGTCTGATGGCTCCATCGGGAGCAGCGTTAACGCAAATGAGCCGAACACCATCGATGTCGCACGGGACAGAAATTGCCGGCGAGAATCGGCCTTCGATCGTTGTTGGCCGCCGCATGAAACTCCGCCACAGGATCCACCGCCTCCGCAGGGAGTTCCCTGATTCAGAATATTCAGACCTGATGTCGCCGGGCGACTTCCACAGCCAGATACTCCTGCTGAATCATGAGACTTGTTCACTTTGAATCTCCTGGAATCTTAACTTCGGTCTGTATTCAGCGACGGATCTTAGATCCCTGGACTATGCCCCGTGTGACATTCAAAACAAACATCAGGGCTGTCGATGTTCTCAGCACCCTGATCAGCAAGGTGGCTTTTCACATCAATGCTGCGGAAGCTGGCTGGCATCCCGACAACCTTTTCGTGGCAAGACAAACATGTGGCTCGATCTTTGGTGATAAACAGATCAAGCTTTGTGAAGAAGTCCTTGTCCCAAGGTTTCGCTTTTTCAATCGTCACACTCGGATCCGTCGCAGCTTTCTCGGCCTGAGCCATATGTTCGTGACCGTTGCCGTGGCAATGCAGACAAGCGACTTCTTTATGAGGCGACTCGGCTCGTTCTTCGTGAACGCTTTCATGACATTTGAGGCAGTTTGTGTCGGAAGTCAGCACGGGTTGCTGGGCAGCGATCTCTCGCAGAGCATCTCCGCGATACGGTCCATGTTCGCCGAACGACTTAGGAATCAGATGACTGCGAGCAGCAAGCAATGCGCCACCCACAACGATCAGTCCAAGGGCAACGGCTTGCAGATGGCGTGTGTCACGCAGCAACGAAAACTGGCCACTCATTCTGCTGAGCTCCTGGCTGGTGTCTGCAGAAATTGCTCGAGGCCCGATCGGCGAAGAAGCTGTTCGAGCGTCGGAGAATGCTGATCGGCGGGATTAACTCGGTGGTGGGAGACTCGACGGATCAACTGCCGAGCCTGCTCAGGGGACAATTCCTCTGTCTGCTGAGGAGTGTCGAAAAACGCAACCTGAATAAACATCAGGAGCAGCGTGAGTCCTGTGAGCAGGATGCTGAAAACAATTCCGATGACAATAATGGCGGGCACGGCTTTATTCTCCGCACGGTAGGAATTGAGGTGGGTTGTTCGCGGTGGGATCTTCAGGGGTACATCTTCAAGCTTGGCCGCGTAACGCAATGCGCTCGTTTGAAGACGTTTTTCTTCGACATCGCCATTCTTCTGGGTCAGTATTGAGATATTAAGATGGCGAAGTCTATTATTTGACCGGGAAGTTGGCTGGATCGAGCGTTTTTTCCCGGAAATGGTCAATGCAATCGTTCACCGCTGGGCCGCAGGCTCTGGCCGCTTGTGCACCAAGCGAGGCAAAAGCCGGATCCTGCGGCTGGGCGGTCAACAAAGGCTCAGTCCGTGACTGGAACGGCACCCGCAAGAGGCGAATTGCTTCGCGCGCCTTGAAATTAGTGCCCAAGTCCCAGCATGACAAGAGGCTGTTGGTTCTGTTCACAGAGCGGTGAAACAGCGCCGGGTTGTTGCAGGATCGACGTGACGGTCAGTTCTCGCAGGCTCGTTTCTGCACGAGCCATCACGTCGTCGAGATTTTGGTGCAATGGGCACAGTGTTCCGGTGTGCGACACGATACCCAGCGGGCATTTGCGAATCCGCTGGAATGGTTCGACCGACTCGATCACTTCCCAGAGAGTCAGGTCGTCGGGACTCTTACTCAGCACAAAGCCGCCATGCAGTCCTCGTTGAGAAGACACGATGCCTCCTTTGGCGAGTCCCTGCATGAGTTTAGACAGGTACGGCGCGGGCACCTGAGTTTTCGCGGCAATCTCTTTCGCCGTGCATGGACGTCCTCCGTGTTGAGCGATCGTTACGACCGCACGGAGCGCGTACTCGACAGTTTGTGAAATCACGACTACGACCTTTCCGGGGCGGGAGAAGAGAAACGCCGCATGATTGCAAAACAGGATGCCTCCAGGAAGCGATTCATGGAAACTTTTCGACGGTCATTCGAAGTCCTTCAGTACGTTGCTTCATGGAACCATCGCCGATATTCTCTGAAGTGAGATGGTGGGCTACGTCTGTAACAGACACGTTCGAACCTTTGATCGAATCGTAAGTCCATTTGATGATTACTTCGATAAATCAATTGCCCAGGAGCGTTGCGATGTCCCCACCGAGACGAGAGTTCCTGAAATCAACAACTGCCGCGGTCGCCTTAAGTGCGATTGGAAGAAGCAGCCAGGCTGATGAACGTCGGTCCGCGAAGTTACAGATTGGCTTCATTGGCTGCGGCGGGATGGGGTCAAACCATCTCCGACTTTTGTCACAGCGGAAAGATGTCGAAGTCGCCATCGTTTGCGATGTTGACCAGCAGCGACTCGCAGATGCCGCAAAGATGGTACAAGAAGGATCCGGGAAAGCTCCGAAATCGACCGGAGATTTGCGAACGATTTTAGATGACAAGTCGATCGACGCGGTGTTCATCGCCACGCCCGATCATTGGCATGCACCTGCCGCAATTCTTGCTCTGGATGCCGGCAAGCACGTCTATGTCGAAAAGCCCTGCTGCCACAACGTTCGCGAAGGACGCTTGTTGGCCGAGGCCGTCAAACGCAGTGGCAAGCGATTGCAGGTCGGTACTCAGAGCCGCAGTACTCCGTGTGTGGCGGAAGGGATCGAACGAGTTCGCAGCGGCGAAATCGGTGAGATTCTTGTCGCCAAGGCCTGGAACAGTCAGCGACGCGGAACAATCGGGAAAGCTCAACCGGGATCGCCTCCGCCGCATCTGGATTTCGATAATTGGCTCGGGCCAGCTCCGGAAGTTCAGTGGCGTCCCAATTTGTTACATGGCATCTGGCGCTGGTGGTATGACTTTGGATGCGGAGATATCGGCAACGACGGCGTGCATGACATCGACGTCGCGCTGTGGGGACTGGGCGTGGAAACTCATCCTAGTCGAGTGACCTGTTTTGGTCAGAAGAACTTCTTCGATGATGATCAGCAGTTTCCTGACACTCAGTACGCCGTCTGTGAATATCCGGTCGACGGTTCACCCGCGGGTCGTTGCAAGCAGTTGATTTTCGAACAGCGAATCTGGAGTCCGTACGTTCAGGAAGGCTATGAAAACGGAGCCGCCTTCTATGGCAAAGAAGGCGTGCTGGTCATGGGTCACAGCATTGGCTGGAAGCTGTACGGGCCTCGAGGGAAGTTGCTGGCGGAACGAACCGGCGGAGGCGATTTGCCGGCTCATCATCAGAACTTCTTCGATGCGATTCGTGACCCTGCGAAATCCGTGAACGCGTCGGTCGATGCAGGGCGGTTGTCGGCCACGATTGTCCATCTCGCCAACATCGCTGCTCGTACCGGGCAGGTTCTGCACTTTGATCCTGACAAGGAAGTCATCACCAATGGTGAAGCCGCGAATGCGTTGGTGCGTCGGCAATATCGGGATGGTCATTGGGCTGTGCCGAAGGGTGTTTGAGTTGCCGAAAGCCCGTCGTCGCATCACGCGAACCACTGTTTACCGCCCAGCCGAAGGCGCCGGCCCGCACAAAGCCGGCGCCTCC
>JBPOIW010000227.1:0-11052 GCA_052034165.1 Planctomycetota bacterium | reverse complement strand
CCCGAGGGCCAGTTGAAACAATCGTGTTACTTGATCGGTCAAGTTGTTCCCTGCCTCAGCACGAATTCGTTCGGCCAGATGTCCAGACTGCTGTCGCATGAACTCGTTGTTCATCAATGCCAGAGCCTGCAGAGACGTTGTTGTAACATTTCGAGATGGCGTCAGATTCGCCGCATTCGGGCAGTCCAGTGTTGCCATAAACTGATCCGGAGTTGTCCTCACCACAAACCGGTACACGCTGCGTCGCCAGAGTTCAGGCTTGTCGGCGGTGATATACTTGTAAACCGGAGCGTATTCCTCTTTGTATTCGAAGTCGCGATAACCCGGGCCATACATGGTTGTATTCAGCTTGCCGCTGACCGCCAGCACGGAGTCTCGCAAAGATTCTGCATCAATACGACGAGCATGCTGACGCCACAACAGTCGATTGCCGGCATCAAGTTGATGAGCTCTCTCGACACGAGCCGTATCGTTCGGATGCGATGATTGTTGATAGACCAGGCTCAGGCAAATTCGGCGATGCAGTTTCTTCAAAGACCAACCGTCGCGCTGAAACTGTTCGGCCAGCCAGTCGAGAAGTTCCGGATGCGATGGCAGACTGCCGCCAAGACCGAAGTCGCTGGGTGTATCGACCAGACCTGTTCCAAAGTGATGATGCCACAGGCGGTTCACGAGAACTCGTCGAGTTAGCGGATTGTTTTCGGAACAGATCCAATTCGCCAATGAGATGCGTCGGTCGGAATCCGGCAGTGTTGAGTCGCCAAAGGCCGAATCGAGATTAGAAATGCAGGAGATTGTGCCGGGGACAACTTCGTCGCCATTTTGTTCCGGATTGCCGCGAAGCTGGACATGAACGGCGGCCGGTGTTTCGGAAACTGTAGCATAGACCTTTGCAGGTTCTGGCAGGTTTTTGAGCTGATCCTGAAGCTCTGCCACTCGCTTTGTTGCGATCGCGATTTTCGCTGCATCCGGATTGCTGGAGGCCGTTTCCAGTTGAGCGTCTGCAAAGCAGATCTGATCATGCCCGATATCGTTTCCATGATCAGTCGCCACTAACGTCAGGAATCGGACCGACGCCGGAATCGCCAGCGAGAGATCCTGAAGGCCATCGTCTCTTCCAAGGCCCAATCGTTCAAACTTCTTCTGGCCATCACACAGCACAAAAGCGCTGGCGCCGGCTTTGGGCGTCTGACCGAAGTAACCGACCTGGGCTCGCAATGTGATGTCAGACGACATCCCCGCCGCTCGAAGTTCATCGAGATCGAAAGTGATGGCGGCATTGGCATGAAGAGACAACAAGGAGTGCCCTTCTGTGCTGAAATCGACACCGCTTAACAAGGTCGAGAATTGAGAATTCACCGGACCATTTCGAATCGCATCCCACGCTTTGCCGCCCGTGTCCGGGATGTCTTTCGCGATCAATCCTGTCGACGAGATGACGACGTCTCCGGATGCTTGTCCGTCAGGAATAACGACACCGTCAATCAATGGCAGCTCAGAGGCCGCGAACATGTTCGTCTTTGCAGATTCCAGATAGCCACGTCGTTCATTCGTGGTTCGTCCAGTGGATGGATCAACAGCGAAGCCTGCTTTCCCGGTGCCACGGCCGTTTCCTCCGCCGACGATATCCGCCAGGCTCCAGCCATCACCTCGGAGTTTCGAGAGTTCTGTTCTTGCGTCTGCCAGACTTTTCTCCAGCTCGGCTTTTTTGTCGGCCAGTTGTTTCTGTTCGTCCAAAGAAACGATGCGATCCGCTCGGCGAACTCCGGCGAACACAGATGTCAGTGAGTAGTACTCCTTCTGTGAAATCGGATCGAGCTTGTGATCATGACATCGTGCGCAGTTGATTGTCACGGCACACGCCGAGGTCATAACCTGCGTCAGCATATCATCCAGATCATCAGCGCGAGCAAGTCGTTTCAAAACCGGGCTGGGCGTTTCAGCCTGCCCCACAAAGTCCCATGGACCGGCCGCCAAAAAGCCTGTTGCTATGACCGCATCCGGATCGGTTGGTCGCAGAGCATCACCGGCAATTTGATCGCGGAGAAACTGGTCGTATGGCATGTCGTTGTTGATCGCTCGGATGACCCAGTCTCGGTATGGCCAGGCGTTGTCGCGACGCTGATCGCGTTCAAAGCCATGAGTATCCGCGTAGTGTGCAATATCCAGCCAATGCCGAGCCCAGCGTTCGCCATAATGCGGCGAGGCCAGAATGGTGTCGACCAGTTTCTCGTAAGCTTGCGGATCTGGATCGGCAACAAAGTTCTGAATCTGTTCGGGGGTTGGTGGCAGACCCAGAAGATCGAACGACAAACGACGAATCAAGGTCCGTCGATCGGCTGTCTCGGAAAGTTCGAGCTGATGTCTTGAGAGCTCTGCCAGAATGAAACGATCAATCTCCGTGATGGCTGCGTTGTGAGTTGAGGAGACGACATCCGTCGGAGGCTCTGCAGTTCTGATGGGTTGCCACGCCCAGTGCTGCAATCGAGGATCAACAGTCGCAGAACGGTCGTAGTCGGTTTCGGGCCAGACGGCTCCGTTTGCAATCCAGCGGCGCAGGAGTTCGATTTCTGCAGCAGCCAGCGCGGAGCCTTCCGGTGGCATCCGGAGTTCTGGATCATCGCTGGTAATGCGTTCGAACAGGGAGCTTTTTTCCGGCTCGCCCGGATTGATGACCGGGCCACCATCGCCGCCTCGAAACGCAAACGATTTCGCATCCAGCCGGAGACCGCTCTTCTGAGTTTCCGCGCCGTGACAACTACCGCAATGCTTTGTCAGCATTGGTCGAATCTGAAGCTCAAAATTGATCTCATCGGCCGCAGCAAGATTGGCCACGGCAAGCAGAATCAAAGCACTGCAGAATAATCGCAATGGAGTTAGGAGAAGCGAAGACATGATTAAAGTAGTCCTGGATGGATGTAGGCCGGACCGAGCGGAGCGAGTTCCGGCAATTGACTACTTCAAGACCTGCTTCAGCCCGGCCGCCTTTGCAGCGGGTTCAGGATCTTCGTAGGGCAGTGCTTTCAGGAACTCAACCAGATCCGCCACTTCGCTCGCCGTAAGCTGACTTGTTGTGCCATGCCTATCGCCTTTATTGGCTGTCGTCAACAGCTCTTCCAGTGTCGCGGCTTTGCCATGATGCAGGTATGGCGCGGAGCGATAGACACCGAGCAGCGTTGGCGTGTCGTACGCATGGCTCATCAGCTCAGTCGGATCATCTTCACCGGTTCCCACATCATGCTTGACGAATTCGGCGACACTCTTTGGCTGAGAGTCACTAAAGACCGGGCCGGAATGACAAGTCGCACATTTCGTGGTGCTGGAAAAGAACAGTTCTTTTCCTCGCTTGGCCGCGTCGCTGAGACCATTCTTGGCGTGCGGGCTCATCGGGAATTTGTGCGAGTTGGTGTAGGCAGCCATCGCATCCAAAGCTTTGCTGCGACCAGTGATGGGGTCGGCCAGCGCTTCTGGCAACGATCCTTTCAGCAGTCCCTGGCCCTGCATCAGTTTGCCTCTAACGGTATGCTCGAAGTCCTGAACCTCATCGCGATCAGCCGACCAATGCACGGGATGAGTCCACGAGAGACCGGCCAGTGGCTGAGTACTCCGCAGACCTTCTGGCTGCTGCCACGTTCGGCCGTCAGCATCACCATCCGGATGACAGCTTGAACAGGAAATCCAGTTGCGCGACGACATTGGCTGTAGAGCTGTGTAGAACAATTGTTTTCCCAGCAGCAGTTCTTCTCCCAGCGGGTTCTTTGTTACCACGACACGAGCTTTCGGATTGCCGTCTGCCAGGCTGTATTCGACCACTTCGAAGTCGAGCGCATTGTAGATCACAACAGACTTGCCGTCCGGAGCGAATCGAACAGCGCGGGGATTGTTGCCGAGTCGCAGGCCGCCGTCGTAATCCAGTTCCACAAAGTCGTCGCCAACAATTCGGCAGAGATAAAGATCATTGGTGCCAGCGAAGACAACCGCCAGTTGCTTGCCATCGGCAGACACGTCGCAGTCCCAGGGATTGGCTGTGACTCGCGCACCTCGCAGTGAATCCATTGGAACGCGCAGTCGAGTCCCGGCTTTTTCACCCGTCAGACGCGCGACGGACGCATACGGGAAGATCGAACCGTTGCCGTGTGCCGCTGAGACTCGGGAACGGATATGTGTGAAGTAAGCTTTCTTGTCGCCCGGTGCCAGAACGACCTGGCGGCTCAGGTTATCTGTCGAAGCGCCGTCCCAGGATTGCTCAATCTTTCCGTCGGTCGCTGAGACTTTCAAAAGTCGCGAGCTCAGATATTCTGTCACCAGCAGAAAGCTGTTATCCTCGCTGATTGCAAGACCTCGCGGCATGTGCCCGGCTGCCCAAGATGCATCCACGGTACCGGTCTCGGAGTTGATCTTCAGGAGCTGACCGGGATATTCGAGCGTCACAAACAACGACTTACCGTCGGAGTTGCTGACGACACCATACGGTTCATCGAAGACGTCGATTGTCTTCGTAATCTGGCCAGTTTCGGCGTTCAGGATGACGACTTTGTCATCGCCATACACACAGCACGCCAGGTTCTTTGAGTTGCCGATCCACGCGACGCCTTCGGGGTGCGAGCCAACCGGTGTTTCGTGAAGCACTGTCAGTCCAGGCCAGCTCATGATCGTGACGGAGCCACTATCACGATTGGAACATGCGACCATGCTGCCATCGCTGCTGAAGTTCAACAGCCCGGCGGATCGCGTTTGAGCTTGAGCCTCCGTCGTTTCAGAAATCGCAATGGCCAGGCAAACGAACGCGGCCTGAATAGAGAGTCGGGACAGAGTCATAGAGAGAATCCGGCAGGCGAATAACGGAGGCGAGATCTTTGTTTACCGCCCAGCCGAAGGCGCCGGCTTTTGTTTCGGCCGGCTGGGCGGTAAACGACTGAATCAACAGTCTGCTTGTGCGGATGGTGCAGCAGACGGCCATGGATGTCAACGTGCTGCGACAAAAGACCGGCCTCATCCTGCCGCGGAGACTTTTCTTTTCGCATGGGCAATCTCAAACTGCCGCGGGTGCTTCGCCGGTTTCACATCGTCCCTGATCCAATCCCACTGGTTTCCAGGAGTGCTTAACAATGCTGCGTCAGATCCTGACTTTTCTTTTGCTGATGGCGATCGTTTCACCGACGGCTCATGCTGCTGATCAGCGTCGGAATGTGTTGTTTATCATCTCCGACGATCTGAACAATTTTCTCGGTTGCTATGGCGATCCGATGGCAAAGACGCCCCATATCGACCGATTGGCAGCTCGGGGCGTACGATTCGATCGAGCTTACTGCGCATTTCCGTTGTGTGGCCCGAGTCGCAATTCGATCCTGACCGGGCTCTATCCGAACAGCACGGGAATTCAGACTAACAGTCTGATCTTTCGTCAGACGATTCCGAACCAGTTGAGTATGTCTCAGGCGTTTCGGCAGCAAGGATACTTCGCAGCTCGCATTGGAAAGCTGTATCACTACAACGTTCCGAATTCGATTGGTACCAATGGTCACGATGATCCGGGCTCGTGGGAACTGGAATTGAATCCGGCCGGAGTGGATCGACTGGAAGAGCATCCGCATATCACAAGTCTGATCCCGAATCAGTTTGGTGGAACGCTGAGCTGGTATGCATCGCCCAAAAGTGACGAACATCACACAGACGGGATGATGGCAAAAGATGCAGACTGGGTGCTGGAGCGATGTGCGCGCGACAAGCAGCGTCCGTTCTTTTTAGCGGTTGGTTTCTTTCGACCTCATACGCCGTATGTGGCCCCGCAGCGTCCATGGTTCGACATGTATGACGTTAACGCCATGCCCGTCGTGGAAGGAGTGGAAGCGGACCGTGCGGATATTCCTGAGGCCGGACTTGGAAGTCAGAAGAAAGAACAGAACACAATGACTGATGAGCAGCGCCGTCAGGCTCGTCAGGCTTACTACGCCAGCATCAGTTTTATGGATGCTCAGGTTGGGCGAGTGATCGAGTCGCTGGATCGTCATGGTCTGGCCGAGAATACCGTGATCGTGTTTACCAGTGACCATGGTTATCACATGGGTGAGCATGGGCTGTGGCAGAAAATGAGTTTGTTCGAAGAGAGTGCTCGCGTTCCGATGTTGATTGTTGCACCGGGCGCAGGGAGTGCCGGTGGAGTTGTCTCCGCCCCGGTTTCGCAGGTTGACTTGTTCCCGACGCTGGCTGAATTGTGTGGTGTTACACCGCCGACCAATCTGCAAGGACAAAGCCTCGTTCCAATGCTGAAGGATAATGCTCAGACCGGTCGCGGCTGGGCTTTGACTCAGGTGACTCGAGGCGGTGGTGGCGGCCAGCAGCGGAATAGGAAGGCGGCAGACAACTCTGCGAAATCATCGGCTCCGGCCAATGACGGGCGTTACTTCGGTTACAGTCTCCGTACAGAGCGATGGCGCTATACGGAATGGGATGGCGGTCAAAAGGGACGAGAACTCTACGACCACGATACGGATCCTCGGGAGCTGATCAATCTGGCCGACCATGCTGACCACAGCAAGACTGTGGAACAGTTAGCAATGCTGATGCGTGAGGCGGTGAAAACGTCGCTTCCTGCATCGGGAGAGATTCCCGAAGTTCAGCCAGGATTGTGGGCTCCGCTGCTGACAGAACCTTGAAAGAATCAAGCGGTGATGTCGGAAACCCGCCATACGTTTTTGTGAGGATGATCATACCATGACGTCGAGATGCAGTGGAACACCCCGGTAGCACGAGGGCGTTTCGCTGACAGCCGTTGAGCCATCGAAAAGGTCATGTGGGATGATGCTGAAGGATACAACAAACGTAAGAGCAGATGGATTCGCGGAGCTTCAGGGTACGCTCGCCATCGGCGGCAGCCAACATGGAGATTGTTCCGATGAGGCCGTTCAGCGGCTTTACGATCAACAGCGTAAAGCGGCTCAAATGCTGAGCTGTCTGACTCTTCGCGAACGCCAGGTGATGCAGCTTGTGACGAGCGGTCTGCCGAATAAAACCGTGGCTCGACAGTTGCAGCTCAGCGTGAAAACCGTGGAGAAGCATCGAGGCCGACTGATGAAGAAGCTGCGTCTGCACAGTATGTGTGAGCTGTTTCGATTCTGGTTTGTGTTGACCTGGGACGATCTGCTTCAGCAGGAGTGTCGCGTTCGCTGAGGAACTGATTGTTTACCGCCCAGCCGGACTGTTGCGAAGATACGCAACGGTTGGTTCGCATAATGATTTCAACAGCGAGATTACTTCACGCGCTACGCGCAGGTTTTGGTTGAACAGAGCATGCTTCTGTTCGGCGGCGATAGCCGTCACCTCAAGCCCCGCGCGCTTTGCGACGATGCGAATTCTTGCCAGCTCAAACCAGTGACTGACAATGATGACTCTGTTGTCGGATTGGTCTTTCGTCGATGGCGTCGCGATGCGAATGGCGGATTCGATATCTCCGCCTTCCGAATTCACCGCGATCTTTTCCTCCGGCACTTTGGATTCCACAGCTAAGGCCTTCATGGCCTGAGTTTCAGAGCCGCCAGCGAACAGCAATCGATCTCCGGATTCTTCGGTGATCAGACGACAGCCCGTGGTAACTCGGTCGGTCAATTCTTCAGAGAGATTTCCGTTTGCAGTCTGTTGGCCACCGATGACCAGGACCGTTGGCACAGCTTCAGCAGGTTTCACATCGGACAGACCTCCGGATTGAACCGTTACGACTGCAAAGCACAGAATTGTCAGGATCGTGCTGACGAAGATCGCTATCCACGACGAGTGACCTCGAGCCGTGTCAGAATTGCCCGCCAGAATTCCAACAGCCGACACTGCGAACAGCATTAATATTCCCAGCGGCTGAATCATTGCCATCGTTCGATCAGGGTCAGCCACGATGCGGGAGATCTGCCAGAGTTCTCGCCCGCAGAAACCAGTAAAGACAGCGACGAATATGAACGTGGCAAATTGGACAGGTCCGGGCAAAGCTGGCCGCATCCCGAACATCAGGAGAGATGTCGAGGCCATCGCCAGAACCGTGATTCCCATGGGCTGCGACAGCGGGCTGAGATCGGTCAGCCAGTTTTCCACGGCACTGGTGGAATGGACGAAGACTTCCATCAGATTCAGGCCGAGAAGAATCGCCAGTCCAAATCCGGCTCCGCGCGAAACGGCCAGCCAGCCGGGGGCCGGCAGGTTTGCAAATCGTTTCAGAGCGGGGACATCCGTCTTCACTTCGTTCATCCTTGGGTTTTGGTTTGGTAGGTCCTTTCCGCCGGAAAGGATTTTCGTATTTCCGCAAGGCGAACCATGTGTGCAAATCGATTAGGATCGAATCCGCCTTGACCAATCCGGTTGCACACAGGTCGCGGCAAGCCGCGAAGTCCTCCTCGGCAAGGAGGACCTACCGAAATCCGCGACTACACCCAGCGGTCATCCTACCGGAAATCACGCTCGTTGACAGACTCGGGATCGGCTATTCTTTGGCACTGGTGGCGACGGAAAAAGTGTCGTCAGACGGGCAAAATTCTCCAACAGAAACCGGCTGGACCTCGTAAAACACGCAGGAAAGGCCTCGAAATGCTCAGAATGTCCGAGTCGGACGCAGAAGACCTGTCACTCGACGCAGCGGATTCGCCCGAAAATGGCGAAGCTCCGTCCGCGAGCGAAGTGCGCTTGGTCCATGCGGCTCGAAACGGGGATCTTGACGCATTTGGGGAGCTTGTTTTGCGGTACGAACGCCGCGTGCTCAAAGTTGTGCGACGATTTGTTCTGGATCTTGAGCAGGCAACGGATTTAGTTCAGGAGTCATTTCTTCGGGCCTTCGAGCGAATTGAACAGTTCGATCCGGCTCGACGATTTGGTCCATGGTTGTTCCGGCTGGCGGTGAACCTGACTTACGATCACCTGCGAAAGGTGCGCCGTCGAGGTCGGTGGTCGTTGTTTTCGGACGTGGGCCAGGATCGTCCATTAGATCCGTCCATGGCTGATCCTCGCGCTGAGCTGGATCTGTCGCAGGAAGTTCAGATGGTGCTGGCCGAGATTCCCGAGGCCTATCGCACGGTATTGATTTTGCGAGATCTGGAAGGCTTTTGCACATCGGAAGTGGCCGCGATTACGGATCGCAGTGAAGCCACGATTCGCTGGCGACTGGCTGAAGCTCGCAAGATGTTCAAGGAATCGTGGGAGCGTCGAGAACGACGCACGAGCCGGGAACGAGCTGCATCGGATGAGTAATTGAGATTCTGTTCTGAGTGTTGATCGCTGATTGGTCGCTGAATACGGATTGCCACTATGGAATGTTCTGACGCACGACATCTGATTCATCTGGACGTCGGGAATGACCTGCGAGCGGAAGAAGAAACACTGTTGGCGGGCCACATGGAACATTGCGGTGAATGCCGCGTGTATCACACCGAGACATCTCGAGCGATGAACGCCCTGTATGTTCTGCGAGATGACCCTGCGACTCGACCTGAATCTGGTTCGGCGACTCGATCTGTTTGGGCCAATGTGTCTCAGAAGATTCAACAACGTCGTACGACTCCGGCGTTGGCCCGCCGGTTTAACGTTCAGGTCGCTGCTCTTAGTGTATGCTCGCTGTCACTGGCTGTTGTGACCATCGTGCAGAGCTTGTCCGCGATGCGAAGCTCTGCGGAGCCTTCCGGTTACATGCTTTCTCAGCCGGTCTCCAATCTCAGTGCTCCGCAGTTTTACCAGACGCAAGGTCAGGGAATGCCCAACGGTCTCTACCGTCAGCAGCAACCGCAGCCGATTCCTGTGAAGAGCCAGCCGCAGTCGTTCTGAGACCTGGGCTGCTGACGTTGTGTGTTAGACTCCCTTTCCAGCCGGATTCGCCGCACGCAGATTCGAAAAAATGAGCTGTGAAACCGCACAAGTGCGCGGTATAGTCGCTCATTATGAGTACGCTTTCGAAACTGCTATCTTCAGGTGCACGGGCCGAATTGTTTCGGCTTTTGTTCGGACTTAACCGACGGGAGCTACACGTTCGGGATTTGGAGAGGCAGGCCGGGTTTTCAGTTTCGACGGTGCGTCAGGAGCTGAAGAACCTGGAAAGCCTTGGCTTGGTACAGACTCGAGTGAGTGGCAATCGGACTTACTATCGAGGCAATACAACTCATCCGTTGTACCCGGAAATTCGAAGTCTGGTTCTCAAGACGAGTGGGCTCGCGGATGTGATTCATGAAGCCCTTGGCACGGAATCGATTCGCGTCGCTTTTGTGTTTGGCTCATTAGCCAGCGGCAGTGAGACTTCCGAGAGCGACATCGATCTTTTGGTGATCGGTGAAGTTTCGCTGCGGCAACTGGTGGCGCGACTTTCTGGCGTATCGCAGCAACTGGGCAGGGAGTTGAATCCCATTGTGATGACTGAGATTGAGTTCGCGAAACGACGTGATGCGGGAGATCACTTTGTATCGACCGTCCTGTCCGCGTCAAAGTATTTCGTGATCGGAGATAAGGATGAGCTTGCAGCATTGGGAAAAGAACGGATGGATTCGTCGGCATCAGACAAGCTCACAGGAAATCGCGGGACTGCTGGCGATCTTGGATCTTGAGTGGGAACGGCGACGTCAAAGAATTTCTAAAGGGAATCGGGCAGCTCGCCCAATCAGGAAAGCTTTGAGAGTGTGAGACATGGTGCATAGGATTGGATATGAACAGGCAATTAGGAATCATGATTTACAAGAAGTCAGGCGACTATTCGATCGTGCTGATCTGGAGTCTGATGACTACAATGGAACGCTGCTACATTATGCAGCAAGACGGGGAACGGTGGAGATTGTTCAGTTCTTCGTCGAAAATGGTGCTGAAATTGACCGTCCCGGTGGTGTGCTGGAGGCGCCAGCAATCACTTATGCTGCGGGAAATGGCAAGCTAGATATCGTTCGCCATTTGTTCGAGTCCGGGGCAATCCTTGGTAGCCGTCCATTTCTCCGTGAAACCCCATCGTCGGCGTCTTGGTTACGCGGCTTTGGGGAGTGGGATCAGGTTATTGAGCCGTGATTCGGTGGGCGGATCGAGGCCGCAGTTTTTTGCGAGCCG
>JBPOIW010000004.1:0-3093 GCA_052034165.1 Planctomycetota bacterium | reverse complement strand
AGCCTGCTGATCACCATGCGAACCATGCGGCCTCGACTTGCCGGATTTCTGTTCTTCATCCTGCTGCTGTCGCTTCTCCTCGGCTTTCACAGAATACGACTCATCAAGTCGCTGCGTGGGATTCTTATTCTCCAGCTCAACAATCCGAGCCTTCAATTTCACAACCTCAGCACGCAATTCCACAACGATTGCTGCCAACTCCGCGTAACTCGGTCGTTTTGCTCTTCCGCCCATGAAACGCGGTGTAGCACACATCACATTTCTACAATACCCCGGTTTTCACGGCAGAATGGACAGCTACCTGCGCACAGCCGATGGTCAGCCCCAGCCACACGGAGCCAGTTGTCGCCACTCGATCAAACACGCTGTCGATGCGAAACTGTTCGGGGTCAATTCCGCCTTCCTGATTGATCTGAGTGTTTCGATGAAATCCTGTCGCGATCTGTTGAGAGATCCTGGCGTCAGGAAGCAGGTCACCGGCCAATTGTTCAACCGTAAACTGATCGAACGGCATGTCATTGTTCAGAGCATTGATCACCCAGTCGCGGTACTTCCAGATTTGTCGCGGAGCATCGACCGAGTATCCATTGCTGTCTGCGTAGCGAGCCTGATCCAGCCACCAGCGTCCCCAGCGTTCACCATAAGCCGGGCTTTCGAGCAATCGGTCGATTAGATTCTGATAAGCCTGGTCCGGATCCTGCTTGGAGGCCGCGACAAACTCATCGATCTCCGCCAGCGAAGGAGGCAATCCAGTCAGATCCAGAGAAACTCGCCGCAGCAGGGTGACACGGTCAGCCTCAGGAGACGCGGCCAGATCGGAATCGGCGAGTCTTGCAATGATGAATCTATCAATCAGGTGTGTGACTGGCGGCGAATCTTGTGTCCCTTCGATCTGTGGAGGTTCAGTCTTTGTCGGGATGTTAAACGACCAGTGCTTTTCGTAATGGGCACCGTCGGTAATCCACTTTTTCAGTGTCGCAATCTCTTGCTGCGACAGTTGCTTTCCCAACTCCGCGGGCGGCATCACCAAATCATGATCTGCGGAAGTGATTCGTCGAATGAGTTCGCTCTGATCTGGCTTACCGGGTTTGATCGCGACCGTTCCGGATTCCAAAACCGCCTGAGATCCGTCTTGCGTATCAAGGCGTAGTCCTGCTTCACGTTTTGCCTGATCAAATCCGTGACAGGCGAAACACTTTTCTGCCAGGATAGGCCGCACGTCGCGGTTGTATTGCACATCCTCGGAGTAACACATTGAGGGAAGTACAATGGACGAGATTACCACCATCGCACAAAAGAATTTCATGCGGGCAGCTTTGAGGTAAATCGCCAGAGCCATGGGATTGCTCTCTAGAATTGATCACAAGGTGGAAGTACACGCCTCAGTCTGAGCTTTCGTGCGACTGAGGCACTTCCTCCCTTGTGATCTCAGGTCTCAAATCGCTTGTTGCACAACTTTGCATGAAAGGCAGGATGCCGTGAATCCTCGCTGGCAAACCCGCTACTTGTCAATCTGCGAAGATCTACCAAAGCCGTGGAGCCCCGAGAATATTCCAGAGCCAAAGTTTTTCCGCAAGGACAGCGGCTGCCACAAGTCGGATCGAGTCATTTTGTTTCAATGACCGTGTGCATCGCCTTTTGGGGGATTCGATATCTTTTCGCTCTTCTCTGTATCGGTCAGTTCGTCCCATTCTTCCAGACACGGTGGGCAGCAGAAGGCGACTTTCTTCCCGTTAAAGTCTTTAACGAGGGAGGCCTCAACCTCTTTCGGCTCAATGGGATTGCCCATGATCGGGCACACGGTGTTAACGAATTCTGAAGCACCGGCGGCAGATGTGGTCACTTCAACCCCGGTTTCGGAGCAGCCCACGAAGCAAAGAGAACCTAAAAACAGGACGCCTGGAAGAATGCTTTTCATCTTGAATCTCTCATTGAACATGGCTTAGGAGGTATGCACCGCAGTGTGGGGTTCCACTCCCAAGTTTAGATCTTTATTGCTGAGTTTCCATCACTTCAATTCTGATCGGGAGCGTTTCCCAATCATGCTTTTTCTGTCTTTTTCGTCGGTGGCTCGATGACCGCTGTCTCCGTGGCTACAGGCGGCAGAACTGCCGCAGCGGTGATGGCTTTGAAGCACAGCGTTGCCAGCGGCGGGACTGTGATGGAAATACTCTGGGCACGCCCGTGAGCGGATTCTGCTTTGGAGTAAACTCCGCCCTGGTTCCCGATTCCCGCGCCTCCGTACCACGCTGCATCGCTGTTAAAGATTTCCTTGTAGAAGCCGGGACGAGGAACCCCCAGACGGTACTGTTCGCGTGGGGCGGGTGTCAGATTGCTGACAACGACAATGATCTCTGATGCATCCTGTGTCTGACGCAGAAAGGCAATCACAACGTTGGTCTGATCATCACCGACGATCCATTCGAACCCCTGCGGAACGACATCACCATCGTGCAGAGCGGGTTCGTTGGAATAGAGTCGATTGAGATCACACATCATGCGACGGATGCCCTCATGGGTCTCAAAAGTTCGGAGTGCCCAATCAACTTCTGCGTCGTGATTCCACTCCGTCCATTGACCGACTTCGGTGCTCATGAACTGAAGTTTCTTGCCGGGCGCCATGTACTGCCCCGCCAGCAACAAACGCAGATTTGCGAACTTCTGCCACGTGTCGCCGGACATCTGAGACAACAGTGAATGTTTCCCGTGAACCACTTCATCATGGGAAAGCGGCAGCACAAAGTTTTCTGAGAACGCATAGATGCTGCGAAACGTCAGATCGTTCAAATGATAGCCGCGGAAGATGGGGTCACGTCGCATAAATCGCAACGTATCGTTCATCCAGCCCATATCCCATTTCATCGTGAAGCCAAGGCCGCCGGTGTAACACGGACGAGAAACGCCGGGCCACGCAGTTGATTCTTCTGCGATCGTCATGACACCTGGGAACTCTGCATGCATCAGCGTATTAAAGCCTCGCAGGAAGTCGATGGCTTCCAGGTTCTCACGGCCACCGTACTGATTGGGGATCCATTGTCCGGAGTCACGTGAATAATCCAGATACAACATCGAAGCCACAGCATCCACGCGAAT
>JBPOIW010000292.1:0-26829 GCA_052034165.1 Planctomycetota bacterium | reverse complement strand
AGCTTTAATCTGGGGGGTGACCGGTGGATCCCATTTTCGCCGACGGAGCGGCGAAACTACGTAGTCGAGCCGCTCCGCCGGCTCGCATTGAGCCCCATATTTTGTTCTTGAAAGAACACTACCGCGATTTAATCCGCTGACGGTACTCGTGGATCGTGGTTTCCAGCGACGGATCATCCTGCAGTGCGGCTTTGAATCTCGCGTCTGCGGCCGCCAGATCGTTCTGCTGCAGATAAACCCCGCCGAGACTGACGTTCACGGATGCTCGCTGTTCAGCCGTTGAAGCACTCGACAGCGCTTTGTGAAAATGCTCAGCCGCCCGCTGACTGTTGCCCAGACGTTGATAGATCCCGCCAAGTGCCAGTTGCGCATTGCAATTTTCTGAATGCCGCACCAGCAGCTTCTCCAGCTTCTCGGTCGCTTCCTCATTCCGCCCAAAGTTGGCCAGCATGACGGCTGCCTTGAGCTGCGCTGCGGGATCGTCTGGAATGGCGGCGGCAATGCTCTGGGTGTGTTCGAAGTGTGTATAGAGCCAGCTACGCTCTGCTTCGCCGGGCGGAAGTACCGGTTCACTCATGAGACTGCCGGAGTAAAATTTTTCGAGTTGTTCTTTTTGTGACGTTGTCAAAGCCGGGTCGATCAAATCAGTCGCAAACAAAAGCCCGAGCACTAACAGTGCTGGTGAGCATTTCAGGAGATGAGTGAACTCGCGACTGCGAAGTTCCCGGTTTCGCCTGCCGCTGCTCTGATCGAGCCCAAGTCCGGCCTGATTCGCAGTCTCACGGACTTTCCAGATAAAGCCATCGTAGTAATAGTGCAGAATCGTCGAGGTAAACAGCACCCCATAGAAAACCCGCTGAACTGTGCCATCGAGCACTAACTGCCCCGCAAATGCAAACGCTCCATAGGCCGTGATCAGCCCGAGGTACAGCAGCACCATTCCTCGACGAAATACGGACTTCATAAACCAGCCCAGATCCGCATTCGCACCGGCACGGCGACAATTGATCAGCCACACAATCGCGAGATACTGGACGTCGTGGCAGATATCGAACAAGGCGACGCCAATCAGAAGATTGTTGATGCCGAGCATCGCATACCACCACATACCGATGCCGCTGGCCAGCATGATGAGCTTCAAAATGCTGGGCCGCGGACCAAATTTCCACTGCACCAGGAAGTTCACGGCAAAGCCCATGAGCACAACCACGGAAAGCAAAATCGCTGACCAGCGCAGAGTGCTCAGGAGTAATGTCGAGATCGGGGGCCCGCCTGCGGCATACCAATGCCCCAGCATGCTGGAAAGTTGATCCGGCCGAAGAAGCTGTGGAGTCACAAACGCACAGAGGCACAACATCCAATCCCAGTAGGCCGTGCTACGGGAGACTGATCCCACCTTTGCGTCATAAATGCGTACGAAGCCATACAGCTGCATCAGCCCATGCCAGGTGGCCCAGACCAGAATGATCAAGCGGTAGAGACTGAAATGGTAGGTATAGAGCGGAAAGTACGCGAGAAACACGATGGGCGGCGCTAGGATAAAGCGCCAGCGGAACCGCTCAAAGAGTTCCCGATCTCCATAAGCACGCAACAGTCCGGGCAAATGGTGGCCCGTGGCAAAAAAGGCCGCAACGATCAGACTGATCGTCTCCGCGCGTACGCCGACCCATGACGAGTAAAGAATCAGGATTGCCGGAGTTGCCAGGAGCGGTGTGAGGACGATGAAGACAACATCGACCCAGGAACTGACAATCCATCGTCGAGCCGCCTCGGAAGAACCAGGCTGAGGCGACTTCTGCGGCAGGGCGGGAGGAACAGAGACGGCTGACATTTCGAAATTCCGAAATCGGTCTTTCTGTCGAACACCACGGAATCGTTAGCCGATCAGACCGGATACCGTCCACCTCAAGCGTTGCTTCTGTTCGCTGCTGAAGCACAGTGTGAATCGTGCAGCAGCAACGGACAGAACTCAGCAACTATCAATGCTCACCAGACTTGTTTCTGGTCGAACACTACTTCAACTTCAGATCGTAATTCGCAGCTTCCTGCGGAGTTCCCAGAACAACCGTTAATTCAAACTGGTTCTTTTTAGGGTTCTGGTACTTCCCCTTGAACATATCCACGCCCTCATCATTCTTTTTGGGCTTCGGAATATAGGTGAATGCCAGCAAATACTTACCCGGTTCAACACCATCGCAGCTCAGGTTTGTCGACCAACAGTACTTGCCCTCGTTGTCTGTTCTGCAGTCCTTAATCGGGCTATTGAACTCGCCATCGCGATACAAGAAGAGGTTGACCCCCTGTGTGGGCACGCCATCGACATTGACGACGCCTTTTACCGGTACAACTTCTTTAAGCTCGCCACCGGCCATGGCCTTCAATCGTTCTGCCGATGCGTCATCTTTGGTGCTGTCAGAGCACCCGGAAAGTGCCGCGAAACCCATCAAACACACTGAACACAACAGTCGCAATTTCACAGTAGACTTCCACGCAGAAGACAAAGACTTGTTTGTACGAAGAAACACGCACCAACCCGAGTGACATCGAATTGGTGCGTGACTCAATAACAGCGAGATCTGACGCCGATCGGATCGGCATTCAAATCATCTAGAATTCACCGACAACCTGGCCATCATTAACGTGTAATAGACGAGCCAATGTCTCGAGATCGATATTCTGACTGACGAAGCGAACAGATCCGTCTACCAGAAGAATCTGCGCACCGCCGGTGTGGAAACTGTAGTAATTGTTGTAGTTCGTGCAGTTGATTGCACAACTTCCGGCCGCATCCGCGTTTGGGGCTGCTCCATTCTTCCAGGTGTTTGGAGCTCTGCCGCGAATGTCCGTGCCAGTCGACCATTGCCAGTCGTTCCACGCTGGCCCCATGGCCCAATTCCCGGCGGAGCAAACGTCACACAGCGGGCCCTTTGCTGTACCCATTGCCCAAACCTTGGAACCCGGGGCTGCGTTTTCTCCCACAAGGATGGTGTTTGAAGTGCCGTCGGTAACCGCTGCGATCTTCACGCCACCACAGCCGGCACCATTGGCCGAGTTAATATCCAACATCGCGTGTGAGGTGCCGTAGTTCGCACCGCTTGGAAAAGCACCATGCAGATTGCTGCGGGGCCACTTACCAACGTAGTCCAGCGGACTGCCAGAGTGGTAAGTTGTGGTCCCAAAACTGCCACCCATCCAATCGTCAACATAGGTGTAACGAGTTGTTGAATGTGGAGTCGATGGACAAATAAAACCTGTGATGACCGTTGTGGCTGGCAATGTGCTCTGAGGCGTCGCAAAATTGCCACCAGCGACCAAGTTCGCCACTGCTCCCGTTGGTGTGGCGTCGGCGTAGTTCATGCCGACGGAGAAATTGATCGCACTGTAGAGAGCGGTCTGCTCCATGAATGGCAGGATCAATTCCGGCCACGCATGAAAATTGCCGTCGTCTCTTGTGCTGGGGATCCCCTCACCAACTGTACCGTTAATGACGGGGCCTCTCAGCAACGTCAGAGCGGGTGCAAACCGACCATGAGTGCTCTCATAGTTGTGGAAGGCCAACCCAAGTTGTTTCAGGTTGTTCTTACACTGGGTACGGCGCGCTGCTTCACGTGCCTGCTGAACTGCTGGCAACAGCAACGCAATTAAAATCGCGATAATTGCAATGACGACGAGTAACTCAATCAACGTGAACGCACGCTGACGTTTCGCAGAACCACTTCGGGCGAATTCTCTCATACAGATGATCCTTCCACGATGAAACAACACAAACCAATAACACGCGTGTTGCCAATCAAAATCTTCAGGTGGCCGCTGTCCTGTCGAATTTGCTTCGACATTCATCGGAAGAAATTTCTGCAGAGCCGGAATGGAGAGGCGATGAGACAGAATACTGATGAACTCGATAGGCTGGACAACCGCCAACTAGTCTAATTTACCTTCACAATGGATCAACTGGTCTTTATGCCATTTAATCGAAAAATAACCCAGAGTCGAGAAAATGATTCTCCCTGAGTGACTGGTCAACCTCTGACTTACTGAGTACTAAAAGTCTGTCAGTGAGACAAAGTGCACTTCGTCCAATTCGACGTCTACCTCAGCGAAGTGAAATCGTCCTGCCGCGAAACAACTCGCTTGGAATCAGCTATTCTCTTTGCCACCAGCCTCTTCGCACAGACTTTGCATCACCGACCACCACGTGCCCGACAATCGCAGAGCGAGTCGCAGAAACCAACGCTGTCCCTGAGTTCTATTGGCGGATCATTTTCAGGGCTGACTCCGCTCGTTGTATTTGCGGTAATAGTCGCGGGTCTTCGGGACGCAATTTTTTTGCTTCAAGAAACTGAGCAAGACCATCTGCGAATTGACGCTGAGCAACGAACAGGAGCCCGAGATTGAAACGTGCCTCAAAGGACTGGGGATCCAGCCGGATCAGTTGCTCTCCCTGTTGAATCGCCTTCTGGTTCTGACCTGTTTGTGCAAACACCATCATGAGATGAGATCGCAGTTCGATCGACCGAGGATCGTGGTCTACCGCTGATTCCAGACACCGCTGAGCTTCGACCGGGCGATTCACCTGCAACAGCAACAGTCCCAGTTGCAGGCTGGCCATCGAAAACTCGGGCGAAATTCGGATGGCTTCACGGTAACTTCTGATGGCATCGTCGATTCGCGAGAGTTGAACCAACGCCTGTGCCAGTTCAAAGCTCGCGGTGGACGAATCCGGGTTCTCGCTGAGATACATGCGAAATTCCGCGGCGGCCTCCTCGAACCGTCCCTGTTCAATCAGAAGCTTCCCCAGATTGAACCGAGCCTTAACAAAATTGGTACGGCCTGAGAGCAACGTTCGATACGTTTGCTCCGCTTCAGCCTGCTGACCAACCTGAGCCAGACAATCTCCAAGAAGCGACGTGGCCATTGGGAATTCACTTGTGGCGAGAACAATCTCCTTCAGGATCGCAATAGCCTCTTCCATCTCGGCAGAAGACCCATTTGCACGACTCTCCAAAACCAGGTGTTTCGCCTTCTCATATTTTGCCAGATAGGGCAGATAATCCTTCACATCGGGCAAAATGCGGTTGTCACCGGAATCAGTGTTCGACGAATGACTGCTGGTTCCGACATATCCCAGCGTACGCAGGTTTTCGAGGTCCTTGTCTGTGAGGTTGACTTTCCCGGCCGTCGCGACCCTCATTGTCTTCTGCAAAGCTTCAAGGCGTCCACGGAACTGTTCGCCTTCCTCATTGTCCGGTCCAGCCAGATCTGAAAGCTCACCGGGGTCAGTCTCAAGATTGTAAAGTTCCGGCCGGGTGGACTGAATATACTTCCAGTGGCCGGAGATCACGGTCTGCAGTGGCGACCATCCATTCAGCACAAATGGCGATTCGGCTTCTGCGTAACAGTCACGATCGGCCATCGGCTGACCTTGCAACGCGGGAAGCAGACTTCTACCGCTAAGATGTTCAGGCTCCGGAATCTGCAGCATGTCGAGCACTGTTGGCATCAGGTCGACAAGCGAAACTGTTGGCGACACACGAGTCCCAGGTTGGCAGTGTTGATCAGGCCCTGCAAAAACAAACGGGACACGCAGCGTCGTGTTATAGACCAGCATGCCGTGCTCGTCTTCCTGGTGTTCGTTCAGTCCTTCTCCATGATCACCGGCGACGACGACGAGCGTATTCGATTGAAGGTCGCTCTTTTTCAGATAGTCCGTGATCCGTCCGAACTGTTGCACTTCCCAGGCGACTCCAGCGTCATAGGGATTGGATGCAAACCGTTGCTGATAAATGTCAGCTCGAGGATCATACGGGCCATGGGCGTCGTAGAGATGGATCCAGCAGAAGTAAGGCTTATCCGTTCGCTGTTGCAACCATTTCAACGCAGAATCGACGATGAGCCTGCCGTCTCTTCGGGGCTCCCCATGGCTCTGACCGGAACTCGAAAAATCGTCATCATACTCATCAAACCCACGGTCGAGACCATATTGCGAGTCAAGAACCGGAGCAGCAATGAATGCTCCCGTGTCGTAGCCATGCTGCTTCAGAATCTCGGGAAGAAACGGGATGTCCTGAGTCAATCTTCCGGCACCATTGACACGTAGACCATGTTCCGGCGGATACAGTCCAGTCAGCATCGTCGCGTGGGAGGGCAAAGTGATCGGCCCCGGCGCATAAGCCCTTTCGAACAGGACACCTCGCCTGGCGAAGTCATCAAAGGCGTCGGTCAAGCCTTGTTCGTAGCCGTAAACTCCCAGTCGATCAGCACGAGTCGTATCAAACGTGACAAGAATGATATTGGGACGCGGTGCACGCCACTGCCAGTAAATGCCGCCGCTCACCGCCAGCACCAACAGTCCCAATACGGCCAACCACCTGCCTCGGCGTTTGACGCCTGAATGCTGCGGGGAGAATACCATCTGACCTTGAATTCCCTTGGCAAGTCTCGGTTGATTTTGACTGTCTCATCGTAGCAATGAGAAGCCGGTCAAGGAATCGCGGACGTATCACGCAGCGGTTCGAGGAACCATTCCAGTTGAGGACTCACGGGAGGTTCAGGGGGAGGGAATTCTTCGCCCGTCAACTTTCTGATGGACCATCGCAGTGCGACCGCCAGCCCAGGAGGATTCGGGAACGTCGGAATCAAATCCCGCAGCATCGGGCCGTGATCAACCGCGTTCATCCGTGCCAGTGCAATCAAGCACATCTGCTTGACGAAAAAGCTCTCCGGTTTCAGGTCGTTGAAATCGGTAATGCGATCGATCAGAGCCTCCTCGATCATCGCATTCCGTGTTCCCTCGTGAATTGAGCCGATGGCCCAGATAGCAGCGCCCCGGGGCCGGTCTCCTAACAGCTGTTGATTTGGTACATACTCGAGGAGCAGCGGCACAGCGTCAGAGACTTTCAACACTCCCAGCGCTTCGAACAGCAGAGTAATCTGAAGACTGACTGCGACGTCGTTAGCCAACCCGGTTCTTCTCAATTCCGTCTGGCGTTTTGCCTTGTCCAAAATCGCCGGCGCTGTCTCCGGCAATGCCAGTTTCCGAAGCGACCAGGCGGCCGTCGTCAGGACTTCGTCCCGAGGTGATTCCAGGAGTTCCACAAGCCGTGGCGCGGACGGCTCATAATCGCCCAGTCCGAGAATTATCGCGGCCTGCTCCTGCCCTTGCCAGGAATCCCCGGCCAGAATTTGCATCGCACCGTTGTAAACAGGTTCTTTCAATTCCGCCTGCTCAGCCGCTGCAACCAAGCCTTCACTGACTTCGCGGCGGAGCCCCGGATGAGGATCGGCCAGCAGTGGAATCAGCAGCGCGATGCGTTCGAGCGTTGGCGACTTTAGATACGCTCGAGCCCCTTCGAGACGAACCTGCGCGTCGGGATTCTTCATGGCCGATTCCGCGAGCGGGAGGACCAATGTCGAGTCGATCGCATTTAGCCGCTGTAAGGCTGCCGCCGCGACAACTGGCTCCGGGTGCGTCGCTAATCCAGTCAGAAGCTGCTGTGCGGCAGCGGATGTATGTTGGGCTAAAAAACGGATCGCACAGAGTCGATCAACATACTGCGGCGTTCGCGTGCTGCGAGTCAGTCGTTCGGCGTTCTCTTCAAGACCAGATTCTGAAATCTTCCCGATTGCTGCTGCCGCCTCAAGACGAACATCGGCCTCTCGTCCCGCATCGGAAGCGATTGCTATCAATGTCGAGATCGCTGACTGCTCCCGAAGTTCGGCAAGCCCACGAATTGCCAGGACAAGATCACGACGCTTTGTTCCGGGTGACTCCAGGCGAGTCTTCCACATCGGCCCCGCAGGATCGTAATGCCACGCAGCCAATGCCGGTTCGATCAACTGGCGGATGTCTGCTCCAAATGCCTGAGAGGCCTGAAACAACTGCGGACTGGATTTGCGTGAGTCGAGAACGATCAAAGCTCGCGCTGCGGCAAATCGAGACGCCAGGTGCGACGATTCTGCCAACAGAATCTTTTCGAGTGCTGGCACCGCTTCGATCAGGTCCGGCATGCCCGATTGGTGCGCGCGAGCGATCGTTTCGGCAGCCATTCGCTGCATATCGATCTCGGGCCGCTCCAACGCTGTGATCCACAACGTCTTCAGCTCCGGATTGAATCGGGTGACAGGTTGAGGAATGTCGAGTTCAGGATCGGTATCGATCAAAAAATCCAGTTCCCGGGCACCGCAGGACCCCTGCCCCGCCAGGAAGACGGACAAGAGCAGCCCGACAAAAACGATACGGCCGTACCGAACTTTCAAACCAAACGTGATTCGCTGGAAATGGTTCTTCATTGTGTGACTCCTCACTTCGCTCTTGAAAGGCTGTAAGTTCGGAGGAGAAGAACAACCAGCGAAACAGCAGAGCAGATTCCCATAAACAACCAGTTGGCAGGAATCAGATCGTAATTTTCAAAACCTGACAACTGCACCACAGAGAACGCCGCCGCAATTGAACTCAATGACAAGGCCGCTTCGACAGTCTCATGTCCGAAAGGAGCATCTCGCCCCATCCAAACCAGCAACGGCAAAACACAAACCGAAATCAGGACACCATATGCCGTCGCCGTAGCTGCCGCCGTTCGATTAAAAAAGCATCCCACGGCGGCACTCACCAGCATTGCAAACACAGCCGTCAGGGCCAGACAAATCAGAACTCGCTGAACCTGCTGCCCCATTCCGGGTGCGATATACGCCATCACAAGATATCCGGGCATTGTCGCACACAACACAAGCATCAACGGTAAAACAGCACTCAACAGCTTGCCGCGAACAATTCGAGGAATGGTCAATGGTGTCGTCTGCAGCAGTTGCCATCCTCCCAACTCCTGCTCCGTACTGATCAGTCCCGCTGCAAGACTCGGAGCAATCAAAATGATCAGAGCGACTTGCATCACCACCATGATGGCGCCGATCGTTTCCACACCCCAATCGAACGTGCCGGCCGTCGTGGCGTACGTCAATCCCAGGGACAAAACCGCACAGATCGCGACAAGTCTCAGCAGCCAATGCAGTCGACCGAACCGACGGCAACGAAACTCCTTCACCATCACCGGATTTAGATAGTTCGGTGTTCCCGCGGAACGCTTCTGCGGATCCACAAGGAAGAACAGCTTCCGCACAATCTGCCCGGACTTCGAAAGATCATCGCTCATTGTGCCGGCCGCACGAGACTCGTCAAATAACCTGTGATTGAGCCGACCGATCGTCCAGAATGAGGCGACGACAGAGCAAACGATCGACCAGACAGCGTACCGGCCAAGAAGATCGGACTTGCCCATCAGTCCCTGACCACCGACAGATTCTGCACCCGGTAAACTTGAGAGTGGCGACAATGCGCGGAGAACTTCGCCGATGTCCGCAAGTATTCCACCAGTACCCTGAAAGAAGTAATGCGGCCCGAGCGTGAACAGACTTGTTCCGAGCACAACGCCATAGGTGACTCGCACGGCTGAGTCGACAGAGTGCGAATAACTGCTGATCAACAAGGCAATCGACGAGTACTGCAGGGCGACAAGAAACAGCAGCAGATAAACGTGAAGGAGATCACCGTATAAAGAAAGCCCCCCCATCGAATAACAAGCCCCGGCCGATGGAAGACTCATCGCCAGTATCATGCTCGCTAACGAAATGGCGGCCAGTAACTTGCTGCAGTAAATCTTCCACGGATCGATTGGACAATTCAGCAGAAGGGCGAGTGTGCCTTTCTTTTTTTCGCTCACCAGACTTGTCGCCGGAAACACCGGCAGAAGAAGCAGCAAGGCCGCCATCAGCCCATAACTGAAGAGGCGAAACATCTGCTGAGAACGCACACCCGTCAGCGCAACCTGGCCTTCGGTCGGCCAGCGAATGGCGACCAGCAGACCAAACAGCACCGCCAGTCCGATCTGAAACACAATCATGCGTTTTCGACGAAGCGGGGTGATCAGTTCGCGCCGAAGCATCACGCTAAGCATGACTGGTCACTCCATCGGCGGAAGGCTTTGGACTGTTGCCGTTCTCCTGAGGGCGTGCGAAGGACATGAACGCTTCTTCAAGGTCCGTCTGAACTTCGCGGAACTGAGTCACATGAATCTTCGCTTCGATCAAACGCCGCAACAGCCCGCCCAGTTCAGACTCCGTTCTGACCGTTCGAAACCGCACCGTGGCTTCGGCCGGGGCTTCCACAACATCGGCCTCCGGTTCCAGCGTCGCACGAATGATGGCCGCGGCGGCAGAAACTTCACTGGCCGACTCCAGCTGAGCTTCCGTGGTGCGGCGTTGACTTACCTGACGTCCGATTTCATTGACAGTGCCAAAGGCTCGCAATTTCCCATTGGTCATGATGGCGACGTGGTGACAAATACGAGCCAGCTCGGGAAGAATATGACTGGTCACCAGCAGAGACTTTCCCTGACTGGCCAGCTCAATCAACAGGTCTCGCATTTCAATACGGGCCTGCGGATCCAGCCCATTCACAGGCTCGTCGAGAATCAGAAATTTCGGATCATGTAACAGTGTTCGCGCCAGACCGACACGCTGCTGCATCCCATGGCTCAGGCTCTCGACGTAACGGTCCTTCATGTACGTGATGCCGGTCAGTTTCATCACATGGTCGATCCGAGCTGCCCGACTTTTGGCCCGCATATCAAACGCAGCACCGAAGAAGTCCAGATACTCCCGCACGCGCATATTGTCGTAAGACCCGAACTTGTCCGGCATATAACCGACAAGCCGTTTGATCTGCCGGGAGTCGCTGAGACAATCCACACCCGAAATCGACGCACGACCGGAAGTCGGCTTGATGAGGCCAACAAGGATCTTGATGGTCGTCGTCTTGCCGGCACCATTCGGACCGATCAGGCCGAGGATCTGACCGGCATTCAGAGTCAACGACAAATCATCCAGCGCCGTGAATGATCCGTAGCGCTTCGTCAGATTCTCCAGACAAAGCACCGGAGGCTCGCTGCCATTGTTGTGGACAACATTATTGAGCATTCATTATTCCTTGACCGGTTGGTCGGTTGTGACACCGGATAATTCCAGAGACAGCGATTCTATTCGCCAATAGCTCTTTGTATTCCCTGCCATCAGATCGACAGGAGCCTCAGCCGTCGGGTCCGGAACAAGGCCGGCTCTGAAACCAAGTCGGATTCCGCCATCCGGCGAAACTTCCAGCGCAGCCGGGTCTTCTATCTCAAACGAAATGGATCCCGCCGGGGATTTACGTGTCTGAAGGACAAGTTCTGTTGCTTCTTTTGCCCCGAGAATCTCGATCTGCCCCATATCGCCGGAGACTTTAAGATTCAATTTTGCCTTTGTCGCTTTCAGGGGCAGCAGAGTCTGCGGTACCAGGAAACGGAGCCATGTGGTGTTCGCCCCGGATCGCTCCTGCCATTCTCCGAGCTTGTCATCCCATGCACCCGCCGGCAACGAGCCATCAGGCGCTAAACATGACGCATAACTAATCAGAGGGGACGGAATGACGAAGTCTGTTCCGATAGCCGGCCTTGTCAGCTCAAAAGGAATCGACATCAGCGTCTCACCGTGCTGTTCGAGCTTTTCCCCCAACTGAAATCCATGCTCCCAGTTTTTCAGCCACACCAGCATATGCGGTCGAACGAGTGAGTCACGCCACTTTGCATTTTCAAACATCTGTTTCAGAATTCGTTGGCGACGGTCCTGAACGTCGCCCAGGAACGCGGCATCAAGGTACTGTCCAGCCTCAAGAACTCCGCTCGCTGGAGCAGCCAGTTGCCCATCTCCGGTCAACTTGACGGCAAGCCTGCCGTGGCGGGTCGCGACGATCGTATCCGTGGTGCCTTTAATCGTCCCGGTCAGGCGGCCAACGAGTCCATCGCTGTTCAAGGTCGCCTCGACAGTCACTCGGTCCGGTACCAACCGAGAAGACTCATTGGGGTACAATCGCAGGCCGGATGGCTGAGGTAATCCTTCCCACTGCCATGTTCCCAGATCCGTGGTGACCATGCGGCGAGTCGATCCTTCCTGCCCCGTCATATCGGGCCAGAAGCGGCCACCATGAACGGTCCCAACAGGCACTGTTGAGGGTTCTCTTCGAAACACACCTATTATTCCCTCCGACCGCAGATCATCCGTGCCGCTGATGGTTTGCGCGAATTGAACACTGGCGACTGTTTCCGGGACGCCATAACGATTAACGAAGCCAATTCCCGTCAGAACAATTCCGAATGCAATCGCTGTCAACGATCCAATCCAGCCGAAATGCTCCAGCTTTTGAGCTCGCGAAAGCCATACGCCCTGCAGCGCCAACAGCACAAGAAACCCTGACATGATGGTGACAATCAGAGTCCAGGAAGGAATTTCATAAGCGATAAATTCCTGAGCCAACGACTCCAGAGACTCACGTGATATTGGCTCTTCCGTACGCTGCCCCAGCACAAATGCAGCGAGATCTTCCATCGGAGAAACGGGAATAAACTTCGATGTACGACTTAGCAGACTGTCGGCCACTGGGGGAGTTGCGGAGGATCCATTTGCGGAAGTGGCTGCGGGTGGGGTTGCTCCGGGGGTCGCCTCAGCATTCGGCCTGATCCAGGCCCGCGCACCAAGTGTTGTCACCAGGACACGCCCCTCGCCAAACGAAGCGGTCATCGCGGCCGGCCAGCCGTCGACAGTGTTCTTCACCGTCATTCCGGATGCTGCGATTCGAGAGAGCTGAACCGGCTCAGTGTACTCCAAAGTCTCGCCCGGCTTTCCATCAGGAGCCAGCAGAGAAGCTGCGGTGTCAATTTTGACCGTGGTCAGATCGACGCGATCAATCAGGTGGCAAGCGTAGTCGTCCCCCAGCAATCTCTCGATCAGAACAGGGTCAGTTCGATCAAGCATAATCCAAAGGCGCCCGCCCGCATGCAGCCATCGCCGCAGTGACGTTAGCGCAGCAAAATCATCCTGCAGACGATTCTCCATGAGAACAATGTGATCATAGCATTTCAGACTGGCTTCATCGGACGGAAGAAACTGACCCGTCAACACGGTCAACTGAGTATTCAACGCCTGATTTACCCGACCAGCGACGATGAGATCCAGAGCGTCCTCGGGGGGTGTCTCCTCCGATCGCCAGCTGGCAATCACGGCAGTCTTGCGTTCCGTAGAATTGACCAGCAGCGAACGTTCGTGGAGCAGTTGGCCGCCATCGTTCTTCAACAACACTTCCTGTCCTGAAGATTTGTCGATCACCAAAGATCGCACCTCAGCGACCCCACTCTTCAGCCGATCAATGGGCGGCAACAGGACAGGGTGAGAAAGGTTGAGTCTGGAATGGGGCGGAATCCAGATCTGCCTGCCGAACTGCAGAGTAGACTGATCACCAAAATAGGAGCTACACAGCAAATCCCGGGCGGTATCAGAATTATTTTCGAGTCGAAGCTGCAGGTCACCCCATTGACCGGGAACATAGTTCAGCACGCCAAAACGCGAATTCGCCTCAATGTTGAATCGCAGAGGAACCGGACTATCTTTCCCATCCGCTGATTTCTCGTCGGCGGCCAGCTGATTTGTCGTGGCCCGACCGTGAAACCGACCGTCAAATATCAGAATGTTCAGAACGAAGGTCAGCAGAACCAGGACTGGCGAAACACGGGGTTTGACTGGTCTGTTGGAGATCATTATCAGCAGCAACGTTATGACGGACGCGATTTCTGACAGGACGACAAGTCACAACCCGGAGGTGCAACTCCATAATGACAAGAGTATCGACGGTGCAGGGTTCTCGCAATGCATTGCTCCCTGCCTCTCCAGTTTTAATGCCTCCGGCTTAATACTCACCATCCGTAACAGGAGGTGATCCAGCCCCTTAAGTCCACACAATCTCCTGCTCTACAACGCTGCTTTTGAGCCACGGATCTGGCAAATCCTGATACGCCGCCCCAGGAACCTCATGAGCCTGAATTCAAATAGCCTGATCTGCAGCACGCAGTCCGCGTGCATGCGTTCCAGTGTGGCAAGCCCGCTCAACGCAGCGCAGTGATTCTGGCATTTCACATCACTGTCACCGGTGAAGGACACCCGGTCTTCGTGAATTTGCGGCTGCTGACTTTCAACATTGATTCGCGTCAGTATTTTCAGACGCGTTTTTCATGCTACCATCCGGGCGCTCGGACTTGCTCCACGGATTCGGTACAGAATCACCAGCAGATTCTGTCAGCACCAGATGGCGTCGCGTCGTGGCCCACGTCCGCCTCGCAACAGCGACCCACTGGACACGCAAAGATTCGTCTGTGCATAGTCTTGTGCGAGCATTCCTGTCTTTGTTGAATCCCCCGATCCTGACCAGGTGATCAATGACTTCCACTAACGCCCCCTCCGGCACTACGGCATCAACCAGCGTTCAGGAACCCGCGAAGCCTGCAGGCCGAGTTGGCTCATTGGATCAGTTCCGCGGATATGCGGTCGCGGTGATGTTTGTGGTCAATTTCTGCGGTGGGCTGGCAGCGATTCCCGACTGGATTAAGCACCACGACACCTACTTTAGTTACGCCGATTCGATTATGCCCGGCTTTTTGTTTGCCGCCGGGTTCTCCTATCGCCTGACAATGCTCCGAAGAATTCCTCGTGACGGAGCCTTTGCGGCCTATAGTCATGCCGTCCTGCGTGGCCTGGGATTGGTGCTGGTTTCCATCTCAATGTATGGATTCAACGGGTCCTTCGCTGAAAAGTGGAGCGAAGTGAACGGTACTCAGGTGTGGGACTTTTTCGCGGGGCTGATTAAGGCGAATCTCTGGGAAACTCTGGCGATCATTGGAGTCAGCCAGATTGTCATCCTCCCATTTATTGCTCGACGAACTGCTGTCGTGGCCCTCGGCATGATCGGACTTCTCGTCGGACATATGCTGTTTTGCTATTCATTCAATTTTGCATTTATGTTTGGCCAGCCAAACTGGCTGAATGAATACTGGGGAGCGGCTACAAAAGGTTGCTGGGATGGTGGCGTCTTTGGAACCATGTCCTGGGGCGCTATTATGCTGGGTGGTGGTTTGACGCATGACCTGGTGATTGGACGCAGCCCGGGCCGGGCTTTTGCAAATCTCTCCATTGGCGGAATTCTTCTGATGTCAGCGGCCTGGGGATTATCATGCCTTTCCACCGTTTATGACATCTCTCCGGACGCTCCGCCAGTGCCTCGGGATCTTGCAGAGAATCCCGTATTCCCCTCAGCCGAACAACTCAAGTCTCCGGGCATTCGGCTGGCTCCGCTCCCATTTGTCGCTCCGCCCCCGAAGAACGCAGGTGAACTGGAGCGTCTTCAGTCCCTTGGCAAAGCGCCAGAGCCACCAGTTCTGCGTCGCTACAACTACTGGATGATGAGCAAACGCCTGGTTTCAATTCCGTTTGCACTCGTCGCGACGGGATTCTCGATGGCCGTGCTTGCAGGTTTCGTCGTTCTGACAGACATGGGAGGAATCACGATCGGACTGTTTCGCACGTTTGGGACGAATGCGTTGGCCGCCTACTTCCTGCATCACTCACTGGAGGCCGCAGTGCACCAGATTGTTCCAGAAGATTCCCCGCTCTGGTGGTGTCTCATCGGACTGGCAATCTTCTACCTGACGACATACGCCTTCATTCGATTTCTTGAAAAGCAGCGTGTCTTCATCCGACTTTGATTCGGCTGAGCCTGAACTACTGAAGGATCTCGTCGCTGAAGAGCCAAACAGTCGGGCATTCTGCGGAGCAGAATGAGTACACTCTTGGCTTGCAGATAAAAAAAAAGGCTCTACGCGAAATGAAGTGCGCGACACAAGACGAAGCAAATGAAACAGCGAGTGACCTCCATGGGCGGACTTAATGCAGCGGCTGGCAAATAACCTGCCAATCAGGCGAGCGGCCGGTGTGAACCGGCCGGTACGTTCGACTCCTGCCTCAGTGTCTGCGAAAGAGAGAACGGCGAGAAGACCCGAGTCTCGACCGCTGATGAACGCCAATGAACGCTGATAAATACAAAAAAAGGTGGAGAAACAACGGCATCATCCGTATTGGACACGAACTCTCTCATTCCTCGACAAGTTATTCGAGGCCAGCAACCGCCCGACCTCAGAAACCATTAGCGTTCATGAGTGTTCATTAGCGGTGAAAACAACAATTTCGATCTGCGCACTTCATTTCGCGCTGAACCTAATAACTTCCGTAGCTGAAGTCGTGAGACTTCAGTCCGAACTCTCACGAGTTCGGCTACCACAGGAACCTATTTCGGGACCGTTCCTAACAAGACGAGACAGACAGCCTTGCCAGTTGCCCGGAGTATGATTCCACAAAGCTGTTCGACGTAGACTCTGGGATACTCCAAGGGCTCGGTGGCTACAGGGGCGGTTTCAGGAATTCCTGAGATGTCGCGGCGTGCTTTAACACGGGATGCTGAGCACAACTTGTCGGATTGCGATTCAGGCCCGGCGAGGCTGTGCACTCTGGAATTCGCTTCAAAGTAGCAGGCACCTGGTCTGCCACGGTCCGCTCCGCCTCAGAACGCCTAACAAAACCGTAGCTGGGCTCGTAAGAGCTCAGACACACCTCCGAATTCTCACGAATCCGGCTACTTGAGTAAGTTTTTTAGGCGTTCTCAGTCTGAAGGGCAGCACGGTTTTGATTCGTGATATTTTGTTTCGTGATGAATTGGACGTTTGGCATACTATCTGCTCTGTGCATCGCTTCCTTCAGTCATGCTGCAAATTATGATCAGGGAAGTCCGGAGCAGTTCACGATGACGATCACGAATATGGTGGAGTTCTTCGTACATGAACTCCGAGAGTCCTTTAACGCCCAGAAGCAGCTGGTCGGGGCTCTGCCCAGAATGATTGCAGTCGCCCGATCGCCGTACCTGCGAGAGTGTCTCGAAACTCGACTTCGAGTCACGGAATTACGTGTCGATCGTCTTACAGAGGTATTCATCTCCATCGGCGAATTTCCGCATGGACGAAAGTGCGACGCTATCGACGCGTGCCTTCGCGCGGGCGTCGATCTTCTGGAAAGAGACGTTTCCGACGAAGCAGATGACGAGGTGACGGATTCGGCGCTGATCGCGATTGCCCAAAAGGTGACATACCATGGAATCGCTATCCACAGCACACTCGCAACATGGGCTCAGGTGCTCGACTTCAAAGCGGCCGGCATGCTGCTGGAAACTATTCTTCAGGAGGAACGTGTCGCCGCAGATCGTCTGGCCACTCTCAGCCGACTTGAATTCGAGTTGCCCATTCATCGCTGAGTATCAACAATCATCAGACCTGTTCAAAGCGGCATTCTCATTTGATCAATCCCCGACAACCTTAACCGGATCGGGCTCCCTTCGCTGAGCAATAAATTCTTCAATCGTGGAAGATCGCAACATCTCCTCAGTCAGTTGTTCGACGAGGGTTTCCGCGACAGCCCGGTATTCCGACTTCAAATTCGTTAAGTTCAAGTCGGAATGCGGGCGGGGGGACGGAAGACGTTGACGCCAGAAAATGGACTGGATCAACCGTTGTCGCAGAAAATCATAGTAGTCAGTCGCAGTTGCGGCGCGAGCTCCGACAGACAACGAGGTCGACGCTGCACCGGCGATCGTCTTGTGCCAATACCCGCTCGGTATGTAGAGCCAGTCTCCTTCCGCCAGAAAGCAGTGTTCAACCAAAGTCTGCTCGCGTTCATACCGCTGGTTTGACGGGATCGCATACATGAGCGGCCACGGGTGCACAGAGTTTTTCCGCAGGTACCAGTGCTTGGAACCTGACACCTGCAACACGAAAACTTCCTCAGCATCATAGTGCCAGCCAAAACCAGGTTGATCGGCCGGCGTACAGTAGAGATGAACGTCAATCGGCGCATTCAGGGCTGCCTGAAACCGACCACTCAGCTGCGCGTATTTCGGAATTGTTCTGTCGACATGTCGAAAGCCCAGCGTATAACCGCTTTGCAGAATGAGGTCTGCAGACAATTTATCAGTTGGCAGTTTGCCCCCATATTGCTCTCCCTGTTTACCAACAATGACATCAGAACCTGCCCTCAACAGGGATTCAATCTCGGCACTGACGTCTGTCAACAGGAAGGCTCGACATCCCCCAGCCTGCGCGAACGGTCGCTTCAGATAATGGTTCTCAAGGAATGCCTCGCACGACGTCTCTTCCGTCAATTCACAAAGGATGCACGAATCGGTTGTCACTCGTCTTCTCCCAGGCGATGAATCTGCACCATGCCGTTTTCGATTAACCGCGACGGCGTCATTGGATTCTTGATCCCCAGTCCCAACAGGCCGGACACACGCATCTGTTAAATCAGACTCGTTGAAAGTTCAGTCGCAAACAAGTGTACTCGGAACTCGAAACTGTAGCACTTGCCCCCGAGAGGTACACGGGATTTCGGACAATATGACCGGTCATCAGTGCCAGCACTTTACATTCATGATTATAGATCAGCGGAGGATGACCGCGGCGCGGCAGATGATCGAGATCCCGGCACAAGGTTTGCGGATCATATTTGACGAGCCACCAGATCGTTGTCTAAGTAGAGAGCGATTAGAAATGAGTGGCGGCGATGTTTATCACGATGGAGCAGTCAAATGATATTGAAGAAGCTTGTTGCTATTCCAATGGCGGGTGCGATCTTTAGTGCCGCATTCGTGTCAGCGCAGGACAAGGAAACTCAACCTGCGGAACAAGGAGAAAAACCACAACAGACACAGGGACAAAATCGCGATCAGAATCAGGGGCAGAGAGACAAGGCGCGACAGACCGAACAGTCCGGACTGACGGGCGACCGAGCAGGCTGGAACAATCCCGATCAGGCCATGGCCGGTGTTGTGGTCATTCAGAACCAGGAAGAAGTGGCTCTTTCCAAGTTGGCGCAGGACAAACTGCAGAACGAAGAAGCCAGGCGATTTGCCACGATGATGATCGAGCAACATCAAGCCTATCTGACGAAGCTTGAGCGGTTTGCTCCAGAGGCCGGGAGACATCAACTGTCAGGTACAGAACATCCATCGAAGGTGGAAATCAAGACCAACAAAAACCGAGACGGTGTTGAACGGGCGAAGGTAACGGTGACCGACAATCCACAGAAGATTCAGCAGACGGCGGGTACCGATTCTGATCGCACGACGAAATCAGGAGAGCCGGCTGATCTCCTTCAAATTCAGCGCGAGATCGCTCAGGAATGCCTGAACGCTGCAAAGTCGGAGATGCAGGGCAAGCAGGGGATCGAGGCCGATCAATGCTTCCTTGGCTTTCAGATTGCGAAACACGGAGCTATGAAAGCTCAGCTGACGGTTTTCCAGCGTCATGCGTCACCAGAACTTGCCCAAGTGTTTGCTGAAGGGGCCGCAACCGCAGAAAAGCATAAGAACGAAGCGGAAAAAATCATGAAAAGTCTCGCTTCTAATGATTCAACAGCTGCGGGCCGGAATCAGGGGAAGGAACCTCGCGGCGATCGAAACGAGAATAAGTAGTTCTCCAGGGAGTAGTCCTTGATCCACCAGACATGAAACGCCTCGCTTGATCCAAGCGGGGCGTTTTTTATGCGCAGCCAATCAGGTCTCGAAATGCGGTGTGGCGGAGGCGAAGGTGGAGAGAGTTCCTGACAGTGGGCGCCGCTGCACAGTGACTGCGATACGGGCTGCGATGCGTTAGCGGCTCGGATGACTTTACGAACTCACTTCTGATTGCTCGGGCGGTGTTTCGCGCAGGTAGCGAGTTGTCAGCCCGAGGCTGGCACCCCAGACCAGATGAGCAACGATCATAAGCGCGTTGCGTTCACGGGTGTCATCCATTCCGGAGCGGTAAAGCCCGGCCGCGGGAAGCCATCCGAGGTAACTGCAACTCCAGACTCCCAGCCCGTAAATGCAACCGGTGGTGACAGCATGAGCATTTGACCGCGGGGCACACAATGATCCATAGAGTGCCCCAGTGGCGGCTCCAAATCCAAAGTGATTGACAATGGTCAAAAGCTCTTCTTCGTTGCTGGACACTTCGTCTTCCACCTTGATCGCTCGCAGCGCATTCTTCGTGATCTGGGCCGGAGGAAGGGGATCCTGACTTTTCCTCGGAAGGAATCGTTTTCCAACAATCATTACGGCCGTCATCGGGAGTGTCGCCAGCAATCCTGCAACAGCGCCGGTAAAGAAATGTCCTCGCGGTTTCATGAGTAGCCCTTTCATGGAAGCGACGGTTAAACACTCCACGCCGTATGGCAAAGAATGTGCCGTGCTATGTCACGGCATTCAAATTGCTTTGCTTCACCAATTGCTTTGCTTCACCAATTGCTTTTCGTCGTCATGGGGGCCGTTCATCATCGAAGGCCCTTTCGTCGTCCCAAACTCCTGTCGCCTCTACCGGTGTCTGTTGTCGTTTCTCTTGTGGAGAATGAAGATGCGTCCACTGATCAAGGATTTGCTGTTCCTGGGAGCCATTGGAGCCGGTGCTTTTTGGCTCGCCCAACAAGCGATGCGCCGTAGTCGATGGTTCGAGTTCTCCGGAAAATCGGTGATCGTCACGGGAGGCTCGCGTGGCCTGGGACTGGTGATCGCGCGCAAATTGGTCTCGGCCGGAGCTCGTGTCGCAATTTGCGCTCGTACCGAGGACGACATCAACGCGGCCGTGGAAGAACTTGGAACTCTGGGCAGCGAGGTCTTTGGGGCACCATGCGACGTACGGGACCGAGAGGCAGTGCAGTCATTTGTCGATCAGACGGTGATCGAGTTCGGTGGTGTCGATGCGCTCTTTAATGTTGCCGGCGTGATGAAAGTTGGTCCCCTGGATGCAATGACTGAGGAGGACTTTCGCGAAGCGATGGAAATCAACTGCTGGGGACCGTTAAATACGATGCTTGCAGTGCTGCCTGTTATGCGACATCGCGGCGGAGGACGAATCGTGAATATTGCGTCGGTTGGCGGCAAATTGGCCGTTCCGCATATGCTGCCATACGATGCCAGCAAGTTCGCGCTGGTGGGGCTTTCAACCGGACTTCGCACGGAGCTGATGAAGGACGGGATCATTGTCACCACGGCCTGCCCGACACTCATGCGAACAGGAAGCCCGCGCAACGCCGAGTTCAAAGGTCAACATCGCAAGGAGTTCACCTGGTTCAGCATTGGCGGCGCTTTGCCCTTAATCTCGATGAGCGCTGAGCAGGCAGCGGACCAGATTCTGCGAGCCTGTCAGAACGGCGATGGCGAGGTCTATATCACAAATGCCTGCAGCCCGGTTGTCTGGGCGATACGACTGGCTCCCGCCACGACCAGTGAACTTCTGGGATTGATCAATCGCCTGTTGCCGGAGAACGGTGGAATTGGACAGAAGTCCGCCTACGGCTATGAAAGCCATACGGCCTGGTCGCCTTCGATTCTGACGACACTTGGGGATAATTCGGCAGACCGAAACAACGAGTTGCGTCCTCGAACGGCCTGACGCCGCGCGGGTTGGGTCAACAGCGTGGTCAGGGCTTCCTTAGCTGGACAGCGCCATGTTCGGCTCCCTTACAAGCCCGAAGCGCTAGCGAGTGAACACTTTGCGACTCATTCACTCGCTGGCGCTTCGGGCTCGTATTCTCCATGATTTTCTTGAACATGGCGTTGTCCAGTTAAGACCACTCCCGTAATAACTACCGTAGCTGAAGTCGTGACCTTTAGTCCGAACCCTCACGAGTTCGGCTACCACAGAAACTTATTTCGGGACCATTCCTTAGTACCGCAAGGTTAGTACTAAAAGAATCGAGAAATGCTCACGAGTCTATTCGCCCGCTGGAATTTCAAACGAGCTTCAACCTGATAATTCCAGGCTGCAGTTGAGTTTTGAGCGCCTCGCTTCGCCTGCCCGCAGACGCACCGTCGGTGTCATCACGGCAGCAGAACAACTTTGATGCAGCCGTCGACCTTGTCGCGAAATTTCAGATAAGCCGCCGGGGCGTCATCCAGTTTGACTCGATGAGAAATGACGAATGAGGGATCGATTTCATTCGATTCAATCTTGTCAAAAAGTGGCCTCATATATCGCTGCATGTGCGTCTGTCCCGACTTCAGGGTGAGTCCTTTGTTCATAAAGGCACCGAAAGGCAAAGCGTCAGGAAAGCCCACGTAAGCTCCGGGAACTGAAATGGTTCCGCCCTTTCGGCAGCTCATGATGGCCTGCTTCAGCACATGAGCGCGATCCGTCGTCAACATCACCGCGGATTTTACTTTGTCTACTGCCGCGTCAATGACGCCTGTGCCATGAGCCTCACAACCAACAGCATCGATGCAGCGATCAGGTCCACGCCCCTTCGTCATTTCCTGCAACCGTTCATAGACGTCGTCTTCTTCAAAATTGATCGTCTCAGCCCGCCCCTGTCTCGCAGCCATATGAAGACGCTCGGGGACGCAGTCAACGGCGATCACGCGACCGGCCCCAAGCATCCATGCGCTTTGAATAGCGAACTGAGCGACAGGACCGCATCCCCAGATGGCGACAGTATCACCCGGCTCGATGTCACAGTTCTCGGCCGCCATGTAGCCGGTTGGAAAAATGTCGGAAAGAAATAAGATCTTTTCGTCGGGAAGATCAGACTCAATTTTCAGTGGGCCCACATCGGCAAACGGAACCCGCAGATATTCAGCCTGACCTCCAGGAAAACCACCCATCATGTGAGAAAAGCCAAATAGTCCGGCGGGCGAATGCCCCATGGCTTCCTTCGCCATCGCTGCGTTTGGATTCGAGTTATCACAACACGAGTACAGTGTCTTCCTGCAAAAGAAGCAGCTGCCGCAGGAAATCGTAAAGGGGATCACAACTCGATCGCCGACTTTCAGGTTTCGAATTTCCGATCCGACTTCGACGACCACTCCCATGGGTTCGTGGCCAAGAATGTCGCCCTTTTCCATGGTGGGCATAAAGCCGTTGAACAGATGCAGGTCTGAACCACAAATCCCGCTTGCCGTGATTTTCACAATGGCATCGCGAGGATGCTCGATCGTTGGATCCGGTACATTGTCTACTCGAACATCGCCGATGCCGTGCCAGCAGAGTGCTTTCATCGCCATGACCCTCGTAACGTTTCAGGGAAGAGTTCTGTCCAGAAATTGAGTTGCGAACAACAGAAAGGTTTCGTCAATGGGCACCCTTCTGTCGCGAGACGTGATGTCATCTCCCGAGTAGGACGCCCATTGAGAGCCGAGCAACGACCTCAGCGAGTGACTTACGAGCAGTCATGACAACCACTCAAGACGAGCAGCCATGGCACCACATCAAAGCCGACCACCAGAGTTGTCCCGCAATATCAGCCGTCGACTCTCTGACGAGCAATGGCTCCGTGTCGAGTCATGATTTGCTGAGCTTGTGCAGATTGCTCAGAGGTGACTGTGACGATCGACCGTCCAGCCGACACTTGCTCTTCGTAGTAAGTCGCGTCTTCTTTGGAGAGTCCCCAGCCTGTGAGTGCTCCTACAAGCCCTGCTACCGCCGCACCGCTCGCGGCGTTAGAGGCCAGAACGCCCAAAGTTCCTGCGAAGATCGCGGGACCGATGACGGGAATTACGCCAGCAAGAACGCCCGCGCCGAGCAGCGTTCCGACGCCAAGACCAGCGAGGGCTCCAGTGACCGCTCCGCCAGCGGCGGCCTCTTCGTTCTCAGCCTCGGCCGCAGTTTCTTGACCTTCCCACTCCTCAATGATGTCCTTGGAGCTACGATGTACCAGTCCAATTTCGCTGTCTTTGAAACCGGCAAGACGCAGCTCTGCAACGGCGTCTTCTGCAGCGCCCTGAGACTTGAATACGCCCACCTTCGTTTGACATCCTGCAGCATTCATGGCTTGCCCCTGCTCTTAGACACTCTTTGCTTTCTGAGGAACCAGTTCCCTCAAATTTGTCATTTGCAGAGACGCAAATTCCGAGCCGTGACTGTGGTGATTGCCCAACTGACGGCGTGCCTCGACCTTGTATCACTCTGCGAGCGGCCTCAGTCTTTTAGACATTGCTTGAAAGTCAATTCGCCGCACCGATTCGCCGGATGCAGTGCCTTGGTTGCCCGACGATCATGTCGACCGCTGACCCACCGGAGCCTTCGGTACTCCATTTCTTCCATCGGTGGCGCGAAGAAGAATCAGGTCTTCAGTTTACGCCCAGTTCCGCGAACAGGCCGAAGCCCATGTTCCAACTCCGAGCCGGGGCTGAAAGCCAGAAGAGCCGATCAGCATTTCAGACAAGCAACTTACTGCAAGCGTGATCTTGTCGCAGGACACGAACAGCACGAGAACGCATCCTGCTGGGTTCAATCGATTCATCTTCGACGTTTGCCAACAACACAACATCCTCTACCTTCTCTCCTCTGTCGAGCGGCAGGGGCACCTCGCGCCACTGTTGCTACCCCTCTGGGCGCGTCGAACCGACGGACTCGCGTGAAATAGGGAATCGCAGGGAATCGTGCTCGGACGGCTCACGCCAGGCAACTCGCCAAATGCGCTCGCCAACAACAAAACGCATTCAGCGTCGACAGCTGGCAGTTCAGGTAATTTGCGGAGTCTTGACCGGCCGGCGAGGCGGCTCGTAGCCTGCCTGACGGCGTACATTATTCCGATGATGCTTTATCCGAGTCAGCAGCGAGCGGAATTCTACGTCTCGATGGCTTATACCGTAGCGACCTTCGAAGGCTGCTGCCAGGATACTGGCGATTGCTGCTCGGCAGAAGAGCGCCACAAACCTTGAAGATCGCGAACGCTTTTTGACGCCCTGATGCAACTCAGCATTCACCGTCCTGTGCTGTTGCTGTCGAAGTGAGTCGAGCGTCATTCCGCCTCCCGAAGAATTCCATGAGCGTTTTGTCGACAGATCAATTTGAATCTCAACTGGAGCAGTTGGAAACTGCGGCCCGGCGAGGTGACTCGTTGAATGTTCTGTTGCAAATTGCTCAGAAGTCACTCATCTCGCTGGTGGGTACGAACGACGTTGTGATTGTTGTTGCGGAGGGGAGTCAGATTCGACTGCTCGCAGGAACGCCGGCCAGTGAAATCTGCGAGCAAGTTGGCGAGTCGACTCGACTCTCGCAAACTCATTCGGATCTTCAGATACAGGAGCAAAGCTCAGGAATCGCGTGGCACGTGACTGTCGCCAGATTGCTCTCAAAGGAACATCGTTGTGTCTGTCACTTTCTTTTGAGTCGTGATCCGCGGAAGAATTCTCTGCTCACCGATGCCTGTCAGACTCTGGCTGACGTTCTGACCGAAGCGACCGGACGACTCCTGTTGTCGGATCTGAATCAGCGTCTTCGGCAGTACGGTCAGGTCAGCAGCTTTGTGCACAGCCTCGCTCGCACTCGCAGCGTGCAGGAGTGGTCTCAGGAGGTTGCTCAACGAGGCCCTGAGCATCTCGGGAAAGGTCGCATCACCGTCCTGTCACATCGGCGCGGAGAATGGACAGTCATTGCGGCGACCGGTAGCTCATCCATCAATCCTGCGGCGGATGCGGTGCACCGCAATCAACAGGCAGTCACAATATTTACAACAGCGTCTATGGCGGGTCAGTGGTTGTCGACCGCAGTAGCCGCCACTTCGGACGCCAGTCTTCGCACCTTGCTCGCTCAGTACGAAGCTCTCGGAGTTCGGCACTTGCGAGCAGAAACGGTCTGTGGCAATGACGGCAGTGTGAATCACGCGTATCTGGCGGAAGTCTTTGGGAACGAACCGCTTCCGCCGGAACCTCTCGTTCAACTCCTGCGACAGGAGATTTCCGAAGCCGCGCGTTTGCTGCCGCGTGAGGTCACTCGATCAGGAATTGGGCTGCCACGAAATCCAGCCGTGCGTTGGTTGCTCATCGTCGTCGTTGTGTTGACGGTCCTGATGATTATTCCCGCAGACTTTGAAATCGAAGTTCCGGGACAGGCTTTTCCACAGGAACGCCGACGGATCTTTGCTCCGGATGATGGGATTGTCGAAGAACTTCTCGTCACTGCCGATCAAAAGGTGACAGCAAACGAGCCGCTTTTACGATTGCGAAACCCGGAGCGGGAACTGGAGTTGAATCGAGTGCTCGGGGATATCGAATCGGCTGTTTCACGGCTGCAGGCAATCCGGGCGACTCGCACGACGACTGGAGCCTCCAACGCAAACAATCCCGCCGCACGTTCGGCAGATTTAAGCAGCGAAGAACAGCAGCTGGAACGCAAGCTGGAGACGCTGCAGCAGGAACAGTCGCTGGTCGAACAGCAAATTTCAGCGCTCACCGTGTCGTCTCCAATTGATGGGGTAGTTTACCAAAGCCGACTTCAGGAACAGCTGCGCTCACGTCCTGTCCAGCGGGGGCAGCAGTTATTGGAAATTGTGAATGACGCGGGCGAGTGGCAACTGGATCTTCAGGTGCCCGATTCCGTTGTCGGATATATCCCGGCCCCAGGCAACCCGGAGGACGCTGCGAAGGTTCAGGTACAGTTTACATTCATCGATGATTCTCGTTCCGTTCACGAGGCGACACTCAGTTCATTAGACACGGCCACGCATCTGCATAATGGACAACTCAATTGTCTGGCGACTGTTGGCGTCGAGAAAACGCTGACGAAGAAACTGCGGCCGGGGCAAACCGTGTCGGCTCGTATTCGCTGTGGAAGTAGGTCTCTGGCATTCGTCTGGTTTCGAGAGGTCGTCGAATTCTGGCAAAGAAAGCGATTCACATGGCTTTAGAGGGACCACGTGACTTTTTGAAACAGTCCACGGAATGTGGCTGCTCCTTTAGTTCGTTGAACAAGTCTTAATACCCCGCTAATGACTGGTAGCCGTCCATTTCTCCGTGAAACCCCATCGTCGGCGTCTTGGTTACGCGGCTTTGGGGAGTGGGATCAGGTTATTGAGCCGTGATTCGGTGGGCGGATCGAGGCCGCAGTTTTTTGCGAGCCG
>JBPOIW010000343.1:0-27243 GCA_052034165.1 Planctomycetota bacterium | reverse complement strand
ATTCCACAACGATTGCTGCCAACTCCGCGTAACTCGGTCGTTTTGCTCTTCCGCCCATGAAACGCGGTGTAGCACACATCACATTTCTACAATACCCCGGTTTTCACGGCAGAATGGACAGCTACCATTATTCCTTTCCAGTATTCGCAAGATGCTGAAAGAGTTAACGGCAGAGTCACCTTTGCATACTTCAGAGTCCTTTGTGCAACACAACTCATGGACATAAGTTTGCCACCATTATTCAATCTGATAAAACTCAGGTTGCTGTGCTTCAACATTCGTTTCAGCAATTATTCGGAGTTCACTGATGTCTCAGTCAGGTCAGGTTTCACGCCGTCACGCATTGGCTTCTGCTGCTGCTCTGGTCTCCGGTAGTTCACTTTTTCTGGCGGAATCAAAAATGACGGCCGCAACGCAGGAAGAAAAAAATCCCTGGATCGACGCTCATTCCCATATCTGGACAACAGATCTCGGGAAATACCCTCTCCGAAATAACCAGCCGGTTGATGTCCTGGCACCGCGCAGCTTCACTGATGAAGAATTGATGGCCGTGGCTCAGCCGGAAGGTGTTGGACGCGTGGTCCTGATTCAACACCATCCGTATCACGGGTTTGATAATTCCTATCTGATCGACACCTGGAAGAAACACCCGGACCGCTTTCGAATCGTCGCCCAGATCGATGACAAGAAGGATAATGTTGCAGACCTGATGAAGCAGATGCTGAAGACGGGCGTAACAGGTTTCCGAATCGGCCCTCGTGAAGACCAGCCGAAGTGGTTGGCTACAGATGGCATGCAGCAAATGTGGAAGACCGCCGCCGAAACACGGCAATCGATGTGTTGCCTGATCAATCCAGACAACCTGCCGGAACTGGATGCGATGTGTAAGAAGTTTCCCGACACTCCGGTTGTAATCGATCACTTCGCTCGCATCGGAGAGAACGGTGAAATTCGCGAATCGGACGTGAATCTGCTCTGCAAGCTGGCGACACACAAGACCATTCGAGTCAAGATTTCGGCCTATTATGCTTTCGGCAAGAAGACTCCACCGCATCACGAAATGGTGCCGATGATCAAGCGTCTTTGTGAGACTTACGGCCCCGATCGCCTGATGTGGGCCAGCGATTGTCCCTATCAGATTTCGGGACTCAATACGTATGCCTCATCGATTTCACTCATTCGGGACCATATCGATTTTGTGACGCCGGAAGAGCGACGGATGCTGCTGAGAACGACCGCCGAGTCCACATTCTTCTACGTCTAGTACGACCACAACCATCATGCGCAAGTCACACTTTCCGTGGCTGGTTCTGGTCGCCATCCTGCTGACAATGCTGGTTTCGTGGTGCAATGACGGCATCGTCGCCAAACTACTGGATACCGAACTTTCGGCCTCTGAACGTGTGCTGGCACTTCAGCATTACTTTCAAGAGGCCGGTTTCTTTGCGCCATTGGCGTATGTGATCTTTGTTGTCGCCGAGGTCATTATCGCGCCGATCCCGGGGCTAATGCTGTACGCACCAGGAGGACTCATTTTCGGGCCATGGCTGGGAGGTTTTCTGGCGATCGTCGGGAACACGATCGGAGCCGGAATCTCGTGCGCTCTTGTGCGAAGTGCAGGAAGTGGCTGGCTGGAGAAAATCTCCGCAAATGCTTCGATGGAGAAACTTCAGGAGCAACTCAACCGACGCGGCTTCTGGATGATTCTCCTTCTTCGACTCAATCCACTGACATCCACTGATCTTTTGTCCTACGCCGCAGGACTGACTCGCATTCCAACGTGGCACGTGATGCTCGCCACTGGCTTCGGCATGGCCCCCTTATGCTTCGCGCAGTCGTGGCTTTCCGACGGTATCTTTAATCGCTGGCCGGGGCTGATTTGGCCGCTCATGATTGCTGGACTGCTGTATCTTGGAGCGGTCGCTGTCGTTCTTTCGCGGATGCTGAAAAGGCCAACACTCCCGGACGTAGAGGCGGCAAGAACCGGACGCTAACGCGTGCCGGCTGATTCCATCAGAGCCACCAAACCTGAGCGCTGCGGGTCGTCCTATGTCCACTTCAGAGCGAAGTAATGTTGCCATGGAGATGACAATCGAATGGGAATTCGCGAACATCTGAAGCAGAATCTGACATCCGTAGAGAAAGGGAACTCCGATGCTGTTCACTGCGCACTTTCGTTTGATTCCTGCCGCCGTCGCCGCCCTGGCCGCTTTGTTGTCAATGACTCCTGCGTTCTCCGCTGATGTGACGATTGGGGCTCGCACACTGCGAGTTGCCGATGGTTATTCCGTCGAGCTGGCCGTGGACTCGTCGCTCGTCGGACGCCCAATTGCCGTAGCCCGCGATGAACGCGGACGACTGTATGTCACAGATTCCGGTGGCATGTCGGAACGAGCCGAAAAGCAACTGGAACTGAAGCCGCATAATATTCGACGAGTTGAAGACACCAACGGCGATGGCGTTTACGACAAGTCCGTTCTGTTTGCTGACAAGATGATGTTTCCAGAAGGCTGCCTGTGGTACGAAGGCTCACTCTATGTTGCCGCTCCTCCGGAAATCTGGAAGCTGACAGATACTGACGACGATGGTACCGCAGATAAACGAGAAGTTTGGTTCGATGGAAAAACACTGACCGGCTGCGGCAACGACCTTCACGGCCCGTATCTTGGCCACGATGGCCGATTCTACTGGTGCAAAGGAGCCTTTGCGGAACAGAAACACATGCTGTCCGATGGCAACGAATTGGTCACTCGGTCATCTCATATCTTTCGCGCTAAACCCGATGGAACGGAAATGGAATCCGTCCTGATCGGCGGCATGGATAACCCGGTGAACGTTGCTTTCCTGAACAACGGCGAACGTTTCCTGAGTTGCACGTTCTTCCAGAATCCCGAAGCTGGTCGACGCGATGGTTTGATTCACGCGATCTACGGCGGTGTGTATGGCAAGAAGCATGACTCGATCTACGCTCATCCTATGACGGGCGACGTGATGCCGGTGCTGAATCACCAGGGGGCCGCGGCGCCTTGTGGCTTTATTGGCGGCACTGACTCGATGCTCGGTGGAGGCCACAGTCAGCAGTTGTTCGCGTGCTATTTCAACCTGCACAAAGTCGTCCAGCACAAACTGAAACCGAACGGCCCGACATACGATACAGAAGACGTCGATTTTCTGGCGTGCGATCATCCCGACTTTCATCCCACAGATGTCTTTGAAGATGCGGACGGAAGCTTACTGATCGTTGATACCGGCGGCTGGTACAAGGTCTGCTGCCCGACATCTCAATTGGCCAAGCCTGATGTGCTGGGGGCGATTTATCGAGTCCGCCGGAACGATGCTCCTTCGATTGCCGATCCGCTCGGAGCAGAGATTGACTGGGCCAAAGCCGATGCGAAAGAACTCACGGCGTTGCTGAAGGATTCTCGTCTGTTCGTTCAGCGCCGCGCAACGGCCGCGTTGCGTAAGTTGCAGGATAAAGCTGTCGATGCGCTTTCATCAGTGGTCCAGACAAACGAATCCCCCGAGGTGCGTCGGCGAGCAGTCTGGACTCTGGCCGGGATCAATACTCCCGTAGCAACATCAGCAATCGCACCAGCATTGAATGATAAAGATCAAACCGTGCAACAGGCCGCTATTCATGCCACGGGTCTGGCTCGAAATCAAGCAGCCGCAGAACAGTTGATGAGCATCGCAAAAACAGGTGAGCCAGGTTCTGCTCGCGCCGCAGCGGAAGCGATTGGCCGACTGCGAGCAGTTGATGGGACGATCCGGAACCTGCTGGATCTTACGGCACAACTCAAGTCAACGGGTCCAGATGCTTCCGGAGCCCCCGCGGTCGCTGCTGAACGAATTCGCGAGCATGCTCTGATTTATGCTTTGATCGAAATTGGCGACGCCCAACAAACTCGTTCCGGATTGACCTCGACAAACCCTGCGACAATTCGTGCCGCGCTGGTTGCTCTGGATCAAATGAAAGCCGGAGGACTGCAGGCCACCGATGTGATACGCCACATGAGCAGCCCGGATGCTGCTCTGCGAGCCACCGCAGCGTGGATCGTGAATCAACATTCGGACTGGGGTCCGGAACTGAAGACTTATTTCGAGCAACGTTTGGCTCAGGCGGCCAAACTGAGCGAAGCAGATCGCGAACAGGATCGTCAGTTGCTGGTCAGTCTTGCGAATGCTCCGGACATTCAGGCGTTGCTCCTGGCCTCGCTGACCAACGAGAATAACAAAGCAGCCAGCAAGCAGTCTCTTGCTGTGATGGCATCAAGTGGTCTGACCGCCACGCCGGTCTCCTGGCTGGATGCCCTGGCAGAAACACTGAACTCTGCCGATAAAGAAACACTGCCGCTTGCAATCGCAGCCGCTCAGAATCTTCCCATGCCGAAAGAGGGTCATGCCGGCCTTCGCGACGCTTTGGCAAAGATCGCGGCAGACTCTGATCTGGAGAATGAAACTCGACTCAATGCCATCGACGCGGCAGGCAGCGGACTAAATCTAAGCGACAGCACATTCTCGCTCCTCACGACGACCTTAAATCCCGACCTGCCGATGAACCTGCGTTCGATCGCTGCCAACCGACTCGCGTCTTCCACGCTGTCGGAACCTCAATTGACGTCGCTGGTTTCAACGGTGAAGACCGTTGGACCGATGGAGTTGCCAAAGCTACTTCCAGCCTTCGAAAAGGGCGGTTCCGAATCTTTGGGACTTCAACTGGTCACTGCACTAATGCAGGCGGAAGGCGTTCGAGGACTCCGGCCGGATCTGATCAAGCCTCTACTAACGAAGTACCCAACGTCTGTTCAGGAAGCCGGCAAAGCTCTGCTGAAGCTGCTCAACGCGAGTGAGGAAGAGCAAACAGCAACACTGGAGAAACTTCTGACAGCCTTACCGGAAGGTGATGTTCGCCGCGGTCACGAAGTCTTTATGAGCAAAAAAGCTGCCTGCAACGGTTGCCACAAACTAGGCTACGGCGGCGGACGACTTGGTCCTGACCTGACCAGTATCGGACGCGTTCGAAATCGTCGCGACCTGCTGGAAGCACTGGTCTTCCCAAGCTCCAGTATTGTGCGAGGTTATGAGCCAGTCAGCGTCGAGCTGGAAGACGGCCGAGTCATCAGCGGAATCATCAGCAGCGAGTCTGCCGATGAGATCGTTCTGTCTCCCGACGCTCAGAAGACCTTCCACCTGGCCCGAACATCGATCGTTGCCATTCAACCATCCAACGTGTCGCCAATGCCAAACGGCCTGGCCACACTGCTGAGTGCTCAGGAGATGGCCGACCTGCTGGCCTTCCTGCAAAGTGATCAGCGCTAACGGTGACGCCCGTCAACCGCCACCGGGTTCACCCCGGTGGTTCAACGGCTTCTGCACCACTTTCGCTATGACTACAGGATCGATCGCACAGAACTCATTTCGACGCCGCATCCGCAGGCAACTGCAGAATCCACTCACGGATCAGATCTACCGCGGGCTTGTCAACAAGACTCGTTCCGAGCGGAGGCATCTGACCGTGTCCTCGTCGCTGCATACGATGAAACACCAACGATCGCTCCGGTGATCCCGGCGCAACCAGCCTTGCATCCTGTAAATCAAACGCGGTATGCACCGGCTTCACGTCAATCAGCTTCGCCTGTTCTGGCTTCGCGTCAATCTCAACTGAGAACTGAGCATTCCCGCCACCAGCTTCGACATGACAGTTGGAGCAATTAGCATGAAGATAAGAGGCCGCTCGCTGTTTCAAGTCCAGGGATTTATCAAATGGGTCGCTCAGCCGAGTCAGTTCATCAACAGGCTTGGGAAGCGGCTTCGTAAACATCCCCAGCTCTGACAGCATCTGAATCTGATTGAACTTCTCCGAACCATAATCGTGTTCACGATTCATCTGATTCTCAGATAGCCCCAACACATAATTCACGGCTCGCGAATGGCACACCATGCACTCGGCACGGCTGGGATAGTGCCACGCCTGTTTTCTCACACCACCTTCAACCGCAGGATCCTGAATTTCAAACTCGACATCGACACTTCCGGAATCCAAAAGCTCAGCATCGGTTTGCTCTTCATTCCAGCGATACGAATAGCCAACCCATTCATTCTGCTGTCGAACCATCAATCGAGTTTCAATCCAGCGACGCGTCTCCGGTTGGCCCGCGACCTTCTCCAGCGCGAAGCTCTTCACCAGAACCGAGCCATTCGGAAAATTCCATCCGCGTGTTGACGTGTAATCAATCTTTTCTTCGCCCGGCACGGCCAGCCAGCGTTCTTTGTGCGCCCCATCCGACCACAATTGTACGTTGACGGAGTAAGGAATCACGGACGGCAAAAGACGATGCTCAGCAACTGATGCGAACAGTCCAGTTTCACTGAGCTTGCGAGGAAAACTGGTTGGCTCCTGTGGAGGCATCGGTTCAATGCGATAAAAACCACCCGCATGATCCACGACCAGCAGCTCACCGGCCGCATTCATTGAAAACCCGGCGATCTGCAGAGTTGTATCCGCGATCTCGCGATGAAAGCTGACCTTCGTCCCATCATGCCGAATGGCCCAGATCTTGCCCGTTGAATAATCCCCGTAGATGAAGCAGCCAACAAGATCCGGCAACTTCGCACCTCGATAAACTACACCGCCAGTCAGACTCCGAGATTCCGAATGATGATGATCGGCCATTGGGGCAACGATCGGCTCGGTCCCCTTCGGACGTTCGACATAAAACGGATGCCCACCCTCCTGAACGCTCCATCCATAATTCTCACCACGCCGAATCAAATAGACCTGCTCCCAAAGATCCTGACCATTCTGCCCCAGCCAAAGTTGATTCGACTCGTGGTCATAATCCATGCGCCAGGGATTTCGAAAACCGTAAGCCCAGATCTCCGGCCGCGCATCCGGCACATTAATAAACGGATTGTCGGGTGGGATCGAGTAAGACTTTCCAGCGGTTGGATGATCAACATCGAGTCGCAGCATGACTGCCAGCAAATCATTCAGCCCCTGACCGGTCGCCAAAGTATCACTATCGCTGGTTCCATCGCCTGTTGGGCAGTACAGATAACCGTCGGGACCAAATGCCAGATCGCCACCGTTGTGACCATTGGAGTCCCATTCAAGAATGACCAATTCATGGTCCGCCTTGAGTTCTCCAGGGACATCGGCAGATTCTGATACGGTGAACCGCGAGATTCGATTCTGCTTATTCGATTCCGCCATCGGACCATTCGTGATCAGATACAGACATTTGTTCTCGCGATACTTCGGATGAAAACAGAATCCGTAAACCAATCGATCCAGAGCAATCAAAGGTTTGCTGCTGTCCGCGTCTGCCTTGTCGGTGAAATATCGCAGGCCACCGGGCTCCTTCCAGTCGCCTTTATGGTCAACGAAGAAGATGCGATCAGTACCGGGCTCAGGGCGTAAATACACGGGAGCAAACAACGGAAGTTTCTCGTAAGCTCGAACGGCTCGATAAGGCAGCGGCGGGTCGGGTGAGCCCACAAGCTTCGACTCAGTCCACTGTATTCTTTGGCGCTCGGCGGACTCAGCGACATCCAGAACTCCAAAGGCCAGCGCGAGAAAACCGAGTACAATAATAGGGCCTCGGCTTCTCGCCGCTGTCTGAATCATTCGTTCAGGCATTACCAAATCTCCATTGTCTATGACTTGCGAACCAGTTTTGTCACGCGTCCCGTCTTCACCCATTCAGTGACGTAGATGTTTCCGTCAGCGTCAAAGCACGCATCATGTGGATGCACGAAACGCCCCGGCTTCCACTCGGCCGACTTCGCCCGCATTGCAAAGTTGTCGGCCAGAACTTCGGCTCGCCAGGCTTCGTCATCGCCCAACTGAGCAACGATCTCATTCTTACCGTTCAGGATCGTGATGCGAGCATACAAGTCAGGAACAAGCATAAATTCGCCCTGAACGTCGATGTCGGCCGGAAACAGGAAGCCTTCCATCGTCTTCAGATGTTGTCCATCCATTCCAAACCATTGCAATCGCTTGTTCGCACGGTCAGCCACGACAAGCTTTGGAACTCCATCGCGAGCATCCAGCCATTGTCCGTGCGGCGTACTGAACTTGCCTGTTTCATTGCCGTTCCCGCCGAGTGCTCTGACAAACTTGTCGTTTCGATCGTACTCGAAGACGTAGTGACTGCCGTAACCATCGCCCAGATAATAGCCACCATCAGGCCGGAAGCTGATGTTCGTCGGACGAAAACCGGTCTTAGGATCTGCCAACACTCCGTCGCTTTCCGTGTTGATCGTGGCTCGATCCTTCTTCCACACCACTTCACCGTTCATGGTCATCTTCGTAAACGCCATGGTCGTATCAGACGGAGCAAGATACAGGAACTCTTCCGACCCTTCCTTGCGAATCGAAATCCCATGTCCCTTGGCAGCCGGCCCGGCATTATGAACTTCTCCCATCGCCTTGACGAACTTGCCCTCGCCATCGAAGACAAAAATCGATCCCGGGTTTCCCTGGTGAGTGATGTAGATCAGACCTTGTGAATCAATCGCAACTCCATGAGATGCATTGCCATATTCATGCCCGGCTGGCAGACCCACGCGATCCCAGTTGTGCTGGCACTCGTAAGTGAATTCACCGGAACCGACAACCGGATTGTCAGAGAACGACTTAGTCGAAGCACGCACAAAAAAAGGCATAATGCTCACAGAAGCCGCTGCTGTGGTCTGCAGAAATCGTCGACGCGTGGGACGGGGCATTGGATATCTTTCGTCTTAAAAGATTGACTGGCGAAGCAATGGTGAATTTCGCCAACCGGCAGATCACCTGAGCCTGAGACTCTGGCCGACTTGATTCTGCTAATTCGGCTAACACCTCAGGCTCAGCTGGTGGTGCTGCCGACAAATTGGAGTATGTCGCCACAGAACTCGGACGTCAAAGATGGGCAATGGGACCTTGATCGATCGATGCCGTTGTTTTTTGGTCTCTCCCGTCGCAACACAATCAGTATCGCCTCGTTACCCAGAATCCCTCGGCATCAGATTATTCCCGATCGGGACAGAAAACCTTGACTCTGCCAAATCCTGAGATAATATTCCCGATCGGGACATTTAACACAAATCGCCTGATGTCGCCCCAGAAAATTACCGATCGGGAAAACCATGGTCGTCGTCAATACTCCTCTGCAAATCGGACAACTTGTGCGTCAACGTCGCAAAGATGCGGGCCTGACACTCAAAGATGCAGCCGCAATGGCCGGTGTCGGCGTCCGTTTTTTGTCTGAACTGGAACGCGGCAAATCGACTTTGCAACTGGGATTGGCGATTCACATCCTGCAACTTTTCGGTCTGGAACTGCGAATTGAACAGCGAGGATCGAATGTCTGAGATCCTGTATGTTCATTACGAGAACCAGACAATTGGCGAACTGCAACTTGCGGAATCGGGACACATGCAGTTTCGTTATCGAACGAGCTGGCAGCAAAACGAGTCAGCCTTTCCGATTTCGATCTCATTGCCGCTCAATGGCGAATACGACCTGATCACGAGCCATCGCTTCTTCGCCAATCTGCTTCCGGAAGCGAATGTCCGACAACAGATCTGCCAGTCCCTGAAGATTTCTCTGGGCAATGATTTTGAATTACTCAAAGCGATCGGTGGCGACTGCGCCGGAGCACTCGCCATCACGCGCGGTGAGCAACCCATTCCCACGAATCAACGATACGAACCAGTCAGTGAAAAGCAACTGGCCGACTGGTCTGTTGGGACTCCCCATGCATTCTCCGCAGTCACGGGGCAGAATGAAGTCCGATTATCGCTCGCGGGGGCTCAGGACAAACTTCCCGTTCATATCCAGGATGGCCAGATCTTTGTCCCGATCGGCAATACACCAAGTACCTACCTGCTGAAGTTCGCTTCACCGTTCTATAAACATCTCCCCGAGAACGAAACCTTCCTCTCCATGCTCGCGGCTGAGGTTGGCTTGCCAGTGGTCGACATTCGACTCCACCGCACAGCTCGCGCGAACATTGCGGTGATTCGACGATACGATCGAGCAACGAGCGACACTGGTTGTCGCCGCCTGCATCAGGAAGACTTTTGTCAGGCACTGGGCATCGGTGCCGAGATGAAGTATCAAAAGGAAGGCGGTCCGAGCCTGCGTCAGTGCGCTGACGTCATCCGCCGGTTCACTTCGTTCCCGCTGATCGAGCTGCAGAAGCTGATGAACTGGACTCTGTTTAATCTGCTGACTGGTAATGCAGATGCTCATGGGAAAAATCTGTCATTGCTGTACGCCGATCGACGCAATCTGAGCCTCGCGCCGTTTTACGATCTCGTGTGTACTCGCAACTACAAAAACATTTCTCGACATCTGGCCATGACACTCGGAGACGTTTCTGATCCCGATCTGATCGGCCCCAAACAGCTTGCCGCGATGGCCACGGATCTTGGCGTTCGCCCGGCGGTGGTTTCGAAAGCCCTGACCAGCCTGAGCGAACAATTGATCGAAGCGATTCCCACAACGGTACAAAAGTTTCGAGACAACTACGGAACATCGCCGGTGCTGGAACGCATTCCGTTGATCATTCGGAAACAAATCCGCCGAGTGAAACAGTTGCAGTGAGGCGATTTTTTTCGCCATCGCTCCCAGCCCCCTGAGCCTGCCTCAGGGGCCAGCGGGCTTTTGCACTATTGAAATGGCTTCATCGGCACTGGTGCAAAAGCCGTTAAACCGCCAACGCAGGCTGGATGTTGATTTAGTCGTTTACCGCCCAGCCGCAGGCGCCGGCCTGGTTCAAAAGCCGGCGCCTGCGGCTGGGCGGTAAACAGAACTGCAGGGCAGAGAACGAAATCAACAACCCGCCTGGTCTGCCCCCGAAGATTCACCAACCCGCAATCAGACCAGCTTCTGAATCGCCGCGAAGTCACCTTTCAGCGACCGATAAAGCTGCTGATACTCTGGATACGCGGCGTTGTATGACTTCACCGCAGCAGTCTTCTGAGCAGTCTTTGTGACGACTGAAATTGTTGCTTCGCAGGCTTCGACCACGTTCTTGTAAGCTCCGGTCCCTGCGGCCGCCAAAAGGGCAACGCCGTAAGCCGGACCTTCAGAAGCATTGATCGTCACGACCGGCTGACCGTAAATGTCCGCCTGCATCTGTCGCCAGAACTGGCTGCGAGCACCACCGCCGGACAAGCGAATTTCCTTTACTGGAATCTTCATGGATTTGATAATCTCCAGTGTATCCCGCATTGCAAACGTGGCTCCTTCCATGACCGATCGAGCCATATGCGCTTTGCCATGACGAAGGCTCAAACCAACCCAGCACGCACGAGCATTCGGATCGGCATGAGGAGTTCGTTCGCCCGTCAGATACGGCAGAAAGAACAGACCTTCACTGCCCGCCGGCGCACTGGCGGCCTGTTCGGTAATGAGTTCATACGGATCAACTTTGCGTTTCTTTGCGGCTGCAATTTCTTCCTGACACAATTGATTGCGAAACCACTGCAGGCTTCCGCCAGCGGACAGCACGCACCCCATCACATGCCACTTCCCGCGAACCGCATGACAGAAGGTGTGAACTCGTCCCAGCGGATCAACCTGAACTTCTTCGCTGTGAGCAAACACGACGCCGCTGGTTCCCATGGTGGCGGAAATCACGCCACTGCCCACAATCCCGTTACCAATCGCACTCGCAGCCTGATCACCACCACCGCCGACAACAGGAGTTCCCGGCCGCAGCCCCATCTCCCGTGCCGCAGAATCTGACAACACTCCGGTGACGTCTTCCGATTCGTAAACCTTTGGAAACAGTTTCGCATCCAGATCCAGCTTCTGCAGAAGCTGCTTCGACCAGTTGCGGTTTACAACGTCCAGCAGCAAAGTTCCTGAAGCATCACTGACTTCAGTCGCGAAATCGCCAGTCATCCGAAAACGCACATAGTCCTTGGGCAGGAGGACCTGAACGGTCTTGTCAAAGTTCTTCTTTTCCTTGTTCCGCAACCACAGGATCTTGGGAGCAGTGAAGCCTGTCAACGCGGGATTCGCCACCATGTGGATCAGCTTTTCGCGTCCGCCGGCTAGCTTTTCAATCTCCGCACATTCCGCGGCGGTTCGCTGATCATTCCAAAGCAGAGCAGGGCGAATAACGTTTCCGGATTTATCCAGAAACACACTGCCATGCATCTGGCCGCTGAGCCCAATCCCTCCAACATCAGCCGCTTTGAGCTTCGCCGCTTTCATGACCTTCTTGACGGAGTTCACGGAAGCCGTCCACCAGTCTCCCGGAGCCTGCTCCGACCAGCCCGGCGTGGGATTGCTCAATGGATATTCTTCCATCGCAGACGCCAGGATCTTGCCCTTTTCGTTAATGGCCAGAGTCTTTGTGCCGCTGGTTCCGATATCAATGCCAAGAAAGACGGGCATGAAGAATTGCTCCAGGAAGAAATAGTGAGACAGGGAAGGTCAGGAATCTTGTTTTGCAAGAGCCAGTGCTACTCGGTACCGCACGGCATTGCACTTCGCAACTTTCAGGCGGACGAGTATTCGAAACATCGTCAAGGCGGGAGTATAGTCACGGGCAGACTATTGAAAAACGTTGCACGCGGAGAATGCATTTCCACTGATTACGTCAGGACCGGCTTCAACATCGCCACACGCATTGAATCATGGCAGCGCTCAGATTGTTGCGGCTCTATTGGCCCTCCCCAGCAACAAAATCTGCCGGCAAAGCACTGGCACTACGAAGATGGCCTAACAACTATATCCCCGGCTAAGAATCACAGATCGCTGAGACTGGCGAATCGCCTGTTCGTTTGGCAGCTCACGACGAGTGTCACGAATTCAAAGGCTTGGAGCCTTCTCAGTCAACGATCCGAACTTTGAAGGGCTCGTTGTCGGTAAAAACGCAAGCGTCATCTACAGCGATCAAGTAAGGATCGTGAAGTCTGGTTACCGGATCATTCTTGTGCTTCAACGGGGCCTTGCCAGAAACGCATTTGGGATCGTTGCCCGGGCAGCATTCGCTCGTGCCGCCTGATCTCCACGCGGGCGTCGAATGACCACATTCCGTGGCATTGCATCGCACCGACCTATTATGAAGGCCTTTCGAATTACACAACCTTCAAACTATCTTCCTCTAGATTCAAGCTGCCGCAAAGTAATCGTCACAGACGGTCGTTTCAGTGTCGATGAAATCCATGTCCGGCCGTTGGCGGTGATGCGATTTCGCTGAGATGTCTCAATATTCAAATAGCGGATTGCCTCCTGTCGGATCTGCTCAGCCTGCTTTGCGGCTCTGGTCCATGCAGATTGAGAAGGCGTTGTGGCCCAGACGGTGATTTCAATAACTCGGTCTGGCTTTCGAGAGATCGTACGGAGCTGAGACAGCGTTTTCTGAAGTTCATCGGACAGCAAATTATCGTCGGACGCAATTGGCGTCATCACGTCGAAAGAAACCTCCGCACGAATTCCAGCTTCCCGCTTCAGCAGAGCCATTCGTCGCGACTGTTCGAGAAATCGGCTGAATTGCTCCTCCGCCCGGTCCAGTACTCGTTGGTTGTCATCGGTTTCATCGGGCCCCGATCCACCCCCAAAATCATCCACCTCAGGATCATCCACCATATATGTCGGGGCCACATCATTGAACTGAACTACACGCTTCGACCGATCGTTCGGAAACAACCCCGGCAACCCATGAGAATTCAGGGCACGATTGAAGGAACCGGTTCCGGCATGGAGGTTCGCTCCGGTCTGTTCTGCGGCCATGGAATTTAATACGATGAAGAACGCAAGCAGGGCTGTCATGCAGTCGCCAAAAGACAGCAAATAAGCCTGATTCGGGCCAAAGGAAGGACACTTACATCGAGCCATCTTGATCTTCCGTAATTTGAGTCAGAATCAATTCTGCTTCGTCCTCGTGAGCATCACTTTCATCGTGGCACCACCAGACGCAGGTATTCCCACACTGACTGCCAGTTGGCCAGAAGTCACCTGAAGCTCATCCTGCATGTACCTCGCGACGCCAACGGCGAAATCCAGATCATCGGGCTCCGAGACCTGAAGTTCTGCCAACAAAGGCAGACTTCGCAACTGGACGGAAATCATCCGAAACTGCTGCACAGCCGCAGGTGTCATCCGACCACTCTGGTCTTTCAACACGGCTATCAGTGTCTCCGTGCTAATTCGCTCGGCCGACGCCATTTCATCCGGGTTCTCCAGAGCCTCCAGTCCCTTAGCTGCCGATTCGCCGATGGGCATAATGTCGGCAGGCGGAGCTTCTGATCCGCGAGATGTTCTTCGTCCTACATTTGGACGATAGCGAACTGATGGCGAGTTTCGATCGACGGCATCCGGACGCGATCCGACGACCCCCGGCGAACCCACAGCACCAAACGAAGCAGCCTGCATCTTCTCTAGTTCCTCTGGCTCGCTGGACGCAAACGTCAGCAGGAGAATGAAGAACGTCATGAGAAGCGTGATCACGTCACTATAGGTCACGAACCACTTGGGAATTTCCATGGGTGGTGGCGGACAACGGCATTTCTCGGAACTCATGGCAGCCAACTCATCGGATCAGGATTTCCTTTAATATCCACGGGTGAAGCACAAAGGATCAGGCTGCGGCCGACTGCTTCGCATAGGTCTCCCGAAGTTTCGGTGACAGATACGCCATCAAACGCTGCTCAACGGCGCGAGGAGCATTTCCTTCAATCAATGAACAGAGCCCCGAAAGCATCAACTGTCGTATCATCAGTTCCTCCTGACTTCGGCTTTCAAGCTTTCCGGCCAGAGGAATACAGAACATGTTGGCAATCACGGCCCCATAGAGTGTTGTCAGCAATGCAACCGCCATCCCGCCGCCAATTTGACTCGGATCATCCAGCGATCTGAGCATCTGTACGAGACCGATCAGCGTTCCAATCATTCCGAACGCTGGCGCGGCCGCCGCAATACCGTCCACGATCTTCTTACCTGTCTGATGTCGCTGCTCGATAAAGGAGATTTCCGTCTCCAGACTGGATTCCAGCTCTTCTCGCGATGCTCCGCCCACAACCTGCTCAAGCCCCCGCTTAAGAAACGTATCGTCAACCGTTTCCAGATGCCCTTCAAGAGCCAGCAGGCCATCCCGACGTGCAATCGTGGCCAGTTCTTTGAACTGCTGAATAACGGATTGTGGAGCGGGAAGGGCAACCATGAAACACTTCCGGACAACTCCGAAAACTGACATCACTTTCGACATAGGGAAATTGATAAGCGTCGCCGCAATCGATCCCCCAACAGTGATCATCACTGAGGGGATATCGATGAACGGAGTTAATTCTCCGCCAATCATGATCGAACCAACTACAAGGACAATTCCAAGTATCAGGCCGATGAGTGTTGCCTTATCCATTGACGCCTCCGGTCTCCTTCCGGCTTTCAGCATTTAAGAAAATGAAGATGGCCCGATCACAACAAGACAGAAAATGACTGCCGGGTTAATGTTGAGATACAGACTGAAACAACGCTTTGGAATGGGCAACAGGTTCAGTGAAAGAGACAAACCTCAGCTCGCAGTAGCAGTCACCCTGAAAAGCCGCAGATAGATCCTCAACGCCGTTCCTTAAGAGTAAACTGAAAGGGCAAACGACATCTGGAGAGTGCCTCCCGCCTGGCGGGATCGACGCTGCCAACGCTTTACCGTACGTCAGAATGTAGCGAAAACTGCTTTTCCTCGCCGCACATTGTTTCTGCGGCCGCCCTCTCGCTGACGGGATGCACCGTCCTGACGAACGCTTCTGGAAAGTGACAAAAACCCGTAAAAGAACGTCAATACATCAGCTCTATCACATTCAGCATTGAAGATGGAAAAAACTTATCCAGACAAATCATTCCGAAAACAAACACGACAGTCCGAGGGTTTTCATTCAGAATTGCAGGGCAAATCCTCCCGTGAGAATTTTGCGTTGAGTGAAACGACTCCGGGACCGCCACCGCAAATAAATTCTTACTGTTTTTCTAAAACAGCACGGAGGCAAAACATCGACCGGAGGTAAGGCTACTTGGCAGGAGAGCACCGCGAGAGCTCATCGCGACACGGGTAATTGCGTGGTTTGAGTAGAGTAGTGTCTGCATCACTGCCCCGTGAGATTACTGAGAGCTCAGCATATCTCTTGCGGAAAAATCTCAGGGACTGCTGCCGTCCGGCCACCGGAATCATCGAAATACGCTCACGCGTCTCATAGACTCCGCAGACCTGAACAGAGACCGTGATAACCAGGGTTGCGTGCTCTGTCTTTCTGAACCTGGCTGAACGAATGAGTCCCGATGAATCTGTTGCTTTCGGATCTTTCCCTGAATGCTCTTCCAACGCTGTGGCTGACTCTGGCCGAAGCGGCAACCAAAACTTCGGCCGATGTGGCAAGTGTTAATCCACTCAAGGGCCCTGTCGAGTATGTCGCGACCTTTTTGTTTGCGTTGGCTATTCTGCATACATTTGTTGTGAAGCAGTTTGCGAAACTTGCTCATAAATATCCCGAAGGCTCCATCCTGGAAAACCTGTTCCATTTTCTGGCGGAAACGGAAATTGTTTTTGGGATCTGGGCGGCCGTACTGTTCCTGACCATCGGGGTCATGAAACTCTCAGTCCAATCTGCGGTGGACTACATCGAAACTCTGAACTTCACAGAACCCAAATTTGTGTTTGTGGTGATGGTAGCAGCGGCAACTCGACCGGTCGTTAATCTGGCCGAAACAATCATCCTCTATCTTGCCCGATTGCTGCCACTCAGGGAAACGGTTTCCTTTTACATCGTAGCACTTTCCGTTGGTGCGTTGTTTGGTTCGTTCATCACAGAACCGGCCGCCATGACGCTTCTCGCGTTGCTGCTGAAGCGAAGATACTTTGATCAGGGCATCAGCAAGACTCTGGCTTATGCCACGATTGGCCTGTTGTTTGTCAATGTGTCGATCGGTGGCACTCTGACCCATTTTGCGGCTCCTCCTGTCCTGATGGTCGCCGGAAAATGGGGCTGGGGAACCTGGCACATGGCGTCGAATTTTGGCTGGCGAGCTGCGGCAAGCTGTTTGTGTTCGACACTGCTTGTCGTCTTGTGTTTCTGGAAGCAACTCAATGCGATCGAAGTCGATAAAACCGAACAGCAGAAAGTGCCCGCATGGCTGACAGGCCTGCACCTTATGTTCCTTGCCATGATCGTGGCGTTGGCTCACCATCCGGATGTGTTTTTCGGGATCTTCATGATGTTTCTGGGCCTGGTCACTGCGACAAAGGAGTACCAGGACCCGCTGAAGCTCAAGGAAGGCCTGCTGGTCGGTTTTTTCCTTGCTGGCCTGGTCACCATGGGATCTTTGCAGGAACATTGGTTGCGTCCGCTCATCGCCAATCCCAGCATGACTGGAGTTAAGATGTATTTCGGAGCTACGGCACTGACCGCAATTACCGACAACGCTGCTCTGACCTACCTCGGCTCACTTGTCGAAGGAGTGTCAGACCAGCTGAAGTACGCTCTCGTGGCAGGAGCTGTTTCCGGGGGAGGACTTACTGTGATCGCGAACGCACCCAATCCGGCTGGTGCGGGAATTCTCCAGTCGTCAAAAGTCTTTGGAGGCACAGGAATTAGTCCGGTCCTTTTGTTGCTGGGGGCGATTCCTCCAACACTGTTAGCTATTGTTTTCTTTTGGTTTATCGCCCGATAATGAACACTGGTTTTGAGTGTCTCTGACTCTGAATTCGCACGTCTCCCACCGCCTGCGGATTCAGGTTTTACGGCCATAGGTCTCTGACATCACGTCAGGAGCAAGATCATGACTCATCAGATTGTTGAATGCCCAGGTTGCCTGACCAAACTGCGGGTGCGTGAAGCCACGACAACGATTACTCTGCAGTGTCCTCGTTGCGGAGAGCAACTGGCCGTCGACCCGCCGGATACAATCCCAGCGGCTCCGGAAAAGCGGCCTGCTCCGGGGGCCAATAAACCGGCTCCCACAAAATCGGTGACAGGGAAACCGGCGGTATCCTCGGCTGGATCGGCTTCATCAACATCCGCAGCTAAACCGAAGACTCCCGCAGCAGCATCGGCATCCAAACCTGCTCCTGCAAGCTCACGGCCAACGCAAAAGCCGGCTCAGAAGCCAGCCAAAAAAGAACGGCCGATCGATGACGATCCATGGAATACAGACTCGTCTTACTCAGAGCCAGCGTATGACGATTACGGAAACTACGGCCAGTCCGCAGCTCCTCAGCGCCGCACACCGCCAAAGAAAAGCGGCAACGGGCTGATGATCGGTCTGCTCGCCGGTGGAGGAGTCGCACTGGTTGGAGTGCTCATCTTTGCTGTTTCGTCATTCCTGAAGAGCTCAGGCTCTACATCAGGCGAAGCATCGGGCACTGAGATCGCGGGCGCATCGACCGGTGGAGAAAACCCGGGGTTCGCGTCGATCACTCCGCCAGGGATGACGCCTCCGGCACAGGCGGGAACACCGTCGCTTCCCGGAGCAAGCAACTTGCCTCCAGCGACGGCCGCCATCAGCGGTGATGCTCGCAAACTGCGTTATCACTGGAAGCCGGGTGCGATCCATACTTACATGTTCACCGTGGAAGAAGGGTCGGGCGATGATGTCAAAAAGACAAGCGGAAGCTGCACATATAACGTCAGCGGGAACTCAAATCAGGTCGTGACGGAAGAGGAAAGTTCCGGCACCGGCTTCGTAGTCGCCGCCGATGGACTCATCGGAACGTGTGCTCACGTTGTCGAGGGTGCAAAACGCATCGAGGTGCATCTGGGCGGACAAACTTACCCGGCAACTGTGGTTGCTGTGGATCCTCGGTCGGACGTGGCTCTGATCAGGATCAATGGTTCGGGATTACCATCGCTGACTCTTTCCGACTCTGACACGGTCCAGCTGGCCGAAGCCGTGCGCGCAATCGGTTATCCTCTTTCTGACGTTCTGGGCACCGATGTGAAAGTCACGACCGGAACAATCGCCGGAGTGATCCAGAGCAAGGATCGCGGGAAACAGATCCAGATTGACGCGGCCATCAATCCGGGAAACAGTGGTGGTCCAGTCGTCAACGGGGCAGGGCAGGTCGTCGGCGTTGCCAGCGCAAAACTCTCTGGTTCGTCTGTAACTTCCGTCGGTTTTGCAGCACCTGTGAATCAGCTTCGAGCACTCGCTGCAACGAAAGGAATTCAGCTGGCCAACACTCCTCGCGGCCAGGAACTCGCCGGACCCGAAGTTGCTCGTCGCGTCACGCCTGGCGTCGCGTTCATCAAAGTGTGGGGAAACAGTGGCGGGAAGATGTATGAAGTGACCTTTAACGCCAGCTTCCATGAACAACCCCAGATGCGCCGCTCGCGGGGAGGATTTCCCGGGCCACCTTCATTCGGTTCCAGTTCGATGGATCACGGCAAGATTACAGTGAACGCGCTGGGCGAAGTCCTCGAATTCCAGGGCGAAGAACAATTGCCGGCAGTGCTGGGACCGGTCGGTGTTTTTTTCATGGAACAACTGGATGCGTATTCTGAGTCTCAATGGCACGTTGAAACGGAATCCACTCTGCAGCGGATTAAGCGAGACGACAGCCCCTTCGGGGGGCCACGGTTTGGAGGTCGAATGCGAGGCTTCGGACCTCCGGGGATGTTTGGCGGCCGACAGGATGAAGTCGTCGAAGAAATCCCGGCGATCGAACGAGTCTCGTATCAGGTCGGACAGATGCTCAACAACAAGATCTCGATCACGAAATCCTATGAGTACACAGCCACCCGATCGAACAACCAGCCTTACATGAGCATTCGAGGAACCGGCACGCTCGTGTTTGATACTGTCCAGGGTATGCCGTTCAGCCTCGAGTACAGTTCGACGGTCGAACAAAACAACGAAGACGGCACTATCAAGGTCCCTGTTCGAGTCTCCTACACTCTTCGTGATCAGGCTGAAGTCCAGCGCGAAATTCAACAGGCTCAGCAGAAGGCCGAGGCCGACAAGAAGCAGCGGGAAGAAGAACAGACCGTTCCGAATCCCAAACTTGTCGATGACCTGATTGCAGAAATCCGTAAAGCGGAAGGTGGCAATGGGGCCAGCCAGCCGCTGTCAAAACTGAGTCAGATTGCGATTGTTGAAGACAAACGGAATGAGGTCCTTAAGATCGCTCGCAATCACATGAAGAACAGCAACGGTTTCGTCAAGAAGGGAGCAACCGAAGCTTTTTGCCGCTGGGCAACCGCGGAACACGCAGACGAGCTCAAGAAGGTTCTGGCGGACTCCGACGGTCTGATGCACGATGCCAAACGCGTTGCCGTGAAAACCCTGGCGAAAATCGCAAAGCCAGAAGACTACCCGACTCTGATCATGTCAATGACAGACCACGTTGTTCGTGGTGATCTCAAAGAAGCACTGATCGCCATCGGGGCTCCGATCGAGGAACCCATCATGAAAACGTTTCCGCAGATTTCGGATGCATCAGCCAGGAATGACCTGCTGGAAGTTCTCAAGAAAGTCGGCACCGAAAAGTCGGTCGACTTTCTTGAGAAGCTAGCGACATCCAACGACTTCTCCGTAAAGAGCAATGCTCAACAGGCATTGGATGCGATTCGAGCAAGACTGTAGTTCTTAGGCCTGGGTTATTCGTGCAGTTCCAGCGTCGCTTCCACTTCAACCGGAACATTGTACGGGAGCGAACCCATACCAACCGCGCTACGCGCGGCTTTTGCGGCATCACCAAAGATCTCAACCATGGTGTTGCTGAATCCATTTACGACAAAAGGATGTCGCTGAAAATCCGATGTCGAATTGACCATCCCGAGGACTTTGACAATTCGCTTGATCCGGTCCAGGGAGCCCAACGAAGCCTTGATTGTGGCCAGCATTGTCAGGGCCACCTGACGAGCAGCTGCGACACCCTGTTCTTCGGTCAGATCTGAGCCCACACGTCCGACTATCATTTTGCCATTGGCATCAAACGGCACCTGTCCGGAAACGTAGGCGATTTTGTCCACGATCACGACCGGAGTGTAGACTCCGCCGGGAGCCGGAGCCGGAGGAAGAGTAATTCCAAGCTGGGCCAGTCGGGCATCAATACTCATGTTCGTCCTCAAAGAATGAAAGTGTGAAGAAGCGGTACAAATAAGCTTCAGCCAGGGACTTTAATGGCTGACAGAGAATCGTGGAACCGTCCAATCACCCAGCGTCGGATCAATTGCGAATCGACCATGACATCTCGTACACTGATTCGGGTGGAGTTACCTGTCTGGAACGGAGAAGTGTAATGCAGAATCTGAACTCACTATTGTTTTTCGCACAGGACGCGCCAGTGGCCGCAGGCGGGGAGCTGGATTTTGTAAGTGTCCTGTTGATCTGCGTCGCCGTGATCTTTGGCATGATTCTGCTTGTGTTCTTCGGGATCTTCGCATCCGTCATGTCGCTTTGGTTTCGAGCGTTCATGTCCGGCGCCTACATCGGTCCACTGCAAATGGTTGTCATGAAGTTGAAGAAGGTTAATCCGCAGATCATTGTGGATTGCCGTATTATGTCCGTGCAGGCGGGGGTTGCGAATATTTCAACCAACGCCATGGAATCTCACTATCTCGCCGGAGGCAACGTACCTCTCGTCGTGCGTGCCCTGATCGCCGCGCATCGAGCCCAGATTGCGCTCGACTGGAATACCGCTGCAGCGATTGACCTCGCAGGTCGAAATGTCCTTGAGGCCGTGCAGACCAGCGTTAAGACCAAGGTCATTGATTGCCCCGATCCTACTCGAACAGGTCGCCCAACGCTGGACGGAATTGCCAAGAATGGCATTCAGCTGAAGGCCAAAGCCCGCGTCACCGTGCGAACTAATATTACTCAATTGATCGGCGGTGCCACGGAAGAAACAATTATCGCGAGAGTTGGCGAGGGAATTGTGTCTGCCATCGGGTCGTGTGAAAGTCATAAGGACGTTCTGGCCAACCCGATGCTGATCGCCCGCGCGGTACTTGCCAAAGGGCTCGATTCTCAAACGGCCTATGAAATCGTTTCGATCGATATCGCCGATATCGACGTAGGCGACAACGTTGGCGCACGTCTTCAGGCCGATCAGGCAGAAGCCGATATGCGTATCGCGCGGGCTCATGCTGAAGAACGTCGGGCGGCGGCCGTCGCTGAGGAGCAGGAAATGCGGGCCTTGACACAAGAAAATCAGGCAGAAGTTGTCATGTCAGAATCAGAGATTCCGAAAGCCATGGCAGCCGCTTATCGCGGAGGCAACCTGAGAGTCTCAAACGAATCCTGATATCAGGCCCATGTCGCTGCTTTGATGAAAAACACGACCGTTGCAGACAACGGTCACACGGACCTCTCTGGAGGATTCTCCCCGGAAGACAAACCCGGGGAGAATGATCTCAAGCCGCAGAATCAGGCCACGCCCTGGAATCCCATGGCTGTGAATCGCGCCATCTCGATCGCGTCCAGGATCTTAACGGCCAAAATCAGCTCAAAACTCATGATGACTCGTCGAGACCCCTGAGCATCAGGAGTCTTTCGTTCGATCAAAATCAGGTCACCGGAAATCATATAGCTGACGAACTGAATTGACTCACCGAACGACGTCACAATCAGGCCGGTGCGAGGAATGCTGGCGGGCCATTCGGCAAAAATCCTACGCATATCCTTCATACCAGTTGCTCCCATGAACTTACCTTTGCATTAAATCTGCTCAAGTCACCTCGCTGATTCTTCGGCTGAACTGACGGCTGCTCTGTAACGCAACACTGCTGACCGAGGATCGCGTGGATCACTATGAGCGACACCACGGGTTGGATCACTACAACCGGCGTCGCTGTCATATTCACGTGTCACGAGTATTTTGCCTTCGTTGATTTCGCCAGTGAGGCAAGTTTTTCCGTTCAGTTACGATAAGCCGTCCGGCAAGCAACTCTTTTCTATAGCCGCAGGTAGTCTCCACACCCAGCGGCCTGAGAATCGAATGTCACTGATGTTCACGGAACATTGCTCTCCCGAGCACTTTTCCTGCAAAAGCTCAAATGCAAAAGGTAACGGATTATCGTGGCTGCTCCGACCGCTGCACCTTTCGACTGGAAAAACCTAAGCCAACGTTCAGTAGCTTCGGTCAAAGCCGATTTGCTGCCAAAGTCGATCGAACTGCCGGCTCTCCCGCATGCGGTGACAGAGTTTGTGCAAGCTTCAGCCAATCCTGATTACAGCACCGCCGATCTTGCAAAGATTATTGAAAAGGATTCCGCGCTCACCGTGGAACTTCTGCGGCATGTGAACTCGGCGATGTACGCGTCAAGTTTCCCCATTCGCAGCGTCAAAGGAGCGATCAATCAGATTGGCCTCAGGATCGCGAAGATGCATTTGATGGCTGTCGGCATGAAGGCCGCCAATCGCGCGCTGAAAACCAAGCTGATTAATCAACGAAATTTCTGGAACGAATCTCTGCAGAAGGCTCTGTTTGCCAAAGAGATCGCAACACGCATGCATCTTGATCCAGGTCTTGCCTTCCTTGGCGGGCTGCTACAGGATTTTCTGCTTCCAGTGCTGACGAACACATTCGACCAGCAATACCTCGCATACATGGATACATCGTCGGCGGGCGGTCAGGGACGAAATCTGGTCGACTGGGAGAGAGAAGTCTTCGGCTGGGATCATGCGGCGGCCGGTGCCTACTATGCGGCCCAGTGGAAATTCCCTGACGATCTTTTGTGTGCGATTTTCTTTCACCATACTCTTGAGTCAACTCTGCAGGAACCTAACGCGGAGTTCTTCAAGTTGTTCCCCGTCGCGCTGGCATCCCTGTTGCCGGATCAACTGCACCAGTCACCTCGAGGGTTTCAGATCCTGATCAAAGTGGCACGTCAATGTCGGGCGATCGAACTCGAATCGGTCTGCCGAGCCGTCGACGAAGAACAAATGAAACTCGCGGAGGGATACGAAATCCCAAACCATCTCACACAATTGCTGATGCAGACTCAGCGAACAATGGATCAAAGTTCCGCCTGATGACCCGTTAGGGCATGGGATGCAGAATGCACCTCGCTCAGCCGAGCAATCTTCTTGAAAACGTCAGTCGATACTGAACAAGGTTCCGCCCCACAGCGCGAAAACAGGACCGCGTCCAAAAAAGGAGACTGATTGCAGTCGACGAAGGAGGTCCGTCGACTTATGCTGATCTTCCCGCCCAACGCTTACCCTGCCTGCTTGCCGATTCTCCCTGCCACATGATTCGTCAGGAGACTCTCGTGAAACGCCAACTTCGGTCTTCCGCCGAGCACCAACTCGATCCGCAATCTCGTCGCAGCTGGATTGCTTCGACAGGTCTCAAAGCTGCCGGATTGAGCACAATTCATCGCTTCTGGGGAAGCGCGGCACAAGGAAGCATGCAGCCCACAAGTTCGTCGCTGGCGACAAAAATGCGTCGCGCGAAGTCGGTGATCATGATCTTCAACTGCGGCGCGCCCAGCCATATTGATCTCTGGGACATGAAGCCGCAGGCGCCCTCGGAGATCCGCGGCAGTTTCGAACCAATCGATACCAACGTCCCGGGAATTCAGATTTCTGAGTTATTACCGGAAGTCGCGAAGCGCATGGACAAGCTGTCAATTGTTCGCACACTCCACCATTCTCATGGTGGACACAATTCCGGGATGCACTGGTCAATCGTCGGCAAGCCTTATCGAATCGATAGTACTCTTATCAATCCCGGCCGCGCTGATATCCCGAGCTTCGGGACGCTCGCGGGTTGGCTCGCGCAGCAGGATGGCTATTCTGCGAACGTCCCGCCCTATGTCATCACTCCGTTTCCTCACTGTGACAGCACAAAGTATCTGACCCCGGGACAATTCGGCGGCTGTCTCGGAAATCGTTTTGATCCCTTTGTGCTGAATGCGGATCCCAATACAAAAGGCTTTCAGGTTCCCGGGCTGCAACTCGATGCCGCCATAACACGTGATCGCCTGCAGGACCGTCAATCATTGCTGCAGTCGCTTGACGATCGGGGAATACTGACCGCCTCTGAGTCGACTGCAGATATCGACGTCCAGCGCGCCAAAGCGCTGGGGCTGATCAGTTCTGATGCGGCCAGTGAAGTCTTCGATCTATCAAAAGAACCAGACTCCGTTCGTGATCGTTACGGTCGCCATAGCTGGGGACAATCGCATCTTCTGGCCAGACGTTTGATCGAAGCCGGCAGCCGATTTGTCACTACCGTGAATGGTCCAAGCATCACGTGGGATACTCACAAAGATAATTTCAGTCAGATGAAAAATCGCCTCGTTCCTCCGATGGAAAAGGCCTACGTGGCGCTGATTGACGATCTTTCTGAACGTAGTCTGCTGGATGAAACTCTGGTGATCTGGATGGGTGATTTTGGTCGCACGCCAATCATCAACAAGGAAGCGGGACGAGATCACTGGCCGCAGTGCTATTCCATGGTGCTGGCCGGTGGAGGCATCCGCGGTGGACAGGTGATCGGCGAATCCGACAAGACCGGCGCATACCCAAAGCTGCGCCCAATCCGCCCGGCCGACATTCATGCTACGGTTTTCGATGCTCTGGGCTACGACGCGCAGCATATCAATTACCATCTGACGGACGGTCGTCCCATGCCGGTTTCAGACGGGCAAGTGATTCAGGAACTGCTTTAGCGGTGGGTCGAGGTAAAGACCAGCTTCCATAGACTTGGCGGCAAGCCTCAGGAGCAGACATTTCGGCCGATCAGCTGGACGCCGCACAGCCGGGCAAGCATCCTATTGCTGAGTATTCCGCTGTCGCAGTCGAGCACTGACGCGATTCAGGATTGCTAACTCTCGTGCCGAGAGAGAGCCGCGTCCCTCGGTATGCAGTTTTTCAAGAATGACATCCAGCTGCTGCTCATCCATCTCGCGAACCTCTGATTCGCGGACGGCGCGCTCGTCATCTCGGCGAGTTTTCCAGCGGTCTAATATTCCAAAGCTGGCGTCTTCTTCCTCACCTTCACGGTCTGAAAACTCTGTTCGATTCAGACTGGTGTACCCTTCCGAGAAATCATAACCCATGAATGAGTCATCCGGCTCCGGAGGCGGAGACCACTGACTCACCTGGTGAATATGCAAAACCAACAGGAACGAGGATAACGCAACCAGACTGCTGATGTCGAAGACAAAGCCAGCGAGGATTCCGAAGAGCGAAACGACCAGCCCGATTCGCAGCATCAGGTCATGTGTTTCTGATTCGACAAATCGCAGATTCAAAAATGATGACGCGATTTGACCAGCATCCAACGGACGAACCGGGATCAAGTTGAACAGCGTCAGACAATAGTTGATCAGGAACGTCACTCGCAGACAGTTCTCCGCGAGTGTCAGTTGGGATCCAATCGAAAATACGTCGAAGGGATTCAACAAGTTGCCCAGCAGACCAAGTTCCTGCAAACGCCAGCCACACCCGATCGCCACAGCAGCATTCACAAGCGGACCGGCCAGTGACTGCACCAGCGATTCGCGAAACGTCAGTCGCGAGCCGCCTTCGGACATACCGCCCAACGGCCACAACACAACAATACCGGGGGCAGAGCAATTCCGACGAGCAACCAGCAGATGAGCAATCTCATGTCCCAGCAAACTCAGCAACAAGACCGCGCCGGTGATCGCTCCGAAGACAACGTCCTGCATTCGCCACATCAACGCAACGGCAACAACTGGCATGAGAAAACTCAGCCGAAGCGGAACTCCCATCAGTCGTCCCATAGGGAACGAAAATGTCAGTAAACTGTCTGTGCGGTACATGGTGAGAATTGTAAACAAGGCGTCGGCCGCAAAAAAACACCCGAAGGCTGATTTTTTTCTCACTGCTGGAAGTCCGCCAAACCTCAAGCAGGATGCTGTGAGTACTGTTTCTGAGGCTCGGAAGGTATGAGGCAGCGGTTCGAACTGCTCATTGTCACGAAAAATGGCCCAAAACAGCCGGGTTCAAAATGTCGTGTCTGTACACCCAACAACAATGGGGAATCGGCTGGTGAGGGGGGAAAGTGACTGCATTCTGACGAATAATTGGGTCTCATGCTCAGTGATTTTCGGGTTTGACGGTGTGATCCGGCCTGGTCGCTTGTTTTGAGTGGATTGCCCTGGTCCAATTCGTGTTCTGCGTGCAAATCAGGTCTGGTTGAGCTTTTCTCGCCGGACATGTGCAGCCTGCGGTCCGCCTGAAGTTGTTGCGAACGGCGAGTATTTCCACCTTATTTGTGTCAGACAGGAATTTGAAAAGATGGCGGTTAAAGTTTATTACGACGACGATGC
>JBPOIW010000186.1:0-37026 GCA_052034165.1 Planctomycetota bacterium | reverse complement strand
CTCAGTCCGACGATCATGCCGAGGACGCAGATGGTTCCAACCAGAACCAGTTCCGCAGAAACTACAAAGCCGTTTTCGTCGTTCTTCAGTGCATTCAGAATGTTCATCGTTCGTCTCCTGTGTCGTTGTTGTGAAACTCAGTTTCGGATGAGTGTCACTCGTGTTTGTCTTTGCTGGTCACTTCGATCAGCGTTGATGCAGGAGGTGTAAAGCAGCCTGTATGCCAAACATGATTGGCGCGCAAAGAATAATTTTTTGAGCCGGGTTCTGGGCGTCGTAAAGCAAGTGTCATTAATGGGTTACGACAATGCCTGAATGCAGGGGCAAGGTTTACAATCTGTAAATGAGCGGTCCGGGACATGATGCCGAAAGTCAACGAGGTTCTACCAGTTCTGGAGGGAAGACCACGCCAACTCATGTGACTGCAATTACTTGAGGCGAGAGCAACAGAAGTGCATCAAATGATGCTCTGATGCCATGCCCCACGTAGCCGTCATAACGATTCGTAGACCTGTTCACTTGAGCCGTCGTTGACCATCCTGGCGCCACCGGTTAGCATCCGGAAGCCGAACGGGATTGCGGTACCAGTGAATGGTGAGTGCCTGTCAGGGAGGATGAGATGGCGGAAAGTACTTCGCGAGTGGAGTCGAAGCTGTTTGTGCTCGACACAAACGTCATCCTCCACGATGCCGGCTGTCTGCGAAACTTCGAAGAGCATGACGTTGCCGTCCCGATCACGGTTCTTGAAGAACTGGATCGTTTCAAGAAGGGAAACGAAGACGTCAACTTTCAGGCGCGGGCTTTCCTGCGGCGTCTTGATGAATTAACCGGGGATGTGCTTTCCTCGGATGGTACTTCGCTCGGTCCGGGACTGGGTTCGGTTCGAGTCGTTATCAAAGCTTCCTATCAGCAGCGGCTCAAAGAAGCGTTTCTGGAAGACTGTCCGGATCACAGAATTCTGGACGTTGCACTGACGCTGCAGCAGGATGAATCGCCCAGGTCCGTTGTCCTTGTTACCAAAGACACGAACCTGCGAATGAAAGCCAAGTCACTGGGCCTCACGGCTCAGGACTACAGCACCGACAAAGTGGAGAGCATGGACAAGCTCTACACCGGAAAGCGGCTCGTCGAAGGGCTCGGGAGTGGCGTGCTGGATGAATTCTTTTCCGGGAGCGGACATGTTCCTGCCGAACACCTGACGGCAGTTTCTCAACCCATCGCGAATGAAAACTTCGTGCTGCGAAACGGATCGAAATCAGTTCTCGCGACATACAAACCTAATGAAAAATCATTTGTCCGGATCGACCGGATCTCTGCCTCGTGGGTTCATCCTCGGAATTCCGAGCAGTCGTTTGCTCTGCATGCTCTGCTGGATGACAACATCAAGCTGGTGACGCTGACGGGGAAAGCTGGATCCGGAAAGACTCTGCTCGCGCTGGCCGCTGCGATGGAGCGAAAGAGCCATTATCGTCAGATTCTATTGGCTCGACCGGCCGTACCGCTCAGCAATCGCGATCTGGGATTTCTGCCCGGTGACATTCAGGCCAAGCTTGATCCCTACATGCAGCCACTTTACGACAATATGGCGGTCATGCAGCAGCCGCTGGCCGGAAATTCCAACGCGCCCGCACCTCCTAAAGTTCAGGATCTACTGGCGGCCAATCATCTGGAGGTGACACCGCTGGCCTATATCCGAGGCCGCAGTTTGCAGCGAGTCTTCTTCATTGTCGACGAAGCGCAGAACCTGACGCCTCATGAGATCAAGACGATTATTACTCGTGCCGGTGAAGGGACGAAGATTGTCTTCACCGGCGATATTCAGCAGATCGATCATCCGTATCTGGATTCACTCTCCAACGGGTTGAGCTTTCTGATCGACCGAATGGTTGGCCAGCCCCTGTTTGCTCACGTTACGCTGGAAAAAGGCGAACGCAGTGAACTCGCGGAGCTGGCGAGCAACCTGTTGTAAGTGGTCATCATTTCGCATTAAGCGTTTATGTTTACCGTCCAGCTGGAGGCGCCGGATTTCACGCCGTCCGTCGCCTCCAGCATCGCAATAAACTACGCTCTCTACGACGAACGTTTGGAGAACACAAACCCGTCGCGAGCGGCATCGATCGTGATGATATCTCCGGCCGTGTAATTGCCAGCCAGCAATTCGTTCGCCAGTGCATTCTGCAGTCGCTGCTGGATCACTCGCTTCAAAGGACGTGCCCCGTAGGCGGGATCGTATCCTTCGTTCGCCAGCAGAGTTTTGGCTTCGTCGGAAACCTCCAGCTTGTAACCGTTCTTTTCGAGCTGATCATTCAGCTTCTTGAGCTGCAGATCCACGATCTCACGAATCTCTTCGCGGCCCAGCGGATGGAACACGATCACTTCGTCGACACGGTTCAAAAACTCCGGCAGGAAGTGTTTGGTCAGAGCATCCATGACTCGATTGTGAATTTCTTTTTCATCCGCCTGTCCGTGTAATTCCTGAATCGCCTGGCTGCCAATGTTGGACGTCATTACGACGATCGTATTGGTGAAATCGACCGTGCGTCCCTGACTGTCGGTCAGGCGACCGTCATCCAGCAACTGCAGGAGGATGTTGAACACGTCGCGGTGAGCTTTTTCAACTTCGTCCAGCAGAATCACGCAGTACGGATTCCGCCGAACGGCTTCTGTCAGGCGGCCGCCTTCTTCGTATCCCACATAGCCCGGAGGTGCGCCGATCAGGCGGGCAACGCTGTGTCGTTCCATGAATTCACTCATGTCGATGCGAACCATGTTGCGTTCATCATCGAACATGAAATTTGCCAGCGCTTTACACAGCTCGGTTTTACCGACACCGGTCGGGCCGAGAAACATGAATGAGCCGATCGGACGATTGGGGTCACCCATTCCGGAACGAGCACGGCGGACAGCATTTGAAACCGCTTCTACGGCTTCATGCTGATCGATCATCCGCTTGTGGATTTCGTCTTCCATTCGCAGCAGCTTTTCGCGTTCGCCCTGCATCATGCGAGCGACCGGAATATTGGTCCACAGGCTGACCACCTTGGCGATGTCTTCGTCAGTCACTTCTTCACGCAACAATCGATTGTCTTTGTTAGTGTTCAGTTCTGCCGACTTAACCTCGACAACCTGCAGTTGTTTTTCCGCCTCTTTTAGTTCCTGCTCCGTGCGCTGGGCTTCGACGAAGTCTTCGTTGCGAAGTGTCTGCTGAGCACGTGAAAAGGCCTGCTGGAACGATGTTCGCAGACGTTCGATGTTTTCTTTGAGCGGTTTGATTCCCGACAGCGCCTGCTTTTCGGCTTCCCAGCGCGACTTGAGTTGATTGGTCGTCTCTTCACGTTCTGCGATTTGACGCTTGAGTTCATGCAGGCGTTCTTTGCTTTCTTCGCTGGTTTCCTTCTCCAGAGCTGCTGCTTCGATCTGCATGCGAGTCAGGCCGCGAGTGGCTTCGTCGATCTCCACGGGCATCGAGTCGATTTCCATACGGAGCCGGCTGGCGGCTTCGTCCACAAGGTCGATCGCTTTATCCGGCAGAAAGCGATCGCTGATATATCGATCAGACAACGTCGCGGCTGCAATAATGGCATCGTCGGTAATGCGAACGCCGTGATGACTTTCGTAACGATCCTTGAGACCTCGCAGAATCGAAATTGTGTCCTCGACGTTTGGCTCCTGCACAACGACAGGCTGGAAGCGTCGTTCCAGAGCCGGGTCCTTTTCGATGTGCTTACGATATTCATCCAGTGTCGTGGCACCAACGCAATGCAACTCACCGCGAGCCAATGCTGGCTTCAGCAGATTCGACGCATCCATCGCACCTTCGGCATTGCCCGCGCCAACGACAGTGTGCAGTTCGTCGATGAACATGATGATCTGACCATTGGAGCCCTGCACTTCTTTCAGCACGGCCTTCAGTCGATCTTCGAACTCACCGCGATACTTCGCACCCGCTACCAGAGCGCCCATGTCGAGAGCGAAGACACGTTTGTTCTTGAGGTTCTGCGGAACGTCTCCCAGCACGATGCGGTGAGCAAGGCCTTCGACGATGGCGGTCTTGCCGACGCCAGGTTCCCCGATGAGAACAGGATTGTTTTTGCGGCGGCGAGACAGAACCTGGATGACTCGACGGATCTCGGTGTCCCGTCCGATGACAGGATCGATCTTGCCTTCACGAGCCAGCAGGACAAGATCCTTGCCGTATTTTTCGAGGGCCTGAAACTTATCTTCCGGATTCTGATCCTGCACGGTCTGACCTCCTCGAATTGTTTTGACGGCTTCCTGAAGATCTGATTCTTCGATTCCGTTAAGCTGCAGCAGTCGTTTGGCCTGATCTTCCACTTGAGTCAGCGCGATCAGCAGATGTTCCGTTGAGGTGTATTCATCCCCCATGGAGTCGGCTTGTTTCTTCGCCGCTGTCAGCACCTTCATCGCCTCGGTTCCCGCACCAATCGGTTCTTCGCTGGGTGGATACTGCGGCAGTCGCCCGAGTTCGCCATCGACCATTTTTTGCAGTTGCGGAATCTTGACGTTCATTTTCTGCAGAATGGACGTCATCAGGCCGCCTTCTTCATCGAGCAGCGACTTCAGCAGGTGCAGGGGGCGAAGAAACTTGTGGTTTCTTTTCTCTGCGATTTCCTGAGCGCGCTGAATGGCTTCAGAAGCTTTGACGGTAAGTTTTCGAGGATCGAAGGCCATGACGGGAAACTCCGTAAAACAGACCCGCGGATGCGGAAAAGAAGGGACCGCTTTGAGGAAGGAGGCAAACATGTGCCCGGATGGCTCATGTCAGCCTGATTTTGCGGCGAAGGACCGCTTATGCAGTTTTCGTGCCTGTCAAAATGATCCTTCTACCCGATCAGTCGGGCTGGACGTGCAGGAGTGCCTTGGAAAGTCAGATGAGAAGTTGTTTTCGCTTGCCAGTCAGGGTTTGAGAGCTGTAAGTTTGCCAAACGAAAGCGGCAAAATGGACGTACCAAACTGTCGCGGACTCATTGCGCGCCTGCTGAGGCAGGTTCCATTCCTGTTGACCTGAGAGATTTTTCGCGTGACCGGCGACGAACAGACCAACGAAGAACAGAAGAAATCCGACGATTCCTCCAGCACGGGTAATACTCCCCAAGCCGCGAATTCCTCGGGCTCGCCGGTGCCGGCAGCGAAATCCGTCTTCTCTGACGATTTTGACGATCCGGAACGACGCGATCTTGATGATGAGCTTCCGGAAGATGAACCTTTGACGCCCGAGTTGGTGGAAGAAGAAGCGATCCGTGGCGACTTTATGCTTCGCTGGGCCGCCGTCTTTCTGGCCCTGCTGATGGCGTTCGGACAGATCAACGACACGAAGCCATTGGTCATGATTCGATCAGGAGATGCCATGAGAGCCAATGGCTTTCTGCCATCCACCGTGGATCAGTTCTCAATGACAATGGAGGGACAATCCGTCGCAAATGTCAGTTGGATGTTTGATCACCTCGTCAGTCTGTCCTGGTTAGCGGGTGGTGATAAGGGGCTGACGATTCTGAAGGTGCTGCTGGCAGGAGTGTCAGCATTCCTGCTGGTACGGATTTCGGTACCGGGTGTGTCCAGTTGGTGGACCTCGATCTGCGCGGTCTTTGCGATCGTTGCCTGTTCCACAGACTTCATGCCCGTTCCTGAACTCATTACCGTTCTTGGCATGACGCTGACGATGCGGCTTCTGGTGAAGCATCGTCTTGGCAAAGCGGAAGGGCTTAATTGGAAGCTTCCCGTGTTAATTGCCGTATGGTGTAATTTCGATTCCCATGCCTGGGTCGGTGCAGGAGTCATCTTTGCCTATGCCGTTGGTTCTGCGATCTCCGGAAGAATCGCTGCGAGAAAGCAATCTCTGGCGGCAGTTGCGGAACAGAAAACTCTGATCCTGCCGGCCATCATTGCGGTGCTGGCGTTATTGGTGAACCCGTTCCATATCAACTCCCTGCTGGCCCCGTTGACCACGTATTCGACCGAGTATCCAGCCATGGCTGCTCAGCGGAAGCTGACCACAGATGCGGCCCGCATTCGTTTTGATGGACGCGTTGACTTCTTCTCGGTCCTGAATCCTGATGCAATCAAGTTATTTGATCATTCGCATGTTGCCGGGATTGCTCTGCTGTTTGTGGCTGCGGTGGTGCTCCTGCTCTCCAGAAGCGTGAGAGATCTGGGCTTCCTGATGATCTTTCTGTTCGTTTCGCTTTTGGTGGTTATGGCCGCTCACGAACTGCCAGCTGCTTCAATCGCGGCGGCGGCGATCGCGGGCGTGGTGGCTCAGGACTGGTACCGTCGATCATTCAGCATGAAGTACTCGACAGACAGCAAAGAACTGATGTTCTCTCGGGGCGGTCGTGCGGCCACGGTTCTGGGGCTTGCAATGATCGGTTTCTGTGTTGTTGCTTCAAGACTTCCGGGCGCGGTACCGCTGGGATTCGGATTTGATAAAGAAACTGAAGTGACGATTGAGACCTTCAAGGAACAACTGGAGTCGCTTGATCCTGAAGCCCGGATTCTGCACACGCTTATTGAGCAGGGCGATGTTTTGATCTGGAGTGGTCGCAAGAGCTTTGTTGACAGTCGAGTGACTCCGTTTGGTCGTCGAGACGATATGGACTCCGTGTTTGGAAAGCATGGTGCGATTCTGGACTCCATGTTGTTGCAGCGAGCCAACTCGGAACCCCCAACCTCGGAAGATCCGAAAGAGAAGGAGAGCCTGGCTCGTCAGCATCATGAGCGGCTGGCACTGGCTCAGCAGGCTCTGCGAGAATACGACATCACACACATCATTACTCGCCTCGCTCCTCCCGGCCCGCCCGATTTTGCCTCTGTCAGGAATCTGACGGAAGCTGGTGGCTGGTTGCGAACCAGCATCGGACCATCGGCCGCGATTCTGGAGCGCATTACACCCACGATGACACAGGCGCAGGCCGAGAAGATTGCCTTCAACCTGCCTCGCCTTGCGTTCAAGGATCGTGATCTTCCGATGGCCTCACTGCGTCAGGCCGCGACGGCCCCTGGTTTCTATGAAAAGCATGTCTATCGAACTCGGAAGGCTTCAAGCCCGAACCGTCGATTGGGAATGCATTATCTGAAGATCGCCACGACAGAGACTCAGGCTCCTTTTGTGTTTGCTGCGTTGAATCTTGCGGTGCGACATTTAAACCTTTCCCTCAGTGAGACACCGGATGATCTGGAAGTCTTTAACTCACTGGGACAGTGCTATGCGACGTTCAATGCCGGTGAGCAAATGTTTCAGGGAGAAAATGCGAGCCAGCGAATCGCTCAGGTGCGATATCTGCAGGCCGTGATGGCATTTCGTCAGGCGACGGTGATCGAGCCTTCCGATCAATTTGCGTGGCAGAACCTTTACGAACTGCATTTGCAGCGGAACCGGCTTGATCTTGCCGTCGAGTGTCTGGAGACATGGTTGAAGCTGGAAGACGAATCGCCGTTGGGAAGTGGTGATGAATACGAGGATCGCATCACGAGTATGTACCAACGGAAAACAGAGCTGAAGGAGCAGATCACTCAGGCGGAAGAGCAGGTGAAGGCATCCGTTGAGCAACAGATTGAGGCGATTAAGAAGCAGCAGGAGGCTGATAAGTCTGCGAAAGAGAATAATGGGGAAGCAAAGTCGGCTGACGAAGCGGCTGCCGAAGAATCCATGGAGATTGTGATCACAGCCATGGGCTACAACGGTGCCGGTCAGCCTCGAAAAGCCCTTGAAATTATGAAAGCGCAGGCGGAGGCGATTCGCGCAAATCCTCTGGGCGGGGTCTTGTTGGGACAACTGCTTCTTGAAACCGGCGAACTTGAAGAGGCCCATCGGATGCTTAGCCTGATGAGTCAGGACGCCATGAAGCAACCTGAAGCGATGGGCGGGATCGAATGGCAGCTCTACACCGGAATTTCACAACTTGGTATTGGAGACTATCCATCAGCGGATGAAACCTGGACGTCCCAGCTCAGTTATCTGAATCGCCAGATTTCTTCTGGTCAGGCTTATGGCTCAATTCTTTATTCATTGCCGATGATTGCTGACGCTAATATGGGCGTCAACGAGGCCGTACCTGTCTGGCCGTTTCGCAACTCCACGATGTCCGGTGATGCAATTCAGAGCATGAATGAAGGCCGGGCGGAAATCAGCCTGCTTCTTGGCCTGATTCAATTGGAAGAAGGGAATCTGGCCAACGCCAGAAAATCGTTCTCCCGAATCATCACAGACTATGGGGTCACGAGGTCCTCGGCCATGGCGAGATTCTACTACAGCATGCTGGATGATAAGGCGCTGAGCCTTTTCGAACAGAGTTTTTCGAGAGCGTGGGAGGAGTTTGAATACCCAGGTGAAATTCTGCCGTCAGCTGAAAACGAAGCCTCTTCCACAAAGCCTCCGCTGAGCGATCTGCTGCCCGGTGCAGGTGGGAGCAGTTCGCCCAATGAGCCCGCAGGTACTCCGAGGCAGTAATGTTGTCGCTTCCGGTGTGGAGCCTGCACATCCTTGATGTATTGTTCTTTGTGTTTCACACGGGACTAATCCTCTTCAATCTGGTGGGTTGGGTCTGGCCTCAAACTCGCAGGCTCCATTTTCTTTGCATCGCTGCCACATTGTTTTCGTGGGTTGTGATGGGCGCCTTCTACGGTTTTGGCTATTGCCTTTGCACAGACTGGCAGTTTCAGATTCGTCGCCATTTGGGTTTGCCGGTGTTTGGTCACACGTATTTGCAGTTGATGGCAAGGGTGCTTCTGGGAATCAATCTCAGTCAGTCGGCTTCAAATCTGTTGGCTGGTGGCGGTTTATTGTTCATTCTGGTTGCCATGTTCGCGGTGTGGATCGGCCAGCGATGGCAACGAAAATACCCGGTGACATAAAGACGATTGGGCCGCGGCTATCAATAAGCACCATTGTTCGGGGCAGTACTGCAAATGAATAGTTCTACGACCCCTCTATCGCCTCAGCTTGATGAAGCATCCGGCAACCGCAGTGCGATGATGGCATGGCTTCAGCTCGTGAGACTGCCTACGATCTTCACGGCGTTATCCAACATCCTTTGCGGGTTCCTGATCACGCATCGAGTACCGCAGATCAGGGTGGCTGAACTCATGGCTCAGAAGGAGCTTTGGCTGCTACTGCTGTCAACCTCGGGACTTTATCTTGGTGGCATGGTGCTCAATGATGTGTTCGATGCGAAGCTTGATGCTCATGAGCGTCCCGAGCGGCCAATTCCTTCCGGACGCATTTCACTGCGATCAGCGGCGATTTTTGGAAGCGTGCTGATGCTGACAGGAGTACTCGCCGCGGCCATGGCGGGAACTCCGAGTTTCATGGTCGCCGCGATGATAGTGCCGTGCGTTCTGCTTTATAATGGTGTTCTTAAATCCACAATTGCAGCTCCACTTGGAATGGGCGCGTGTCGTTTTCTGAATTTGATGCTTGGCGCGAGTGCAGTTACTGATTGGTCCACTTTGTGGCAGGCATTACCGGTCACTGTCGCTGCTGCTTTGGGCATTTATATCCTTGGTGTGACGTTGTTTGCACGCAATGAAGCCGGGCAGAGCAGTCCAGCCCTGCTTGTTTGCGGCATGATCATTTTGATCAGCGGTATCAGTGTCGATGCGTGGGCCATCAGCACTCACGGCGCTTCTGCCAATGCTGTGAGCGGAAGTCGCATGGCCCTTTTGATCTTGTCGTTAAACCTTTTGATGAGAGCGGCCGCTGCAGTTCCCTCCGGTTCGCCTCGCCGTATTCAGAAGACTGTGGGACTGATGCTGCTCTGCATTATCTTTCTTGATGCCATCATGGTTTTCGCCATGACGGCTGACGCGAAGTTGGCAGCACTGGTCATCATGCTGGTTGCTCCGGCTTCACTGCTGCGGCGACTCATCCCCATGAGCTGACGCACAGCCCGGGCCCGGGTTTGATTGGTCCGGATCGATCGGGAAGGAATCATTCCCTGAGCATCATCAAGGCTTATCCGGGGAGGAATGCGGCAATGAATCCTCGCCAGTTGATGGATCCGATCCTCCGATTTCAGATGGTGTCGCGACTTTCACCGATGCGAGATTTGAAGTCGACAACAACGTCTTTGGCGGACGAAAAGAACCAGTCGATGTCTCCGCCACCGATCATTCGATCACGTGCATCGCTGTCGTTTCGAACAGTCCCTTTTCCCAGGCTGAATTGATTGTTCAGGCCAACGCCCTTTCGAAGGTTACTGACTCGAGTTTCGTGGCTTTTGGACGTATTCCACTCTGAAAAGATGGCCAGCATTGCGGCTGTGTTATCCGCGATGGAAAGATCGCCTCCGATGAGAAGATCGTTCCCCGATTCTCCGCGTATTGTATCTTTGCCGAACCCGCCGATCAGCAGATCATTCCCGGCTTTTCCGTTCAGCGCATCGTCTCCTGCACCACCGATCAACTGATCATTCCCTTTGCCGCCATCGAGCGTGTCGTTTCCGGATTCACCCTGAATACGATCGTCCCCTGCTTCACCCAGAAGCCAGTCATTCCCCGCACCGCCCAACAATTGATCTCGACCATCTCCCCCATAGAGCGAATCATTTCCGTCTCCACCAATCAGCCGGTCATTGCCTTCGTTACCGAAGAGTCTGTCATTGCCACTCCCACCGACAAGCACATCATTGGCGCGACCGCCTCGGAGTACATCGTTACCCCTGCCGCCAAAGATGACAGACGCCTGCGCACCCCCCTGAACCCAGTCGTTGCCTTCACCGCCAAAAATTAACAGAGGCAAACCTGCTGATGCCCCCACCGAGGCACTGTCGTTTCCATTTCCCAGTTTCATCACAACGCGTTGAACATCGCGGACTGAGAATGTTTTTCGGATCGATCGCTGCCGATTCCTGGTGGACACGATTAATTGTTCACCTGATCGCTCGACAACAACTGTATCTTTGTCGGAAATCCCCGCAATGGTCAGCAATCCAACGGCACTCAACGTCACGCCCGATGTTGGCACATCGACTCCTGGCATTACAGTGACCGTCACGATCTGTTCCGCTGAGCCTCCGGAGGAGTCTGTTGCCCTGAGTTTTATGTGGGCGATTCCGGCCTGATCTTCACCTGGATAGAGACTCAGCTGGAATTTGCCATTCCCTGTTTCCTCAATGGTCATGGAGCCATCTGGAAACAGTCGGGTGTTATCTGAGGTCGCTTCCAGCAGGAGAGTTCCGGTTCCGCCATTTTGCCGAGTCAACCTGATGGTCACGTTTGTGAGAAAGTCATTCTGGCTCAGGATCTGGTCAGCCACTTCAGCGAACATCGGTGGCAGCGGAATGTGCAGGATTTTGTCCAGCGTTTTTGCGTCGGCATGGCCATCGGCTTCAACGAGCTGCCTTCCAGTCATATGTCCGGCAGCAGCTTCATGCAGATCGTGTGAAACGGTTCCGTTCGCGTAAACCTTCCACTCAGTAATCAACCTGGCAAGTTCCACGGGATTCGCTGTCCGCTTTGCCAGTTCTCTTTCTTCCGTCACAGTGGTCGATATGACAAGCGACACATCATCAACGATTGCATTCAACCGTTTCAGATTGATTGAAATCCTGAATGAATGGCTTGCGATCATCTCTTTCGCAAGTAGCGCGGCTTCCAGAATGATGACTCGCAGCTGATCTCGGTTTCCGAGGTCGAACTTGCCGGGCTTTGATCTCAACAATTGTCGACCAATAGCGATGAATGCCGCCTCACTGAACACTCCGGAGTAATGCAGGTCGTCGCTGGTCTGCCCTGACAGGCCTGCCAGCAATCCCTCAATCTCTGTGACGACGCTGTTGAGTTTATTTTCGGCGATCAAGACCGGACTGGCCAGCGTATTGCCCCTCATGGCCTGATCAAAATGTGCGAACGATGCGAGATTAATTGACGGGGCGATTTTGAAAGCCGCTTTAACGATGCTGTCCGTATAGCTGACGGGCAGATGCTCACCATTGATGGCATTCGAAAGCACTTTATCGAGTAAGCTCAGATCAAGGCTATTTACAACTCCATCGTGATTGATGTCGAGTGAGGTGTCGTTTGGGCTGGAAGTCTTCAGGGCTGAATATGCAGAGCGATCCGTCGCACTGATGACTCGGTCATGATTGAAATCAAAAACCGAGATATTGACAGGTTCCAGAATCAATGCTTCTTCCAGCGATGTGAAGGCGGTTATGTTTCCACCCGTGGTGGCTGGAATCGCGAGATTATCTGTTTCTCGCAAACCTGTGCTGGCATCCCATCCGCCCTCAGTGCGAATCACACCTTTACTGCCACGGAATCGATCAGGGATGATCAGTTCATAGTGACCCGTGGCATCCGTGAGAATTGATGGTTCTCCAGGGTCCCGAACGAGATTGTTATTAGCATCGAACCAGACCGTTGAAGCCGAGATCGGCCCGGTCTGCACATTCCCCGATGCCCTGCTGCCACTGGCTCCGCTGGCATTCAGCTTGAATTTGGCCAGTTCTATTGTCGCCAATCGCTCTTCATAAACCGTTGCGGAGTAGAAGAAGAAATCGACGTTGATTTCTGCGGCAAGGAATGCGTTGATTACCCCGTGCATGTCGAACAGGTCGGCCGGATTTGTCGACAACTTCTGGACAATGTCACTGCCGCGAATACGTCCATCAGATGTTCCGGATTGTTCACCGACATCCACAAAATCCAGCCCGATAATACCTTCTACGCCCCCTTTCACGAACCCGTTGGCGATGCCGATATCCAGACCAACGCCGGCTGCGATGAACGCCTTGATCGTCAATTCATCTTTCTCTGCCCCGGCCGCATTCCAGTCGTCAAGGTAGAGCCCGTCGAACACCATGTAAGATTTGTTCGCGGCAAAGTCGGTCTTCGACCACGCCTCAACGCCACTCGTATCGAAGCCAATTGAAAGGTCCGTTTTGACGTTAAAGCCGCCCTCCAGTAATCCGGCAATTGGTCCCCAGATCCTGAACTTCCGTTTAAGACTGAAGTCAAACTCGAAGTCCGGAATATCATAGGTGACCAGAGACACGTTGGATTCGCCTGTAATCAGCGACAATACTGTCGCTGGCTCAAACAGGTTGATCTTGAATCCATCCAGGGACTTCAGCGCATTGTATTTGTCCTTGAAGCGATTCGACTTACCAGCCTGTTGATCCACGGCCGCAGATGTTGTCGCTGGCATCGTGGCACGCGTCGGCGCAGTGCCGTCGGGCCGCTGCGATGTTGACCGAGGACGTCCGGCGGAATTCGCAGGATCATCGCTGGCGGCTCTGAGATCACTGAGTGAAAAATCACCAAACTCCAGCAGACTTGTTTCAGAGCTGAGGCTCTTGTGCAGCGTATCAACAAGGTTGACCAGTTTTGTAACGTGGTCGGCAAACTTAATCGCCTTGTCAATTTTTGAGGCATTGCCCGGACTAAGTTTCCTTGCAATTTCCAACAGAGAGATTCCGGGTTTGCCATCACTTTCAAACATACCACTCATGCCCAGCAGGCCAGGAAGCACGGTGTCAGCATTAAGTGCTTTGACGAGCGGCTTGATTGGATCAATCAGGTCATTGGCAGTGGTAACGATTGGCGTGATAAACCGGTTGATGAACGAACCGAGATCCAGCGCGACATTATTGAACGAAATATTCATTCCATTGTCGTCTGACTCTTCAGCATTGCCGTAATTGAACAGCGGCAGGCTGATGGCCAGATCAAACTGCATACTCGGGAGCATACTGCTTCCGTTGATGGTGGTATGCGTCTCAAGCCCGAGATTCGCAGTCCCCTGGAACTGGTAGCTGAACAGCTCGGCCACCGCAGCTTTCACCTGTGCTCCTTTGGTGACATGTTCACTTCGGTCGGCCTTGATGAAAGCTGCCAGTTCTGCCAGTGTCAGGCGATCTCCGTCGCTCGGCTGAAGCACAATTCTGTGATCCGCTATCAGCTTTTGAAATGCTGTTGAGACCGTCAGCTGATCATCGCTGCTGACCGTGCCTCGCTTCGCTTTCGTTTCAAGCTGCTTCATCAGCGTGTCAGGAATAGATGCAAACAGACTGGCATTCGTCTGATGAATTTTGGAAACCAGACGCCCTAAATCTTCAAAGTTGAGCAAGGAGGCCTGTTCCGCCACGGGTTCGATCGGCCGACCTTCATCATCGCGTGTCAGCTCGCCGTTGCCGTCCAGATCGATAAATCTCACGCCTTCAATGGTGAGTATCCCGCGAGTTATTCCTCCTGTGAAATGGCCGGGTTGAGTTTGGGTTCCCCCCAGATTTATCAAACGCCCATCACTGCTGGTGTTTGCGGTGTCAGAGACAATTGTGATCGATCCATCGGCCGCTGGTGTTGAGAATTTCGACTCCAGCGCATCCATGGTCGAATTTCTGTTGATATCGAGGAAGACGCTGCCTCCCGTTCCTGCTCCAAGAATCAGCTCGTCGGACTCACGAATTCCATCATGGTTCAGGTCGAGGAACATGATGCCATTGCTGTCTTCGGAGAAGATCTCGGTGCTGAGTTGAAAATCTTCAAACGAGTAAGAGATGTATTTCTCACTGTGATCGAGTCGACCATTCAGGTTCTGGTCATAGAAGGCAATACTCGTCCCCTGAACATACTTGCCTTCGCCATCCTGAATGAGGTCACCTTCCAGAACACCGCTTCGATTCTTATCCAGCTTCTTTTGCAAACGCCTGCTGATTTCTTCTGCGGCATCCGCGCGCTGATTGAAGTTGAGATCCACGAAGAACTTCTGAGTTCGCGCGGTTCCCGTGGTCAGAACTCTCAGTTCACCGGGAAGGTTTGGGTTGGTTGGTGAAAACCAGATTTCGCTGGAGTTCTTTTCTCGCTCCGACAGCGACGACCACGGCAGCGTGAACGGGTCTGCGTTGCGTTTGGCGATGTTGAGTTTTCCGTCGCGATTGGCGTCCAGATAAACGATCGTGCGATTGCCGAGGGTCTTTGTTCGGTAAACGCCTTCCTTACGAATGAACTCTGCCTCATCGAACGATGAAGCCTTTGTCCCGCGCGTGTTCCAGTTGGCGTTGGCCGCCAGTTTCAGCAAACTGTCACTGCTCTGTAGGCTGGCAGTCGGGAAGTCGTCCGACGTGCCTCGAGAATCGATCCCAACCCACGGTTCAGCGACAGTTTTTGATTCGAACTGCTGGCTTCCCAGGGTATTTGTGTCGATTCGGCCATCATGATTTGCGTCCTTTCCAACGTTCTGGAGATAGGAGTTTTCGGCGAGGACACCATCACCATTCATATCAAAGAAATTTACGGTACTCAGGTTGTCGAGATCGTTTAGTGTCACGTCAAAGGTGATACCCAGTTCCGTACGATTATCGACATCATCCTTGAAGTTTACCTGCAGGAAGCCGATTGACCCCTCTCCCGTAAACAGGTTCTCAGGATTGTCGGAGGTTGCTCCTTTCCCTTCGAGCTTCAGCGTCGCTCCCATGTGGATAGCGGTAATGTTTGTGTCAAGGAAGAAGCCGAACTGATAGTTCCATCCGAACCCAAATGTCAGGCTGAAATTCAATTCCGCGCTGGCCTTTCCCTGGGTGTTGAATTTGATTCCCAACGCGTCGAGACCCAAATCTGCAGACAGATCAAACTGACCCACGCGAATCGTTTTCTGCAAATCAAAGACCACGCTGACCTCTTTGGCATTCGCCTCAGGCGTCACGCGAATACGGTCCAGCAGACCTCGATTCAGCAGCGGTTGCAGTGAGCTTTCGGCCAGACTCCTGAACTTGTTGACGGTCAGTTCCTCTGTGTTGGCCAGAGCTACTTCAAGTGGTTTCTCGAAGTCTTTAAACACGTCTCCTACGCCTGGCATATGACCGACGTTACCCAGTACCGGAACCTCAAGTCCCAGCAGACTGTCCTGCAACATGCCGAGTCCACTGCGAATGCCGTCCAAAGTGTCTCCCGCATCCAGCAGTGTGTCCTGAATATGAATCTCCTGAACCGGTACGGCGATACCATCCCAGTTCAGGTCAGTGCTGGTCACGCCGTAGCTAATAAGATCCTGATGCCATTCACCAGGTTCAGCCGTCGAGTTATGCGGCGCGGCAATCCTGACGGTTTGAAGCTGGAACCAGTTGTTTGGTGTGAAGACCAGCGTCGATGTCGCGGCTTCCCGAGCAATTTTCGCTGGAGTCAACGTGATCGTTGTCTCGGCATGCCCGGTCAATCTGACTTTCAGCTCGATTGTGCCGTTGCTCTTCCTGTCGAGCCCGGAAACAATCAGTCTCTGCAGTGTATGCCAGTTACCCGTGAGCGGATTTCCAGCCGCATCAACCAGATCCGGGCTGTTTCCGGGAATTGTATAGGTCGCTGTTGAACTTGAGCTTCCATTTAAATTTCGGATGGCAAGAGCAGATGTCGTTGCCTGCGATGACAGGCTGACTCGAGAAAGTCTCGCGTCGAACACGGCCGTCAATCCGCGATCCGTTTCGTGGACAGAATTCAGAATCAGTTCAAGATTGTCAGGGACTCCCGTGGTTCCGAGTGTATAGATCGTGGAGTTAACAGACGCAGTTTTTTTGGAGCCTGGATCAATAATCTGAAGCCCGCCTCCGGGAGTCATCGTGACAAACACGTCATGTTGTGGCTCGGCCGTCAAGGCCACCTGATATGTTGCTTCTTTACCTTCTGCCAGTGTCGTGTGTTGCCCCATCTCCACGATCTGAATGCCGGGAGTGTCGTCATCGACAATTGTCATCACTGAGGTCGTGCGATGAGAATCGAGGTCTACGGAATTATGGCCCGCTGTTCCCTGCCGATCGGGAGCTTTCGGAAGTACATAGCCGTCTCCGGGCAGCAAACTGATGTGCACATCTTCTGACTCGACCCGGGCTTTGAACTTCTTGTCTTTATATGCGGCGGCTCGTGAGTATTCTGATGCCGCAATCGAAACCTCCACATGATCGAGATACTCGTGATTCTGTCCGGGAAGAGGATTCCCGGGGCTCAGCGACTTGCGGTGCAGAACCTCGGCCTTAATCGAAGTTCCATCAGGTAAATGAATATCGATGGGTGTCTGCGCTCTGAGAACCGGGGCTGGCAATGATGCATTCTGAACCGTTGTTACGACCATGTCATAGCCGCCAGCAATTGGCGTAATTCTTTGTACCGTCAGCGCCAGATCTTCAACGGCTTTGTCATCAACAGGCACGATTCCAATATTGGCCTGCAGGTCACCCGGTGCCACTCGAATCCAGCCTGTACCAATGGATGGATTGTTGGGGTCAATCGTGAAGTGATCGGCCAGGACAGAGTAGTCATGCAGCGTGGAACTGTTGGTCCCAACAGTGGCCCGACCGCCTGTAATCTTAAAATTGACCTTAATACCGACGTCAGAAGCGTCCGCCGCAGTTGGCGCATTGAGACGCACTGCAAAGTAGCTTGGCTTGCCAGAGACTTCAGAAGCTGTGGGGCCGGCAATGATCTCGGCAGCAGGCAGATCATTGTCTTTTATGGATACCGGCAGAGGCGGCAGATCCACCGATTCGTAAGAACGATCGGCATCATCAATATAAAAATCAAACGGCAGTGACGAATTATTACGGCCAATCCTGATCAAATACTCTTTGGCCGCGATTCCCTGCAGAGAGATTTCGCGAGTAGCCGCGTCGGCAGCCCCCGTGTGGCGGAGCTCGTGAGCTCCATCCGCGGAATAGAGCGCCATTTTTGGCAGCTTTGACGTATTGTCTCCCGCCACTTTCAGTCGCAGTTTGTTGAGAGCGCTTCCTCCTGAAGTCAGTTTGATGCGGAACCATTCATCCTGCTGAGTTCGATTCTCGTTTTCGCGGAGCACCATATTGGTCCAGCGAACCCCACCCTCGATTTCGCCCAGATCAAGAGCTCGTTCAGGAGTGAAGTTATCAGCAATTCCGGGACCATTGAACGCTCGTCCGACTTCAACCTGAAAAACAACCTGACTGCGATGGAAGTTCTCAACGATGCCATCATCCACGGCGGTCAATCGAACCTGTTGCGGCAAAGCCCAGTTGAATGGCGTAAACGTCAGCGTGTAAGGATCGCCAGCCCGCGCACCTTCGATCTCCAGTTGCTCGTCCGGTACATTCATCGTTACTCGAACATCGCTGTTCGGTTGAGATCTCAGGATGACACTAAAAATGTTTTGCCTGCCATCAACAGTCGTTAGCGGATTCGAAACAGTGATCCCCAACGCGTCGTTGTCGGCATTGATCGCGGAGAATGTCTGCTTCGAGACCTTGCGATACACGTCGTCTTCACCCTGAATACTGACGAAAACCGTGAACGGAACATCGCCATCATCAGAATGATCTTCGACTCCTTTGAGGAAGACGCGCTGTGCTGTGTCCCAGTTTGACGGAGTGAAGACCAAATGCACGACTTCTGTTCTGGCCCCATCGGCCGACCTGGAGACAAGGCCTTCGCTGAGATCGGAACTGCCAACGGAAACGATTACGTTAGCTGTTGGTTTCGTATTCAGCTTCAGAGAGTACTCAACAGAGCTACCGGCCACATCTTCCGTTACCGTAGACATGCTGTTGCCAGCGGCATGCCCTTCCTTGAGAACGGTCACACCTGCTTTGTTGATATCCCGGACGGTGATGAGATCGGTGAAGCCGGGGTCCGCATGACTTTCGACACGGAACTCTTTCGCATCCACAATCGCTGCGCGAATACTCTCATCGGTCCCATCAAGGGATTCTGCCACCTTGTCATCAAGCAGCGAAAGCTGGATGTTCTTTGATGTTTCTCCTGCCCTGAACAGGACGTTGATAAGGCCGGGTGTTGTCGTGGAGTTCGAGATGGAGCTCCCGGTGACAGCCGTAAAGTCCTCCCCAAAGGTTGCGGTTCCACGTCGGAAATCCACACCGATTGTCAGGTTTGTCGTCAATGGCCTGTCGAGTTTCACCACGAACGCATCATCAGTCTGGCCCTCCGGAACAGCACCTTTCTTCAGCCTGGTGATTGAAGCGACCGGAAGATTGTTCTCGACCGGTGCCCCGTGTTCGAGTTGAGAAGGAACAGCCGGAGAGTGAAACTCGCCGTTATCAACGTTCGTCACGGAAAAGCGAATTGTCCGATTCTGATAGTTCGGGTCGGTGCTGATCGAATTGCCGGTTACAGTGTAAGTCACGTTCCGATTCGTGCCCGCATCCTGGTCCGCAATCGGTGTGATCGTAACATAATGTGGCTGATCCCAGTTGTCCGGTGTGAAGATGAAGGGCACTCCCGTTACGGAGCCTTCGGTCAGGTCATCGCTATGGAACGTAATCGAGACATTTGATGTCGGCCGTGAATCCAGTCGGACCGCCACCTGATTAAGATTTCTTTCTCCGGCCAAAGGCGTGATCGTGCCGAACCCAAGGTCATATTTATTTAAGGTTCCGGGAGAAAACCGGAAGATACGCACGCCGTAAACTCCGTCGGACAAACCTGCAAGTGATAGCGACGTCTGGCTGCCACTGAGCCTTGCGATTTCATGTTCGTCCGGGAGTGAATAAAGTGACATGCCAAGGCGACCATCGACTGCTGGACATAACAGCGAAACGCTGTCAGGTCGACCACTGGCGGTATCAAGTGTGAAACGGAAGTAGTCCTGATCAGTGACCGTGTTCAGAGAGAAATCGGAGAACCGGTCCCTGTTGTGTACCGCCCCTAAATGCGGAGCGGTCGCGAGGACGTCATTCGGTCCCGGCTCATTCCCCAGCTGCAGTCGTGTAAGTTTCAGCGAGTAGGGCTCTTCAACAAATTGAGATGCACCGCGAGGACTCGCTGTCACCAGTGCCACATATTCGCCATCCGCGAGATCTCGCAGATCCATGTACTCATTGTTCGATTGCTCGTCAGATGTACGAATCACGGTTCCGGCGGTCGACAACACCTGTAAACGAAGATCACTCTGCGAAGTATGGGAGAAGCGTGCAATCAAGGTGTCAGGACGCCCCAGAGTGGAGTCCAGAGTGAAGCGAAAATGATCTTTGTCAGCGAAGTTACTGATGGTCTGTTTCAGCACCTCGGCATTCTGCGTCACAACCCCCATCACAGGGGCGGACGAAATCGTGTCGTTGTTTGGTTCCGTTTGTGATGTTTGCGCAGTTAAAGGTTCATTGGTGACGAGATTGGAATAACTTGACGAAAGTCCCGTTTCGGTACGCGTTGTTGAAATTTCAAATGGGGCCGCAGGTGAACTGGTAAACTCAAGATGATATTCGTAAGTCAACACCTGAGCAGGATCTGTATTCCCCGGCAGAATCTGTGAAATCACCGGAAGGGATAAATCGACGAGATAGCGACCGGCCGCGAGCCCTGCAAGAGACCACTCTAACTTGTTTTCACCAATAGCGTGCCCCGCTGTTGAATGTCCGGATCCCGTCAACCGCAGGCCGGATCTCAACAGGCGATCAAGATTAATGTTGTGTTCCGAATCGCCGCCCGTGCGCACCGTGGGGAGTGTGTTTGTTCCCAAAGCTATTGTTGGTGTTAACGTCAGTGTCAGCTTGGCTGTTGAGTCACCGACTGAGAGCATTTCAAATGGAATTGTGTCGCCATCCGACGAGGCGACCTTCGATGTCAGTCCACCGGTATATGACCATGCAGGGACTTCGTAATGGCCCGATTTGCCAACAGATGGAAGAACATTGAAAGTGGTGTTGTATCTTTCGGAGACTGAGCCTTCGCTGAGATTCACCGGTCGCGCCGGGCTCTTGGGAACGGCCACATCAATGATTGAAGTATTCACAACAGAGATACCCGAATGATCATCTTCGACAATCGCAATTTTCGGGTTACCAGCAGTACCCACGTGATAATGGGAATTACTCTGCAAAGAAATGACCAGATCTTCACTGGTCCCCTCATAAACAGAGTCATCGATTGCATAGACGGGAATCTCCGCCTGACGCAGTCCTTCCGGAACAAAGACGAAACCCGGGAGCCTGCGATAGTCGCTGCCCGCTGTCGCATGACTACTCGTTGAGACCGTGTAGTGCACAACCAATCTGCCAGCTGGAGCCGGCGCGCTGAGTTCAACGCTGAACAGTCCGGGCTTTGAAGCATCCTCACGGACATCCTTGAAATGTTTCAGGTTAACCGTGGGAGTCGTCGAAACGGCATCAGTGGCACTTCCCTCCGTCGGGCGAGCTTCGCGGGGAGGCAGATTCAGTGTCGTACCGAATCTGACCGGCGTTGTGAGGTAAAGATTTGTCCGGCGATGCCCCTGACTATCATTGGGGTCACTGCTGAAACTAAATGAGCCTTCGGTCCCGGATGTCAAAAACGATCGCACCGTAAACTCAATGGGCTTGTCCCAGTCCTCCGCTTTGAAATCGACGCCAAAGGTGCCCCCGCGCGTCGCACTGGCGTTCAACGTCGAGTTGGCATCCATTTGAATCATGATCCGTTCAACGGCTGCTGTCGGCTGGCTGGTCAAACGGAAAAAGAACTTGCCACTTCTCGTCACGGGATCAAGATGAAGAGGATTATTGGCCGTGATCGTGCGGCCACTGGAGTCCGTGACGGCAATGCCAACCTTGTAGGCACCACTGTCCACGATCTCCAGAGACTTCGAACTGTGTGCTCCAATTCGATAGTCCTGACCGCCAGAAAAGCCTTCAAAACTAAACGGCTTCAGTGTGACGTTAATAGTCTCGGCTGCTTCCGCCAGCGCATCCGGCTTTGCCATGAAATAGATGCGTCCGGACTTTTCACCGAATGGAATAATGATTCCCTCGCGCTCTGAGCCGGGGTCAGATGACACCGTTCGAAAACGAGACGGTATGAAATCAACAGTCGCCTTCGCCGTTCCACTGAGTTCATAGGTAACAAACAGGCCTTTCGGATCCGAGACCTTCTGATCCAGCAAAACTTCAACGTAGCCAATCTGCGGGACGGCGTTTTCAACGCGTCGAGCTGCCGGAATATGGAGAACATTTTTGTTTGATGAAATGTCCGCAATGTTCCCGTTGGTCAGCTTATCGAAGTTCCAGTATGCCTGAAGTCCCGGTTCAGTTCCTGAAAATGCAGAGAGAATGCCCTGCTGAACCTCCGCCTGAGTTCTTGCCACATTCCAGATTCGAACTTCGTCGACGATTCCGCCGCCGAAAGAAACATTCCTGATATCACCCAGAATCGAAGGCGCTCCGGAGTTGCCGGAATCCTCGGGTATCGTCAATACGCTGACGCCATTGACGAAGAGTCTTAGTTGCCGACCATCGAACGTCATCGCCAGATGATTCCATGCTTCGATGTTCAGAACTCCGGACTTCCCGGCATCAAAATAATGTGCCGAAACTCCGCGACCACGTCGCACGTGAACATGAAGACCTCGCCCATTGATTTGTCGCAATTGCCAGGCAACTTGCCCCTGCTGATCAGCGAACTCCCAGATGGTCGAGGAACCATCAGATGATTTAGGATAAAACCAGGATTCAATCGTTGCTCGATTTGTTGTACTGACGCTTATTGGCTGCGTCAGTTGTGAATGGAACAACTGACCAGAAGCATCGTAGGCCTTTCCCAAACCCTCGATCGTTGACAGGTACCCAAAACCTTCGCTCAGCGATACGACTTCGCCCAGTGAGACTTGAGGCAATGGATGCGTGAATTCTGCAGAATACGCGACACCGGCAACATTGGTGGGAGATTTCAGTTCAAGTCGGAAAGGCGTTTGAGCATCAAAGCCTTTCAAATTGAAAATGATCTCACGATCGTTATTCGAATCTTTGGGCAGTTCGGGGCGAATCGTGATTTGACCGGCATGAGTCGTCAGCGTAGCCGAAATCAAATCACGAATCCTGCCAGCACCGCTTCCGGCTGGCAGGTAACTGATCCGGATCTGAGAGCCTGTTGTTCCTCGCGAGGGCAATCGAAATTCGTACGTGTCATGGTCAATCGTCGAAGTGGGAATGGTATGGCTGTTGAGATAACCATTCACCACGGTTGTTGTTTTCTTTACGCCTATTGTGCCGATGGAAACCGAGCTGTTGTTGGTCTCATCAATGAAGGGTTCAAAAGCGTCCGGAGTCTGAATCGGATACTTCGGTAAAGGATTCTCAACAGTTGCCAAATACGTATAGGACAAACCTCCGTGAGCGACCGCTGGGGCCCACACGAAATCAATTTTGTCCGCTATCTGGAGTTTCAGGGTGTAGAGTCCTTTGGGGAGTCCCGCCAGTGAAACGTATAAGGTGTCATCACTCGTGACCTGCAACTTCAGATTGTGCCCTGTGCCCGAGACCTCCCCGGTAATCAGTCGATTCAGGTTCACAGAATGCACACTGTCTGCACCTTCCTTGCGAGTAGGCACAACAGACTGACCATTCGCGTTTGATGCACTGACCTTGACGCCCACCCGCGCGAGCGGACCTGCATCTTCTGTCAGTTCAAAGCGGATCGTATCGGCATCAAATTGACGCACGTGGTGGAAGTTGCTGAAGTGGTATGTTGACTGCAAGCCTCCGCTGAAGGCCACCGCTGGACGATCAACAGAGATCGGTCCCAGGTGAACGACAAACGAGTCAGACATTTCCCAACGGTGGGCGCCTTCGTCAATGACCGAAGTTCCCGACAACAGTGCTCTCGTCTCGAGCTGCTCGGTTCCTGCGAGTCCTTTCCGGTTTCGTCGCTGACGCCTCTTGCCAAACGCCTTGCGGAAAATCTCCTGAAACTTCGACTCCGCGTCACCGCCAGAAGCGGCCCCAGAACGCCCCGCCATCGCCAAAACCCTTGTCCAAGATTAACTGCGGACCGTCGCTGCGCGTTAAGCTCTCTTGAGCAGTCATGATGCAGAGAACAGGCCGGGGATCGGAATAAGTGAACGCAAACCTCCCAGATCTCCAAGCCTGCGTAAAACGTTCAGGATTATGAGCCCACCCTTGGGGGTTCTCAATGCGACAGAATGAATTTTTGACCACAATTTCCCGGGCCGGCTCACTCATAAAACCCCACGACACTTTGTAGTAGATTCCGCACGATGGCGAGTGCGAGGGGACGACGAGTGTTGGGGATAGCGATTATTTTGGCGGAAAATGCATGAGAATTCGGAACGCGACTCCTTAAAGATTGCCATCCGAACTTGATGACCAAATCTGGCCAGGACCCTTTGGATAAAGGTCCAGTTCATGGCCATGTTCCGGCAGTCGGGCTCTGTGCTTCTCAGACCAAAAGCCTGTTCGAGGGTCAGCGCGGTTACTCGAATACGATTGCCTCGGGAATGATGCAAACGCTGGCAGCCCTTGAACTGCCATCAGCGTCCATCAATGATTCAGGCCTGAGTCTTTCTCTCGACGTCCATTCCGGACGATGCGTACTGAAGGTCATCCCGTCAGGCATTGGAGAAGAAGCCTGATCTTCGGGAGCACTAAAAGATTTGCGTGCCGCCCGTCACCATGCCACAGCACTGCATGGCCCGAAACAGCAACCACGCGATGCCACCGGAAATTGGAATGGTTAACATCCACGCCCAGGCCATCTTTTCAACGATGGTCCAGTTCAGGGCGTTAAAGCTTTTGGCTGCCCCGACTCCCATGATCGCCGCCGAAATATTATGTGTTGTCGAAACAGGAATCCCAAGCATTGACGAAAGTCCGATCACAGCAGCAGAACTCGTTTCAGCCGCGAACCCGTGAACTGCTTGAAGTCGCACCATCTTATGTCCCAGCGTGCGGATAATTCGCCAGCCCCCGGCAGCGGTGCCAGCGGCCATCACGATCGCACAGGTAACCTTAATCCAAAGGGCAATTTCAAAATCCTTTCCGGCCTCCGGCAACGGAGTTCTCAGAAAACCAAGCCATCCGGGCAGATCGGCGAACTTTCCTTCCGTAGTGCCGGCAACCAGAGCGAGCGCGATGATGCCCATCGTTTTCTGCGCATCGTTTGTGCCATGCATAAAACCCATCGCTCCCGCGCTGAGCATTTGAGCTTTTCCGAACACCATGGTTACGGAACGCGGACGCCAGTTGCGAAGCACAAGATAAAGCAACCCCATGATGAGCAGACCGAGCAGGAATCCACAGAACGGAGAGGAGAACATGGGGATGAGAACTTTCCACAAAAGCCCCTTTCCTTTATACCAGTGCTCCTTGTCAGGCTGTGACCAGATCACCACTTTCCAGGTTCCTGCGGCTGCAACGGCGGCTCCTACCAGCCCACCGATTAAAGCATGGCTGGAACTGGACGGCAATCCCCAGTACCACGTAATCAGATTCCAGACGATGGCTCCCAGCAGAGCACACAAGAGAACTTCCTGGGAAACAATTTTGGTGTCCACAAGTCCGGCCGCGATCGTTTTTGCGACAGCCGTTCCCCACAAGGCCCCGATCAAATTGGTCGACGCCGCCAACACGATGGCCTGGCGAGCTGTCAGTACTTTGGTGGCTACGACAGTTGCGATAGAATTCGCCGTATCGTGAAAGCCGTTGATGTACTCAAAAATCAGCGCAATCAGAATCACGAAAAAGATTAGTAGCATGGGAGTTCAGGTGCGTCAGGATTGAGTGAAAGCAGAAGCGGGCTCCATCACCGACTCCTGGGATAAAAGATTCCCGCGACGCTGAAGTCTCGTGCGGTCTTCAGCGGAGCCGGGGATCACCAGGCTGTCAACTTGTGCTAAGCATTTTTCATCGTGATATGCGAGATCACGTTTCCGGCATCGCGGCACCGGTCAATGATCTTTTCAAGCAGATCATATAGGTCGCGAACCATCATCGCCTGCAACGGTTCAAATCGTCCGTTATAGATCTCTCCAAGCAATTTGATGATCACATCGTCTGCTTCACTTTCGACGGCTTGTAATCGATCCAGCAATTCTTTCATCACTTCCAGCGGAGGCATTTTTCGCAAGTGGCCAACCATCTCACACAGCGTTGCAGTTGCTCGATCGACAAGCTCCATCTGCACCGTGAAATCAATACCGTGAAGCTTCTGAGGAGCCAGGTTGAATCGCTCGGCAAATTTCTCAATCGTCTTTGGGATGCGATAGAGAGCATAAGCGAGAGCATCAATGTCTTCTCGCTCCATCCCCGTGATGAAGGTCGTTACCAGATCTTCTCGGATTTGCTCGGTGATGCGTTTGTCTTTACTTCGTGAAAGCGCAAACTCGTCAAGCGGGTGAGAATGCTCTCGATCCTTCAGCAATTCAATCAGCAATCTCGCGGATGCTCTGGCTTCTGCCGCACTCTGCTCCAGCAGATCAAAAAAACGAGCGTCCTTACTGAACAGCTTCTGGATCGAAAACATCGACGAAAAACTCCGGAAGATCAGGTGGTGGAATTCAGCGATTTAGATTCTACCGGGCTTTTTTCAGACTTAAATTTGCCTGGCCACCCACGCATCAAGAAATCAAAAATAGATCATTATCCAGCGGAAAAAACGGAGAAAGATCACCCTGAATGAGAAAAACAGGGCGAGTTCGTCGGTGGTCCATCTTGCGAGAAAGCCCAAAACGCCACGGAAGCGCGGTGTGCAGCGGGGAAAGCATTCAGAGGTCAACTTGAAACCAACAGGAACGCTCTCTTGCTCCCTCAACGGTCGTTTGAGGAGTTGAATAGCATCGGACGAGATGTCCTCGCTGCGGGAACGCTGACGTCTCGCCCGCTGACGATTCCTCAATTCATTCGTGACAAAGCTCTAGCTCTAGCTCTCGCCCAGATTCCCGGTTCGAGTATTCCCGGGATCTGCCGGATACTGTCCTGGTTGCTCCGTCGCATACCAGCGGGCGATGACTGAATGCCAGTCTGCCGCGTTTTTGACAGCGATGAATGCTGCTCGAACAGACGCTGCTTCCGGATGCCATCCCGAGTAATGAATGCAGAACTTGCGGAGCTGTTTTGAAACCTGATCGGCCGGAAGAATCTGCTCGGCCAGCCGAAAGTGCTCACAGATGACATCACGCTGCTCATGAACCGTCGGCGCTGCAGGCAATGGTTCTCCACGAAGTAACGCGGCCGCCTGTGAAAAGATCCAGGGGTTACCGATCGATCCGCGAGCTGCCGTCACACCATCAACTCCGGTCTCCTGCAACATTCGGACACAATCCGCCGCCGTGAACAAGTCACCGCTGCCCAGCAATGTTCGTCCCGGAAAGAGCTGACGAACTTCCTTCAGAAACGACCAGCGACTTGGGCCGATATATTTTTGCTCGACAGTGCGACCATGCACAGTGACGGCTGCAATCCCCGTGTCGAATGCCGTCTCGATGATGCAAAAAAAGTTGTCGCGACTCTGCTGAGTATCATCCAATCCGCGTCGCATCTTAACGGTCACTGGTATGTGCGATGGAACGGCATCGCGAACTCGTCGGAGGATATCAATGGCAACGTCAGGTTGCCCAAGATGGTATCCACCTCGACATCGTCCCCCTGAACGTTTTGCGGGACAGCCAAAGTTAATGTCAACAACATCAAAACCCGCGTCAACCAGTTTCAGAGCAGCCCCCGGAAACTCGTCCGGCTCAGACCCCATCAACTGCGCGCCCGCTGGGTGATCACTTTCCTCCAGATAGAGGTGATGACGTGTCTTTGCGCGGTCCTTCAAAGAGCTGACAAACGAATCGGTCAATACTTCGCAGATGGAATACGGAGCTCCCAGCTTTTTAGCGATGGCCCGCATCGGCCAGTCGCTATAGCCGCTCAACGCCGCCTGAACGACGGGCAAACCCAACTCAATAGCACCAATCCTGAGCACGGTCAGCTTTCACTCAAATCTGCAAATTCAACAGCTACGACAATCAGACAAATTGACGTGCATAGAAGGCGTAAGACGCGGTTTCGGAGCACCAGCGTATTGTAGCGATCCTGTCGACCTTTCGCATTGAGACCAATCTTTCGAATCTTCCTCGCGCCCGATTAATCGATGCGACTGAAAAATTTCACGCAATATGCCCTGCTCACCCCCGCCATTGCATCAACTGTTTCATGAATTCAACGGCTGTAAGTTTTACAGAACCTAGGGTTAACAGCATTCGGGACAGAGTCTTTATGGCCTGCTCGGAACCGTTCGCTCAGAGTTTCTAAAACTTTCTGTCAGTGATTCGAACATGCTTGTGCGGGAACTTCCTCCAAAACTTGCCGACAAAAACCTCGTTCAAAAAAACGTTGAGTCGTCGCGCGCACAGATTCTGACAGTGAACCTGGAAGACTATTTCCAGGCCGGTGCGTTTCATCGTTTTATTAGTCCCCGAAACTGGTATCGGTTCGAATCAAGACTGGAAAAGAATACAGAAGAGACGCTCGAACTGCTCGCTCAATATGAGGCCAAAGCGACATTCTTCGTTCTTGGCTGGATCGCAGAGAAATACCCTGAACTTGTACGCAAGGTTGCCGATGCCGGTCACGAAATTGCAAGCCGTGGACATCTCCATCAGCCACTTCTGAAGCTCAGCCCGGAAGCTCGGCGTGAAGATCTGCGAAGATCGCGTGAAGTTCTGGAGGACACCGTCGGTAAGCCCGTTGTCGGGTTTCGGTTGTCCGATGGATGGCTCCGCAAAAAGGATCTCAGCTTTCTGAATGAACTGCAGGAAGCCGGTTATCTCTACGACTCCAGCCTGATGCCACGTCGGCGAGACTTCGGCCAGCAACCCTGGCGTCGACACATTCATGAGCATGCCTGCTCGAACGGAACGATCCTTGAGATTCCACCATCCACAATGCCGTTCGCCGGAGGCTGGCTGCCGATCGCAGGCGGAAATTATCTGCGGCAGTTGCCAGAGTCTCTGATGCATTCCGCCATTGAAAAGTGGCAGCAGACGGAGGCTTCTCCGTTTGTTATGTATTTCCAGGTCTGGGAACTGGACGAACAGCAACCGCGGCTCAGCGTGACAGGGCGACTGACAAAGATTCGGCACTACAGAAACCTCGGTAAGTATCGTACGCTTCTCCCTCAGTATCTTGCGTCTGAAAAATTTACTTCGATTCACGAACATGCCAAGCTCAACGGAAGCCCGCTAACGTGTCTTTCCGAGCAGGTGCGGACTCTCGCTGATTGTCCGAGCCGCACGCGCGTTCTCAAGGAAGTCGCAGAGACTACTCCGGACGAGTCTGCGACAGCAGGCAACTCCGGTGTCCGCCGCACGCAGCGTCCGGCGACCACGTTGGTCATCCCGTGCTACAACGAAGAGTCAACGTTGCCGTACCTGCACCGTACGATGCAGTCGCTACGCCATGAACTGTCGCGACAGTGGGATCTTAAGATTCTCTTTGTCGACGACTGCAGCAAAGACAACACCTACGACGTTCTGCAGTCGTTGTTTGGTGACGATTCAGACATCAACATCCTTCGGCATGAGACCAACAAAGGAGTCTCGGCCGCGATTCTGACGGGCATTAACGCGGCACAGACCGAAATCATCGCCTCGATCGATGCTGACTGTTCTTACGATCCGCACGAACTGACGAACATGCTGCCACGACTGACGCGAGATGTCGCGATGGTGACGGCGTCCCCGTATCACCGTGACGGTAAGGTCAACAACGTCCCGAGCTGGCGACTGGTTCTGTCACATACTCTGTCGTGCATGTATCGCCTTTTGCTGGGGCAAAAACTTTCGACATGGACCAGCTGTTTTCGAGTTTACCGCAAGCAGCAGATTGTTGATCTGCCACTCGTTGAAAATGGCTTTCTGGGCACCGCTGAACTGGCGGCTCAGCTAAGTCTTCACGGAAGAAAAATTGTCGAGCATCCAGCGACCCTGGAAGTTCGGCTGTTCGGGTTTTCAAAGATGAAGACCGTTCGCACGATCCTGGCTCACCTCCGACTGCTGTCGAAAGTTGTCGCCAGAAAACTTAGTGGCTCTCACGGAGCCTTGAAGTAACCGTCACACGCTTCTTTCCAGATCTCAAATTTCAAAAGTACCTGTTTTCGAAAGTACCTCAATCATGACGAACCGAATCACACTGCCATCTGATCAGGACGCGACCGGACGAACATTTGGACCAGAAGAACTGGAAGCCGTGCGACAGTGTCTGGCCAGTGGTACTTTGACCAGCACGAAAGGGAATTTCGTAAAGCAGCTGGAAACGAAGTTCGCCGCGAAGATCGGTGCAAAGTTCGCCTACGCCTGTTCGAGCGGAACCGCTGCTGTCCACTGCGCGATCGCGGCTCTGGATACTGAGCCGGGTGATGAAATCATTACGACATCCATCACCGACATGGGTGCGATTACGCCGATCATTTATCAGGGAGCAATTCCTGTTTTCTGCGACGTTGATCCACACACTTATAACGTCACTGCAGAATCTATCGCCAAGGTCATCAGTCCGAAGACAAAAGCGATCATCGTGACTCACCTGTTCGGTAACCCATGCGACATGGCTCCGATTATGGAACTGGCCAATCGTCATGGTATTCCGGTCATCGAAGATTGTGCTCAGTCGTTTCTGACGACCTACCGTGATCAGTATGTCGGTACTTTCGGGGCTGTCGGGAGCTTCAGCCTGCAGCAGGGCAAGCACATCACGACGGGCGAAGGTGGGATCGTCACGACGAACGACCCTGCTCTGGCCCGCCGAATTTATCTGTTCATCAACAAAGCCTGGGGATACGGCGACGCAAAGCCGGATCACTACTTCATCGCTCCGAACTATCGTATGAGCGAACTGCTTGGCGCTGTGGCCGTGGCTCAGCTCGACAAGCTGGATGCCGTTGTAGAATCTCGCGTTCGCACAGCCGCTGCATTGACGACAGAACTGGCCGGACTGCCAGGCATTGAAACTCCGGTTATCACTGAACAGAGTGTTCACACATTCTGGAAGTACTGTCTGCGAGTTGACGAGACCGTGATCCCCGGCGGCACGGTCGCTCTCGGAGCAGCTCTGAAGGACTTCGGAATTCTGTGTGCCCCACGCTACATCCAGAAGCCCGCGTTCGAATGTCAGGTGATCAAGAATCAGGTGACGTTCGGTACCAGCCGATGGCCGTTCACGCTGGCTCGACCAGAAGCGACCGACTATAGCCGCTGCCACTTCGAAGGCACATGGAACGCTCTTGAGCATGTGCTGGTTCTGCCATGGAACGAAAAGTACACGGACGAACACATTCAGTACTTGTCCACAAACATCCGCAACGCCGTTCTGGCTCTCACAAGCAAAGAACTGGTGAAGTAAAAACGGCGAGCGGCAGGGCGTCAGCCCTCCGAGCACTCTCGCATTGATTGACCACAGAGGTCACAGAGACCACAGAGGGGAATCGCAGGGGACATCTCAAAAGGAGCGTCCTCTGCGTTCCTCCGCGAACTCTGCGTTCAAGACTGTGCTTTCTCATTCGAAACTCACTGCGTTACCCCCGTGGTCTCTGTGACCTCTGTGGTTCAACCAGCGATTGATTCTTTATCTTCGATTCATCATTCAATTGTTCTCCCGGAGTCTTTCATGATCGCTCGTACTCAGCCAACTTTTGTTATCGTGGGAGCCGGCGGGATTTCACGATCTTATGCCCAGGCCTTTGTTCAGGGGCTGCCTTACCAGATTGTTGGTGTCGCCGACATACGGCTTGAGTCGGCCAAAGACGTTGCGACATTGTGCGATGTCCCGGCGTACGACAATGTTGACCGCATGATCGAAGAGTTGCGTCCCACGGCGGCAATTGTTTGCACACCGCCATCGACTCATCCGGATATCTGCTGTCGCCTGATGGAGCAGGGAGTTCACGTGCTGTGCGAGAAGCCTCTGGCGATCAGCACCGACGAAGCGATCCGCATGGCTGAAACAGCTCAGCGATGCCGAGTTGTTTTCTCAATGGGATCAAAGTTCCGCTTCGTGGCTGATGTGCAGAAGACTCGTGAGATTATCGACTCGGGAATACTGGGCGACATCATTCTTTATGAAAACACGTTCGCAGGTTTCTGCGATATGTCCAAACGCTGGAACAGCCAGCCAGCCATCAGCGGTGGCGGCGTTCTGATTGACAACGGAACGCATTCTGTCGATATCCTGCGCTTCCTTCTGGGCAATATCACGGAACTTCAGGTCGTCGAAGGCAAGCGAATTCAAAATCTGCCCGTGGAAGACACGGCGCTGATCTTTGCTCGCACCGAGGGCGGCGCGATGGGAAACATCGACCTGTCTTGGAGCCTGAATAAAGTTCGCGCTGACTTCATCAGTATCTACGGCTCGAAAGGAACTCTGTCCGTCGGCTGGAAAGAATCCAAGTACAAGCTGGCGGACCAGAAGGACTGGACCGTATTCGGCAACGGTTATGACAAGGTCGCCGCCTTCGGCAACCAGATCAAGAACTTCGGCGGCGCGATTTGTGGTACGGAAGAGTTGATCATCACTCCGATTGACGCCATCGCTTCTGTGCGAGTCATCGAGACCGCCTATGCGGCTCTGCGATCTGAGAAGTGGCATACAGTAACACCAGCCGCACAGTTCCGTCGCACGACCGCAAGCCAGCATGTGGTGAGTCATTGAGATAGGTTTGAGGTTTTCGGTTTTCAGTTTTCGGACAGAAAACAGAACATCGCGGACCGCAAACCTCTGACTCGAGACTTATCCGAACACCGAAAACCTCAAACCGAAAACCTTGTGCAGCCATGCCCCGTATCCATCCGACCGCAATCATCGAATCTAACGTGCAGCTCGGCGAAGGCACGTCGGTTTGGGACAACGCACATATTCGCCATGACGCAGTGCTTGGTGAGCAGTGTCTCGTTGGCGGAAAGTCGACGATCGCTTACGACGTGAAGATCGGCAATCGAGTCAAAATCAACTCGAACGCTTACATCTGCAACGGCGTCACGATTGAAGACGGCGTCATGATCAGTGCGGGAACGATCTTTACAAATGATCGGTTTCCAAGAGCAACAACTCCGGATCTGAAAGAACTGCGTTCATCAGATCCGGACGAACATACTCTGGCTACGGTGGTTCGCGAGGGGGCGACCATCGGAGCCGGATGTATTGTCGGCTGCAATCTGGAGATCGGTCGTTGGGCTATGATCGGAATGGGTTCCATCGTGACGAAGTCCGTGCCGGATTTTTGTCTCGCCATCGGAACACCAGCCCGAGTCATCGGAGTCGTCTGCCGCTGCGGCGAACCCGTGCATCGATTCAGTGACGCTGATAACTCAACCTCGGTCGAAGCCACCTGCCAATGTGGTCGAGCTTACTCGATCAACAATCATGTCGTAACAGAAATCGAGACAACGGTTGCCACCCAGTAGTTCCTGCCTGCCGGGCAGGACCTCCGCCGAAAGGCGGACCCTGTGTGCGCAATACATCGAACACGAAATATGGCCCTCTGTTGTTCAAACTGCGATACCTGAACACTGAAAACTGAACACTGAAAACCCTTCTCATGACACAACATTTCGCAGTTCTTGGCGGTGGCATTCTCGGGATGACTCTCGCGCTGCGTCTGACGCAGCAAGGGCATAAAGTCACACTGCTCGAAGGACGTCAAAATCTTGGCGGTCTCGCTGATGCCTGGAAGATCGGCGACTGTACCTGGGACCGTCATTATCACGTGACGCTCATGTCTGACCTGCACGCCCGCGAAGTGCTGCGGGAACTGGGGCTTGAGAATGAAATGCAGTGGGTCGAGACGAAGACCGGATTCTTCACCGACAACCAAATGCACTCGATGTCAAATACCGTCGAGTTCCTGAAGTTCCCACCGCTCCGTCTGATCGACAAACTGCGTCTGGGCGGCACCATTTTTTATGCGGCTCGAGTTACCAACTGGAAGAAGCTGGAAAGCATCTCTGTCGGTGACTGGCTGACAAAGCTCTCTGGCCAGCGAACGTTTGAGAAGATGTGGCTGCCGCTGCTTCGCTGCAAACTTGGCGAATGCTGGCGAGAAACCTCGGCCGCATTTATCTGGGCCACGATTGCTCGAATGTATGCAGCTCGCCGAACTGGCCTGAAGAAGGAGATGTTCGGTTACTGTCGCGGCGGTTATGCGAATATTCTGGAGCAGTACACGAAGAAACTGAAATCTCAAGGCGTTGAGATTCAATGTAACTCCGTCGTTCGCGGAGTTCGTACAACTACCGACGGACGACTCACAGTTCAATTTGCTGAACACGATCGAGTTTTCGACCAGGTCGTTTCAACCTTGCCAACGCCAGTCATGAGCCGTCTCTGTCCAGAGCTGAATTCTTCCGAGAAACAGCTGTTCGACGGCGTCCGTTATCACGGCATTGTCTGCGCGTCTGTGCTGCTGAGGAAGAGTCTTTCGCCCTACTATGTTACGAACATCACCGATGCCGGTTATCCGTTTACGGCAGTGATCGAGATGACCTCACTTGTCGACAAGCAGGAACTCGACGGCAATGCTCTGGTTTACCTGCCGAGATATGTGACTCCGAACGATGAACTGTTTGAGAAGTCAGATGCTGAGATTGAGCATGAGTTCATCTCGGGCCTGCAGAGAATGCATCCGTCCTTGTCGCTGGCCGATGTGAAGGCGTTCCGGGTTTCCCGGGTTCGTCATGTCTTCGCATTGCCAACGCTCGGCTATTCCGATCGCCTTCCTCCGACGGTCACATCTGTCCCGGGGCTGTATTCACTGAACTCTGCGCACATTGTCAACGGAACGCTTAACGTGAACGAAACGATCAAGTTGGCGAACGACTTCGTGGCCAAACTTCCTGAGTTTCTGGCCAAATCTCGAGTTTCTATTCGAACTGAAAACGGTCTCGAAATCGGCACGGCGTCAGCAATGCGGGAACTTGCGACCAGTTCAACAAATTGATTGACCTCCGTGGTGAAACAATGCGACTCAAAGAAAACTCGGAGGGCTGACGCCCTGCCGCTCGCCTTTGCTGAAAACTGAACACTGTCAACTGAAAACTCTGCGACAATGAAACCTATCGCCAGCCTTTCACTCGATCTCGACAACAAATGGTCGTACATGAAAACTCATGGCGACGCAGGTTGGGACAAGTACCCGACGTATCTGGATCTTGTCGTGCCAAGATTCCTGAAGGTTCTCCACGAGCGAGATATGAAAATGACCGTCTTCATCGTCGGCCAGGATGCCGCACGCGAAGAAAATTTTGAAGCTCTTGCTTCGATCTCGGCCGCCGGGCATGAGATCGGCAATCACTCGTTTAATCATGAACCGTGGCTGCATCTGTACTCCGAGCAGGAACTGGTCAGCGAACTTGCAAAGACCGAGGAGCATCTCGAACGAGTCACCGGTCAGTGTCCGATCGGCTTTCGAGGACCTGGGTTCAGCTTTTGTGATCTGTTGCTGAAGATCCTGATTCGTCGGGGTTACAAATACGATTGCTCGACGTTTCCGACCTATCTGGGTCCGCTCGCACGCATGTACTACTTTATGTCGACAAAGCTGACCAAAGAACAGCGAGCAGAGCGGAAACAGCTCTTCGGAAAATTCAACGAAGGATTTCGACCGCTGAAGCCATTCACATGGAATTTTCCTGAAGGGCAACTGACGGAGATTCCTGTCACCACGATGCCGCTGTTCAAGGTGCCGATTCACGCCAGCTATATCCTTTACCTCGCACAGTTCTCACGATTCACGGCGATCAATTACTGGCGGATGGCATTGACGATGTGCCGCATGGCCGGTGTCGCGCCGTCGTTGTTGCTTCATCCGCTCGACTTCATGGGCTGCGATGATGACAAGGATCTGGCCTTCTTCCCGGCCATGGGTCGACCTGCAGAACCTAAGGTTGAGCTGGTCTCTCAGATGATCGACATGATGAGCCAACACTACGACATCCGCCCGATGAAAGATCACGCAGCGGCCATCGCAGAGAAACATACGAAACATGAAAACAAGGCGAGCGGCAGGGCGTCAGCCCTCCGAGCGCGGAAGTAGTTCTCAAAAAAACGGTCCGCGGGGCTTACCCCAATGGAAGTAGACTTTTGTACTACGTTGCATACCAGTTTGAAGTGGTGCAAAAGCCCGTAAACCACCGGGGTAAACCCGGTGGGGGAACTCAACCGAAAAGAACATGACCTCTGAATCAACACAACCTGCCCCCCCCACCAGCCGCATTCGTCGCGCAGTGCTGCTCATCGCGCTACCAATCGCGTTGCACCTTATCTGCGCCCGGCCGGTGGAGCCGGTCTTTGGTGGTGACTCGAATCGTCATGTTGTGACTTCGATTTTCTTTCGGGATCTCCTGACCGACACAATCACCACAGGGCACTTAAGCAATCCCAAAGACTACGCCGAACGCTATTACGAACAATACCCGGCTCTCGGATTGTTAGTCTGGCCTCCGTTGTTTCACGGCGTATGCGGACTTGCGATGATGGTTTTCGGCACCTCAGCCGACGTCGCCCGCTGGCTGGTCCTGCTGAGCTTTATTGTGTCGTGCTGGTGCGTGTATCGCATGGCACGGCGAATTCTTGACGACGACCACGCTTCCGCCGTGATGATCCTGTACTCCATCGCGCCTTTGATTTTTGATTACAGTCGAGATGTCATGCTGGAAATGCCGGCTCTCGCACTGGTCATGGTCTCTGTCGATCAGTTCGATCTGTGGCTCCGAGGTACTCGACGGCGGCATCTTTACTTAGCAGCGATTTTTGCAGCCATGGCGGCATTGACTCGATTCGATGCGGCGGTGCTCATTCCCTTCTATCTGACGATGTTTCTGTTGCGTGGCGGCTGGGGAAGGCTCTGGAGCAGACATGTGCTTGTCGCTTCGGCCATAGCGATTGTCCTGGTGGGACCGGTTTATCTCGTGATCGCGAAGGAGATGGGCCATCTCCATGTTCGACAGGCTGCTGAATCGGTCGGTGGTTCTGAAGACGGAACGACCAACGCGTTTCTTGCCACAAAAAACCTGTGGTACTACCCGGTTGCACTTGTAGAACAATCCGGCTGGCCAGCTGCAGTTCTTTGTGTGCTGGGATTTGTTCTATCACTAAGACGAATTAAGCGAACCGAGAACTCCACGTTCATCGCACTTATGGTAGCGACATACGTAACGTTCTCGCCATTGGCCGAGCTGCGAGCACGGCATGCAATTTACTGGATGCCGTCCGTCGCCTTTTTCGCAGTCTGTGGATTGGAATCGATTCTTGGTTTTCTTCGCCGGACATTCTCCGGCGAGCGGCAGGGCGTCAGCCCTCC